>NZ_DASUSQ010000026.1:0-106880 GCF_036375055.1 Umezawaea sp.
CAGCGGCGGGAGCGCGACCTTCGAACTGGTGCACGGTCCGCTGCGCCGCCTGGCCGAGTCGGCGGCGAAGGACCCGACGACGCCGCACGTCCTCATCATCGACGAGATCAACCGGGCGAACCTCCCCAAGGTGTTCGGGGAGCTGTACTTCCTGCTGGAGTACCGCGACGAGGCGATCGACCTCCAGTACTCGCCGGGCGACCGGTTCACCTTGCCCGCCAACGTCTTCGTCATCGGCACGATGAACACCGCCGACCGGTCGATCGCGCTGGTGGACGCCGCCATGCGGCGCCGGTTCGCCTTCGTCGAACTCCACCCGGACCTCCCTCCGGTCAAGGACCTGCTCGCGCGGTGGGCGTCGGCCAACGGCAAGGACGACGGACGAGCGGAGCTGCTGGCCAAGCTCAACGCCGCCATCGGGGACGACCGGGAGTTCAAGATCGGCCCGTCGTACCTGATGAAGCCGGATGCGGACCACGGCCTCGACCTCGTCTGGGAGCACTCGATCCTCCCGCTGCTCGAAGAGCACTACTACGAGCGTCTGTCCCGGCAGCGGGTGCACGACACCTTCGGCCTCGACGCGGTCCGCGCACTCCCGTGATCGTCCTGCCGGAGAACTCCGGGACGGGCAAGACCGTGCCGCTCACCCCGGCCCAGGTGGTCTACCTGAAGGGGTGCGGTCTGGTCGACGTCCGACCCAGCGGCGCCGACTTCACCCTGATCCCCAGGTCCAAGCGGGTGGGAGCCGTCCACGCCCACGGCCTCGACGTCGTGGTGACGCCGAAGGTGACCGTCCCGCGCCTGCTGTTCCTGCTCGGCTACGCGCTCAACCCCGGCTTCCGCCCGGAGAACGTCGAGGGCGTGGAGGCGGACGGGCTGTGGGCCGTCGTCGCGGAGACCCTGTGCCGCACCGTCGAACGGGCACTGGCCAGCGGCGTGCTCCTCGGCTACACCTCGCAGGACGTGACGAGCACGGTGATCCGCGGGCGCATCCGGGTCGGCGACCAGCTCGCGCGGCGGCCCGGTCGTGCGGTGCCGGTCGAGATCACGCACGACGAGTACACGGTGGACACCCCGGAGAACCGGGTGCTGCGGGCGGCGGTCGGCCGGATGCTCGCGGTTCCCCGCGTCGACGAGGGGATCAGGACCCGGCTGCGGCACCTGCGCAACCGGCTCACCGGCGTCTCACCCCTGGCCGCCGGGGCACCGCTGCCGCAGTGGCGACCGAACCGGCTCAACACCGCGTACCACCCGGCCCTGCGGATCGCGGACCTGGTGCTGAGGACGCTCTCGTTCGAGGTGGGGGAGGACGGCCTGTCGATCGCCGCCTTCGTCGTCAACATGGAGAAGGTCTTCGAGGACTTCGTGACCACCGCGTTGACCGAGGCGTGGAGTTCCGGGCCGGGGCGGACCGAGGGTCAGTACCCGGTGAAGCTCGACACCGGCGGTGCGATCTCGATGAACGTCGACGTGGTGCACCTGGTGGACGACGTGCCCCGGTTCGTCGTGGACGCCAAGTACAAGCTGGAGAGCGCGTCGGGCCGCTACCCGACCACGGACCTCTACCAGGTGCTCGCCTACTGCACCGCGCTCAGGGTCGACCGGGCCTGGCTCGTCTACGCCAGCGGCACCACCGGCGCCACGCCGCGGCGCATCCACAACTCGCCGATCACGATCACCGAGTACCCGCTGGACCTGGACGTGTCGCCGGAGGAGCTCATCGCCCAGGTCGAGCGCCTCGCGCGGTCGGCGTGGGCGTAGCCAACCCCGTCACTCGGGGCGGATCGCGTACGCCCTCGGGTACTTCCGGCCCGGCGTCGGTGTCGGTGAGCCGGTGAACGACACCCGCGTGCCGTTGGGCAGCACGGCGTGGTCCTCCGGGAGGTCGTCGCGCGAGACGAACCAGGACCCGCCGCGGGTGTCGGTGATGAACCCGTGCGACTGCCCGGCCCGCCACCCGGTCACGGTGCCGCGCCTGCGGCCGCGCGGTGTGCCGACGGGGGAGGCGACGGCCTCCGTCGACCGCACGAACGGGCTGCGCAGGGGGTAGTCGGGGCGGTCGGCGGGTGCGAACAGGGCGTCGAACGAGGGGGTGGACGTGGCCGCGGCGCGCAGCGGGGCCGCGGTGCGCGGTGTCCAGGCGGGCGGTGGCGCGCCGGGCGACGACCTGATGTCGACGACCGGCACGACCACGTGCACGCCGCGGGCGGACAGCCGCTTCGCCAGCGGGGCGAAGTCGGCGTCGCCGGTGACCAGCACGACCCACTCCAGCGGCACGGTCGTGGCGCGCTCCCACGCCTCCAGTGCGAAGTGGACGTCGACGCCCTTCTCCTTGCCGCCGTGCAGGGGGAGGTCGTGCCGGGTGATCCCGGCGGTGGCCAGGACGTTGTCGAACGACGTGGCGGGCGTCTGGATGCGTCCGCGCACGTAGTGCGCCTCGGGCACCAGGCAGTCGGCGAGGGGCGTTCCGGTCTCGGTGTGGGCGTACCAGCGCAGCGCGTCGTGGAAGCCGTCGAGCGCGATCCTGGCCGCCCGCTGGTGCGCGGTGGCGTAGAAGTCGCTCAGGTACGCGAACCAGGTGCCGTCGTAGAACACGCCGATGCGCTTGATCTGCCCCACCGGCGGAACCCTACCGCGCGCCGCCCGGCGGGCTCAGGACCCGACGAGTTGCGGGTACGCGTCGGTGACGGACTTGGCCGGGGCCGCCTTCGCCTCGCGGGCCGGCTCGCCGACGACGACCTCGTGGGCGCCCTTCTCGATCCCGTCCAGCGTCTCGTTCGCGACCCGCGAGGGCGCCAGCTTCGGCACGTCCACCGCCGCGGTCAGGTCCGTGTCGATGTAGCCCGCGTGCACGGCGACGACCTGCGTGCCCTGCCCGGCCAGGTCGAGGCGGGTCGAGTTGGTGGCCGACCACGCCGCCGACTTGGTCGCGGCGTACCCGCCGAGGAACGACGAGCCGCGCCACGACAGGTCCGACAGGACGTTGGCGACGACGCCCCCGCCGTTGGCCGCGAGCACGGGCGCGAAGGCGCGGCTCACGGCGATCAGGCCGAAGTAGTTCACGTCCATCAGCCTGCGCAGCTCGGCGTCGGAGCCGAGCACCGGTTCGAGCGAGCCGATCCCGGCGTTGTTGACCAGCAGGGTCACGTCACCGGCCCGGCGCACGGCGGCGGCGATCGTGGCGTCGTCGGTGACGTCGAGGTGCAGCGCCGTGACACGGGGGTCGGTGACGGTCGAGGTGTCCCGCACCCCCGCGTAGACCTTCGCCGCGCCGCGGTCGAGCAGCGCCTGCACGTACGCCGCGCCGAGGCCGCGGTTCGCGCCGGTGACCAGTGCCACCGCACCTGGGATCCGCATCGGGGTGCCCTTCGTCGAACGAGTTGGTCTGGTGATGAGACTGACCGTAGCACGGTAAGTCTGGTTAAGCGACTAACTGGGTCTGGTGACACGACTGAGGTAGGCTGGCGGCGTGTTGCACCGCGAGTACCAGACGCAGGTCTGCTCGGTCGCGCGCTCGCTGGAGGTCGTCGGCGAGCGGTGGTCGCTGCTGATCGTCCGCAGCGTCCTCCAGGGCGTCGTCCGCTTCGACGACCTCAAGGAGGCGCTGGGCATCACCCGCAGCGTCCTCACCACGCGCCTCCAGCACCTCTGCGCCGAGGGCGTGCTGGAGCGCACGCCGTACAGCGACCGGCCGCCGCGCTTCGAGTACCGCGTCACCGAGAAGGGCGCGGAGCTGTGGCCCCTGCTGGCCCACCTGCTGCGCTGGGGCGACAAGTACTACCCCGAGCCCGCGGGCGCGCCGCTGCTGGTGGAGCACGCCGAGTGCGGCGGGGCACCCGACGGGAACCTGGTCTGCGACCGGTGCGGCACGTCGCTGCGCGCGGCGAACGTCGAGGTCAGGCCGGGGCCGGGCAGCCCGGCGGTGGCCGAGGGCTGAGGCCCGGCGAGTCGGCCGGTCCGGCGCCGCTCGGGCCGCGGGCGGGCGTCGCCCGCGACCACTGGATCCCGATCGGCGACCCAGGGGTAGCATCGGGTGCATGGCCGACGTCAGGATGCAGGGCTCGACCTGCTCCGTCACCAGGAGCCTCGGGGTCCTCGGCGAGAAGTGGACCTTCCTCGTGCTGCGGGACGCGCTGGTCGGCACGACCAGGTTCGCCGACTTCCGCCAGTCCCTCGGCGTCGCGGCCGACGTGCTCAGCGACCGGCTGTCGACGCTGGTGGAGTTCGGCGTCATGACCAAGGTGCCCTACCAGGAGCCGGGCAGCCGGATGCGGTACGAGTACCACCTGACCGACGCGGGCCGTGCGCTGCACGTCGTCGTCGGCGCGCTCCAGCAGTGGGGCGACGAGCACCTGCCGTGGCCCGAGGGGCGCAGCATCGAGCGCCGGGCGCGCCGGACCGGCAGGCCGGTGCACGTGGCGTTCATCGACGACCTGGGCTACGAGGTGCCCGCCGACGACGTCGAGACGATCCGCACGGACGTCTACCCGGCGCGCTAGCCGGGGGGATCTTGGGCGCGGCGGACGAGTGCGGGGGCGACCACTGGTCCTTCCGCACCAAGACACGCGCGACCGGGTTCGGGAGGCTTCGGTAGGAGGACCTACCGAAGGAGAACCCGGTGACCCGTCGCCAGCGCACCGACGACCTGACCTCGTTCGCGGTACCGGAGCAGCCCGCGCTGTCCCCCGACGGGGAGCGGGTCGCCTACGTGCTCCGCACCGTCGACGCGGAGGCGGACCGGACCGATCGCGCGCTCTGGGCGGTGGGCACCCGGACGGGCTCGCCCCGGCGCCTCACCGGGGGACGGGCCGACACCGCGCCCGCGTGGTCGCCGGACGGGACGCGGCTCGCGTTCCTGCGGGCGCAGGACGGGCCCGCGCAGGTGTGGCTGCTGCCCGCCGACGGCGGTGAACCGGAGCGGGTCACGTCGCTCCCGCTCGGCGCGGGCGCGCCGGTGTGGAGCCCGGACGGGACGCGGATCGCGTTCGGCGCGGCCGTGGACCTGCACGCCGCGGACGGCGAGGACGACGGGGCGCGGGCACGGCGCGCGGGTGCGCCGGTCGTGGCCGACCGGCTGGACTACCAGGCCGACGGGGCGGGCCTGCTGCGCACGCTGCGCACGCACCTGCACGTCCTCGACGTCCGGACCGGCAGGACCGAGCGGGTCACCGACGGCGACTGGCACGCGGGCGACCCGGCCTGGTCGCCGGACTCCACCAGGCTCGCGCACTCCGCGAGCACGGCGGCGGACGGGGACCTCGTGCTCCGGGCCCCGGTGCACGTCGTCGACCTCGCCGACGGCACGTCGCGGCCCGTCGGCCTGCTCGACGGGTACGGCGGTCCGGTCACCTGGACCCCGGACGGCGCCGCGCTGCTGGTCGTCGGCACGGTCGGGCCGCCCACCGGCCACGCGGGCCTGCTGCGCGTGCCGCTGGACGGGTCGTCGCCGGTCGACCTCGCGGCCCCGCTGGACCGCAACGTCATGCCCGGCGGTCCCGGCTACCCCGGAGCCCTGCCCCGGTGGGTCGACGACGGCCGGAGCGTGCTCTTCTGCGCCCGCGACCGCGGCTGCACCCACCTGTACTCGGTGCCCCTCGACGGCGGCGGAGGTCCGGTCCCCGTGCTCGCGGGCGCCGGGCGGGTCGTGTCCGGCGTGTCCACCGCGGACGGCACGGCCGCCGTGGTGCTCGCGACGCCGGACTCCTACGGCGAGGTCGTCACCGTCGACCTGGCGACGGGGGAGGAGTCCGTGCTCACCGCGCACGGTTCCCCGGCCGACGTGGAGCTGTTCCCCCGCGTGGAGCGCGAGTTCACGATCTCCGACGGGACCACCGTGCAGGGGTGGCTCATCGGCGACACCTCCGCGGGGGGCCCGCTGCTGCTGGACGTCCACGGCGGACCGCACAACGCGTGGAACGGCGCGGCCGACGAGGTCCACCTCTACCACCAGGAGCTGGCCGCGCGCGGCTGGACCGTGCTGCTGCTCAACCCGCGCGGCAGCGACGGCTACGGCGAGCGCTTCTACACGGCGGCGCTGGGCGGCTGGGGCGAGGAGGACGCGGCGGACTTCCTCGAACCCCTCGACCAGCTGGTCGCCGAGGGCGTCGCCGACCCGCGGCGGCTGGCCGTGACCGGGTACAGCTACGGCGGGTTCATGACCTGCTACCTCACCAGCCGCGACGACCGGTTCGCCGCCGCGGTGGCGGGGGGCGTGGTCAGCGACCTCACCAGCATGGCGGGCACGGCCGACGTCGGGCACTTCCTCGCCGAGCTGGAGCTGGGCGGCCTGCCCTGGTCCGACCGCGACCGGTACGAGGCGATGTCGCCGTTCGCGCGGGTCGACCGCGTGCGCACGCCGACGCTGGTCGTGCAGGGCGCGGCCGACGTCCGCTGCCCGATCGGCCAGGCCCAGCAGTGGTACGCGGCGCTGCGCGAGCAGGGCGTGCCGACCGGGCTGGTGCTCTACCCGGAGGGCAGCCACCTCTTCATCCTCGAAGGCCGCCCGTCGCACCGCGTGGACTTCAACCGCCGGATCGTCGACTGGGTCGAGCGCTACGCGGGTGACGTCGCCGGGCCGCGCAGGCCCCGGATCGACGCCGAGCACTGGCGGCGCAGGCTCGGCGCGCTGGCCGAGCGCCACCGCGTTCCCGGTGCCGCGCTGGGGATCCTGCGGCTGCGCCCCGGCGGTGAGGACGAGCTGGTCGAGGCCGCGCACGGGGTGCTGAACCTCGACACCGGTGTGGAGACGACCACCGACTCGCTGTTCCAGATCGGGTCCATCTCGAAGGTCTGGACGGCGACGGTCGTCCTGCAACTGGTCGACGAGGGCCTGCTCGACCTGGACGCGCCGATCTCCGACGTGCTGCCGGAGCTGCGGCTGGCCGAACCGGACGTCACCAAGACCGTGACCATGCGGCACCTGCTCACCCACACCAGCGGCATCGACGGCGACGTCTTCACCGACACCGGGCGCGGCGACGACTGCCTGGAGAAGTACGTGGCGCTGCTCGCGGACGTGGCCCAGAACCACCCGCTCGGCGCGACCTGGTCCTACTGCAACTCCGGCTTCTCGCTGGCGGGCCGTGTGGTCGAGAAGCTGACCGGCGGCACGTGGGACCAGGCCGTGCGGGACCGGCTCCTCACCCCGCTCGGCCTGGAGCGGACGGTCACGCTGCCGGAGGAGGCCCTGCTGCACCGCGCGGCCGTCGGCCACGTCGGAGAGGGCGAGCAGCTCGTCACGGCGCCGCGGTGGGGGCTGCCGCGGTCGGTCGGACCGGCCGGGCTGATCACCTCCGCGGTGGCCGACGTCCTCGGCTTCGCCAGGATGCACCTCACCGGCGGCCTCGCGCCCGACGGCACGAGGGTGCTCGCCGGGTCGAGCGCCGAGGCGATGGCGGCGCACCAGGCGGACGTGCCGGAGAAGTTCACCCTCGGGGACTCGTGGGGGCTCGGCTGGATCCGGTTCGACTGGGACGGCCGCAGGCTGATCGGCCACGACGGGGCGACGATCGGGCAGAACGCCTTCCTGCGGCTGCTGCCCGACGAGGGCCTGGCGGTGGTGCTGCTCGTCAACGGCGGCAACAGCCGCGACCTGTTCCAGGAGCTGTACGGCGAGGTCTTCGCCGAACTGGCGGGCGTGACCGTGCCGACGCCCCTCGAACCGCCCGCGGAGCCCGTGGCCGTCGACGTGACCCCGCTGCTGGGCACCTACGAGCGGGCGGGCGCCCGGCTGGAGGTCCTGGACGGCCCGGTGCTGCGCACGACCGTGACCGGAGCGCTGGCCGACCTCGCGCCCGAGCCGACGCAGGAGTACGAGATGAGGGCCGTGCGCGAGAACCTGTTCGTGGTGAAGGACCCGAAGGTGCGCACCTGGACGCCCGTGTGGTTCTACTCGCTGCCGACCGGCGAGCGGTACCTGCACTTCGGTGTGCGCGCCACCCCGAAGGTGGGCTGAGGTGTTCCAGGCGGTCGGCCACGACCAACTCGACCGCCCCGGCTGGTGCGGGCGGACCATGACGGAGGGCGGCGCGGTGGCGACGATGGGTCCTGTGAACGAGCAGGAACACGCCCACGCCGCGGCCACGGCCGCCGGGGTCGAGGTGCGCGACGTGACCGGGCTGGCCGACCTCGAAGCGGTGTACCGCCTCTTCGACGGGATCTGGCGGCCCGCCCCGAACAACCCGCCGGTGACGACCCACCTGCTGCGCGCGCTGTCCAAGGCGGGCAACTACGTGGCGGGCGCGTTCGACGGGCCGGTGCTCGTGGGGGCCTGCGTCGGCTTCCTCGGGGCACCCGCGGGGCACGTGCTGCACAGCCACGTGGCGGGTGTGGCGTCGAGCGCGCTCGGCAGGCACGTCGGGTTCGCGCTCAAGCTGCACCAGCGCGCGTGGGCGGCCGAGCGCGGGATCGGGGAGGTCGAGTGGACCTACGACCCGCTGGTCGCGCGCAACGCGCACTTCAACATCACCAAGCTGGGGGCGCGGCCCGCGGAGTACCTGGCGAACTTCTACGGCGACATGGCCGACGACATCAACGGCGGCGACGACAGCGACCGGCTGCTCATCCGCTGGGACCTGCGCTCCGCCGCGGTCGCGGACGCCTGCGCGGGCACGCCGGCACCCGGTGACGTGCGGGCCGAGCTGGAACGGGGCGCGGTGGTCGCCCTCGGGCGGTCCGCGCACGGCACGCCGGTGGCGGGATCGGTGGAGGGGGAGACGCTGCTGGTGGCCGTGCCGCGCGACGTCGAGGCGCTGCGTGCCGCCGATCCCGGCGGGGCGAAGGAGTGGCGGGTCGCCGTGCGCGAGGTGCTCGGCGCCGCGCTGGCGGGCGGGGGCGGGATCACCGGGTTCGACCGGGCGGGCTGGTACGTCGTGACGAACGGGAAGGGCAGTCGATGAAGCTGACCGGAGTGGAGCTGCGCCGGGTCCGGATGCCGCTGGTGGCGCCGTTCCGGACGTCGTTCGGCACCCAGACCGCGCGGGACGTGCTGCTGCTGCGGGCGGTCACCGACGAGGGGGAGGGCTGGGGCGAGTGCGTGGCGATGTCCGACCCGCTCTACTCCTCGGAGTACGTCGACGCCGCCGCGGACGTGCTGACCCGCTTCCTCATCCCGGCGCTGGGCGGGCGCGGGCGGCTCGACGCGAACGCGGTCGCGCCCGCGCTGGAACCGTTCCGGGGGCACCGGATGGCGAAGGCGGCGCTGGAGATGGCCGTGCTCGACGCCGAGCTGCGCGCGGAGGGACGGCCGCTGGCGCGGGAGCTGGGCGCCACCCGCGACCGGGTCCCGTGCGGGGTGTCGGTGGGGATCATGGACTCGATCGGCGAGCTGCTCGACGCCGTCGGCGGGTACCTCGACGAGGGGTACGTGCGGATCAAGCTGAAGATCGAGCCGGGGTGGGACGTCGAGCCGGTGCGCGCGGTGCGCGAGCGGTTCGGCGACGACGTGCTCCTCCAGGTCGACGCGAACACCGCCTACACCGCGGCCGACGCGCGGCACCTGGCCCGGCTGGACCCGTTCGGGCTGCTGCTGATCGAGCAGCCGCTGGAGGAGGAGGACCTGCTCGGCCACGCGGAGCTGGCGAAGGTGATCAGCACGCCGGTCTGCCTCGACGAGTCGATCACCTCGGCGCGGTCGGCCGCCGCCGCGATCGCGCTGGGGGCCGCGGCGATCGTCAACATCAAGCCGGGCCGGGTCGGCGGCTACCTGGAGGCCAGGCGGATCCACGACGTGTGCGCGGCCCACGGCGTGCCGGTGTGGTGCGGCGGGATGCTGGAGACCGGGCTGGGCCGGGCGGCGAACGTCGCGCTGGCCGCGCTGCCCGGCTTCACCCTGCCGGGCGACACGTCCGCCTCGGGCCGGTTCTACCGCACGGACGTCACGGCGCCGTTCGTGCTCGACGACGGTCACCTGACCGTGCCGACCGGGCCCGGCCTGGGTGTGGAGCCGCTGGCCGACGAGCTGGAGGCGGTGACCACCTCGACGGAGTGGGTGCCGGTCTGAGTCGTCCGCCCGGACGAGTGAACGACCCGATTTCGTCCGCTCCGACGAACCCCCACCCGGCCGAGGGGCCTAGGTTTCGGGTATGACCCCGCGACCGCACGCCAGCCTCGGTCGGGTGCTCGACGACCTCGGCGCGACCCTGCTGGAACTCGTCCACGGCGGGCCCGACGTGGCGCGCGCCATCGGGGGCGTCGCCATCCACGACCCGCTGGACGACGCCGCGCCGCCGCCGGACGCGCTCGTGCTGGGCGTGGGGCTGGGGTCGCCCGCGGAGATCGCCGCCCTGCTGCGCTCGCTGAGCGGTCACGCCGCGCTCGGGCTCGTGGTGCGGGCACCCGTGCCGGTGTCGGAGGAGGTGGCCGCGGCCGTCGAGGACTCCGGGGTCGCCCTGCTCGGCCTGACCCGCGGCGCGTCGTGGGCGCAGCTCGCCGCGATGCTGCGGTCGCTGCTCGCCGAGGGCGACATCGGCGGGGTGGGGCCGGAGACGTTGGGCGGAATGCCGTCCGGCGACCTGTTCGCGCTGGCCAACGCGGTCGCCGCGCTCCTGGACGCCCCCGTGACGATCGAGGACCGCGGGACGCGCGTGCTGGCGTTCTCCGGCCGCCAGGACGAGGCCGACTCGTCCAGGGTGGAGACCATCCTCGGCCGCCAGGTGCCCGAGAAGTACGCGCGGGTGCTGTTCGAGCGGGGCGTGTTCCGCGACCTGTACAGCACCGACCAGCCGGTGTACATCGAGCCGGTGACGGCGTCGTCGCTGCCCCGCGTCGCGGTGGCCGTCCGCGCGGGCGACGAGGTGCTCGGCTCCATCTGGGCCGCCGTGCGCGCACCGCTCACCGCGGACCGCACCACGGCCCTGGTGGACGCGTCCAGGCTGGTGGCGCTGCACATGCTCCGCATCCGCGCCGGGGTCGACGTGGAGCGCAGGCTGCGCACCGACCTGCTCAGCACCGCCCTCGAAGGCGGTCGGGGAGCCCGCGACGCCCTGGACCGCCTCGGCCTCGCGGGCCGTCCGGTGGTCGTGCTGGCGATGGCGACCACCCACCCCGACGGGACCACCGCCACCGAGGCCGCGCTGGCCACCGAGCGCCAGCGGCTCGGCGACGCGCTCGCGATGCACCTGAGCGCGCTGCACCCGCGCTGCGCGACCGCCCTGATCGGCGACGTCACCTACGGGCTCGTGCCGTCGACCGCCGACGGCGACGAGCGCGCCCTCACCATCGCCGCCGACTTCCTCGACCGCGTCGGCGAGCGGACCAGGGCCGTGATCGCCGTCGGTCCCGTCGCGGCCGAGACCGCCGACCTGCCCGCGGCCCGCGCCAACGCCGACCGCGCCCTGCGCGTCCTGCGCGCGGGCGGCGCCCGGCGCACCGCCCGCCTGTCCGACGTGCACGTGGAGGCGCTGGTGCTGGAGCTGCGCGACCTGGCCGCGTCGCAGGGCGACCGCCCGACCGGCGCCATCGCGAAGCTGATCGCCTACGACGAGCGCCACACCGCCAACCTGGTCGAGACCCTGAGCGCCTGGCTGGACGCCTTCGGCGACGTCATCGCCGCCTCGGCCGCCGTCCACGTCCACCCGAACACCTTCCGCTACCGGCTGCGGCGGCTGGCGGAGATCGGCGACCTCGACCTCACCGACCCGGAGGCGCGCTTCGCGGCGATGCTCCAGCTCCGCGTCCTGTCCACGTCACCGCGCACCTCTTCGCAAAGAATCGACTGACATTCGCAAATCATCATTCAGTTCATGAAACTTCCCTACATCTCCTTGTGGCTGCGCTGACCGCAACCTAAGGTCGTCTCACCCTGTCGCCGGACGGAAGAGGCGGGTTCCCGATGTCACGGAGCACCAGTGGAGTCGCCGCTCGGCGGTGGACGGCGGTCGTGGTCGCCTCGGTGGCCGCCGCGAGCCTGTGCGCGGTGGGCACGGCGGTCGCCTCCGCCACCCCGGTGGTCACCCGCGCGGGCCTGGCCCCGTCGCTGGTCGCGGGCCGGGGCGCGGCGGTCGCCTTCCTCGAACAGGAGGCGGAGAACGCGGTGACCACCGGCACCGTCATCGGGCCGGACCGGGACGCGTACACGCTGCCCGCGGAGGCGTCCGGGCGCAGGGCCGTCAAGCTCGTGCCGGGTCAGCACGTGGAGTTCACGCTGCCCGCCAGGGCCAACGCGGTCACCGTCCGCTACAGCGTCCCGGACGCGCCGACCGGCGGCGGCATCACCGCGCCGCTGGACGTGTCGGTGAACGGCAGGCACAGCAGGACCGCCACCCTGACGTCGCAGTACTCGTGGCTGTACAACCAGTACCCGTTCACCAACGACCCGAACGCGGACCTGCTGCACCCGGACTGGTGGATCACCGAGTGCTCCTGCGTGCCCGCGGCGACGACGCCCGCCCCGACGATCGCGAAGCCGTTCCGCCCCAGCCACTTCTACGACGAGGTGCGGGTCAAGCTCGACCGGACCTACCCGAGGGGCGCGAAGGTGCGCCTCACCGCACCCGTCGGCACCGCCGCGGCGTGGACGGTCGTCGACCTGCTGGACTCCGAGCTCGTCGGCCTGCCGCACGTCGCCCCCACCGCCGTGAACGTGCTGCTGCTCGGCGCCGACCCGACGGGCCGCCGCGACTCCGCCCCCGCGTTCGACGCGGCCATCGCGCTGGCGAAGCGCCTGCACCGCCCGGTGTACCTGCCGCCGGGCACCTTCCAGGTGAACCGCCACATCGTCGTCGACGACGTGACGATCGAGGGCGCGGGCAACTGGCACACGGTCGTCAAGGGCCGCGAGGTCGCGCTGAGCACGCCCGCGCCGGACGGTTCGGTGCACACCGGCGTCGGCTTCTACGGCCGGGACGCCTCCGCTGGCGGCAGCCGGAACGTGCACCTGTCCGGCTTCGCCATCGAGGGCGACGTCCGCGAGCGCGTCGACACCGACCAGGTCAACGGCGTCGGGGGAGCGATGAGCGACTCGACCGTCCGGGGCCTGCACATCCGCCACACCAAGGTGGGCCTGTGGTTCGACGGGCCGATGAGGAACGTCCGCGTGAGCGACAACGTGATCGTCGACCAGATCGCCGACGCCCTCAACCTCCATACCGGCGTCACGGACTCGGTGGTGTCCGGCAACTTCGTCCGCAACTCCGGCGACGACGGCCTGGCCATGTGGTCGGAGAAGACCCTGAACGCGCGCAACACCTTCGACCGCAACACCGTGCAGACGCCGACGCTGGCGAACGGCATCGCGATCTACGGCGGCGCGGACACCACCGTCTCCCGCAACCTCGTCGCCGACCCGGTCCGCGAGGGCAGCGCCGTCCACGTCGGGTCGCGCTTCGGCGCCGAGCCGTTCACCGGGTACGTGCGGATCACCGACAACACCACGGTCCGCGCGGGCACGTTCGAGCTGAACTGGAAGATCGGCCTCGGCGCGATCTGGCTCTACGCGCTCGACCGGGACATCGACGCCGACGTCCAGGTCGTCGGCGACCACTTCCTCGACAGCACCTACAACGCGATCATGCTCGTCTCCGACTTCCCGGTGAGGGACCGGTACTCGATCACGAACGTCCACTTCGCGGACATCAGGGTCGACGGGACCGGCACGTCCGTCGTCAGCGCCCGCTCGGCCGGGTCGGCGTCCTTCGAGAACGTGGACGCCCGCAACGTCGGCGCGGTCGGGATCAACAACTGCGGCTCGTTCGGCTTCACCCCGGCGGGCTCGGAGTTCTCGGTGGCCGACCTCGGCGGCAACGACGGCGGCTGGCTCGCGCCGTGGCTGCTGCCGAACACCACCACGTGCGACGACCGGCCGCCGGTCGTGCCGCCGCCCGCGCCCGCCGCCTGGTAGCCGCGTGCCCGCGGCTGTCCGAAGTAGAGTCGCGGGCCATGGAGCGGATCGCGGGATCGTTGTACGGACTGGCCTTCGGGGACGCGCTCGGCAGGCCCACGGAGTTCCTCACCGTGGCCGAGATCGACCGGAGGTTCGGCCCCACCGGGCCGGACGACCTGGAGGGCGACCCGGCGACGGTCACCGACGACACCCAGATGGCGCTCGCGGTCGCGTGGGCGCTGCACGGGGTCGACCGGTACACCGCCGAGGTCCTCGAACCGCGCCTGCGGGAGCGGTTCGTGGCGTGGGCGCACAGCCCGGAGAACGACCGCGCGCCGGGCACGACGTGCCTGCACGCGTGCGGCGGGCTCGCGGAGGGCCTGCCGTGGGTGGAGGCGACCGTCGCGGGGTCCAAGGGGTGCGGCGCCAACATGAGGGTGACCCCGGTCGGCCTGCTGCCGGGGCTCGACCTCGACGTGCTCGCCGGGGTGTCTCAGCTCCAGGCCGCGATGACCCACGGCCACCCCACGGCGCTGGCCGCGTCCGAGCTGACCGCGTACGCGACGCGGCTGCTGGTCGACGGTCTCGCGCTGGCCGACGTGCCCGCCGCGCTGCTCCAGCGCTGCGCCGACCGGCGTCGGGTGTACCAGGGCGACTGGCTCGGCGCGCTGTGGGAGGCGCCGGGTGCGACCACGCCCGCCGACTTCATCGCACGCGGCTGGGACGAGTGCGCCGAGGCCGTCCAGCGGGTGGTCGCCGCGCTGGCCGCGCCGGACGACGGCCAGGACGCGTGCCTGGCCACCGGGGCGGGCTGGATCGCGGAGGAGGCGCTGGCGACCGGCCTCTACTGCGCCCTCCGCCACGCCGACGACCCGGTCCGGTCCCTGGTGCGGGCCGCGCGCACCAGCGGTGACTCGGACTCGATCGCCGCGCTGGCCGGGGCGTTCACCGGTGCCGCGCACGGGCTGGCGGCGTGGCCCGCGGACTGGGTCGACCGCATCGAGTACGCCGACCAGCTGGCCGCGCTGACCCGGGGTGCGCACGAGCGGGCCTGAGGGTCGGCGGGCGGCCCCGTCGGGACGGCCGGACATCGACACCCCGCGGGGGTCACGCGTCCGCGGTCGGCAGGGCGGCGCGGCGGGCGAGGATCGCGAGCGTGCGCTCGCACCAGCCGGTGGTCGCCTGCTCGACCGCCCGGCCGCCCATGAGGGTGAGGTAGGGGCCGATCCGGTCGGACCCGGCCAGGAACTCCTCCTCGGTGCGGCCGTCCAGCAGCCGGGCCCGGAGCCGGTCGTAGCGGGCGAGCTTGGCGCGGGACCACTCCAGGCGCTCCTGGACCGCCGCCGCGACGGCCCGCGCGTCGCCCGCGTCCACGGCCTGGACCTTGATCAGCAGGTCGTCCCGGAGCGCGGCCGGCTTCGCGGGCTCGGTGGAGAACGCGAGCAGCTCCCGCTCCCCGGCCCCGGTGAGGGTGAACAGGCGCTTGTTCGGCCTGCGCTCCTGCTGGACGACCCGCGCCGCGATCACGCCCTCGACCTCCATCCGGTCGAGTTCGCGGTAGAGCTGCTGCGGGGTCGTCGTCCAGAAGTTCGCCACGGAGGCGTCGAAGCGCTTGGCCATGTCGTAGCCGGACGCCTCGCCCTCCAGGAGTGCGGCCAGGACCGCGTAGCGCAGAGCCATCTGGACAACCTAACAGCATGCTGACTAATGTTCGAAGTTACTAGTCAACAAGTTGTCTATGGAGGTAGCGGTGCACCCCTTCCGCAAGGCGGTCGAGGCGGGCGACCTCGACGCCGTCGAGGCGCTGCTGGCCGACGACGTCGTGTTCACCAGCCCGGTGGCGTTCGCGCCGTACCCCGGCAAGCCGCTCGTCGCCGCGATCCTGCGCGGGGTCTTCCGGGTGCTGGAGGACTTCCGCTACGTGCGGGAGATCGGCGAGCCGGACGGCCGGGACCACGCGCTGGTCTTCACCGCCCGCGTCGGCGGCCGGGAGGTCAACGGCTGCGACTTCCTGCACCTGGACGACGACGGGCTGATCGACGACCTCGTGGTCATGGTCCGCCCGCTCACCGCCGCGCACGCGCTGTCCGAGGCGATGGCCGCCCAGTTCGAGCGGATCACCCGCGAGGCCTCGGGCGGCTGACCGCGCCGTCGCCGCGCCGGGATCACCGGCCCCGCCAGGGGATCGGCACCTTCCGGCCGCCGTGCGGTGGCCGCGCGCCCTCGGCGGTGATCGTCCCCCGGACGATCCGCAGGAACTCCCGGCGGGCGGAGTCGACGCCCCTGGGCGAGTCCAGGAGCGCCTGCGTGAACGTGGTGGCGTCCCACGTGACGTGCAGACCGTGCCGGGCCAGGTAGAGGCCGACCACGCGAACGCGGTAGCGGTCGGTGGTGTCGAGCCACGTGTAGGCCGCGAGCCGCCACAGCCAGCGCGCCACCCGCTCGGGCTCGTCGACGTCCGCGACGGCCTCCACGTCCAGCAGCCGCGACCCGACGAGCAGGTCCGCCTCGGCCCAGCGGGGGACCAGCACCGGAGCGGACACGCCCCACACGCCCGCGGGCAGCCCGTCGTCCAGCGGCCCGGTGGTGGCCCGCCTGAGCGCCGCGGGCCCGGCGGGTTCGGCGTAGTCGCGGCCCCAGCGCCGCCACAGCTCCAGCGGCCGTTCGCGCGGATCGCTCTCGTGCACGCGGAGCCGCTCGGCCAGCTCGACGAGTTCGACGACCACCGCCTCGGCGGGCAGGTCCCACAGGTCGTCGACCGAGTAGTCCTCGCGCGCGTGCAGCGCGAGGAGCCGCTCGGGGAGGTCGGCCGAGCCCCAGGCGGCGAGCAGGGCGCACATCCGCGCGAACCCGGCCTCCACGTTGGGCGTCCCCAGGACGCCCGCGCGGGCGTGCCCGTCGAGGTAGCCGACCAGGCGGCCGAAGAACTCCGCGAGCACGGGCTCGTGCCGGGTCGGCGGCCGTCCGCCCTCCTGCCCGGCCAGGTCGACCCACCCGCCGGGAGCGGGGCGCAGCTCCAGCCCGCGCGCGGCGCGGTCGCGGTCCAGACCCCGGTGCGACGGGAACGCCGCCGCGGTCCGGTCGGCCCACTCGCGCGACACCAGGCCGGCGCGCACGAGACCGTGCAGGGCGCGGTACGGGGGAGCACCGTCGACCAGCAGCGCGAGCCGGGCGCGGAACGCCCCCGCCACCTCGGTCCGGTGATCCGGCTCGACCGGCCCGGCGGGCCGCACCGGCTCGATCCGCCGCGCGGCGGTCGTGATCGACCGGGCCAGGCGCTCGGTGCCGGGGAAGCGGCCCGCGAACCAGGTTCCGAGCGCTCCACCGTCGAGCTGGCTGGTCAGGCTCACCGGAGCATCATCCCCTCGCCGCCCGCCGACGCGGGAACCGCGCGCCCGTCGGCGTGTTGCCGTGGCGCACGGGGCTCACGCGGCCAGGGTGGTGCCACCACCGAGGCGGAAGGGGAGCACGTGGACGAGGGCGAGGAACTGCTGGAGGTCTTCGGCCAGGTCGCGGACGTCAGCCTGGAGCTGGCCGTCGCGCTGGACGAGCACGGCTGCGACGTGGCTCGGGCCGCCGCCGACGGGGAACTGCTCGCGGCGTGGACCGGGGCCAGGCCCGACGCGCGGTCCGCGGTGCTGCTCGCCACGGCCTGGGGGTCGCGCGACCGCGAGCTGGAGGCCACCGACGACCAGCCGGGCAGGCACGCGGCCGAGCTGCACGGCCTCGCCCGCGAGCACACCGGGGACGCGGACGGCTTCCGGCTGGCCTGGGCGCACCGCGGCGGCGGTGGGACCTCGGCCGTGGACGCCGACCTGCGCACCTTCCTCCGCGAGGTCAAGGGCGACGAGGCCCTCCCGCTGCACGGCGGGGCGGGCGCTCTGGCGTCCCGGCTCGGCTCCGAGGACGGGGAACCCCTGACCGGGTTGAGGACCGCGCTGGTCCTGCTCGCCCCGGTGCGCCGCGCGGCGGCCTCCGCCGGGTGACCCCGCCGGTCCACCTCCCACCCGCGCGGAGGCACGACCGGCCGCGGGGAATCCCCCGATAGGGCGCTGCGGCTGGGCGGACCGGGTGCCAAGTTGGAAGGTGACGTACCGGCGGAACCTGTGGGCGGGGGATCACGCGATGCGGCGGACAACGGCGTTCGTGCTGCTGGCGGTGAGCGGTGTGCTGGCCGGGTGCCTCGGCCGGACCGGGAACGAGGACCCGGCGCGCAACGCCGACGCCAAGGAGGTGACGCTGACGATCGTCGCGAACGCGGTGTCGGGCGGGAAGAACGCGCGCGGCGCGGACTGGATCACGAACTGGGTCATCCCCCGGTTCACCGAGCAGCAGAAGGCCAAGGGCGTCACCGCGACCGTGCGGTTCGAGCAGAGCGGCACCGCCGACGAGGCCTACAAGACCAAGGTGGCGCTGGACTTCAAGACCGGCGGCGGCGGTGACGTCGTCGAACTGGACGGCATCTGGCTCGGCGAGTTCGCGCAGGCGGGCCAGATCAGGCCGCTCGACGACCTCGTGGGCGCGGCGGACGTCGACGCGTGGGACGGCTGGCGGCAGATCCCGAAGGCCGTGCAGGGCCTCGGCGAGTTCGAGGGCAGGCGCTACGGCGTGCCGATGGGCACCGACGGCAGGGTCCTGTTCTACAACAAGAAGCTGTTCGCGGCGGCGGGCCTGCCCGCCGATTGGCAGCCCAGGAGCTGGGACGAGATGCTGGCCGCCGCGGCGGAGCTGAAGAAGCTCCCCGGTGTCACGCCGATCCAGCTCAACGCGGGCACCGCGATGGGCGAGGCGACCACGATGCAGGGCGTGCTGCCCATGCTGGTGGGCACCGGGACACCCGTCCACGACAACGGGAAGTGGCAGGGCGCGACGTCCGGCGTGAAGGACGTCCTCGGGCTGTACCAGCGGATCTACCGCGACGGGCTCGGCGATCCGGTGCTCCAGCAGGAGGCGAACGGGCGCGACCGCTCGTTCGCGCTGTTCGCCGAGAACCGGATCGGCATCCTGCTGGAGAGCGACTACTTCTGGCGCTCCGTCGTGGAACCCCGCACCGGCGTGGCCGCGATGGCCGACCGCGACACGGCCGTGGGCTGGGCGCTCGTGCCCGCGCGGGTGCCCGGAGCGGGGGTCGGCGGGCAGGACTTCGTCAGCACGTCCGGCGGCGGCGTGCGCGTGGTCAACCCGAACTCGCGCTACCCCCGGCAGGCATGGGAGTTCCTCCGGTTCCTCAACTCCGCCGAGGCGGTGAAGTCGTCGCTGGCGGGCACCGCCCAGATCACCCAGCGCGAGGACGTCAACGACGAGGTCCTCGCGGGCGACCCGGTGCTCGGCTTCGTGGCCGACCGGGTGCTGCCGATCACCCGGTACCGGCCCGGCCTCGCGGACTACCCCGAGGTGTCGGCGGCGCTCCAGCAGGCGACCGCCGACGTCGTGGCGGGCAAGAGCCCGGACGAGGCGGCCGAGGCCTACCAGGACGCCGTGGTGAAGGCCGTCGGCGAGGCGTCCGTTGCCGTCGGTTGACGCCCCGGCGCGGCGGTGGGGGTCGGCGGGCGCCAGGGACGTCGCGGGCCTCGGGGTCGCGCGGGCGATCGGGTTCGTCGCGCCCGCGCTGCTGCTGATCGGCGTCTTCCTGGTCTTCCCCGCGCTGTGGACCCTGTACATCGGGATCACCGACTACCAGCTCACCGGGCCGTCGGCCGCGGCGCCGAGCGTGGTGGGCCTGGACAACTTCGCCGCCGCCCTCGACGACGCCCTGTTCGCGAACTCGGTGTGGCTGACGGCGCTGTTCGTGCTGGGATCGGCCGTGGTCGGCCAGAACGTCCTCGGTTTCTCGCTGGCGTGGCTGCTGAGCCGGGTGCGGCCGTGGCTGCGGCGCACCACCGAGGGACTGGTGCTGCTGGCGTGGATCCTGCCGGGGCCGGTCGTCGCCTACCTGTGGTTCGCCGTGCTCAGCAGGGACGGCGGCACGCTCGGCCTGCTGCTGGGCGACCCGACGACCGCGTGGCTCGTGCGGTACCCGATGGCCAGCCTCATCGTGTTCAACGTGTGGCGCGGCACGGCGTTCTCCCTGCTGCTGTACACCTCCGCGCTGGCCGCCGTGCCGCCGTCGCAGGTCGAGACCGCGCGGCTGGCGGGCGCGAGCGGCTGGCAGACCGTCCGCGACGTGGTGTTCCCGCACGTCCGCGGGCACGTGCTGACCAACACGCTGCTCATCAGCCTGTGGACCGCCAACGACTTCACGCCGTTCCTGCTCACCGCGGGCGGCCCCAACCACGAGTCGGAGGTGCTGCCGGTGCTGATCTACCGGCAGGCGCTGGAGAGCGGGCGCCTCGGGTACGCGTCCGCCGTGTCGCTGCTGCTGCTCGTGGGCAACCTGCTGGTCGCGCTGGTGTACCTGAGGCTGCTGCGGAGGCGGTCGTGACGCCCGCGTGGGTGGTGCGGCGGATCGGCTTCTGCACGCTGATCGGCGTCGTGCTCGCGTTCTTCGCCGTGCCGATGCTGTGGCTGGCCTCGGCCCCGTTCGACGCGGACCCAGGGCTGGGCCTGCGGTGGCCGGACTGGACGCTCGCCAACGTGGCGACCACCCTCCGCCACCCGCACGCCCTCACGTCGCTGGTCAACTCGCTGGTGCTGTGCGTCGTCGCGACGGTCGTGACGACGGTCTTCGCCGCGCTGGCGGCGTACTCGCTGTCGCGCGTGCGGATTCCGGGCCGCGACGCGCTGCTGTACCTGCTGCTGCTGCTGTCCAGCGTCGTGACGGGCACCGCGGCCATGGTCCCGATCTTCGTGATGGTGCTCCAGCTCGGCCTGATCGACTCCCGGTTCGGCACGGCGCTGGTGATCGCGGGCGGGATGCTGCCCGCCGCGATCTTCATCCTCAAGGACTTCGTCGACTCCGTGCCGCGCTCCTACGAGGAGTCCGCGCGGGTGTTCGGCGCCTCGCCCCGCCAGGTGCTCGGCCACGTCGTCCTGCCGGTCGCCCGGCCCGGTGTCGCGACGATCCTGGTGTGGTCGTTCGTCAACGCGTGGGGCAACTTCCTGCTGCCGTTCCTGCTGCTGCGCGACGTCGGCAAGCAGCCGGCCGCCGTGCTGCTGCGCACGTTGCAGGACGAGGGCGGCAGCGCCAACCTGTCCGTGATCCCGGTGTTCTCGCTGCTGTACTCGATCCCGGTGGTCGTGCTCTACCTGTTCGTCAGCACGCGCTACGGGTTCCGATTCCACGGAGGCATCAAGAGCTGATGGCGGGCATCGAGATCGCCGGACTGTCCACCGTGTACCCCAACGGGGTCCGCGCCGTGGACGACCTGGACCTGGGCGTGGTCGACGGCGAGCTGTTCGCCCTGCTCGGCCCGTCCGGGTGCGGCAAGACCACGCTGCTGCGCACCATCGCGGGCCTGGAGCCCGCGACCGACGGGAAGGTCCTCATCGGCGGGCGCGACGTCACGCGCGAACAGCCCGGCGCGCGCGGCGTCTCGATGGTGTTCCAGGACTACGCGCTGTTCCCGCACATGACCGTGGCGGAGAACATCGCCTACCCGCTGCGGGTGCGCCGGGCTCCGAGGGCGGAGCAGCGGCTGGTCGCCGAGCGGACGGCCGAGGGCCTGAGCCTGTCCGGCCTGCTCGACCGCAGGCCGGGCCAGCTCTCCGGCGGCCAGCAGCAGCGCACCGCGCTGGCCAGGGCGGTCGCGCTGGAGACCGACGTCCTGCTGCTGGACGAGCCGCTGTCCAACCTGGACGCCCGCCTGCGCCTGGAGGCGAGGACGTTCCTCAAGCGCCTGCAACGGGAACTGGCGCTCACCACGGTCTTCGTGACGCACGACCAGGCCGAGGCGCTCGCGCTGGCCGACCGCGTGGCCGTCATGGAGTCCGGCCGCGTCCGCCAGCTCGGCACCCCGCGCGAGGTCTTCCAACGCCCGGCCGACACGTTCGTCGCGAACTTCATCGGCTCGACCCCGATGAACCTGGTGGACGGCACCGTCCGCGGCGACCGCGTCGAGGTCGCGGGCACCCTCCTCCCGAGCCCGCTCGACCTGCCGGACGGGACGCCGGTCGTGGTGGGCGTCCGCCCGGAGTACCTGGTGGTCGCGGAGCACGGTTTCGCGGGCCGGGTGTCGACCGTGGAGAACCTCGGGGTGACGTCGCTGGTGACCCTGGAGTGCGCCGACGGGACCCTGGTGGGGTTGGTGGTGCCGGAGCAGGAGGAACCGGCGGTCGGGGCCGAGCTGCGCGCGACCCCGACGCCGGGGCGGTCGCTGTTCTACGGCGAGGACGGTCTGCTGCTCGCGACGGCGTAGCCGGGTGGTGGGGTGAGCACCCCGAGCGCTTGCGCCTTGAGCACCGCCGACACGCGGTTCGTCACACGCAGCTTCGCGTGAATGTGCTCGACGTGCTTCTGGACGGTCCGGGGTGAGATCAGCAGCCGTCGCGCGACTGCTCGGGCGGTGAGACCTTGAGCGAGGAACCCCAGCACCGCGACCTCCTGGTTCGTGAGGGCCGCGTCGTGCGACGGCGTGCGCGGCATCCACCGCGCCAGCGCTCGTGCTTGCCGATCGAGGCCGATGAGCAGCGCCTGCAACCGCCGAGCCAACCGCAGGTCCTCATCGGTGGCGTCCGAACCGGACAAGACGATCACGAAAGCACGGTGCCACACACCCCGCACGCTCAGCGGGATGGCCATCTGGTGCTCCAAGTCCAGCCCGCCGAGCACTTCGTTCCACGTTTCGAACCTGGGGTCGCGCAGCGACCGCGGAACCCGGCCCAACGTGTACGCGGTCAGGTCCTCGGTGGCCGCGAACCAGCAGGGGAGCGGGTGCTGGTCCAAGCGGTTCCGCAACCACGCGAGCGTGTCCTGGTCCACGGTGATGCCCGACTCCCACAGGTGGTGTTCGACGTGTCCATCGGGCTGCCGGTCGATCCACGAACCCGCTGCGCCACCGAAGGTGCGCACCAGTTCGTCCAGCAGGGTCACGTGCGGCATCTCGGTCAGCGGTTGCGCGAGCAGATCGCGGACGACGTCGAGCCAGTGTTCCAGTCGGTTCTGCACGACACGCCACCTTCCCGGCGGGTCGGCTCCGTGGTCACCAGCAGGATACGCCGTCATCCCTACGCGGTTGTGCGTATTTGTCCAACAGCCTGTCACCGCTGACGATTGTTCCCTCCTCTTCGTCTGACAGCAGGGAGGTTCCATGTTCACGGAACTCGCGCGCAGGATCGCGGTGGCGGTCGTGACGGGTGCGGCGCTGCTCGTCGGCACCGCTCCACCGGGTGTCGCGACCACGAGCAGATCGCCGATCCCGCCGGACGCCAACTACCACCTGGTTCTCGAGTGGGGTGGGCGCTGCCTGGAGGAACGGTCGCAGGACGGGCACGTCAGCCAGTGGGGGTGCCACACCGGCCCCACTCAGGTGTGGCGGTTGGTCCTCGACCCGACCACCGGCTACCACCGGATCATCAACGGGGCCACCGGGAGGTGCCTTGAGGTCCGAGGTGGTTCGCTCAGCAACGGGGCCCGCGTCGTCGGTGTCACGTGCCAGCCGAACGTGAAGCACCAGACCTGGCTGCTCAACCCCAAGCCAGGGGTCGTGGTCCACGAGATCAAGCCTCGCCACAGTGCGAAGTGTCTCGACATCGCGCACGGGGGTGAAGGATCGGTGGCGCACCAGTGGGAGTGCCACGGCGGTGGGAACCAGAGGTGGCTGATCATGCCTGAGCGGTGATCGACGACGTGCCCCCGGTGGCAGCCCCGCCGGGGGCACGTCCTCAGCCTGGCAGGCCCGCCGCTGCTCCGACCGACTCGTGGAACCCGCGCAGCACGGCGGCCACCCGTGCCGGGTCCTGGAGCATCCAGTAGTGCGTCAGCCCGTCCAGCTCGACCCACCGGGCCCCGAGGCGGGTCGCGACCTCGACGTCCAGCTCCGCCCCGCCGAACGGGTCGCCCGCCGGGATCAGCACCAGGCCGGGGACGCGGGCGGGGCGGTCGAGGCCCGTGCCCCAGTCCGCGTGCAGGTTCGGGACCGCCGAGCGGTACAGGTCGAGGATCGCCCGGCTCATCGTGACGTCGTGCGCGGCGTCCACGGCGGCGGCCACGCGGGCGGTCATGCCGCGCGGGCGCAGGAGGTCGCCGAACGTGCGGCCGCTGCCGGGGACGGCCTCGCGCAGGCCGGCTAGCGACTCCTCGCCCGCCGGGGTCTGCCAGAGCTTCGCCGCGTCGTGCCATTCGTGGTCCGGGTGCCAGCCGTGGGCGACGTCGGCGACCCAGCTCCGCAGCGGGACGTCGAACGCCGTGACGACCCGGTACACCAGGTGGGCGCCCCAGTCGTGGCCGACCAGGTCGATCGGGCCGTCGATCTCGCGCAGCGCGTCGGCCAGCCAGCGGGCGTGGTCGTCCTTGTCGCGCACGCCCTCCGGGCGCGGACCGCCGAAACCGGGCAGCCGCAGGGCCACGGTGTCGCCGGGCAGGTGCGCGCGGACGTCGTCCCAGAGGTCGGGTGTCTCCGGGACGCCGTGGACGAAGACCGTGGTCACGGGGATCTCCTTCGAGTTGATAAGCTATCCACTTAGACCGTAGCGACTAAGTCGATAGCTTGTCCACTTCGGTGGCCGGGTGGAGGGGGACGTGGTGCGAGCGGACGCGCGGCGCAACCAGGAGCGCATCCTTGAAGAGGCTCGCGGTGCGGTCGGCGCGGGCGACACGGGGATCACGCTGAACGAGCTCGCCCGCCGGGCCGGTGTCGGCGTGGGCACGGTGTACCGGCTCTTCCCGACGCACCAGGCGATGCTGGAGGCCGTGGTGGAGGACGGCCTCCGCGCGATGGTCGACCGCGCGACGGCCGCGGCGGAGGTCGAGGACGTCGCGGAGGGCCTCGCCGGGTTCTTCCGCGCCTCGCTCCTGCACGCCGTGCGCGAACCCGGCCTGGTCAGCGTCCTCGTCGCCGTCGACGACGCGGTGACCGGCACCTCGGGGACCAAGGTGGAACTCGCGCTGGCGGTGTCCCGCCTCCTCGACCGGGGCCGCGCGGCGGGCGTCGTCCGGTCGGCCCTGACCGGCGAGGACCTGCTGAAGCTGCTGTGCGGGCTCCAGCACGCCATCGCCGCGTCCGGCGACGACCAGGCCGCGGTCACCGAGCGCTACCTGGACCTGGTCCTCGCGGGACTCGGGCTGCCCGGCCGGTCTACGTAGTTCTCGCCGACGCGACGGGACGCGCCCGCGCGGGATCGTCGGTGCCGCGCGAGGAGGAACCCCGCGCTCACCACGGGGAGGACCGCCATGACCGTCGGAGCCGTCGTCGACCGCCCGATCTCCACCGGGGACCGGATCGGACGCGCGCTGCTCGCCCTCTGCGCCGTCGCGACCCTCGGCGCCTTCGCGAACGGCGTCGTGATCATGACGGAGGTGTCCGACGACCGCGTCCTCACCGAGGCGTGGCGGACGTTCGCCTACCTCGTCTTCGCCGGGCTGTGGGTGCTGCTCGCCGCGGGCCCGCGCAGGCAGCCGGGCGTGTGGGAGCTCGTGCTCCTCCAGAAGACCGCGATCACCGTGTTCGCGGTCGCGGCGCTGGACCTGCCCGACGCGCCGACGACCTTCGTCGTCGACCTCTCCCTCGTGGTGGCGACCACCGCGGCCTACGTGCTGTGCCGGGGCTGGGAGAGCTGGCGCCCCGCCGCCGTCAGCGCGCGCTGAGGATGCGGCGGGGGTTGTCGACGAGCATCTGGTCGATCTGCCCCCTGGTCGTGCCCAGGTCGAGCAGCGCCGGGATCACCTCGTCGTGCAGGTGCGTGAAGCGCCAGCGGGGCAGCAGTTCCCTCTTCACGTCCACGTCGAAGTTGTGGGTGAAGCAGGCCGCGTCGTGCGACAGGACCATGCGCTCGGCGTAGCCCTCCGCGCACAGGGCGGCGACCGTCGCGACGCGGTCGGCGAACGGCAGCATCAGGTCGAGGCCGAAGCGGTCCATGCCGATGTAGGACCCGGCGTCCATCAGCTTGCGCAGGTACACCAGGTCCGTGGTGTCGCCGGAGTGGCCGATCACCACGCGCTCCAGGTCCACGCCCTCCTCGCGGAAGATCGCCTGCTGCTCCAGCCCGCGCTCGGTCAGGGCGTGGGTGTGGGTCGAGATCGGCACGCCGGTCTCCAGGTGCGTGCGGGCGACCGCGCGCAGGACCCGGTCCACGCCCTCGGTCACGCCGGCGCGGTCGGTGGCGCACTTGAGGATCGCGGCCTTGACTCCGGTGTCCCCGATGCCCCGCGTGATGTCGCGGATGAAGAACTCGGTGAGCAGCTCCGGACCGTCGACCAGCTTCCCCGGCCCGCGGAACCGGAAGAACATGGGCACGTCGTCGTAGGTGTACAGGCCGGTGGCGGCGAGGATCTGCACGTCCACCTGCTCGGCCACCTCGACGACGCGGGAGACGTCGCGCCCCAGTCCCAGGACGGTGAGGTCGACGATCGTCCGCACGCCGCGCGAGGCGACGTCCTGGAGCTTCTGGCGGGCGTCGGCCATCCGCTCCTCGGTGTCCCAGCGGCCGGGGTAGTTCGACTCGATCTCCTGGTCGAGGACGAACACGTGCTCGTGCATGAGGGTCTGACCTAGGTCGTCGGCGTCGATGGGGCCGAGGACGGATTCGACCGAAGGCATCGGATTCTCCTGGGGGCTAGAACTTCGCGATCACGGTGTCCTGGAAGCGGGCCAGCTCGTCGGCGACGTGCTCGTGGTCGAAGAGCAGCGTCGACACGGTCACGCGGTCCACGCCCAGGTCCGCCAGTTCGCGCAGGACGTCGAGGTTCGCCAGGTCGTCGCGGTTCTTGGTCCACCGGCTGGTGATCTCGACGGCGTCGGGGTCGCGGCCGTGCGCGACCGCCTCCGCGCGGCACCTCCTGATCAGCACGCCGAGGCGCTCGCGGTCGTAGCCGCCGGGGAAGAACCCGTCGCCCAGCCTGCCCGCGCGAACGGCGGCGGGGACGGTGAAGCCGCCGACGTGGATCGGCACCGACGCCCCGTGCGGGCGCGGCGAGCTGACCACGCCGCGGAAGTCGACCGAGCCGCTGCTGAAGTCGGCGGGCTCGCCCGACCAGAGGGCGCGCATCGCGCCGATCGTGTCGTTCATCCGCGGTCCGCGGTCGTCGAACCCGACGCGCAGCGCGTCGAACTCCTCGCGCAGCCACCCCGCGCCCACGCCGAGCAGCGTCCGCCCGCCGGAGAGCCGGTCGAGCGTCGCCACCTCCTTCGCCGTGATCAGCGCGTTGCGCTGGGGGAGGACCAGCACGGCGGTGCCGAGCTTGATCGTGGTCGTGCGGGCCGCGACGAACGCCATCCAGACCAGGGGATCGGCGATCGGGTGGTCGGGGGCGAAGGGGATCCGGCCGTCGGCCGTCTCGGGGTAGAGCGGCTCGTACTCGGTCGGCAGCACGACGTGCTCGATGGTCCACAGCGAGTCGAACCCGCTGGCCTCCGCCGCCACCGCGACCTCGACGGCCGCCTCCGGGTCCGCGTAGCGGCCGGTGTTCCCGTGGGTCAGTCCGAATCTCATGCCCGGCGACTCCTTGATCTTGTGTGTTCCAGAACACTACTTGACACTGAATTCAGGTTCAAGTTACATGCTCGCAACACCCCAGCCAGTGAGAACGGGAGCCGCCAGGTGTCCGACGCCGTAGCCCTCGCCCCGCCTGCCGCACCCGCGAACGCCGAGCTCTCGGCGATGTTCCGGCCTCGCGCCATCGCCGTCCTCGGCGCGTCCGGCCGGGTCGGCAACCCCTTCGCCCGTCCGCTGACCTACCTCGTCGAGCACGGGTTCGCGGGCGAGGTCTACCCGGTCAACCCCGGCTACGAGACCCTCGGCGGCCTCACCTGCTACCCCTCGCTGGAGGAGCTGCCGGGGCCGGTCGACCTGGTCCTGATGCTGGTGTCCGCCTCCGAGGTCGTGCGCCTGCTGCCCGCCGTGGCCGCGGCGGGCGCGCGGGCGGCGGTCGTGTTCGCCTCCGGCTTCGCCGAGACCGGGCCGGACGGCCAGGCGCTCCAGGACGAACTCGTCCGCCTGGCCCGCCTGCACGGCGTCCGCCTGCTCGGCCCCAACTGCCAGGGGCTCGTCGCGGTCCACGACCACGTGGTCGCGTCGTTCACCGCGGCGCTCGAACTGGGCGTGCCCGAGCCGGGCAACATCGCCTACGTCGGCCAGAGCGGCGCGGTCGGCGGTTCCATCTTCAGCCTGGCCAGGGAGCGCGGCCTGCGGATCGGCACCTGGGCCAGCACCGGCAACCAGGCCGACCTCGGAGCGGCGGAGATCGCGAACTTCCTGGTGGAGGACCCGAGGATCGAGGTCATCACGATGTACCTCGAAAGCCCGGTGCCCGGTGCCGAGTTCGACCGGCTCACCGCGCGGGCGGCCGAGCTGGGCAAGTCGGTCCTGGTGCTGCGGTCCGCGCTGTCGCGGTCCGGGGCCAGGGCGGCCACCTCGCACACCGGCGCGATCATCGGCGACCACGCGGCGTTCACCGCGATGTGCCGCGAACGCGGTGTGGTGCAGGCCGACGACGTCGAGGACTTCATCGCCACGGCCCACGCACTGAGCGTGCTGCCCCGCTCCGGCGGCGGCAGGATCGGCATCATCACGACCTCCGGCGGCGCGGGCAGCCTGGCCGCCGACCAGGCCGAGGCGCACGGGATGTCCGTCGACGACCTCACCGAACCGGTGCGGCGCAGGCTCTCCGAGGTCGTCCCGGACTTCGGCGCCGTGTCGAACCCGGTCGACGTGACCGCGCAGATGTTCAAGGCGAACGAGACCGACGGCTTCATCGCGGTCTGCGACGAGGTGCTCGCCGACCCCACCGTCGACTCGGTCCTGGTCGTCCTGACCATGGTCACCGGCGACCTGGCGACGTCGATGGCCCGCGGGCTGTGCGAGCTGTGGGCCCGCGCGACCAAGCCGGTCGTCGTCGTGTGGCTCGCCGCCCGGCAGCAGACCGCCGAGGCGCGGGAGATCCTGCGGGCCGCGGGGAAACCGGTGTTCGACTCGCCGCGCGTCGGCGTCGGCGTGCTGCGCGCCCTGGCCACCACCGTGCCGCCGCCGTCCCGGTCCTCCAGCCGGGTGACCACGTCCGACACGACCGTCGCGGACGTCCTCGGCGGACTGCGCGGCGGGGTGGTCACCGAGCACGCGGGCGCCGAGGTGCTGGCCGCGCTGGGGGTCGACCGGCCCGGTGAACGGCTGGTCGGGTCGGCGGAGCGGGCGGCCGGGGCGGCGCGCGAGCTGGGCGGGCCGCTGGTGCTGAAGATCCAGTCGTCCGAGGTCGTGCACAAGACCGAACGCGGGGGCGTGCGCCTCGGGGTCGGCGTCGACGAGGCGGCGGCGGTCTACGACGAGCTCGTGGTCCGCTTCGCCGCCGAGGGCGCGACCGAGGTGCTCGTGCAGGAACAGGTGGCGGACGGGCCCGAGCTGCTCGTCGGGATCACCAACACCGAGCCCGGCTTCCCCCCGCTGCTCACCGTCGGCACGGGCGGCGTCACCACGGAGCTGTACCGCGACACCACGACCAGGCTCGCCCCCGTCGACGCGCGGACGGCCGGGGAGATGCTGCTCGAACTGAGGTCGGCGCCGCTGCTCACCGGGTTCCGCGGGCAGCCGGGGCACGACCTGGCCGCCGCCGCCGAGGCCATCGCGACGCTCAGCAGGCTCGCCGTGCTGGTCGGCGACCGGCTGGTCGAACTGGAGGTCAACCCCCTGCGCCTGGTCGACGCCGGACGGCGGGCCGTCGCGCTGGACTTCCTGCTCCGCCTAGGTCCTCTTGAGGAGACGACCGCATGACACCCGAGACCCGCTTGGACGTCGAGAACGGGATCGCCGTCCTCACGATCAGCAACCCGTCCATCAGGAACGCGCTCACGCTGACGATGTCGCACCAGCTCACCGAGTTCTGCGACCGGATCGACGCCGACCCCACCATCGGCGCCGTGGTCGTCCGGGGTGACGGCGGCACGTTCTGCTCCGGCGCGGACACCCGCTCGTGGAGCGGGACCTACGCGGACCCCATGAGCGACAGCGCCTACGCCGAGACCGACGACGTCTACGGGGCGTTCTACCGGGTCGGCCAGATCAGGGTGCCCACCATCTCCGCCGTGCGCGGCGCGGCGGTCGGCGCGGGCCTGAACCTGGCGCTGGCCACCGACCTGAGGATCGTCGCGGAGGACGCCCGGCTCATCGCGGGCTTCCTCAAGGCGGGCATCCACCCCGGTGGCGGGTTCTTCACGATCTCCTCCCGCGTGGCGGGCCGGGAGGCCGCCGCGGCGATGGGCTTGTTCAGCGAGGAGGTGTCGGGAACGAGGGCCGTCCACCTGGGACTCGCGTGGGAGGCGGTCGCGGACGACCGGGTCGAGGCGCGGGCGCTGGAACTGGCGGGCCGGGTCGCCGGTGATCCCGTGCTGGCCCGGCGGGTGGCGAAGTCCTTCCGCGCGGAGGCCGACCCGTCGCCGCTGCCGTGGTCCACGGCCATCGAGGTCGAACGCGGTGTGCAGATCTGGACCCAGGCCCGGCGGCTCCGGGGCGACGTCGAGGAGGGCCGATGATCGACTTCCGGCCGTCGGGCCTGACCGAGGACGAGGAAGCCCTGCGCACGCGGGTGCGCGGGTTCGTGGCGGAGGAGTTCCCGAGCGGCACCTACCTGCCCGAGCTGGGCATCAACGCCGCCGCCGACGCGGAGTTCAGCCGCAGGCTGGCCGCGCGGGGCTGGGTCGGCATGGTCGTGCCCGAGGAGTACGGCGGGCCGGGCCGGTCCGCGACCGAGCGCTTCCTCGTCGTGGAGGAGCTGCTCGCGGCGGGCGCCCCGGTCGGGGCGCACTGGGTCGCCGACCGGCAGACCGCACCGGTCATCCTGACCTTCGGCAGCGAGCGCCTCAAGCGCGAGTTCCTGCCCCGCATCGTCCGGGGCGAGGCGTTCTTCTGCCTCGGCATGAGCGAGCCCGACAGCGGGTCGGACCTCGCGTCGGTGCGCACCAGGGCCACCCGCACCGACGGCGGCTGGCTGCTCAACGGCCGGAAGGTCTGGACGTCCGGCGCGCACTACTCCGACTACGTGATGACCCTGTGCCGCACGTCCCCGCAGGAGGGCCGCAAGCACGCGGGCCTGAGCCAGCTCATCGTCGACCTGTCCTCCGACGGCGTGACCGTGTCGCCGATCAACCTGCTCAACGGCCACCACCACTTCAACGAGGTGCTGTTCTCCGACGTGTTCGTGCCCGACCACATGGTGCTCGGCGAGATCGGGTCCGGGTGGCACCAGGTCACCTCCGAGCTGGCCTACGAGCGCTCCGGTCCGGACCGGTTCCTGACGACGTTCCCGGTGCTGCGGTACTTCCTGGACTTCCGGGAGGCGGCGGGCCCGGAGGCGGAGCTGCGGCTCGGCGCGCTCGCCGCCCGGTACTGGGTGCTGCGCAACATGTCCCTGTCGATCGCCAGGTCGCTCGACGGGGGCGAGGTGCCGGTGGTCGAGGCGACCCTGGTCAAGGACCTCGGCACGTCGTTCGAGCAGGACGTGCTCGACGTCGTCCGCGACCTCACCGGCGGCGAGCAGGACCCGGACGGCGACCTGTTCAGCAGGCTGCTGGCCGACGCGACGATCACCGCGCCGACGTTCACCCTGCGCGGCGGTACCAACGAGGTGCTGCGGTCCGTCGCGGCCAAGCACCTCCTGCGCGAGAGGCGGCGAGCGGTGTGACCGACGAACTGGAACTGCTGGACGGGACCCTGCGCGCGATCTTCGCCAAGCACTGCGACCGGTCCGCGCGGCTCGCCGCCGGACGCGGGTTCCCGCGCGAGCTGTGGACCGTGCTGGAGAGGGCGGGGCTGACGACGCTGGGCGGCGACGGCGCGGGACCGGCCGAACTCGTCGTGCTGGCGAGGGCCGTCGGCCGGGCGGCCGCGCCGGTGCCGCTGGTGGAGACGGCGGGGCTCGCGGCCTGGCTCGTGGCGGAGGCGGGGGTCGAGCAGCCCGACGGCATCACGACCTGCGCGGTCGGCCACCCCGACGACGACCTGCGGGTGGTCCGCGACGGCGACGGCTGGACCGCCACCGGGACGCTGCACCGCGTCCCGTGGGGTCGAGACGGCGACCACGTCGTCGCGCTGGTCGACGGGGGGACGCTCGTCGTCCTGCCCACGCCCCAGCGGGTCAGGCCCGGCGCGAACCTCGGCGGCGAGCCGCGCGACGCGCTGGAGTTCGACGGAGCCGCCGCGTCGGCCGTGGCGGACAGTCCGATCGGGACGGACGCGCTGCGGGCGCGGGGAGCGGTGCTGCGCGCCGCCGCGATGGCGGGGGCGATGGAGTCCGCGCTGGAGCTGTCCCTGGCCTACGCCGGGGAGCGCGAGCAGTTCGGCAAGCCGATCTCCTCGTTCCAGGCGGTGCAGCAGCACCTGGTCGCCATCGCCGAGGAGACGCTGTGCGCCGGGATGGCGGTGCGCCTGGCCGTGGCCGCCGCGCCGGAGCAGGAGGTGTTCGCGGTGGCGGCGGCCAAGAACACGGCGGGCTGCGCCGCCGCGGTCGTGACCAAGAGGGCGCACCAGGTGCACGGGGCCATCGGCGTCACCGACGAGCACGCGCTCCCGTGGTTCACCACGCGGCTGTGGGCGTGGCAGGACGAGTTCGGCACGACCCGCGAGTGGGCCGCGCTGCTGGGCCGGGGCGTGGTCGCGGACGGCGGCGCCGGGCTCTGGCCGCGGCTCAGCGCGAGCGTGGGCGCGGGGGAGGACCGATGAGCACGCCACCGCCGCTGCTGCTCGACGTCACCGACTCCGTGGCGACCGTGACGCTCAACCGCCCCGACCACCTGAACGCGCTGAGCACCGAGCTGCAACGGGACCTGGTCGAGGTGTTCGCGGACCTGGACCGCGACGACGCCGTCCGGGTCGTGGTCCTGACCGCGAACGGCGACCGCGCGTTCAGCGCGGGCGCCGACCTGAAGCAGATGAACGGCCACGACCGCGCGGGCGCGGCGGCCTACCTGCCGATGAGCGGGCCGGGGCGCAACCTGTACGAAACGGTGCTGGAGTGCGGGAAACCGACGCTCGCGGTGCTGCACGGCTGGGTCGTCGGAGGCGGCCTGGAACTGGCGATGGCGTGCGACCTGCGCCTCGCCGCCGACGACGCGCGGCTGATGCTGCCGGAGTCGAAGGTGGGACTGGGGGCGAACTTCGGCAGCCAGATGCTGCCGAGGCTGGTGCCGATGGGGATCGCGTTCCAGGTGCTGTACCTGGGCGAGCCGCTGGAGGCCGTCGAAGCCCACCGGGTCGGGCTGGTCAACTGGCTGGCCCCGCGGGAGGAGCTGGCGGAGCGGGCCCGCGTGATCGCGGCGCAGCTCGTGGAGCGCGCCCCGATCACCCTGCGCCGGTACAAGGCGATGGTGCGGGTGGGCTCGACGCTGCCCATCTCGACCGCGCTCCGCCTCGACCCCGGCCCGAGCCCGTACACGAGCGCCGATCGGCTTGAGGGGGCCGCGGCGTTCGTCGAGAAGCGAAAACCGCGGTGGACGGGGCGTTGACCCGGTTTCGCACGCACGACAGCAGGACCACTCCTCGGGCGCGACGCGCCTCCCACTGGCGAGAGGTACGAACGATGGCCGGCAACAACTTCGACGGGCTGCTCGACATCCAGGCGTCCAGGCGCCGCTTCCTGATCGGCGCGGGCGCGCTGGGCGCCACCGGACTGCTCGCCGCCTGCGGTGACGGCGGTGCCGCGTCCGGCGGCAGCGGCGGCGACAACCCGATCACCATCGGGTACGTCGCCTCGCTGACCGGCGCCACGGCCGCCTACGGCACCCAGACCCTCAACGCGCTCCAGCTGGCCGCGAAGGACCTCAACGGGCTCGGCGGGATCCTCGGCCGCCAGGTCGTCATCAAGGCCGTCGACAACCAGTCCAAGCCGGACGCCGTGCCCGCGCTGATGAAGCAGCTCGTGCAGGACGGCTGCCGGATCATGCTCGGCGCGTCCGCGAGCCCGCCCACCGTCGTGGCCGCGACGACGGCCGACCAGATCAAGGTGCCGCTGCTGGTGCCGATGGAGGCCGCCGCGTCGATCATCGGCGACGGCCGCAAGTACGCGTTCAAGCTCGAACCCACCATGCTCGCCGAGAAGGGCTGGGCCGCCGCGTCGGTGCGCGCCGTCGTGGCGGGCGCGAAGGCCGCGGGCAGTCCCGTCAGAACCGCGCTGATCGTCCACGCGAGCCTCGGCGCCTTCCCGGAGGCCAAGACCGCCTGGGAGCGCACCCTGAAGGAGGAGTTCCCCGACGTCCGCCTCCTGGACACGATCTCCTACGACGAGGCGTCCACGAGCGACTACGCGCCGCTGGTGAGCAAGGTGCAGGCGGCCAACCCGGACGTGCTGATCTTCGGCGGCAACCCGCAGGGCGCGTTCCAGTTCTACCCCGCCCTCAAGGCGTCCGGGTTCGTCCCGCGCGCGACGGTCGGCGTGCTCGGCGGCAACACCAACACCAAGTTCGTCGAGTCCGCGGGCGACATCGCCGAGAACGACCTGGCGGGCAGCTACTGGACGGAGAAGCTGAAGGGCAAGGAGGGCTCCAAGTTCTCGCCGCAGAAGTTCTACGACGACTACGTGGCGGCCTACGACGGCCAGAAGCCCGACGGCATCGGCGCCTGCTACTACTCGGCGCTCGCCGTCGCGGCCGAGGCCATCACGATCGCGGGCACGGCCGACGACTCCGAGAAGATCGCCCAGGCGCTGCGCGAGGTGGACTTCGACGGGCTGGGCGGTGACAAGAACGGCATGTACATCATCGGCCACGGCGTGAAGTTCGACGAGAAGGGCCTGAACACCAAGGCCGAGGGCATCGTCACGCAGTTGCAGGGCGGCGAGTTCATCCCCGTGTACCCGGAGAACGTCGCCACCGCCAAGATGGTCTACCCGCGCCCCGGAAGCAAGTGAGCGCCATGACCACGTTGGAGATCGAGGGCCTCACCGTCAGGCGGGGCCGCTCCGAGGTGCTGCACCAGGTCGACCTGGTGGTCCGCGAGGGGGAGTGCGTCTGCCTCGTCGGGTCCAACGGCGCGGGCAAGACGTCCCTCATCGAGGGCGTGCTGGGACTGCTGCCCACCAGGGCGAAGACCCTGTCGTTCCTGGGGACGTCGCTGCTCGGCGTCCGCCCGTGGGACCGCGTCCGCCGCGGCCTGGTCGTGGTCCCGCAGAACCGGGACCTGTTCGCGGGCATGACCGTCGAGGAGAACCTGCGGCTCGGAGCCGTCGCGGCGGGTGACCGCACGGCGGCCGACGCCGGGCTGGCCGAGATCTACGAGCTGTTCCCGCGCCTGGCCGAGCGCTCCGAACAGCTCGCCGGAACGCTCAGCGGAGGGGAGCGGAGCATGTTGGCCATCGGCCGGGGACTGATGTCGCGACCGAGGATGCTGGTGTTCGACGAACCCTCGCTGGGGCTCGCGCCCCTGGTGGTCACCTCGATCATGCGCACCATCGCGCGGATCAACGAACGCGGGACGACGGTGCTGCTGGTCGAGCAGAACGTGCACCAGGCGTTCGCCCTCGCCTCCAGGGCCTACGTCCTGGAGAACGGGGTCATCGCGGGCGAGGGCCCGACCGACGAGCTGGCCGACTCCGAGCTGATGCGGCGCGGTTACCTCGGCAGCGCCGCGACCGGAGGGGTGGTGGCCACGTGAGCACGGTGCTCCAACTCGCGTCCACCGGACTGCTGCAAGGCCTGATCTACTCGTTGATCGGCATCGGCCTGTACCTGGTGTTCACGGTCATGCGGGTGGTGAACTTCGCCCACGGCTACTTCGTGCTCATCGGGATGTACGGCGTGCTCTCCCTGGAGCCGAAGGGGTTCTTCCCGTTCCTCGGGGCGGTCGTCGCCGCGGCGCTCGGCGGCGCGCTCGTCGGGTACCTGGTGCAGCGGCTCCTGCTGGAGTCCGGGCTGGCCAAGGGCGGGCACAGCCAGCTGGTGATCACCCTGAGCCTGGGGATCGCCATCCAGTACCTGTTCCAGGTCCTGCACCCCGAACCGTTCGAGACGATCCCCAACCCCTACCCGTTCGAGGCCTTCACCTCCTCCGGCGTGACGATCAGCGCGCCGAGGATGGCCGCGGGCGTGCTGAGCCTCGTGCTCGTGCTCGCCGTGTCGTTCCTGGTCTACCGCACCAGGATCGGCACGATCATCCGCGGCTGCTCGGAGAGCCTCAACGGCGCGATCCACGTGGGCATCAACGTCCGCCGCGTCTACCGGCTCACCTTCGCGCTCGGCTGCGGGCTCGCGGCCGTCGCGGGCGGCCTGCTGCTGCCGATCCAGCCGGTGTCGCCCGCCCTGGGCCTCGAACTGACCATCAAGGCGTTCATCGTCGTGGTCATCGGCGGCGCGGGCTCGCTGTGGGGGACGGTCGCGGCGGGCGTCCTGCTCGGCCTCGCCGAGGCGCTCGGGAGCCTCTACGCGCCGGGGACCTTCGCGACGGCGCTCGTCTACGCGCTGTTCTTCCTGGTGATCCTGATCAGGCCGCAGGGCCTCGTGGTGCGGGCGACTTCGCGGATCAAGCCGCCGAAGTCCTTGACGAAGGTGGGTGTGGGATGACGCTGGGGAATCCGCTGCGGTACCTCGACACTCCACTGAGGAGGGTCAACGCCGTCGTCGTCACGCTCGCGCTGGCCTTCGCGCTGGTCTACCCGTTCCTGGTGCCGCCGCCCATGGTGGGCGTGGGGTTCGTCGCGCTGCTCTACGCGCTGCGCAACTTCACCTGGAACATCGCGGGCGGCTACGTCGGCCAGCTCTCCCTGTCGCACATCGTCGCGTTCGGCACGGGCGCGTTCTCCGTCGCCGTCCTGACCTGGCGCCACGAGGTCAACGCGTGGATCGCGCTGGTGGTCGGCGTCGTCATCTCGGCCGTCGTCGGCTTCCTCATCAGCCTGCTGATGAGCCGCTTCGGGGTGAACGCGTTCTTCCTGGCGCTGGGCACGCTCGCGCTGAGCCTGGCCGCCGCGGGCGTCGCCGCGTCGTGGAGCTTCCTGGGTGACACCAACGGGATCTCCTACTCGGGCAGCGAGGAGGGTTTCGCGCACCTGATGTGGTACATCGACCCGAGCGGCTTCTACTACACGACGCTGGGCTTCCTCGTCGTGATCACGATCGGGACCGCCGCGCTGATGAGGTTCACCCACTTCGGCCGGTCGCTGCCGTTCATCCGGGAGGACCCGGTGATCGCCGCGAGCATGGGCGTCAGGGTCGTCCGCAACCAGGCGCTGGCGATGGCGCTGAGCATGGGGCTCACCTCGATCGCCGGGACGCTCATCGCGCAGTACGTGCAGATCGTCAGCTACGAGTCCGTGCTCACCGTCGAGATCGGCGTGGCCATGATGGTCGGCTCGATCATCGGGGGAGCGGGCACGCTGGCCGGTCCGATCGTCGCGGGCATCGGCATCGCGGTGCTGGAGGAGTTCCTCCGCTCGTTCGCCGTCTCCTCGGCCAACGTCAGCAGCTACACGCAGATCGCCTACGCCGTGGTGGTGATCCTGCTGCTGCGCTTCGGAACGGGCGGGATCATGCCGCTCTGGGAAGCCGGGGTGCGGCGCGTGTTCGGCACCGGGCGGAAACCGGTCGCGCCCGTCGCGGCCGAACCGGTCGGCGAACTGGTCGACGGGAGGGTGGGCTGATGCTGACCGTCGCGAACGTCGCCAAGAGCTTCGGCGGCCTCCACGTGCTGCACGACGTGACCTTCACCGCCGCGTCCGCGTCCATCACCGCCCTGATCGGCCCGAACGGCGCGGGCAAGTCGACGCTGGTCAACATCATCGGCGGCGTGCTGCGACCGGACGGGGGCGCGGTCCACCTCGACGGTGAGGACGTGACCGGCGTGCCGTCGGCGACGGCCTTCGCCAAGGGCATCACCCGCACCTTCCAGATCTCGGGCAACGTCGGCGCGCTCAACGTGTTCGAATCGGTCGCGGTCGCGGCCTACCGGCAGGCCCGCGGCTACCGGCGGGCCAACGCGCTGGCCCGCGCCGAGCTGGAGCGGTTCGAGCTGTGGGAGTACCGCGACCAGCAGCTCGGCAGCATCCCGACGGCGCTCACGCGGCTGGTCGACTTCGCGCGGGCCATGGTGTCGCGGCCCAAGGTCCTGCTCCTGGACGAGGTCATGGCGGGCCTCACCCCGCACGAGGTCGACCTGGTGATCAGGCAGGTCGGCACGTGCCGGGAGCAGGGGGTGGCGATCGTTATGATCGAGCACGTCATGCAGGCCGTCGAGGCACTGGCTGACCACGTGGTCGTGCTGAACCAGGGCCAGGTGATCGCGAGTGGCTCACTCGGGGACGTGAGCCGCAACGCGGAGGTCGTCGAGGCGTACCTCGGTACCCCTGCCTCGGAGCGCGACGACGTTCGCGTCCCCGCCGAGGATCCGGCGAAGGGGCAGCAGTGAGTTCAGCCACGGGTGGTTCGTCCACGGAGGACCCGGTCGAACGGGGCGACGCCGCGGCGCCGCCGCCCGCGTCCGAGGAGGACTGGAGCGCGGGCATCCTCGTCCCGAGGACCGAGCGCGGGTTCCGCACCCAGGAACGGCTCCTGGAGGCGGCGAAGGAGATCTTCGTGCGCGACGGCTTCCTGGACGCGAAGATCACCGACATCACGGCGCTGGCGCGGATGTCCAGCGGCTCGTTCTACACCTACTTCGACTCGAAGGAAGCCATCTTCACCGCGGTCATCCGCAAGGTGAACGAGGGGCTGTACGTCGCGGCGTCCGTGCCCACCGGATCGTCGCGGGACCCGTTGGAGCGCTTCGAACTCGTGACGCGCGCCTACGTCAGGGCCTACCAGGAGAACGCGGGCCTGCTGGCCATCCTGGAGCAGGTCGCGACGATCAGCCCCCGGTTCCGCGAGATGCGCCGCAACATCCGGCAGATCTTCCGGAACCGGTCGGAGAAGGGCATCCGCCGCCTCCAGAACGAGGGCAGGGTCGACCCGACCCTGTCACCGCGCTGCGTGGCCGAGGCGATCACCTCGATGGTGAGCAACTTCTGCTACGTGTGGCTGGTCCTCGGCGAGGACTACGAGGAGGAAGAGGTCATCCAGACCTTGACCACCCTGTGGGCGTCCGGGATCGGCCTGAAGCCCGCCGCGGGGTCCTGACCACGGGCACCGCACGCACCCACGACCGTCGCGGAAAGGAACACCATGACCGTCCCCGATGAGGCACGGGGCCAGGAGCGGCGGGAGATCGCCGCGGCCTGGCTGTCCGCCCTCGGCTCCGCGCTGGAGGGCAGCGACCACGCCGCGGCGGCGTCGCTGTTCGCCCCGGAGTGCTACTGGCGCGACCTGCTTGCCCTGACGTGGGACATCCGCACGTTCCGGGGACCGGACGAGGTCGAGGCGGCGTGGCGCGCGGCGCTGAGCCCCAGCGGCTTCACCGATCCCGTGCTGGAGGCCGGGGACCCGGTCGAGGGCGTGCTCGGCGAGCTGACCGGCACGATCGAGGCGTTCTTCGGCTTCCGCACCGCGCTCGGCCGCGGGCGGGGGTTCGTCCGGCTGGTGGAGACCGAGCCGGGGACCTACCGCGCCTTCACCTTCCTCACCACGCTCCAGGAGCTGGACGGGTACCCGGAGAAGACCGGTCCCCGCCGCCCGAGGGAGAACCGGCGCTCCGCCGACCAGGGCCGGGAGAACTGGCTCGACCGCCGGACGGCGACCGCCGAGTTCCGGACCGCCGACCCCGAGGTCGTGGTGATCGGCGCCGGGCAGGCCGGGTTCACCCTGGCCGCGCGGCTCGGGCAGCTCGACGTGCCCACGCTGGTCGTGGACCGGATGGAGCGGATCGGCGACAACTGGCGCCACCGCTACCACTCGCTGACGCTGCACAACGAGATCTGCGTCAACCACATGCCGTACCTGCCCTTCCCGGACACGTGGCCGGTCTACATCCCGAAGGACATGCTCGCGGACTGGTTCGAGTCCTACGCGAAGGCCCTGGAGCTGAACGTGTGGACGTCCACCGAGTTCCTCGACGGCCGCTTCGACGAGACCGACCGGCGGTGGACGGTCCGGCTGCGCCGCGCCGACGGCACCGTCCGGACCCTGCGGCCGAGCCACGTCGTCATGGCCACCGGGGTCAGCGGCATCCCCAACGCGACCTCGTTCGAGGGGGTGGACCGCTTCCGGGGCCGGGTGATCCACTCCAGCGGGCACACCGAGGACCTCGACGTGGACGGCCGCACGGCGCTGGTCGTCGGGGCGGGCAACAGCGCCCACGACATCGCGCAGGACCTCTGCCTGCGGGGCGCGGACGTGACGATGCTCCAGCGCTCCTCCACGACGGTCGTGAGCCTGGAGCCGAGCGCGGCGCGGGTGTTCGCGCTGTACAGCCAGGCCGACGGGGTGCGGCCACTGGAGGACACCGACCTGCGCAGCGCCTCCGTGCCGAACGTGCTGCTGCGCGAGCTCCACGGGCCGCTGAGCCGGGTGATGGCCGAGGACGACCGCGAACTCCTCGACGGCCTGCGCGCCGCGGGCTTCGCGCTGGACAACGGCGAGGACGACACCGGCTTCTACCTCAAGCTCATCCGGTACTTCGGCGGCTACTACATCAACGTCGGGGCGTCGGACCTGATCATCGAGGGCCGGATCAAGCTCAAGCAGGGCAAGGGGGTCGACCACTTCACCGAGGACGAGGTGGTGCTCGCCGACGGCTCCTCGGTGAAGGCCGACCTCGTCGTGCTCGCCACCGGCTACCAGCCGATGCAGGAGGGCGTGCGGGCCCTGTTCGGCGACGAGGTCGCCGACCGGGTCGGACCCGTCTGGGGTCCGGGGCCGGACTGGGAGCTGCGCGGCATGTGGTCGCGGACCGGCCAGGACAACTTCTACGTCGTGGGCGGGAGCTTCGCGATGTGCCGCATCTACTCGCGGTTCGTGGCACTGCAGATCAAGGCGGACGTCGAGGGCATCGCGCCGCCGAGGTGGACACCGGACACGACGGGGAGAGCGCTATGACCAGGGTGTGCGTCGTCAGCGGATCGGCACGGGGGCTCGGAGCGGCCATCGCCGAACGGCTGGCCGAGGAGGGGTGCGCCGTCGTCGGGCTCGACGTCGGCTACCCGGTCGACCGGGACCTCTCGACGCTCCCGGCCGCCGCCGCGCCCGGCGTGCACCCGGTGCACGGCGACGTGAGCGACCGCGCGACGGTCCTCGCCCTGGTCGACGTGGTGGCGCAGCGGTTCGGCGGCGTGCACGTGGTCGTCAACAACGCCGCGTGGATCCACTACGCGCTGCTGCCCGACGTCGAGGAGGAGGCGCTCGACCGGATGATCGCGATCGGCATCAAGGGCATGGTCTGGCTCAGCCAGGGCGCGGCCAAGGCCATGGGCGACGGCGGCGGCTCGATCATCAACATCACCTCCATCACGGCCACGACCGGGTTCCCGAAGGCCACGATGTACGGCGCGCTCAAGGGCGCGGGGGCCAGCATGACCCGGCAGCTGGCCGTCGAGCTGGCGCCGAACGGCATCCGCGTCAACGCCGTCGCGCCCGGTTTCATCCCCACCCCCGGCTCGCTCACGGTGGTGGACCAGGCGGGCGTGGACCGCCGCGCGAGCCGCACCCCGCTGCGCCTCGCGACACCGCGGGACATCGCCGACGCCGTCGCCTTCCTGGCCTCGGACCGGGCGGGCGCGATCACCGGGCAGACGCTGGTGGTGGACGGCGGGCTGACCGTCTCGCTCTGACGCGGTGACGCGCCGCAGTTGTGCGGTGGTGGGCTAGGCCGTTCCGGTAGCCGCTGGGCCTGAAGGGGTGAACCGGTGCGGAAGCGGCGGCGTGGTGCGGGGTGGCGTCCGCAGACTGTTCGGACCTTCGACCGGACGCGCGGTCTACCGGCACGCCAGGAGTCAGATGTCCGAGGGCAGTCGTCCGCTACCAGGGGTGCGAGGGATCTCCTACAGCCTGGTGGACCAGGTCGTGCCGCGCTCGGGCGACGGCGGTCGCAGGCTGCCGGTCGTGGCGGCGCTGGGGCCGAGGGGCAGCGGCAAGACTGCGCTGCTGAACGAGATCGGCCGCCGGTGCGTGAACCGCGTCCCGTGGGCGTCGCTCGACTTCGAGGAGGTGGGCGACGCCCGGCCGAGCAAGATCCTGACCGAGCTGGCGTTCGACCTGAGCCGCGAGGTGGCGCAGTTCGGCAGGCTCGCCTTCCCCCGCCTGTGGCTGTGCGCGCTGGTGCTGGCGGGCAACGTGAACACCGGCAACCGCCCCAAGGCGCTCGCGGAGCTGAACGAGCTGATGCGGGCCGACCGGCCGCTGGAGGTCCACCGCGAGCAGGTGCTCGACCTGGCGCGGCTGGCGGGCGAGACCGGTGGCCTGCCCGGCTGGGCGCCGACGGCGACCGGCACGCTGCTCAACGGCCTCAACTGGGTGTCGCGGCGGCGCGCGCTGCGGCTCGTCCGCAGCCTGTCGTCCGACTTCGACGGCGACGCGCGGGACCTGCTGGTGGACCTCAACAAGAAGGACCGGGGGTCGAGCGCGGACCGGGCCGCGGTCGACGGCCTCGTGTTCGAGGCGTTCCTCGCCGACCTCGACCAGGCGTTCGCCGGTCCGCTGCGGCGGATGCGGCGCACCGCGAACTGCGTGCTGCTGCTGGACAACGCCCACACCCGCGAGGGCAGGGCCTTCCTCACCGGACTGCTCGCCGCGCGCGAGCGGTTCGGGGTCACCGACGACCACGCCGCGGTGTTCACGACCAGCCGCACCTGGAACGTCGGGTGGAACGGCGCGTGGCGACGGCCGGGCACCGACGCCGTGGCGGGCCGGGAGACGCGCCTGCCCCGCACGCCCGCCGAGGTGGAGCTGGACAGCGGCACCCGGACCGACTGGGACACCTGGTACCTGGTGTCGCTGGGTCGGCTCGGCGCGGCGGACACCGAGGAGGTCGTCGGCGGGCGCGGTGCCGTGCTGCCCGAGGGGTTCGCCCACCGCCTCACCCACGGCCGTCCCGGCGCGCTGCACGACCTGGCCGACGCGCTGGCACAGCAGGACGTCCCGCCGACCGGCCACGCGCTGCGGGGCGTGCTGTCCGTCCCCGCCGACGAGGAGAGCGGCAAGTCGTTGGCGGAACTGGCGTTGCACAGGGCGGGGCAGGACCTGTCCGACCGGCAGCTGCGCGACCTGGTCTCGGCGAGCGCGGGCCGGGGGATCGAGTTCATCACCGACCCGGTGGTGCTGCGCTCGGACCTGCCGGACGGGGGAGGGTCGCTCTACACGTTCCTGGCCAACAACTTCCTGCTGGACGTGGAGCACGACGAGGAGGACGGCGCGCGGCCGGTGCTCGACCCGTGGCTGCGCACGCTGCTGCTGCACGCCCTCGCCGCCCGCGCCGACGACGACCCGCTCGGCTGGGACGCCGTGAACCGCCGGTGCCGCGACCACCACGAGGCGCAGGGCGACCCCGCCGCCGCCCGCTACCACGACCTGGCCGCGGGTGACGTCGGCGCCGTGGTCGCCCACCTGGCGACGCCGTTCACCGACCCCGCGCGGGTGCTCGACCAGGACACCGCCCTGCGCTGGCTGCGGGACCTGGACCTGATCACGTCCGCGCCCAACCGCCTCGCTCGGGACGTCGACCCGCTCAGCCAGGTCGAGGACCTCGTCCGGGACGTCCCGGCGGCGGACGCGCTCACCCTCGTGCTGTCCCGGCTGGTGATCGCCCTGTGGCTGACGAGCGACCCGCTCGGCGACCCCGAGGGCGTGCTGCGCGGTCGGGTCGAGCACGGCTACGGCCACCTGGCGCAGCACCGCGGCCGGGGATCGATTCTCCTGTACGACCGGGCGGAGAGGTACCGCGCATGAGTTCGTCCATCCCCGTTCCCCCGTCCCGGCTGCGCCGACCCCTGTGGATCGCGACCGCCGTCGTGGTGGTCGTGCTGCTCGCCGTCGGGTTCGTGGTCGTGCGCGACCGCCTGGGCCGCTGCGACGGGATGGACGACGTCCGCGTGAACGCCGCGGGCGAGTGCGTCGGCATCAGCGCCGGTGGCAGCGACTTCGACCAGGAGGCGCTGTCGGCCGTGGTCGAGCGCGTGCGGCAGGCGAACGCGGAGGTCGAGAAGGGCGAGTACGTCAGCGTCGCCGTGTTCCTGCCGATGACGCCGAGCAGGACGTCGATCATCACCCCGGAGTGGGTCGTCGACCAGGTGGAGGGCGCGCGCCTCGCCCAGGTCCGGCACAACAGGTCCGGGGTGACCCCGAAGGTCCGCCTGCTGCTCGCGAACCCCGGCGGCGACATGGCGCACTGGCGGGAGGTCGTGGACGAGATCGACGCCCGGCGCCGCACGGAGGACCACCTCGTCGCGGTCACGGGCATCGGGCTGAGCCTGGAGAACGCCCGCCAGGCCATCGGCAGGCTCACCGACGCCAAGATCCCGGTGATCGCGTCCACCATCACCGCCGACGACATCCGCTTCGACGGCCTCCTGCTGCCCGCGCCGACCAACTCCCGCCAGGCCGCCGCCGCGGCCAAGCAGGCCAAGAACTTCCCCGACACCTCCGCGCTGATGGTCGTGGACACCAACAGGGAGGACCTCTACCCCCGGACGCTCGCCGACGCGTTCACCAAGCAGTACGAGGACGGTCAGCACGTCGTCGTCGAGCAGGAGCAGCAGTACGACTCGCTGCTCGGCAGCGTGGACAACGCCTTCGGCCAGATGATGCCCAACATCTGCGCCACCGGCACCGGTCTCGTCTACTTCGCGGGCCGCGGCCGGGACCTCGTCCTGCTCGTCGCGAAGCTGAAGGACCGGGCGTGCGCGGACAAGCCGATCCGCATCTTCACCGGCGACGACGTGACGGCGGCCCAGTTGACGGCGATGGACCTGAGGAGCAACTCCATGAGGAACGTGGAGATCTACTACACCGAGGTGGCCTCGTCCCACGCCTGGGTCGTCGACCGGGACAACCCGCTGGAGGAGACCAGGAAGTTCCGCAGCGCCGCCGTGGAGGGCTTCCTCGGCCGACCGCTGGTGTTCGACGACATCCCCTCGTTCGACGCGGGCCGGATCATGGGCTACGACGCCGTGCTCACGGCCACCTCCGCCATCAAGGGGGCGGCGGGCAAGGACGGCGGGCTCGTCGACTCGGCGCAGGTGATGCAGACGGTCAAGCTGCTCAACCTGGAGAACGCCGTCTACGGGGCCAGCGGCGAACTCTCCTACGGCAACGACGGCCGGGCGCGGCACAAGGTGGTGCCGCTGATGAGGGTGACCGCCGAGGGCAGGTCGCAGTACGTCGCGCTGGACTCGGAACCGACGCCCTGACTGCCCCTCAGCCCTCCGCGAGGAGGGGGCCGAGGCGGCGGACGGCGTCGCCGACGTCCGCAGCCGACGGCGCGGCCACGTAGCTGAGGCGGACGTGGGGCGCGCTGTTGTCGGTGGGGTAGTAGTTGTCGCCGGGGGTGAGGGCGACGCCGTTCGTCAGCGCGGCGGCGCTGAACTGCCTGCCGTCCAGGTGGTCGGGCAGCGACACCCACAGGTGGTAGCCGCCGCGCGGGACCACGGCGAGGGCGTGCGCGCCGAACGTGGCGGACACCGCGTCCACGGCGGTCCGCCGCCGGTGGGCCAGCGCCGAGCCGAGCGCGGCCAGCCCGCGCTTCCAGCCCGGCGCCGTCACGACCTCCAGCGCCGTGAGCTGGAGCGGCGCGGGCACGAACATCGTGTCGACGACGAGGGCGGCCCGCAGCCTCGCCACGACCGGCCCCCGCGCGGCCAGCGCGCCGACGCGGAGGTTCGGCGAGGTGGCCTTCGTCAGCGACCGGATGTGCACGACGGTGCCGTCCGGGTCGTCGGCGATCAGCGGCGGCGGGGTCGGACCGGAGTCCGCGTGCGCCATGTGCCGGGCGAAGTCGTCCTCGACGACGAACGCGCCGTGCCCGCGGGCGATGGCGCGGATCTCCCGCCCGCGCTCGATCGGCGCGCTCGTCCCGGTCGGGTTCTGGAACAGCGGCTGCACGACGACGACCCGCGCCCCGGTGCGGGTGAGCGCCTCGTCGAGGTAGTCGGCGCGGATCCCGTCGCCGTCGAGCGGCACCGGGACCATCCGCAGCCCCGCGGCGTGGGCGGCGGCCATCGTCCCCGGGTACGTCGGCGACTCGACGACGACGGGGTCGCCCGGCTGGCCGAGGGCCCGCAGCGCGGTCGCCAGGGCGCTCTGCCCGGCGCCGCAGACCAGGACGTCGTGCCTGCCGAGACCGCCGCCGATGTCGGCGGCGAACCAGTCGCGCAGTTCGGGCACGCCGCCGACCGGCGGCCGGTCCCACGCCCCCGTGCGCCGGGCGGCGCGGGAGAGCGCGGTGGCGAGGGCCGTGAGCGGTTGCAGCTCCGGGTGCAGGTAGCCCCCGTTGAGGTCGACGACGTCCGGCCCCGCCGTCGCGAGCGTGCTCAGGAGCGCGGGCGCCTTGAAGCCGCGCGGGGTGCCCGAGGGCGAGCCGATGTGGTTGGTCAGTTCGAGCGCGGCCTCCTGCCACGCCGTGTCCCCGGCGCGCGCCTCCGGTCGGGCCGCGGTGCGGTACGTGCCCGCGCCGGGGCGGGAGTCGATCAGGCCCCGGCGGGTGAGGATGGCCAGCGCCCGGGAGACGGTGGTGGCGCTCACGCCGAAGCGGCGCACGAGTTCGCGGTGGGTCGTGATGCGCGTCCCCGCGGGCAGGTCGTGGATCTCCCCCGTGAGGGCGTCGGCCAGATCCTGCGAACTGCTACTGTCGAACATGACGAACGATAGTAGCGCTATCGTCTCCACCCGAGTATCACCACTGTCGAACGGCACCTTCCTCGCGGCGCTCGGCGTCCTGGCCTTCTCGTTCACGTTCCCGGCGACCACCTGGGCGTTCGAGGGCTTCGGACCCTGGAGCGCCGCCGGCGTCCGCGGCGTGGTGGCGGCGCTCATCGCCCTCGTCGCGCTCCTCGCGAGCCGCGCGCCGCTCCCGGCCCGCGCGGACGTGCCCGCGCTCGTCGTGGTCGCCGCCGGGTGCGCGATCGGGTTCCCGCTGCTGTCGACGCTCGCCCTGCGCACCTCGTCCACGGCGCACTCCGCGGTCGTCATCGGGGCGCTGCCGATGGCCACGGCGGTCGTCTCCGCGCTGCTCACCGGACGTCGGCAGGCGACGGCGTTCTGGGCGGCGGCGGGCACCGGGGCCGTCACGATCATCGCGTTCACCCTCGCGCAGAACCACGGGCGGCCGACGGTCGCGGACCTCTACCTCTTCGGCGCGCTGGTGGTCTGCGCGTTCGGCTACGCCGAGGGCGGGCGGCTCTCGGCGCACCTGCCGGGCTGGCGCGTCATCGCGTGGGGCGTGGTGATCGCCGCCCCGGTGAACCTCGTCGTGGCCGGGTGGGCGCTGGCGCAGGAGCCGGTGCACCTCACGACGAAGGCCGTCGTCGGCCTGGCGTACACCGCGGCCGTGTCGCAGCTCGGCGGGTTCGTCGTCTGGTACCGGGGGATGGGCCTGATCGGGGTGGCGAGGGCGAGCCAGCTCCAGCTCGCGCAGCCGCTGCTGACGCTCGTGTGGGCCGTGCTCCTGCTGGGCGAGGAACTCGGCCCCGCCGTGCCGCTCACCGCCGCCGTCGTGCTCGCGTGCATCGTCGTGACGCAGCGGTCGCGGCCGTCGTGAACCCCGGTGTGTCGTCGTTCACCCGGCGGCCGGTTTTCCGGCGTCCGAACAGTCGGACGTCCTACGGTACGGGTCCACGGCCGTGATCATCGCGGTGGACCGACGGGAGCAGCCTGGTGGAGCACGACGTCCTCCTGGGGCACGACGGCGGCATCGGCCGCGTCGTCCTCAACCGCCCCAGGGCGATCAACGCCCTCACCCACGACATGGTGACGCGGATCGAGGCGGCGCTGACGGCCTGGGAGGCCGACGACTCGGTCCGCGCGGTGGTCGTCTCCGGCGCCGGTGAGCGGGGCCTGTGCGCGGGCGGCGACATCCGCGGCATCCACGCCGACGCCGTCGCGGGCGGCACGGCCTCGCTGGACTTCTGGCGCGACGAGTACGCGCTCAACGCCCACGTCGCCCGGTACCGCAAGCCCTACGTCGCGATCATGGACGGCATCGTGATGGGCGGCGGCGTCGGGATCTCCGCGCACGGCGGCGTCCGCGTGGTCACCGAGCGCACCAGGCTCGCCATGCCCGAGGTCGGCATCGGCCTCGTCCCGGACGTCGGCGGCACCCACCTGCTCTCCCGCGCGCCGGGCGAACTGGGCACGCACCTCGCCCTGACCGCCGCGGTCATCGGCGCGGGCGACGCCATCGCGTGCGGCTTCGCCGACCACTTCGTGCCCGCCGAGCACCTGGCGGACTTCGTCGACGCCCTCGCCGGGGGCGTCGACGCCGCCGTGCGCGACCACGCCCGCGCCGCACCGCCCGCCGACCTCGCGGGGGAGCGGGGGTGGATCGACCGGTGCTACGCCGCCGACACGGTGGAGGAGGTGCTGCACCGCCTGCGCGACCTCGGTTCGCCCGAGGCCAAGGAGGCCGTCGAGCGGATCCTGGGCGGGTCGCCGACCGCGCTGAAGGTCACCCTGCGGTCCCTGCGCCGCGCCCGCGACCTGCCGTCGGTCGAGGCCGTCCTCGCGCAGGAGTACCGGGTGTCGACCGCCTGCTTCCGCTCGCCCGACCTGGTCGAGGGCATCAGGGCGCGGGTCGTCGACAAGGACCGCGCGCCGCGCTGGAACCCGGCGACGCCGGAGGAGGTCTCCGACGCCGCCGTCGAGGGCTTCTTCGCCCCGCTCGGCGACCGGGAACTCGTGCTCCGACGCCGCTGACGCCCGGCTCAGGCCTGGAGCACGGCCTCGATCTCCAGCGAGATGGCGATCTTGTCGCCGATGACCACACCGCCGCCGTCGAGCGGCATGTGGATGTCGATGCCGAAGTCGTTGCGGGAGATCTCCGCGGTCGCGGAGAAGCCCGCGCGGGTGCCGCCGTACGGGTCGGGGCCGAAGCCGTTGAGCTCGACGGTGAGGGGCACGCTCCTCACGACGCCGTGCAGGTCGAGTTCACCGTCGACGACGTAGTCGTCGCCGTCGACCCGCAGACCGGTGGAGCGGTAGGTCATGGTCGGGTACTTCTCGACCTCGAAGAAGTCCGCCGAGCGGATGTGGTTGTCGCGGTCCTCGTTGTTGGTGTCGATGGACGCCAGGTCGATCGTCGCGGTCACGGAGGAGGCCGCGGGGTCCTCCGCGGTGACGATGGTGCCCTCGAACGTGCGGAAGCCGCCGCGGACCTTGCTGACCATCAGGTGCCGGACGCTGAACGAGACGGCCGAGTGGGTCGCGTCGATGACCCAGGTGCCTGCGACGTAGCCGGGGATCTGGATGGCGGTGGTCATGGGGGTTGTCCTCCGTGATCGGGTCCGGGTTCCGGTTCAACATAGGACCACCGCGGTTGACGCCTCAAGTTGTTCCCGTGGAATTCCCGAAGCACTCGTAACGGCACCGCACGGGGCGGCGACTGCCAGGGCGGGTACGTCGAACGAGGTGACCGGCGGCGGCCCGGTCGCCGTCGTGCCGCGCGCGTCGCGGACCACGACGGCCAGGTCCGCGCCCCACCCCTCGTGCTCTTCCTCGACCTCCGGGCGCACGACGCCGGGTCCGCCGCCCCTCGCCCGCCCCGGAGGTCGGGTCGTCGACGGAACGACGGATGGAGGGTTGTCGTGGAGGACAACAACGCCAGGCAGACCTACCTCGCACTGCGGTTCGCCATGCTCCTGCTGGCGACGCTGCTCGCCGTGTCGATCGCGGCGCAGGTGGTCTTCATCGATTCCTTCTGCACGCTGCGGTCGATCAGCGCGTACTACCACACGTCCGTGCGCGGCGTCTTCGTCGGCGCCCTGTGCGCGATCGGCGTCTGCCTCGTCGTCTACCGGGGCAACACGGACCGCGAGAACGTGGTGCTCGACCACTCGGGCTTCATGGCGTTCGTGGTCGCCTTCGTGCCGACCGAGTTCGACCGCACCTGCACCTCGGCCGGATCCCCGGTGCCCGGCAACCCCGGTCTCGCCGACGCCGTCGCGAACAACGTGGGCGCGCTGCTGGTGGTCGCGCTGCTCGCCGCGCTCGCCGCGTGGCTGCTGCCGCGGGTCCGCCCGAACCGGGACGTCCCGCCCAGCGGGTTCGCCAAGGGGGCGCTGGTCGTGACGCTCACCCTGCTCGCGGCGGGCCTGGTGGTCTTCTTCACCTGGCGCGACCTGTTCCTGCGCTACGGCCACGCCACCGCGGCCATCCTGCTGTTCGCGGGCATCGTCGCGGTGGTCTGGCTCAACGCCCTGGACTTCGCCGCCAAGAGGAGCGTGAGCCCCTGGCGGAACCGCTACGGCGCCACGGCGGTCGCCATGGCGCTGACCGTGGTCGGCTCCGTGGTGCTCTACCAGCTCGGGGTCCCGCACGCGGTCCTGGCCGTCGAGGCGCTGCTGATCATCGAGTTCTCGGTGTTCTGGGGCATGCAGACGGTCGAGCTCGGCACCAGCGAGGTCCGCGCCGCCACCACGACGACGGCGTGAGCACCGGTCTCCGGAGCACACCGCGGGGTGCTCCGGAGACCGCGGTCAGCCGACCTCGGCGATCGACGCCCGCGCGCTCGCGCCGTCGGAGAGGAACGACGCCACCCGCTCCCCCTCCTCGGTCACGGCGGTGCGCTCGGCGCGGGTGAAGGCCCGCAGCGGGGTGACGAGCACGGTGCCCTCCTTCGCGGTCCACGTCGCCGCGACCCGGCCGTCCACGAGCGCGACGCGCTCACCGGCGACCGACAGGCCGCGGTGGGCGTCGTCGATGATCCGGCTCCGGTCGTCGTAGCCGAGGATCGCGTTGTCGAACGCGGGCAGGAACCGCACCGGGGCCGGGGTTCCGGCGTCCGGGCGGGGTGCGTCGGGCAGGTCGAGCAGCTCCCGGCCCCGCTCGTCGCGGAAGCCGACCAGCTCGTCGCGCAGCGCGGCCACCGCGGCGGGCAGACCGGCCAGACCGCTCCAGGCCCGCAGGTCCGCCGTCGCCGCGGGCCCGAACGCGGCCAGGTAGCGCCGCACCAGAGCCTGGCCGACCGGGTCCGAACCGTCCTCCGGCAGGGGATCGACCTCGCGGCCCAGCCACGAGGAGACCGGCACGTTGCGCACCCCGCCCTTGGCGCGCCACAGCCCGCGCGGCGGCAGCTGCACCATCGGGATGAGGGCGGCGACCAGCAGTTCGCCCAGCGGCCGGTGGCCGGGCGCGGGCCAGCGGTCGGCGACCGCCCGCGCCAGGTCGCCCATCGAGCGGGGCTCGCCGTCGGCCATCACCGCCCGGCCCGCCTCCGCGAGCTCGCCGAGGTCGATCCCGGCGAGTTCGCGGCGGTAGGTCCCGAGGACCCGTTGGCGCAGCATGGCGTCGTGCCTCGCCCGCCACGCCAGGACGTCGGCGGACGCGAGGAGGTGGACGGTGCGGCGCATGAGGTGCGTCCGCACCACCCGCCGCCCGGTCAGCAGGTCCGAGAGCGCCGCCGGGTCGAACGCGCGCACCCGCGACCAGAGCCCGACGAACGGTTCCTGCGGCTCCTGCGCCTGGAGGCCGCCGAGGTGCGCGACGGCGTCGAGCACCGGCAGGTCGGCCCGGTCGAGCAGCAGCTGCCGGGCCAGCGCGGCGCGGTTGAGCGCCCGCGCGTCGAGGACGGTTCCGCTCATGCCGCCGCGCGCTCGTCCGCCGCGCGCCTGCGCAGGTCCGTGCGGGTGATGGCGGGCGGGACGTAGGACACGTCGATCGGGCCGACGTCCGTGCCGGGCGGCACGATCGCGTCGATCCGGTCCAGGACGTCGTCGGTGAGGGTCGTCGTCGCGCCCGCCAGGAGGTCCTCCAGCTGATCCGCGGTGCGGGGGCCGATGATGGCCGAGGTGATGCCGGGGTGGGCGACGGCGAAGGCCATCGCCAGGTGGGTCAGCGACAGACCCGCCTCGCGCGCCAGGGGGAGGAGCCGCTCGACCGCGTCGAGCTTGCCCTCGTCGGTCAGGTGCCGGGGCACCCAGCGCATCCGCGGGTTGACGGGCGCGGGCCGCCCCTTGCGGTAGCGGCCGGTGAGCAGACCCGACGCGAGCGGGCTCCACACGAGCACGCCCATGCCGTACCTGCGGCAGGTCGGCAGGATCTCGCTCTCGATCCCGCGGTTGAGCACGGAGTACGTGGGCTGCTCGGTGCGGAAGCGCTGGAGGCCGCGCCGCTCGGCGACCCACTGCGCCTCGACGATCTCGGAGACCGGCAGGTTCGACGAGCCGATGGCGCGCACCTTGCCCGCGCGCACCAGGTCGGTCAGCGCGGACAGCGTCTCCTCGACGTCGGTCAGCGGGTCGGGGTGGTGGACCTGGTAGAGGTCGATGTGGTCGGTCCCCAGGCGCCGCAGCGAGTCCTCGACCGCGGTGGTGATCCACCGGCGGGAGCTGCCGCCGCGGTTGGGGTCCGCGCCCGTCGAGCCGTTGACCTTGGTGGCCAGCACGACGTCGGCGCGCCTGCCCTTCAACGCCCTGCCGACGATCTCCTCCGACTCGCCGCCCGAGTACACGTCGGCGGTGTCGATGACGTTGATCCCGGCGTCGAGCGCCCGGTGGACCATGCGCACGCAGTCGGCGCCGTCGGTGTTCCCCGCCCGGCCGAACATCATGGTGCCCAGGCAGTAGGGGCTGACCCGGATCCCGGTCCGCCCCAGATCGCGCATCTTCACGGTGACATCTTCCCTAACGTCGGTCGAGGTTGCCGACAGGACGTTCGCACGGGTGGAGGACAGGGTGTGTCCGCTTCTCCGGCGTGCGCGCGAACTCGTCGTCCGGGGCCGTGTCGCCGAAGATCGGCCGATGCGGTCCAATCATCCGGACGGGTGAATTCGGAGTCTGGACGGGGATCACGTGGGCGAGAACGGCTTCGACATCGTGCTGGTCGCGGTGCTGGTGCTGATCAACGCGGTGTTCGCGGGCAGCGAGATGGCGCTCATCTCGCTGCGCGAGGGGCAGCTGCGGACCTTGGAGCGCGAGGGCGGCCGGAGCGCCCGCACGCTGGTGCGGCTGGCCCGCGACCCGAACCGGTTCCTGGCGACCATCCAGATCGGCATCACGCTGGCCGGGTTCCTCGCCTCGGCGACCGCGGCGGTGTCGCTGGCCGAGCCGCTCGTGCCGCTGCTGGGTTTCCTGGGGGGCGCGGCGAACGCGGTCGCCGTGGCGCTGGTGACGGTCGTGCTGACCTTCGTGACCCTGGTGTTCGGGGAGCTGGCGCCCAAGCGGCTGGCGATGCAGTACGCCCTGCGGTGGGCGCTGCTGGTCGTGCGCCCGCTGGACCTGCTGTCGACGATCTCCCGTCCGGTGGTGTGGACGCTGAGCGCCGCGACCAACGTGGTCGTGCGGGTGTTCGGCGGCAACCCCGACGCGGGCGGCGAGGAGCTGAGCCCCGAGGAGCTGCGGGAGCTGGTCGCGGGCCAGCGTGGCCTCAACCCCGAGCAGCGCATGATCATCAGCGGGGCGCTGGAGATCCACGAGCGGCGCCTGCGCGAGGTGCTGGTCCCGCGCCGGGCGGTGTTCACGCTGGCCGCCGACCTGACCGTGCCCGAGGCGCGGGAGGCGCTGGTCGCCTCGGGTCACTCGCGCGCGCCCGTGGCGCACGAGGGTCACCTGGACGACGTGGTCGGCGTCGTCCACCTGCGCGACCTGCTCGCCGACGACAGCGTGCTCGTGGAGGTCGCGCGGGAGGCCGTGCTGCTGCCGGACTCGCTGCGGGTCGCCGACGCGCTGCGCCGGTTCAAGGCGGAGCACGAGCAGTTCGCGCTGGTCGTGGACGAGCACGGCGCGGTGGACGGCATCGTGACGCTGGAGGACCTGCTGGAGGAGGTCGTCGGCGAGATCTACGACGAGACCGACCGCGACGTGCTGTCCGTCCGCACCGACGCCGACGGGTCGATGGTGCTGACCGGCACGTTCCCGATCCACGACCTGGAGGACATCGGCGTCGAGCTGCCCGACGCGCCGGACGGCGACTACACCACCATCGCCGGGCTCGTGCTGGTCGTGCTGGGCCGCATCCCGGAGAAGCCGGGGGACCGGATCGAGGTCTCGGACTGGACCGTCGAGGTGCTCGGGGTGGAGCGCCACGCGATCACGTCGGTGCGCCTGCGCCGGGTCGTGGAGGTCGGGGAGCCCGAGGGGTCGGAGGTTCCCTGACCCCGGTCGGCCGTCGCGCCGACGGGTGATCTTCCGGGTAACCGTACAGCGCTACGTGCTAGTGTTGGCTTGTGTCTGCTCCGGCCGGTTCCGCCGTCGTGCACTCGGGGGATTCCCTTGTGCGGCAGGCGATTCCGGCCGGCGTCGAATCGCGGGACGCTCCGGCGCGCCGGCGGTTCGCCGTGATCGACGGCAGTGCGTCCCCGCTCCACTCCTCGGCGCCCGACTGGGTTCCGTCACCCCCTCGAAGTCCCCACTCGGAGGAACGACTCCATGTTCAAGCGGATGCTGAGCGCCTTCGGCGTCGGCGGCCCGACCGTCGACACCGTCCTTGACTCCCCGCACGCCGTGCCCGGCCAGGTGATCACCGGCCAGGTGCGCATCCAGGGTGGCAGCTCCGACGCCACCATCGACCAGGTCGTGCTGTCGCTCGTCACCCGCGTCGAGGTCGAGAGCGGCGACCACGAGTTCGGCGGCACGGCCGAGTTCCTCCGCGTCGTCGTCGCGCACGGCGTGCGGGTCACCGCGGGCCAGCCGCTGGCGGTGCCGTTCCAGCTCCCCGTCCCGTGGGAGACGCCCATCACCACCGTCGGCGGGGCGAACCTGCACGGCATGACCGTCGGCGTCCGCACGGAACTCGTCATCTCCGGGGCTCCCGACAAGGGCGACCTCGACCCGATCGCGGTCTCGCCGCTGCCGTCGCAGGACCGCGTGCTCGACGCCTTCGGAGCGCTGGGCTTCCAGTTCCGCAGCGCCGACGTCGAAGCGGGGCGCATCCACGGCGTCCACCAGGACCTGGGTTTCTACCAGGAGATCGAGTTCTTCCCGCCCTCGCGGTTCGCCGGGCGGATCAACCAGGTCGAGCTGACCTTCGTCGCCAACCCGCACGAGCTGGTCGTCGTCCTCGAAGCCGACCGGCGCGGGGGGATGTTCAGCTCCGGCGGCGACTCGTTCGGCCGCTTCGCGCTGTCGCACCAGGACGCCATGGGCGTCGACTGGGCCTCCGAGATCGACGGGTGGCTGGCCCAGGTCGCCGAGCGCGGCGGCCACTCCGCCTTCGGCGGCCAGCCGGGCTACGGGCAGCAGCACGGGTACCAGCAGCACGGGTACGGCCACGACGAGCACCACCGCCGCGGTCCCGGCATGGGTGCCGTCGTCGGTGGCGTGGCCGCCGGTGTCGTGGGCGGCATGGTCCTGGGCGAGGTCGTCGACGAGGTCGGCGACGCGTTCGAGGACGAGGGGGAGGACTTCGCGGGCGAGGAGTGATCCCGCTCGAACCGGGGGCCCGGCGGGCGAGGAGCCTGCCGGGCCCCCGGTCGTCCACCGGTGCGGGGGTCGCGCCGTCGTGGTGCCGCAGTCGGGGGCCCGGTCAGGTCAGGGGGAGGTCGGGCGGTATCTGGAGCGCGATGGTGACGAGCGAGTGCACGCGACCGGCGATGGCGGCCAGCAGGCCGTGCGTCTCGGGGTCGGCGGCGCTGATCGCCGCCTGGAGGACGTCGAGGTCCGCGGTGATCCGCGTCAGCAGGTCGGCCACGTCGGCGGGCTGGGAGCCGAGCGCGCGCGAGATCTCCTCCAGGCTCACGCCCTGCGTCTCCAGGCGCTGGATCACGCCGATGCGGTCGGCGTCGGCGGGGGAGTAGAGCCGGTAGTTCGACGCGGTGCGCTTCGCGGGGGCGAGCAGGCCGAGGCCGGTGTAGTAGTCGATGGTGCGGATGCTGACACCGGAGCGGGCCGCGAGTTCGCCGATCTTGAGCAGGGCTTCGCTCATCCCCGTGCTCCTCTCGGGTCGTCGGTGATCCACCTGAACCATACAGTGCCGCGTGCTAGTGTTGACTGCATGCCTTCCACCGCTGACCCCGAGGGGTGCAGTAGTCAGCCGGGCCACGCCCGGCTGAACAGCCTGTTCGACCCCGGTGCCGCTGTCCTGCCTGGTCTACCGGGTGGGGACGCGGCATGTTGATTCTCTGGGGCCTGGTCGCGATCGTGCTGCTCACCGCGGCGACCGGGTACTTCGTGGCCCAGGAGTTCGCCTACATGGCGGTGGACCGGGGCCGCCTGCGGCAGATGGCCGAGGAGGGCGACAAGCCCGCGGAGCGCGCGTACCGGGTGACCCAGCGCCTGTCGTTCATGCTCTCCGGCGCCCAGTTCGGCATCACGGTCACCGCGCTGCTGGTCGGCTTCGTCGCCGAACCCCTGCTCGGCTCCGGCCTGGCGGACGTGCTCGGCTTCACCGGCCTGTCGGAGGCCACGAGGCTGTCGCTGTCCGTGGCCGTCGCGCTGGTGTTCGCCACCGTGGTGCAGATGGTGCTGGGCGAACTCGTGCCCAAGAACCTCGCCATCGCCAAGCCCGAGGCGCTGGCCAGGGCCCTCAGCTCGTCGACCCTGCTCTACCTCGTGGTCGCCGGACCGGTCATCCGGTTCTTCGACGCCGCCGCGAACAAGCTGCTGCGCTCCGTCGGCATCGAGCCGGTGGAGGAGCTGCCGCAGGGCGCGACGCCCGAGGACCTGCACCAGATCATCGACGAGGCGGGTGCCCAGGGCCACCTCGACCCCGAGCTGTCCCGGCTGCTCGACCGCGGCCTCGACTTCCGCGAGCTGGTGGCCGAGCAGGCCATGACGCCGAGGGTGTCGGTGCACACCGTCAAGGCGGACGAGCCCGTGTCGCGGATCGTGGAGCTGCTCGACACCGGGCACTCCCGCTTCCCCGTCGTGGGGGAGGACCTCGACGACGTGGTCGGCCTGGTCGGCCTCGCCGAGGTCCTGACCGTCGACCCCGAGAAGCGCGCCGACACGCCGATCGGGCGGATCGCCTCGCCCGCCGTGCTCGTGCCCTCGACGCTGCCGCTGCCCGCCGTGCTGGAGCGGCTGCGCGCCGAGCACCGCCAGACCGCCTGCGTGGTCGACGAGTTCGGCGGGTTCGCGGGCGTCGTGTCGCTGGAGGACCTGGCGGAGGAACTCGTCGGGGAGATCCACGACGAGGACGACCTGATCGCCGACGTGGTCGAACAGCGGCCCGACGGCTCGTGGACGGTGCCCGGCAGGCTCCGCATCGACGAGATCGAGGACGCGACCGGCGTCTCGCTGCCGACCGACAACGGCTACGACACGGTGTCCGGCCTCGTGCTGAGCGAACTCGGCCGCACCGCCCGCGTGGGCGACGAGATCGAGGTCGCCGTGCCCGTGCCGTCGCTCGACGACGAACCGCCGTCGTGGCGGCACGTGCTGGTGCGGGTCGCGGCGGTCGCCAGGAACGTGCCCAGCACGGTCGTGCTGCGCGACCGGCCCGCGCCGCCCGACCCACCGGACGACGAGGAGGAACGGGGAACCGTGCCCGAGGATGACGAGGTGCTGGGCCGATGAGCATCGGGTTGTCGCTCGCCGTGTCGTTCGCCCTGCTGGTGGGCAACGCCTTCTTCGTCGCCGCGGAGTTCGCGCTGATCTCCGCGAAGCGCCACCGGCTGGAGCAGTCGGCCGCCGAGGGCAGCCGGGCCGCCCGCGCGGCCGTCGCGGGCGTGCGGGAGCTGTCGCTCATGCTCGCGGGCGCGCAGCTCGGCATCACGCTGTGCACCCTGGGGCTCGGCGCGCTGGCCGAGCCCGCCGTGGCGACGCTGCTCGACCCGCTGTTCCTGCTGACCGGGCTGCCCCCGGTGGTGGCGCACGGGATCGCGTTCGCGCTCAGCCTCGTGCTGGTGGTGTTCCTGCACATGGTCGTCGGGGAGATGGCGCCGAAGTCGTGGGCGATCTCGCACCCCGAGCGCTCGGCGCTGCTGCTGGCGCTGCCGTTCCGCGGGTTCGCCCGAGGGGTGCGCTGGCTGCTGTCCGCGCTCAACGGCACGTCCAACGCGCTGCTGCGGCTGCTCAAGGTGCAGCCGCAGGACGAACTGGCCCAGGCGCACCGGCCGAACGACCTGCTGATGCTGCTGCGCCAGTCCGGTGAGCACGGCACGATCCCCGAGGGCCAGCAGCGCCTGCTCACCAGGATGCTGCACCTCCAGAACACCACCCTGGCCGAGGTGATGATCCCGAGGGACAGGACCGTGACCGTGACCGAGGGCACCACCGCCCACGAGGTCGAGCGGCTCAGCCGCGACACCGGTCGGTCGCGGTTCCCGGTGCTGGACCCCGACGGCGCGTTCGTCGGCCTGCTGCACATCCGCGAGGTCGTGCGCGCCACGGCCACCGGCGCCGACCCGGCGGCGGGCACGATGATGACCACACCGCTGACGCTGCCCGCCGACCTGCCCGTCGCCCGCGCGGTCACCGCGATGCGCGGCGCGAGGTCGCAGCTGGCGCTGGTCGCCGACGGCGAGCGGACCGTGGTGGGCATCGCCGCGCTGGAGGACCTCCTCGAACAGCTCATCGGGGAGTTCGACGACGAGACCGACCGCGAGCGCGGCACCGCGGGCTGACCTCGACCGCGGTGTCCGGTGTGGACCGTGCACACCGGACACCGCGGGTTCCGTCCCCCGTGGTGGCGCATCCCCTGGGGTGTGACTCCCCCGGTTCCGGGGGGCCAGCACAATGGCTCCCATGACCAGCAGTGCGACGGAGGCGGTCGGGACGCCGGTCCGCCGGGTACCGGGGCGCGACCGCGACGTGGCGCGGTCCCTGACGCGCCAGTCGGTCCTGGTGGCGGCCGTGTGCCTGCTCACCGACGCGGTGAGCTTCCTGACCAGGGGACCCGAGAGCGTGGGGGCGTTCGAGGCGCTGCTCCTGGTCGTGATCGTCGTCGCGGACGCCGCCCTGGCCTCGTCGCCCCGGTACTCGGGCTGGGTCGCGCTCGCGCAGGGCGCCCTGGTCCCGGTGCTGGCGGTCGTCCTGCCGGGCCGCAGCGCGACCACCGCCGGGCTGCTGGTGTCCGCCTACCGGTCGGGCGCCTGGCTGCGGAACCTGCCCGCCGGGCTCTCGCTGATCGCACTGGGCACCGGCGTGCTGGTGTCGCTGTGGATCAGCGGGTCGAGGGACCCCCTGGCCGTGCTGACCCTGGTGACCGCCAACTCCGTGCTGCCGTGGCTGGTCGGCCGCTACACCACCGCGCGCAAGGCCCACGTCGACGAGCTGCGCCGCCAGCGGGAGGACGCGCTGCGCGACGCGCGCGCCGAGGTGGCCAGGGCGGTGGCCAGGGAGCGCGAGGCCATCGCCAACGACCTGCACGACGTCATCTCCCACCACGTCAGCGCGATCGGCGTCCACGCCGCCGCGGCCAGGCTGAACCTGGACGACCGGGACTCCGCGGCCTCGGGCGCGGGTCCGGTGACCACGTCGCTCACGGCGGTGGAGGCGTCCAGCCGGGCGGCGATGGTGGACCTGCGCAGGCTGCTCGACCTGCTGCACGAGGGCGACGACTCCGCGCAGCCCGGCCTCGGCAAGCTCCAGGAGCTGTTCGACGGCGTCCGGAACTCCGGTCTCCGGGTGGCCTTCGCCGTCTACGACGACCCGCGCCCGGTGCCGAGCGCCGTCGACACCGCGCTGTACCGGGTGGCGCAGGAGATGATGACCAACGCGCTGCGGCACGGCGACGGGACGGCGGTGCGGGTGGAACTGGAGTACGGCCGCGACCACGTGGTGCTCACCGCCCGCAACCGGGTCGCCTCCGAGGCGGTGCTCGCGGAGCGCGGTTCCCTGGTGGGGCAACGGGGTTCGGCTCGCGGGCTGGAGGGGATCGGGAAGCGCGCGGAGAGCCTCGGCGGTTCCGCGACCTCCGGCCTCGTCGAGGACGGGCAGTTCTGGGAGACCAGCGTGACGATGCCGATCGGAAGCGGAACATGACCCTGCGCATCGTGATCGCCGACGACCACGCGATGTTCCGCTCCGGCCTGCGGGCCGTGCTGGACGCCCAGCCGGACATGAGCTGCGTCGCGGACGTCGGCGACGGCTACAGCGCCGTCGAGGCGACCCGGAACCTGCGGCCCGACCTGGTGATCCTCGACGTGCGGATGCCCAAGCTCGACGGGCTCGCGGCGGCCCGCGAACTCATGTCGTCGGGGTTCCGCGACCTCAAGGTCGTGCTGCTCACCACGTTCGACGCCGACGACTACGTGCACGAGGCGCTGGCGTCGGGCGTGAGCGGCTTCGTGCTGAAGAGCCTGCCGCCCGAGGAACTGGTGACCGCGATCCGCGTCGCCGCGCGGGGCGACACCTACATCGACCCGTCGATCACCCGCCGCCTCGCCCCCCGGCTGGCCGACGTGCTGACGCCCACCGCCGGGCCCAGGAGCACGGCACCGGGGGTGGACCGGCTCACCGCGCGCGAGCACGAGGTGTTCCTGCTGATGGCGGCCGGCCTGTCCAACGCCGAGATCTGCGACCAGCTCTACGTCGGCGGTCAGACCGTCAAGACCCACGTGTCGCGCGTGCTGGCGAAGCTCGGGCTGCGGGACCGCGTGCACGCCGTGCGCTTCGCCCACCACCACGGCCTGATCGGGCAGGACGACACCTCCGGCCTGTGACGGACCCGGAACCGTCGGTGCTGTCCGGCAGCGTCGTCCTGGGAGTGGACGCAGGAGGCCGTCGCGGGTGGTTCGGACGGGGGTCCGCGTTCGGCGACCGCCGAGGAGCGGGCGAACGCCAGGCGGGCGGTGTCGCCGCGCGCGGCGCTGGTGGACCTGCCGCACGTCCTGGAGGGCGGGGTGCCCGGCGCGGCGGCCCACCAGGCGGCCGTGCGGCTGCTGCCCGCCGGGCACCGGGCCCAGGGCGGCGCACCCGGCAGGCGCGCGGTGGGACCCGTCCACCGGCACCTGGTCGGTGGACGACGCGGCGGCGGTGCGCGCCCTGGAGCCCCGCGACGGGCGCGGCCCGCCACCCGCGGAGGTGGTGGACGCGTTCCTGTCCGTGCACGCCGAGCGCGCCGCGCGTCCGCTGGTCGAGGAGCTGCACGCCCGCGCCGGCACGCGGAACGGCGGTACCGCCCGCAGTTCGAGCCGCCTGCGGCGCGTGCGGCCGACGCGACCGGGCGCATCCCCGCCGCCGGCCGCACGGTCCTGGGCTCCGGGGCGGCGGGCCCAGGGGAAGGGCTCGGCGCGACGGGCCGGTCGTTCGGCGGGGACCCGGTCCAGGTCGCTGTTGCCAGTGTTTGGCAGTAAGCTTCGTCACATCGGGAGCCGAGCGGCGGAGGACGAACGTGGTGGACCAGGTGGTCGCGGAGCGGTGGGTCGAGCGGTGGGACCGCCAGCAGGAGCGCTACGTCGCCGACCGCGAGGAGCGGTTCCGGGTGATCGGCGACGTCGTCGAGCACGTGTGCGCCGCCGTGGAGGCACCGGTGGTCGTGGACCTCGGGTGCGGGCCCGGTTCGCTGTCGACGCGGCTGCACGCCCGCGTGCCCGCCGCGAGGGTCGTCGGGGTCGACGCGGACCCGTTCCTGCTGGCCCTGGCCCGCGCGGGTCGGACGCCGGTCGAGTACGTGCGGGCGGAACTCGGTGAGCCCGGCTGGGTGGAGGCCCTCGGTGTCGGGTCCGGGTGGGACGCGGCGGTGTCGACCACGGCGCTGCACTGGATCGCGGCCGAACGCCTGGAGGGCGTCTACCGCGACCTCGCCGCGGCGATCCGGCCCGGCGGTGTGCTGGTCAACGGCGACCACCTCCACGACGAGCGGCCCGCGCTGCGGGAGCTGGCCGAGGTCGTCCGCCACCGGCGGGCCGAGCGCGCGGGGGTCGTCGAGAACGAGGAGTGGTCGGCCTGGTGGGACGCCGTCCGCGCCGATCCCGAGCTGAGCGGTGCGTTCACCGGCGAGCGACCCCGAGCCGAGAACGACGGCCGCGGCAACGGGCTGAGCGCGCGCTGGCACGTGGAGGCGCTGCGGCGGGCCGGGTTCGCCGAGGTGGGCGTGGTGTGGCAGTCCGGTGACGACCACGTGGTGGTCGCGGTGCGCTGACGGGAGGTTGAACGTCCGGTCCGGCCGTTCCGTAGTCCTCGTCGTGAGGCTGCTGCGGAACGACGACGCCGAGATCACCCGGTTGGCGCTGGAGGCCCGTTCCGGGGACCGGTCGGCGACCGAGCGGTTCGTGCGCGCGACCCAGGCCGACGTCTGGCGCTTCGTCGCGCACCTGGCGGGCGACGCTCAACTCGCCGACGACCTGGCGCAGGAGACGTTCCTGCGCGCGCTGCCGAGCCTCGCGCGCTTCCAGGCCAGGTCGTCGGCCAGGACGTGGCTGCTGTCGATCGCGCGGCGGGTGGTGGCCGACCACCTCCGGTCGGTGAAGGTCCGGCCCAGGGTGGACGGCCACGACGACTGGCGGACCGCGGCCGAACTGGCGCAGCCGGACGCGGGACCGGGCTTCGCCGACCGCGTCGCGCTGCACGACGCCGTGTCCTCGCTCGACCCCGACCGCGGGGCGGCGTTCGTGCTCACCCAGGCGCTCGGCCTGTCCTACGCCGAGGCCGCGGAGGTGTGCGACTGCCCGGTGGGGACGATCCGGTCGCGCGTGGCCAGGGCCCGCGAGGACCTGGTGGCGCTGCTGCGCGACGACGACCGGTCGGGCCGGGAGCGGTCGGCGGGCTGACGCCGCGGGGCACCCCGCCGACCGCCGGTGAGGCGACGACACACCGACCGCGACACACCGAGGCGCTCCGGCGCCGAGACGGCCTGACGACGTGACGGTTCGGCGGGGCGGCGACGCGGCAGAGCCGTCAGGCGGCGTGCTTGCCGCTCACCGGGCGCAGGTGTCGCCACCGGGGACTTCCGCCGTGCACCCGCCGCGCCGGGCCGTCCTGCGCGCCCCCGTCGTCGACGGGGAGGGGTGTGCCGTCCGGGCCGGTCGCGCGGGCGCCGTCCTCCGGGGTGCGGCCCGTGCGGTGCACGACCAGCAGCACCACCAGGCCCAGCACCAGGAACGCGTGCGAGGTGATCCGCGACAGCGGCGCGGTGCCCGTGACCAGGTCGTGCGCGGAGAAGGGCGTGAGCACCGCGACGAACCCGGCCATCACCGGGAGCAGCCCGGTGCTCGCGCTGGGGCGCAGGGCGGTCCACAGCATCCCCAGGCCGAGGGCGAGGTTCCACGCGGTGCTCTCGTTGAACAGGTGCGTCGACCCCGCCCCGTGGCCTGCGTGGGCGTCCCCGGCGTTCACCCCGAAGACCTGGGCCAACCCGAGCGTCAGCTGGGCGACGGCCACGCCCGCCAGCACGGCGCGCGGGTACCAGCCGCGGGTCGGCCGCGCGGCGGGCGGCACGGGCGGTGCGGCGGCCAGCACCTGCGCGGCGAGGTCCGGGACGTCGACCGCCGGGCGCAGGCGCAGACCGCGCGTCAGCGCCGCCGCGTCCTGCTGCCACCGCCTGCACGCGGCGCAGGACTCCAGGTGCGCGTCGGTCACCCCGGCGGGCACGGGTTCGGCCTCGCCGTCCGATCGCGCCGACAGGGCTTCTCGGCAGATGTCGCAGTCCACGTGGAGATTGTCGCTCCAAGCGGAGCAGAAGTTCCCTCCCGGCTCTGGGTTAACCTCATCGACCGTGTCCACTACACGCGACGACGACGCGGTGACGGCCAGTGCGCTGGCCGCCGGAGCAGGCGATCGGGCGGCGCTCGAACGGTTCGTCCGCACCACCCAGCGCGACGTGTGGAGACTCGTGGCGCACCTCGCGAGCGTCCGGGAGGCCGACGACCTGACGCAGGAGGTCTACCTCCGCGCCCTGCGCAGCCTCCCCGGTTTCGAGGGCAGGTCGTCCGCCCGCACCTGGCTGCTGTCGATCGCCCGCCGCACGGTGGTCGACCACGTGCGGGCCGCGGTGGCCAGGCCGTCGATCGCGTGGGCCGCCGACTACGTGAAGGTGTCCGACGCCCGCGTCCGGGAGCGGAACCGCACCGGGTTCGAGGACGTCGTCGACCTGAACGTGCTGCTCGACGGCCTCACGCCCGAGCGCCGCGAGGCCCTCGTGCTGACCCAGGTGTTCGGCCTGTCCTACGTCGAGGTGGCGGAGGTCTGCGGCTGTCCGATCGGGACGGTCCGCTCCCGCGTCGCGCGGGCCCGCGACGACCTGCTGCGAGCGGGCGGCCAGGAGGACTCCGGGGTCGTGTGATCCCGAGGTCCACCCCGGACCGCGGACGGCGGGAACCGAACGCGGAACCGATCCGACTACTCGATCAGCGGTCCGGTGAGGACCGGACGAGACGGGAGTCGGTTCGTGGTCGGTCGAGCGCTGCGCGGTGCAGCCGTCGCTTCGGTGTTCCTGCTCTCGGCGTGCGGCGGTGGCCCGCCCTCCGCCGCACCGCCCGCCCCGGCCGGGGCGGGGTTCCCGGTGGAGCTGGAGAACTGCCGGGGAGCGAGGATCAGCTTCGACTCCGCGCCGTCGAGGATCGTGACCAGCAACGCCTCCAGCCTGGAGGTGCTGTTCTGGCTCGGCGCGCAGGAGAAGGTGCTGGGCACCGGGTTCCCGCCCGCCGCGGGCACCATGCCCGAGGAGTTCGCCGAGGCGGCGGCGAAGGTCCCCGTGCTGGGGGACCGGGTGATCGCCAAGGAGAAGCTGCTCGGCTCCGGCGCCGACCTGTACATCGACACGTTCAGCGGCATGGGCGCGATGGGTGGCGCCGCGGGCGTCGCGCCCACCGAGGAGGAGTTCGCCGCCGTCGGCGTCAAGCACCTGTTCCTCCGGTCCACGGCCTGCCCGGCGGACGCGGGCCGCGCGGTCACGGACCTGTCGGGGGTCCAGGAGGACATCAGGCGGCTGGGCGCGGTGACCGGCACCGCGGCCAGGGCCGGGGAACTCGTCGCAGGCATGGAGCGCACGACCGGCGAGGTCCGCGCCGCCCTCGCGGGCGTGCCCGAGGGCGAGCGCCCCACCTACTACTTCTTCGACGTGGGCGCGACCCCCGGCCAGCCGGTCGCGGCGTGCAACCAGCAGGTCGCCAACGCGGTGATCACCCTGGCGGGCGCGCGCAACGTCTACGGCGACTGCTCGGGCGGGTTCAAGCCGGTGGGCTGGGAGGACGTCGTCGCCCGGAACCCCGACTGGATCCAGCTCGGCGTGCGCAACCGGGGTGACGCGCGGGCCAACCAGGCCGGGTTCGACGAGGCGGTCAGGTTCCTCAAGGAGTTCCCCGCCACCGCGGGCCTCGAGGCCGTCCGCGAGGACCGGTTCCTGCGGATCCCGTCCGAGCGCACCACGATCGCGAGCGTGCGCAACGCCGACACCGTCCGGGAGATCGCGGCGACGCTGCACCCCGACCTGGTCAAGGCGGGCTGACGGGTGGTGGTGCTGCCGTCCCGCCGCGAGCGGGACCGGACCGGCGACTCCTCGGCCGCACGGGCCGGTCTCGTCTCGGCGGTGCTGGTCGTGGCCCTCGTGGTGCTCCTCAGCGTGGCCGTGTCGCTGGGCTCCAGCACGATCCCGGTCGGCGACGTGTGGGCGGCGGTGTGGCGCGGGCTGACCGGCGCCGCTCCCGTGGCCGGGACGTCGGACGTCATCGTCTGGCAGCTCCGCGTCCCGCGCGCGCTGCTGGCCGCGGTCGTCGGCGCGGGACTGGGGCTGGTCGGCACGGCGGTGCAGGCGCTGGTGCGCAACCCCCTCGCCGACCCGTACCTGCTGGGCATCTCCTCCGGCGCCTCCCTGGGCGCCGTCGCGGCCATCGTGTTCGGCGCGAGCGCGGGAGGGCTGGCGGAGCTCGGCCTGTCCGGTGCCGCGTTCGTCGGCGCGCTCCTGTCGTTCAGCCTGGTGTGGACGATGGCCCGCCGCGGCGGCGGCTTCTCCCCGCTGCGCCTGGTCCTCGCGGGCGTGGGCATCGGGCAGTTCCTGTCCGGCATCACCAGCTACCTGGTCCTCCAGACCGCCGACGAGCAGCAGACGAGGGGCGTCCTGTTCTGGCTGATGGGCAACCTCGGCGGGGCGAGGTGGGACCTGCTCGCCGTGCCCGCGCTCGCCGTGGTGCTCGTCGGCCTGCTGCTCCAGTCCCGCGCCCGCGGCCTCAACGCCCTGCTGATGGGCGACGAGACCGCGGCGGGACTGGGAATCGACGTGTCCAGGCTGCGGAGGGAGCTGTTCGTCGCCACCAGCCTGCTGACCGGCGTGCTCGTGGCCGTCTCGGGCGCGATCGGGTTCGTCGGGCTGATGGTCCCGCACGTGTGCCGCCTGGTCGTCGGCGGCGACCACCGCCGCCTGCTGCCCGTGGCCGCCCTGTTCGGGGCCGTGCTGCTGGTGGCGGTCGACGTCGTCGCCCGCACGGCCCTGGAGACGCAGGAACTGCCCGTAGGCGTGGTCACCGCGTTCATCGGCGCCCCGACCCTGCTGTACCTGCTCGACCGGAAGCTGGAGAAGTAGATGCGCCTGGACGTCGAGGACCTCCACGTCACCCTGTCCGGCCGCAGCGTGGTGTCGGGCGTCCACCTGTTCGCCGCCGACGGCGAGGTCGTCGGGCTCGTGGGGCCCAACGGCAGCGGCAAGTCCACCGTGCTGCGCACCGTCTACCGGCACCTGCGCCCGACCTCGGGACGGGTGCTGCTCGACGACGCCGACGTGCTGGGGCTGACCGCGCGGCAGGCCGCCCGGCACGTCGCCGCCCTGCCCCAGGAGCGCGGCACGGACTTCGAGCTGTCCGTCCGGGAGGTCGTCGCGATGGGCCGCACGCCCTACAAGCGCGCGTTCGCGGGCGACGACCCGGAGGACCGGCGGATCATCACCACCGCCCTGGAGCAGGTCGGCATGGCCGCCGACGCCGGGCGCGGGTTCTCCACGCTGTCCGGCGGCGAGCGCCAGCGGGTGCTGCTGGCGCGCGCGTTCACCCAGCAGCCCGACGTCCTGGTGCTCGACGAGCCCACCAACCACCTCGACGTGCGGCACCAGGTCGAACTGCTGTCCCTGCTGCGCGAGCACCGCCGCACCACGTTCGTCGCCCTGCACGACCTCAACGCCGCGGCCTCGGTCTGCGACCGGCTGCACGTCCTGCACGACGGCGCGGTCGTGGCCTCCGGGACGCCGCGCGAGGTGCTGACCGGTGACCTCATGGCCTCGGTGTTCGGCGTGCGGGCGGCGGTGGTGGACCACCCGCTCACCGGTGACCCGCTGATCGCCTTCGACCACCGCACCCCGGCGAGCGCGGTCGCGGCGCGGCCCACCTGATCCCACCGGGGCCGGGACCGCCCCGACGATCTCGAAGTCCGCGGGAACCGAACGGCTCCCGCGGACGACTACTGCGTCAGGTCCCCACTCCCCGCACGAGGTGTCGCATGTCTGCTCCCGCCGTTGAGGCCGAAAGAACCGACGAGACGTCCGGCCCGCCCCGGCTCGCGGTGGCGCCGCTGCTGCGTCGGCTGCACTTCTACGCGGGGGTGCTGGTCGGTCCGTTCCTCGTGATCGCCGCCGCCTCCGGGATGCTGTTCGCGCTCGCGCCGCAGGTCGACGACGTCCTCTACGGCGACGTCCTGGTGGCGTCCCCGGTCGGGGGCGCCCCGCGTCCGCTCGCCGAGCAGGTGGAGGCGGCGCGGGCCGCCGTGCCGGACGGGACGGTGACCGGCGTGCTGGTCGCGGACGACCCGGAGGCCACGACGCGGGTGGTGCTCGCGGAGCCCGGCCTGCCCGAGGAGTACAGCACGACCGTCTACGTCAACCCCTACACCGCCCGGTCGCAGGGGCAGCTGACCACCTGGTTCGGCTCCACGCCCGCCACCACCTGGCTGGACAACCTGCACAGCAACCTGAACCTCGGCGTGCCGGGCACGCTGTACTCGGAGCTGGCGGCGAGCTGGCTGTGGGTGCTGTCCCTGGTGGGGCTGGTGCTGTGGATCGGCAGGCGCCGCACCGCGCGGCGCCGCGTCCGCGCCCTGCTGGTGCCGGAATCGGGCGCGAAGGGCGTGCGGAAGACCCGGTCGTGGCACGCGAGCATCGGCGTGTGGGCACTGGTCGGCGCGCTGTTCCTGTCCGCCACCGGGTTGACCTGGTCGACCTACGCCGGCGAGAACTTCAGCGCGGCGCTCACGGCGCTCGACGCCAAGGCACCCGTGCTCGACACCGCGCTCCCCGGTGCCGCGGGCGGCACCAGCGGGTCCGGTGAGCACTCGGAGCACGGCGGCGGCCAGGAGGGCACCGCACCGGTGGACGCGGCGGCCTTCGACCGGGTGCTCGGCACCGCGCGCGGCGCGGGCCTCGACGGCCCGCTGGAACTCACCGTCCCCGCCGCCGCGGGCACCGCGTGGACGGCGGCGCAGACCGACAACACCTGGCCGGTCCGGCTGGACAAGGTCGCGGTCGACGCCGACGGCTCCGCGGTGACCGCCCGCTCCGACTGGGCCGACCGCCCGTTCCTGGCGAAGCTGTCGTCGCTCGGCATCCAGGCGCACATGGGCGTGCTGTTCGGCGCGGCCAACCAGGCCGTGCTGTTCCTGCTGGCCGCGGCGATCCTCACGGTGGTCGTCCTCGGCTACCGGATGTGGTGGCAGCGCCGACCCACCCGCGCCGACCGCCGGGCACCGCTCGGCACCGCGCCGAAGCGGGGGACGTGGCAGCGGCTCCCGCTGTGGTTCGTCGTCCCCGCGCCGCTGGTGCTGATCCTGGTCGGCTGGGCGATCCCGTTGCTGGGCCTCAGCCTGGTCGCGTTCCTGGTCCTCGACGGGGTGATCGGGTTCGTCCGCTCCCGTCGGCGGGCCGGGGTCGGCTGACCACTCCGGACGACACCCCGGTCGATCGTCCGGCGATCGACCGGGGCGATCGGGTGTCGTCGGCGTCCGGGCGCAGAAATGCGGAACCCCTCGCGCGCAACGGGTGCAGACTGCCTTCCAGTCAAGCGGAAGGCGCCCTGCCGCCCACGACGGTCACGTGCGCGGAGGTCGCGGATGTCCACACCCACCTCGTCGAACCGCGCCACGAGGTCACGGTTCCGGCTCGTCGCGGTCCTCGCCGCCGTCGTGCTGGTGGGGGCCGTCGTCGTGGTGGTCCTGCGGTCCATCCCGGACCACCGCACCACGTTCCTGGTCGACTCGTCCTCCGCGGAGGGCGATCTGGCACCGGTCGCCGGCGCGGTCGGGTCGGCCGCGCGCAACGCGGGTGACGACGACGCCCTCGCCCTGCGCGCGTTCGGCGGCGCCTGCGGCGATCCGGCGAACACCTGGCTACCCGTCGGCACCGCCACCGGCAACGGGCGCGAGATCGGCGAGGCGGCGGGCAAGCTCAGACCGGTCGGCGACGCGACGCTGTTCAGCGGGATCCTCGCCGCCGTCGACGACTTCTCCGGCTGGTACCCGTTCCCCGGTCGGCTGGGCAACCGGGTGGTCGTCGTCTCGACCCACGGTTCCGACGCCTGCGCCGAGGACCAGGCCGCCGGGTTGAAGGCGGTCGAGGACCGGGTCGCCGCGTCCGGGACGCACCTGGACGTCCGGCTCGTCGGCTACCGCGTTCCCGCCGACCAGCGCGAGCCGCTGGCGAAGCTGGCGGTCGCCACCGGGTCGGCCGAGCCGGAGTTCGTGGAGACGGCGGAGGACCTCGGTGGGACGCTGACGCGGTTGGCGGTGCCGGTGTCGTCGGACGCGGCCAAGGTCGGCGTCCCCGAGCCCACCACGTCCACCTCGTCCGTTCCACCGCCACCACCGTTCCGGCCGTTCGCCTACGCGACCGCGACCGGCGTCCGGCTGCGCACCGGTCCCGAGGCCGAGTCGGTGGTGCTGGACCAGGTCTCGGAGAACTCCCCCGGAGTGGGGGAGCCGGTGTGGTCGGCGGACGGGAAGCGGCTGGCCTGGCTCCGCCTCAGCGGGGACGCGGGGCGGACCGTCGTGCTCCACGACGTCGAGACCGGCACCCGGCACACCTGGACCTGCGTGGGCTGCGGTGTCGCGTTCGCCGGGTCCCGCCTGATCGGGACCGAGGCGTCGGGCACCGGCTGGGTGCTCTACCCGGACACCGGCGGCCCGCCGACGCCCGTGGAGATCCCCGGCCTTCCCCCGCGACCCCGGGGTGCCTTGGAGGGGTTCGTGACCAGCTCCCTCGTCACCAGCCGCAGCGGGCGGGGCTACGCCGTGCACGCGGTGGACAACGGGGGCGCAGCGGGTTCCACCGACACCGCCTACCGCGTGCACGAGGACCTGACGGCCACGCGGGCGTTCCAGGTGGACGGTGATCCCCGGCCGTCCCCGCTGGCGGTGAACGAGGACGGGACGCGGTTCGCCTGCGTCACGGACGGGCTCACGCTGGTCGACACGGCGAAGGGGACCGTCGTCACGGGCGAGGACCTCGACTGGCGGGCGACCACGAACCCTGGGGCCGTCGCGGGTCTGCGGTTCCTGCCGGACGGCGACGCCGTCGCCGTGACGCTCGTCGCCCCTCCGGCTCCGCCCGTGCAGCCGGGGTCGTGGTGGAACGCCGTGCGGCCCGCCGCTGTCACCGGCCACCGGTTCACCAACGGCGCCTGGACCAGGTCCGCGCAGGCGGAACCCCTGGTCGAGGACGTCGGTGGAGGCTGGCGGGCCACCCTGACCTTCTCGGGGATCGCCGGGTTCAGCGGCGCGGGCGAGCTGACGCTGACCGAGGAGGGGCGGTCGATCGTGGTCGAGCCGAACGCCGTCGCGATCCTCCCCGCCCCCTGACCGACGGGAGACACCCCGTGGTGGAACCGGAGAGCCCTCGCTCCGAGGCGCACAACACCCTGTCGGCCGAGCACGTGACCACGTCCCTCCAGGTGGGCACCGTGCACGGCGCCGTGGTGGGGACGATCAACTGGTTCGGTGTGCAGGTGCCGCGGTCGGTGGCCAGGGCCGTGATCACCCTGGTCGTGGTCGCGCTGGTGGGCGCCGGGACGTTCGCCGTGGTGACCTGGGTGGTCCCGCTGTTCGCGCCGACGTACAAGACGGAGTTCCTCCTGGACCTCGCCGGGTCGGACACCCCGGACGGGCTCGCGGACAGCACGGCGTCGCTGGCGAAGGCGCTGGGCAACTCCGGTGACCAGGACGCGATGGCGCTCCGCGGGTTCGGCGGGGAGTGCGGCGCGGAGGACAACACGACCCGGCTCGTCGGGTTCGGCGAGGACAACCGGGCGGAGATCGGCGAGGCGGTGCGCGGCCTGTCGGCCTCGGGGAGCGCCACGCTCGTGCGCGGCATCGTGGAGGCGACCGCCGACTTCTCGGACCCGCTGTCGCTGGACGCGACGCAGGTGAACCGGATCATCGTCGTCACCCGGCACGGCGTCGACGCCTGCGACGACGACGCGCGGTTCGTGGAGCGGGAGGTGCGCGACCGGGTGGCCGCCGCCGGGCTCGCGATCGAGTTCCGGTTCGTCGGCTACCAGCTCCCCGCCGAGCACCGCGACCGGCTGACCGCGCTCGCGACGGCCGCGAACGCCCCGCCGCCGCTGCTGGCCGAGAAGCCCGCCGACCTGGACGCGGCACTGGACTGGGTCGCCAACGTCGAACCCGGCCGCCGTTCCGCGCAGCGGGTGGTCGACCTGCTCAACCCGGCCGTCGCGAAGGTCAACGACGCCGCCCAGGCCATCGTGGACGGACGTCTCGACGTGGCGGGCCGCACCCTCGACGGGGTCGAGCCCGTGACGGCCGAGGCGGAGTTCGAGGAGTTGCGCAGCCGGGCCACGACGTCCGCCGCGGTCGACCTGCACGCACGGGCCGTCGACCTCCGCGACCGCCAGGGACGGGTCGTCGCCGCGGCGGTGGAGCTGCTGGCCGCGGCGCGGTCGGGTGCCGCGCTCGACGAGCGGCTCCGGACGTTCAGGGAGGTGGCCGACGACTACAACGCGCAGGTCGACGTGGTGAACGAGGCGTTGGCCGCGCTGCGCCCGCCGGGAGGGTGACCGTCACGGGCGTGCGGGGGAGCGGTGCGCGCCGTCGTCCCGTCCCGCCCGAACGCCGGGCCGTCGGATGACGGCCCGGCTGTTCGCGCGCCGGGTCAGAAACCCTGGTTGCAACTCGGCACGGTGGGGTTGATGTCGAGGGCTGAGATCCGGACGAAGCCCGCGAACGTGTTGCGCGGCACGAAGACGAGCAACGAGTTGGGTTGGTTCGGCGGGAGGTGGCAGAAGGCCCTGAGCTGTTCGCCGACCCGGAGGTCGCCGCCGAAGTTCACGCAGCCGTCCCCGGAGCAGGACCACAGGTTGGTCCGGATCTTCGTCCGCGCGAAGGAACCGGAGAGGGCGCCGCACCGCTCGCGGTTCTCGGTGTCGCCGGTGAAGTTCGCGGCGGGGACGTAGCCGCCGCGACCGAAGGTGGGGTTGGTGTAGGTGAGGTTGAAGCCGCCGTCGGGGTGGGAGCAGTACGTGTCGACGGGCTGGCGGGCGGGCACGGACTGCGCGTCCTTGGCGCAGACCGAGTTGTCGCAGGCCTGGGTGATCGACGCGGCGTCCAACGTCTGCCTCGACTTCGTCGCCGACGCCGTGCCGTTCACGAACACCATTCCCGTCAGCGCGAGCAGGAAGGCCGTGCTGAGCAGCCCGGCGCGCCTGAGCGATTGACGCATGTCTCTCCTCTTCGAGAAGGGTGGCTGTGTTGCCGGGGCAAGCATCGACGGCCGCGTTCATCGAATCGGCATCGTCGCGTTCATCGCGCCGGGCGTTCCAGGACAACGGCGAAGCGGTAACGGCATCCTGTTACCGTCGCCACCATGAAGAGAGACCTGACGCGCGAGCGGATCATCGGAGCCGCCTCCGACCTGCTGGCCGAAGGGGGCCGCGAGGCGCTGTCGACGCGCGCGGTGTGCACCGCGTCCGGGGTGCAGTCGCCCACCCTCTACCGGATCTTCGGCGACAAGCAGGGGCTGCTGGACGCGGTCGCGAGCCACGGGTTCGAGGTCTACCTGCGGAGCAAGACCTCCCTCGTCGAGACAGACGACCCCGTGGAGGACCTGCGGCACGGCTGGGACCTGCACGTGGACTTCGGCGTGCGCAACCCCGCGCTCTACTCGCTGATCTACGGCGACGCCCGGCCCGGCGTCGAGTCTCCCGCCGCGCGGCAGGCGTCCGCCGTGCTCGCCGGGAAGATCAGGCGCGTCGCCGAGGCGGGTCGGCTGCGGGTCACCGAGGAGCGCGCCGCCCACCTGGTGCACGCGGCCGGGTGCGGCATGACGTTCACCCTCATCTCGCTCCCCGAGGCCGAGCGCGACCCGGCGCTGTCGCTGCTCGCCCGCGAGTCGACGATCGCCGCGGTCACCACCGAGGGCGTCGCCCCCGACCGGTCCGGCGTCGACCCGGTCACCACGGCCGTCGCGCTGCGCGCCGTCGTGCCCACCCTGACCGCGCTGAGCGCTCCCGAGCGCGTCCTGCTGGAGGAGTGGCTGAACAGGATCGCCTCCTCCTAGCTGTTTGCATCGATAGCATTTGGACGTTGCCGTCGTTACGTTATCTTTGGTAGCTTTCGAGCGTTGCCATCGATAACAGAAGGAGGCGTCCCGATGTCCGAGGACGAGCCACCGCCCGCCTTCACCCCCACCAGGCGCACCGTGCTCAAGGCCGGTGCCGCGGCCACGGCGACCACCTCGCTGCCCGCGTGGCCGCGGGCCGCGCTCGCCGCGGCCGACGGCACCGTCCGGATCTCCCTGCGCGTCAACGGGACGACCCACGAGCAGGTCCTCGAACCGCGGGTGACGCTGCTCGACGCCCTGCGCGAGCGCCTGGGGCTGACCGGCACCAAGAAGGGCTGCGACCGCGGCGAGTGCGGCGCGTGCACCGTGCTCGCCGACGGGCGGCGGATCAAGTCCTGCCTGACGCTCGCCGTCATGCAGCAGGACCGCGAGATCACCACCGTCGAGGGCCTCGCGGACGGCGAACCGCACCCCGTGCAGGCCGCCTTCCTCCGCCGCGACGCGTTCCAGTGCGGCTTCTGCACACCGGGCCAGATCATGTCGGCCGTCGCGTGCGTCGCGGAGGGGCACACCGGGTCCGACGACGAGATCCGGGACTGGATGAGCGGCAACCTGTGCCGCTGCGGCTGCTACCCCAACATCGTGGCGGCCGTTCGCGACGCCGCGGAGGAGATGACCTGAATGGACTCGTTCGCCTACTCACGCCCCGACCGGACCGAGGACGCCGTCGCCCTCGGCACCGCGCCCGGCTCGCGCTACGTCGCGGGCGGCACCGACCTGCTCAACCTCATGAAGGACGGCGTGCAGCGGCACGACCGCCTGGTCGACATCAACTCCCTGCCGCTGACCGACGTGCGGGTCTCCGACACGCTCGTCCGCCTCGGCTCCCTGAGCCGGATGAGCGACGTCGCCGCGCACGGCGAGGTCGTCCGCAGGCTGCCCGCGCTGGCGCAGGCGCTGCTGGCGAGCGCGTCGCCCCAGGTGCGCAACATGGCCTCCCTGGGCGGGAACCTCCTCCAGCGCACGCGGTGCTGGTACTTCCGCGACCCCGCCATGCCGTGCAACAAGCGGGACCCCGGCAGCGGGTGCGCCGCGCTGGACGGGGTGAACCGGTGGCACGCCGTCCTCGGCGGCAGCGACCACTGCATCGCGGTCCACCCGTCCGACCTGGCCGTGGCCCTCACCGCCCTGGAGGCCACGGTGCGCGTCGTCGGCGCCGACGGCCCCCGCGAGATCCCCGTGGCGGAGTTCTACCCGCCGCCGGGCGACACCCCGCACGTGGAGTCCACCCTGCGGCCGGGTGAGCTGATCACCGGCGTGGACGTGCCCGTGACGGAGCTGGCCCGGAGTTCGCGGTACCTGAAGGTCCGCGACCGGGCGACGTTCGAGTTCGCCGTGGTCTCCGTGGCCGCCGCCGTGCTGCTGAGCGGCGACGTGGTGCGCGAGGCGCGCCTGGTGTTCGGCGGGGTCGCGCCGCGGCCGTGGCGGTCGCGCGAGGCGGAGCGGGAACTCGTCGGCAGGCGCCTGGACGACCCGGCGATCAGCGCCGCCGTCACCGCGCTGGTGCGCGACGCCGTGCCGCGCGAGCACAACGCCTTCAAGGTGCCGCTGCTCCAGCGCGCCACCACCGACGTCCTGCGACGGTTCAGGAGGACCCGATGAGCCCGTCCGTGGTCGGTCGACCCCTCACGCGGGTGGACGGCATGGCCAAGGTCACCGGGGCCGCCCGGTACGCCGCCGACGCCGACGTGCCGGGCGTGACCCACGCCGTCCTGGTGACGAGCACCGTCGCGCGCGGTCGCGTCACCGCGCTGGACACCGCCGCGGCGCAGGCCGCTCCCGGTGTGCTCGGCGTCGTCACCCACCTGACCATGCCCCGGCTCACCGTGCCCGGCCCGACGGCGGCCTACCTCAAGCGGTTCCTGCCCGTGCAGGACGACGTGGTCCGGCACGCGGGCCAGCCCGTGGCGGTCGTCGTGGCGGAGACCCTGGAGCAGGCGCGGCACGCCGCGACCCAGGTCCGGGTGACCTACCGGGCGGAACCGCCGCGGGTCGTGCTCGCCGACTCGATGGGCGAGGCCTACGTGCCACCACCGGGCAACGACGGCCCCAACGACTACCAGCGCGGCGACGTCGCGGCCGGGTTCGCCGCCGCGGACGTGGTGGTCGAGACCGCGTGCACGACCCCGTTGCAGCACCACAACGCCCTGGAGCCGTCGGCGACGGTGGCCGAGTGGACCGGCGACCGGCTGACCGTGCACGAGTCCACGCAGGGCATCACCAACACCCAGAACGCGCTGGTGCAGGCGTTCGGCCTGCCGAGGGAGAACGTCCGGGTCGTCACGCCCCACGTCGGCGGCGGGTTCGGCGCCAAGGGACCGGTGTGGCCGCACACCGTGCTCGCCGCGGCGGTCGCCCGGCAGGTCGGCAGGCCCGTCAAGCTCGTCCTGTCCCGCGCGGACACCTACACCTCCAACGGCCACCGCGCCGAGACCCGGCAGGCGCTGCGCCTCGGGGCGACCCGCGACGGCGGGCTGACCGCGGTCGAGCACGTCGTGACGCAGCAGGTGTCGCGCACGGAGGAGGCGCTGTTCAACAGCTCCGAGCCCACCCGGATGCTCTACGCCTGCCCGAACGTGCGCTCCACCCAGCGCGCCGTGCGCCTGGACCTGGCCACCGGCAGCTTCGTGCGGTCACCGGAGGCGGCGACCTCCCACGCGCTGGAGTCCGCGATGGACGAGCTGAGCTACGCGCTCGGCGTGGACCCGGTGGAGCTGCGGCTGCGCAACTTCTCGGACACCAACCAGGAGACCGGGGTCCGGCACGGCAGCAACCACCTGCGCGAGTGCTACGAGGAGGGCGCGCGCCGGTTCGGCTGGTCGCGCCGCGACCCCCGGCCGGGGTCCACCCGCGACGGTGCCGAACTGGTCGGCCTCGGCATGGCCACGGCCGCGCACACGGCCGGTGGGCGTCCCGGTTCCGGGGCCACCGTGACGATCTCGCTCGACGGCACCGCGACCATCCGCTCGGGCACGCAGGACATCGGCACGGGCACCCGCACGGTCATGGGCCAGGTCGGGGCCGAGGTGCTCGGCCTGCCCGCCCACGACGTCACGTTCCTCCTGGGCGACACGGACTTCCCTCCCGCGTTCGCCTCGGCGGCCTCGGCCACCGTGCCGAGCGTCGGCAGCGGTGTGGTCAGGGCGGCCACCGCGGCCCGCGAGCAGGTGGTCGCCGCCGCCGTCGCCGACGGGGGAGGGCCGCTGCACGGTGTGCCGCCGGAGCGCGTCAGCACGGCCGACGGGTACCTGTTCGTGGCCGACCAGCCCCGGCGGCGGGTCTCCTACCGGGACGTGCTGCGCCGCCTCGGCAGGCCGGTCGAGGTCACCAGCAACCCGGTCCCGGTGCCGCTGGCCTACTCGGTGGGCGCGGTGTTCGTCGAGGTGCGCGTCGACCCGGTGGTGGGGCGGGTGCGCGTCCGCAGGGTCGTCGGGGTCTTCGACACCGGTCGGGTCCTGAACCGGCAGACCGTCCGCAGCCAGGCCATCGGTGGGGCGGTCTGGGGCATCGGGTTCACCCTCACCGAGCACACCCTGGTGGACCCGCACCTCGGCCGGGTGCTCACGCCGAACCTGTCCGGCTACCTCGTGCCGGTCAACGCCGACGTGCCGGAGGTCGACGTGAGCTTCATCGACCGGCCGGACCCGGCCAGCCCCGCGCTCGGCGCCCGCGGCTTCGGCGAGACCCCGATGACCGGCGTCACCGCCGCCATCGGCAACGCCGTGCACCACGCCATCGGGCGCCGGATCACCGACCTGCCCATCACCCAGGACAAGGTCATCGCCGCGCTGTCCGAACAGAACTGAGGAATCCTCTAGAACGAGTTCTATCAAAAGGAGATTATTCCGGTCCCGTGATGGCATCGCCGCAGTTCAACAGTAGTAGGACCGGGGTCGGCGCAGGGAGGTGGGCCTTGAGATAAACGAGAACAGATTCTAGTGTGACCTGGGTAACGCTCCGGCCTGAGGTGATCCGGGGGAGGCGTGGTGAGCGGCGACATCCAGTACGGCTACTTCGGCGGCGCCGCGTTCCGCCAGGTCGGCCGGATGTCCTCGCTCGCCTGGGACGTGCTGCGGATGATCCCGCGCAGACCGTTCCAGTTCAAGGAGGTCGTGACGCAGGCGTGGTTCTTCGCCAGCGTCACGGTCCTGCCGACGGCGCTGGTCTCCATCCCGTTCGGCGCGGTGATCGCGCTCCAGCTCGGCGCGCTGACCAAGCAGATCGGCGCCCAGTCGTTCACCGGCGCGGCCAGCGCGCTCGCGATCATCCAGCAGGCGAGCCCGCTGATCACCGCGCTGCTCGTCGCGGGCGCGGGCGGTTCGGCGATGTGCGCGGACATCGGCGCCCGCAAGATCCGCGACGAGATCGACGCGCTGGAGGTCATGGGCGTCTCCGCGACGCACCGGCTGGTCGTGCCGAGGGTGTTGGGCGCGATGGTCGTCGCGGTGCTGCTCAACGGGGTGGTCAGCGTCGTCGGCGTGCTCGGCGGCTACTTCTTCAACGTGGTCGTGCAGGGCGGCACGCCCGGTGCCTACCTGGCCGGCTTCAACGCGCTCGCCCAGCTGCCCGACCTGTGGATCAGCGAGTTCAAGGCGCTGCTCTACGGGTTCGTGGCGGGGGTCGTCGCCGCCTACCGGGGCCTGAACCCGCCCGCGGGCCCCAAGGGCGTCGGGGACGCGGTCAACCAGGCCGTCGTCATCACGTTCCTCCTGCTGTTCCTGATCAACGTCGTGCTGACGGCGATCTACCTCGGCGTCGTCCCGGCGAAGGGCACGTGATGGCGCGGGCCCGGTCGCGCTCCACGCCGTTCGACGCGCTCGAAGGGCTCGGCCACCAGCTCGCCTTCTACGGCCGGGTGATCGCCTGGGTGCCCGCCACGCTCGTCCGCCACCCCAGGGAGACGCTGCGCCTGCTCGCCGAGGTGACCTTCGGCAGCGGGGCGCTCGCGATCATCGGCGGCACGCTCGGCGTGATGATCGGCATGACCCTGTTCACCGGGATGATCGTGGGGCTCCAGGGCTACGCGGCGCTCAACCAGATGGGCACCGCCGCGCTCACCGGGTTCATCTCCGCCTACTTCAACACCAGGGAGGTGGCGCCGCTCGCGGCGGGGCTCGCGCTGTCGGCGACCGTCGGGTGCGGGTTCACCGCCCAGCTCGGCGCGATGCGGATCTCCGAGGAGATCGACGCGCTGGAGGTGATGGGCGTGCCCAGCGTGCCGTTCCTGGTCACCACGCGGGTGATCGCCGGGCTCGGCGCGGTGGTCCCGCTCTACGTCGTCGGCCTGCTCTGCTCCTACCTCGCGTCCAGACAGGTGACCGTGCTGTTCTACGGCCAGTCCGCGGGCACCTACGACCACTACTTCACGCTCTTCCTGTCCCCGCAGGACGTGCTGTGGTCGTTCCTGAAGGTCGTGGTGTTCGCGACCGTGGTGATCCTGGCGCACTGCTACTACGGCTACCACGCCACCGGCGGACCGGCGGGCGTCGGCGTCGCGGTCGGCCGGGCCGTGCGCGCGGCGCTGGTGCTCCAGATGCTGCTGGACTTCTTCCTCAGCCTGGCGATCTGGGGCGCCACCACGACGGTGCGGATAGCCGGATGAGCACCAGGCTGCGGCACCAGGCGCTGGGCGTGGCGTTCCTGCTCGTCGCCGCGCTGTTCGTCGCGGGCTCGATCGGCGTGTACCGCAAGGTGTTCACGTCGGTCGTGCTCGTCAGGCTGGAGGCGACCGGCGTCGGCAGCCAGCTCCAGCGCGGCGCCGACGTCAAGATCCGCGGGGTCGTCGTCGGCGAGGTGCGGGCCGTGCGGGCGACCGGCGGCGCGGCCGTGCTCGACCTCGCGCTGCGGCCGGACCGGGTGGACCTGATCCCGGCCAACGTCGCCGCGCGGCTGCTGCCGAAGACGCTGTTCGGCGAGCGCTACGTGGCGTTGCAGGTCCCCGAGCGGCCCTCGGCGGCCCGCCTCGCCGAGGGCGACGTGATCGGCCAGGACCGCAGCAGCGCCGCGATCGAGGTCGACCGGGTGCTGGCCGACCTCATGCCGCTGGTGCAGGCCGTGCAGCCGCAGAAGCTGTCCGCGACGCTGACCGCGATGTCCCGTGCGCTGGACGGGCGCGGCGCGCGGCTGGGCGACACGGTCGTGCGGCTGGACCGGTACGTGGCCGCGCTCACCGCGTCCATCCCGGACCTCAACGCCGACGTCACCGCGCTCGCCGACGTGGCCGAGGACTACGCCGGCGCCGCACCGGACCTGCTGGGGGCGCTGGCCGACCTGACGACGACCAGCCGCACGCTCGTCGAGCAGCGGGAGAACCTGCTGGAGCTGTACGGCACGCTCACCACCACGGCGATCGACCTGGAGAACTTCCTGCGGGTCAACCGGAACAACCTGATCAACCTCAGCGCGACCGCCAGGCCGACGCTGGAGCTGCTCGCCCGGTACGCGCCCGAGTACCCGTGCGTGCTCAAGCAGCTCGCGGAGTCGGTCGACCGGGCCGACTTCACCTTCGGCAAGGGCACCGAGCACCCGCAGATCGGCAAGTTCACCCTGGAGATCACCACCAGCCGCGGCAAGTACCTGCCCGGCGTCGACACCCCGCGCTACGACGACAAGCGCGGCCCGCGCTGCTACGACCCGGTCGAGCCGCCGGGCAAGTTCCCCCAGTACCCGCCGGGCGGCCCGGTGCTCGACGGGTCCACGAAGCCGTCCGCCGTCGGCGCGCCCGCGCTGGCGAACTCGCCGGAGGAGCAGAAGCTCGTGGGCCTGCTGGCGGCGGCGGAACTGGGCGTGGTGCCGGAGGAGGTGCCGAGCTGGAGCGCGCTGCTGCTCGGCCCGCTCTACCGAGGGGCGGAGGTGGAGCTGCGGTGAACGCCTTCCGGCCCGCGCTGGTGAAGATGGTGGTCTTCGCCGCCGTGACGATCACGCTGACCTGGGTCCTCGGCGCGACCATCGCGAACTTCGGCGGCGGCGGCACGTCCTCGTACACCGCCAGGTTCACCGACGTCGTCGGCCTGAACGTCGGCGACGACGTGCGGATGTCCGGGGTCCGGGTGGGGCGGGTCACGTCGATCGCCGTGGCGGACCGGACGCTCGCCGAGGTCGGCTTCGAGGTCGAGGAGCGGCGGGTGCTGCCCGCGAGCGTCTCGGCGGTGATCAGGTACCGCAACCTCATCGGCCAGCGCTACGTGGCGCTGGACGTCGGCGTCGGCGACGTCGGCGTCGGCGACGTCGGCGCCACCCTGCCGCCCGGCGGGGCGATCCCGCTGGAGCGGACGCGGCCCGCGCTGAACCTCACGGTGCTGTTCAACGGGTTCAAGCCGCTGTTCCGGGCGCTGGACCCCGAGCAGGTGAACACGCTGTCCCACGAGATCATCCAGGTGTTGCAGGGCGAGGGCGGCACGGTCGACAGCCTGCTCGCGCACACCGCGTCCCTCACCACCGCGCTGGCCGACAAGGACGCGGTGATCGGGCAGGTGATCGACAACCTGAACACCGTGCTCGGCACCGTCAACGCGCGCGGCCCCGAGCTGTCCGGGCTGATCGTCCAGGTGCAGCAGCTCGCGACCGGCCTCGCCGAGCAGCGCGCGCCGATCGGCGAGGCCATCGGCGCGCTGGGCGAGCTGACCGGCACCACCGCCGGGCTGCTCACCGACGCGCGCCCGCCGCTCAAGGACGACATCGCGGCGCTCGGCCTGCTGTCCACCACGCTCGACGACAGCGAGCAGGTGATCGACGAGCTGCTGGTCGGCCTCCCCGGCAACCTCCAGGCGTTCACCAGGACCGCGAGCTACGGGAGCTGGTTCAACTTCTTCCTGTGCCGGATGTCCGGGACCGTCGGCATCTCCTCGCTCGGCGTCGAGGTGCCCATCGCCCCCCTGCCCGCGACGAGGATGCCCGAGAGGTGCGGCCCGTGAAACCCCTGCGAGATCGTGACCAGGCGCGCGTGGGGATGGCGACGCTCGCCGTCATCGCGCTCGGCGCCACCGTCGCCTTCAACCTCGACGACCTGCCGCTGATCGGCGGTGGCGTGACCTACCGGGCCTACTTCAGCGAGTCGGCCGGGTTGGCGTCGGGCAACGAGGTCCGCGTCGCAGGCGTCAAGGTCGGCGAGGTGACCGGGGTCGGCCTCGCGGGCGACCAGGTCGACGTCGTCTTCCGGGTGCGCGACACCTGGCTGGGGGACCGGACGTCGGCGTCCATCGGCATCAAGACGCTGCTGGGGGACAAGTACCTCGACCTCGCCCCGGCCGGTGGCGCCCCGCTGGACCCGGACGTGGTCATCCCGCGCGAGCGGACCCTGGCGCCGTTCGACGTCTCCGAGGCGGTCGGGCAGCTCTCGGACACGGTGAGCCGCATCGACACCGACCAGCTCGCGGAGAGCTTCGAGGTCGTCGCCGAGGCGTTGGCGGACACCCCGCCGCACCTCAGGAGCGCGCTCGACGGCCTGTCGTCGCTGTCGAGGACCATCTCCTCGCGCGACGAGCAGCTGGTCGACCTGGCCGCGAACGCGAGCCGGATCAGCGGGACCCTGGCCGACCGGGACGGCGAGCTGCGCAGGCTGATCTCCGACGGCACCCTGCTGCTCGGCGAGCTGCGACTGCGCCGCGAGGCGATCAGCGCCCTGCTGACGGGCACCCGGACGCTCGCCGACGAGCTGCGCGGGCTGGTCGCCGACAACACCGCCCAGCTCACGCCGACGCTGGAGCGGCTCGACCGGGTCACCGCGGTGTTGCAGCGCAACCAGGACAACCTCAGCGCCGCGCTGGCGTCCATGGCGCCGTTCGTGCGGGTGTTCGGCAACACCGTCGGCAACGGGCGCTGGTTCGAGGGCTACCTGTGCGGCCTGCTCCCACCACCGATCGTCACGGACGTGGTGCAGGTCAACCCGGAGGGCTGCCTCCCGCCGCTCGCGGCGGGTGTCCGATGAGGACGGACGGGGGCCGCGACCTCGGCAGGTGGCTCGCGCTGGGCTGCGTGTTCGCGCTGCTGGCCGCCGGAGCGCTGTGGTGGGTGCGGATCGGGTCGACCGGCAGGCGCGTCACCGCCGTGTTCGACAAGGCCGTCGGCGTCCACACCGGATCGGCGGTGCGGGTGCTCGGCGTCCAGGTCGGCCTGATCACCGGCGTCCGGCCGCGCGGCGGGCAGGTCGACGTGGACATCCTGGTGGACCGCGACGTCCGGGTCCCCGCCGACGTCCGCGCCGTCGTCGTGGCACCCAGCCTGGTCAGCGACCGGTACGTGCAGCTCACGCCCGCCTACCGCGACGGCGCTGAGCTGGCGCCGGGCGCGGGCATCCCCAGGGAGCGCACCGCCACCCCGGTGGAGCTGGACTCGCTGTACGGGAGCCTCAACGACCTCTCGACCGCGCTGGGACCGAACGGGGCCAACGCCGACGGCGCGCTGTCGGACCTGCTCGACGTGGCGGCGGCCAACCTCGACGGGAACGGGCAGAACCTCAACGACACCGTCACCCGGCTCGCGGAGGCGGCGTCCGCGCTGGACAGGTCCAAGGGCGACCTGTTCGCCACGGTCGACAACCTGCGCGACTTCACCGGCGCGCTGGCCGAGAGCGACGGCCAGGTCCGGGAGTTCAGCGGCCGGGTCGCCGACGTGTCCACGTTCCTCGCGGCCGACAGCGAGCAGGCCGGTGCGGCGCTGGCGTCGCTCGCCCTCGCGCTGACCGACGTCCAGGGCTTCGTGGAGCAGAACCGGGAACTGCTCCAGTCCACCGTCAGCAGGCTCACCGGCGTCACGAAGGCGCTCGTCGACCAGCGCGGCGCGCTGGCCGAGGTGCTCGACATCGCGCCGAACGCGGCGTCCGGGCTGCTGAACGCCTACGACGAGGCGTCCGGCACGATCGCCGTGCGCGCCAACCTCAACGAGCTGACCTACCCGCCGGTGCTGATGGCGTGCAAGCTGCTCCGGCTCACCACGCCGAAGCAGGTGCCGGACGTGCTGGCCTCCGCGTGCGAGCAGCTCGCGCCCGTCCTGGACGGGGTGGTCCGGCTGCCCTCGGTCGCCGAGGTGCTGGCCGCCGTCCAGCAGGGCACGCTGCCGCCGCTCCCGCTGCCCGCCATGGAGGTCTGGTACCGGGGAGCGGACCGGTGACGGCCCGGCGGTGGTGCCTGCTCGCCGTGCTGGCGCTCGGCGGGTGCTCGGGCGGCCTCTACGACGTCCCGCTGCCCGGCGGAGCCGACCTCGGCGACCGCCCGTTCCGGATCACCGCGGAGTTCGCCGACGTGCTGGACCTGGTGCCGCAGGCCAGCGTGAAGACCGCGGACGTGGCCGTCGGCCGGGTCGAGCGGGTCGAACTGGCGCCGGACAACAGGACCGCGCTGGTCACCGTGGCGGTCAACGGCGACGTGCGGCTGCCCGCGAACGCCTCCGCGAACCTGCGCCAGTCGAGCCTGCTGGGGGAGAAGTACGTCGAGCTGGGCGGGCCGAGCGGTGAGGCCGCTCGGGGCGAGCTGACCGACGGCGCGGTCATCCCCCTCAGCCGCACCAACCGCAACCCGGAGATCGAGGAGGTGCTGGGCGCGCTGTCGCTGCTGCTCAACGGCGGGGGCGTCGCCCAGATCCGCGACATCGTGGCGGAGCTGAACGCGGCCATGTCCGGCAAGGAGCCGCGGATCCGCTCGTTCCTGTCCACGATGGACACGTTCGTCGGCAACCTCGACGGGCAGAAGGAGGAGATCACCAGGGCGATCGACGGCCTCGACCGGCTGTCCGGGACGCTGGTGGCGCAGACCGGCGCCATCACCACCACGCTGGACCACCTGGCCCCCGGCCTCCAGGTGATCACCGAGCAGCGCGGCGAACTCGTGACGATGCTGCGGTCGCTGGACGAGCTGTCCGCGGTCGCCGTCGACACGCTGAACCGCGGCCGCGAGGACGTCGTCGCCGACCTGCACGCGCTCGTGCCGATCCTGCGGCGGCTGGTGGAGGCGGGCGACAGCCTGCCGAAGGCGATGACCACGATCGCCACCTACCCGTTCACGCCCTACGCGGCGAACGCCGTCAAGGGCGACTACTTCAACTCCGACGTCCGGCTCGACCTCGACCTGTCGAACCTGGTGGAGAACCTGGCCTCGTCGAACCGGCCGCTGCTGCCCCTGCCGCCGCTGACGAGCGTGCCGGGGCTGACCGCGCCCGCGCCCCCGACCGCCCCGCCGGTGCTCGCGCTGCCGGGGTTCCCCTCCCTCGCCCCGACCGTCGGCGGGCTGGCGGGCGTGCTCGAAGGGCTGCTGGGAGGTGGCGGGTGACCAGCCGCCGGACCAGGGTGCAGCTGCTGCTGCTCGTCGTCATCGCCGTGGTGGGGCTGACCTACACGGGCGCGGAGTACGCCGGGCTGGACCGGCTGCTCGGCGCGCGCGGCTACGTCGTGACCGCGCGGTTCACCGACTCGGGCGGCATCTTCGTCAACGCCGAGGTCACCTACCGGGGCGTGACCGTCGGCCGCGTCACCGAGCTGCGGCTCACCGACCGGGGCGTGGAGGTGGACCTCGACGTCGAGCCGTCCGCGCCGCCGATCCCGGCGTCCGCGCGGGCGCTGGTGGCGAACCGGTCCGCGATCGGCGAGCAGTACGTCGACCTCGAACCGGACGACGAGCACGGCCCGTTCCTCGGGCAGGGCTCGGTGATCGCGCTCGACCGGACGGCCGTCCCGCCCAGCCCGGAATCGGTGCTGACCAACCTCGACGCGCTCGTCACGTCGGTCCCCACCGACTCGCTGCGGACGGTCGTGGACGAGCTGCACGCCGCGTTCACCGGGGCCGGGGAACCGCTGGGGCGGCTGCTGGACAGCGCCGACTCCCTCACCGGCGCGGCGGTCGACCACCTCCCGCAGACGATCGGGCTGCTCGCGGACGGCCGCACGGTGCTGGAGACGCAGCGGGCCGAAGCCGCGAACATCGCCGCGTTCGGCCAGGGGCTCGCCCGGATCTCCGCCCAGCTCAAGGAGTCCGACCCGGACCTGCGCGCGGTGATCGGCCGGGCCCCGGCCGTGGCCGCGCAGGTCGACGACGTCCTGCGCACCTCGGGCACCGACCTCGGCGTGCTGGTGGCGAACCTGCTCACCACGACCCAGATCACCACCAGCCGCGCGGACGCCATCGAGCAGGCGCTCGTCGTCTACCCGATCGTCGTGGCCACGACCCGCACCACGTCACCGGACGGCACCGGCCACCTGGGCGCGGTGCTCAACTTCTTCGACCCCTTGTCGTGCACCAGGGGCTACGAGACCACCGCCCAGCGGCCCGCCGACGACGTGACCGCCGTCCCGGCCAACGGCCAGGCCTACTGCGCGGAGCCGCCGAACAGCCCGATCAGCGTGCGCGGCGCGCAGAACGCCCCGGTCGCCGGGACACCCCGGCAGCTCCCGCCGCCGGAGCCGCCGCGGGAGCCCCGGCTGCCGGGCGTGCTCGGCTCGCCGGACACCAGGCCCTCGCCGACGAGCCTGGCCGAACTGCTCGGGCTGGGGGAGTGGTGAGGCTGTTCGCGGCGCTGGCCGCCGTCGGGGTGCTCGGCGCGGCCTGGTTCGGCTGGTCGTGGTGGCAGGCGGGCCACGGCGACGCCCAGCGCTTCGCGCTGACCCGCGACGAGGTGCTGCGCCAGGGGGAGCAGCGGCTGGTGGTGCTGAACACCGTGGACCGCCGCGATCCCGTGGAGGTGCAGCGGTCCTGGCAGTCGGTGGCGACCGGGCGGCTGCTGGACCAGCTGACCCGCGACCGCGAAGCGCACGTGCGGGACATCGGGGCGGCGAGGACCGCGACGGCGGTGACGGTGCTCGGCGCGGCGGTGACGTCGCTGGACGTCCACTCCGGGCAGGCCGGGCTGATGGCCGTGCTGGAGGTCGGTGTCACGCCGGAGGGCGGGCCGACCACGGCCAAGCGCACCAGGTTCGACGTGGACCTGACCAGGTCGGGGGACCAGTGGCTGCTCAGCTCGGTGCGGGTCGTGGGGTACGGCGGATGAGGCGGGCCTCGACGCTGGGTGTGCTGGCGGCGGTCGTGGTCGCCAGCGCGGTCGCGTCGCTGTGGTTCGGCCTGGCCGCGGACCGCCTGCGCCAGAGCCCGTGGGCCACCAACACCGCGCTGGTCGACGCCTCCGCGACCAGGGCGGTCGTCGACGAGGTCGGCGCCGCCGTGCGCTCGGTGTTCTCCTACGACCACGGCAACACCGACGCGACCGAGCGCTCGGCGCGCCAGGTGCTGGCGGGTGAGGCGGTCGAGCAGTACACCGCGCTGTTCGGCGAGGTCCGGCAGCGGGCCGTGGAGCAGCAGGTCGTGTTCACCACCGCCGTGCGCTCCATCGGCGTGGTCGAGCTGGTGGGCGACCGCGCGCGGCTGCTCGTGTTCGTCGACCAGCAGACCCTGCGATCGGCCGACAACGAGCACTCCTCGCGCGCGGGCCAGCTCGACGTGCGCGCGGAGCGGCTGGGAGGGCGCTGGCGGATCACCGCGATCACCGTGCTGTGACCTGGGGGGTCGCGCTCCGGGGTCGGTCCGGGGGGTGGAACCGCGCCTAGGGGTTTGTATGATCATGCAGCGTCGTGCATAATTGACGTCGTGTCCAAAGTGCTCACTTCCCTCCCGGCCGGCGAACGCGTCGGCATTGCCTTCTCCGGCGGCCTCGACACCTCGGTGGCGGTCGCGTGGATGCGCGAGAAGGGCGCGGTGCCGTGCACGTACACGGCCGACATCGGCCAGTACGACGAGCCCGACATCGCGTCGGTGCCCGATCGCGCCGAGCTGTACGGCGCCGAGATCGCCCGGCTGGTCGACTGCCGGGCGGCGCTGGTGGAGGAAGGGCTCGCGGCGCTGGCCTGCGGGGCGTTCCACATTCGCACCGGCGGTCGGACGTACTTCAACACCACGCCGCTGGGGCGGGCCGTGACCGGCACCATGCTGGTGCGGGCCATGCTCGACGACGACGTGCAGATCTGGGGCGACGGCTCCACCTACAAGGGCAACGACATCGAGCGGTTCTACCGCTACGGCCTGCTGGCCAACCCCTCGCTGCGGATCTACAAGCCGTGGCTGGACGCCGAGTTCGTCGGTGAGCTGGGTGGCCGCACCGAGATGTCCGAGTGGTTGCAGACCCGCGACCTGCCGTACCGCTCCAGCACCGAGAAGGCGTACTCGACCGACGCGAACATCTGGGGCGCGACGCACGAGGCCAAGGCGCTGGAGAACCTCGACACGGGCATCGAGCTGGTCGACCCGATCATGGGCGTGCGGTTCTGGGACCCCGCCGTCGAGATCGCCCCCGAGGACATCACGATCGGCTTCGACCAGGGCCGTCCCGTGACGATCAACGGCAAGGAGTTCGGCACGCCGGTCGACCTCGTGCTGGAGGCCAACGCCATCGGCGGTCGCCACGGTCTCGGCATGTCCGACCAGATCGAGAACCGGATCATCGAGGCCAAGAGCCGCGGCATCTACGAGGCACCGGGCATGGCCCTGCTGCACGCCGCGTACGAGCGGCTCGTCAACGCGATCCACAACGAGGACACGCTGGCCGCCTACCACAACGACGGGCGCAAGCTCGGCAGGCTCATGTACGAGGGCCGCTGGCTGGACCCGCAGGCGCTGATGATGCGCGAGGCGCTCCAGCGCTGGGTCGGCACCGCCGTGACCGGCCAGGTGACGCTGCGCCTGCGGCGCGGTGACGACTACTCGATCCTCGACACCACCGGGCCGTCGTTCAGCTACCACCCCGACAAGCTGTCCATGGAACGCACCGAGGACTCGGCGTTCGGCCCGGTCGACCGCATCGGCCAGCTCACGATGCGCAACCTCGACATCGCCGACTCCCGCGCGAAGCTGGAGCTGTACGCCGGGTTCGGCATGGTCGGCAGCAGGCAGTCGGCGCTGATCAGCGCCGCGCAGGTGACGTCGACCGAACTGATCGGCACCATGCCCGACGGCGGGGCCGAGGCCATCGCGTCGCGCGGTGAGGTGGCGGACGACGAACTGCTCGACCACGCGGCGCTGGAGTCGGGCAACGACTGATCGGCCGCGCTCGACCGGGAGCCCTGGACGCGTCGCGCGTTCAGGGCTCCCGGCTTTCCGGGGGTCGCGAGCGGATGCTCGGCACCCGCTCGCTGAGGTGCCGGAAACGCGTGCGGTGAACCGAGTCCGTCGACTGGCCCGGCGTGCGTTCGGTCGAGGTGGGCGTGGAGGTCCCCGCCTCCACGCCCGCGGTTGCTCGCCGACCCCCACCACCGCGTTCGCGACGACGTCCGAACTGTGCGAACGTGCCTGGCGGAGGTGTCCGATGAGCGGTGGACCGGTCGACGTGCGGGCGGGCGCGGACGAGTACGACGCGTCCACGGGGCGGTGGAGCGGGCTGCTCGCGCCGCGCTTCGTCGGCTGGCTGCCGACGGGAGACGGTCTCGCCTGGTGCGACGTCGGCTGTGGCACGGGCGCGCTGGCGCGGGCCGTCCTCGCGGGGGCGCGCCCGACGTGGATCCTGGGGGTGGATCCGTCCGAGACCTTCGTCGCCGCGGCCGTGCGCGACGGCGTCGACGCGGTCGTGGGCACCGCCACGGCGATCCCCGCCGGTGACGCCGAGTTCGACCGGGTCGTGTCCGGGCTCGTCCTGAACGTCGTGCCGCGGCCGGAGGACGCGCTGGCCGAGATGCGCCGGGTGGCGAGGCCCGGCGGTGTGGTCGGCGCCTACGTCTGGGACTACGCCGAGGGCACGGGGGTGTTCCGCCTGTTCTGGGACGCGGCCCTCGCGGTCGACCCGGCGGCGGCCGACCTCGACGAGAGGGTGCGCTTCCCGGTCTGCCGCCCCGACCCGCTGCGGGCGCTGTTCGAGGGCGCGGGCCTGACCGGCGTGGTGGTCGAGCCCCTGGACCTGCCCGTGGAGTTCGGCTCGTTCGACGACCTGTGGCTGCCGTTCCTCAGCGGTGAGGGCGCGGCGCCGAGGTACCTCGCGACCCTCACCGGGGAGCACCGCTCCGCGGTCGCCGCCCAGTTCCGCCGGACCGTCCCGCACGCGCCGGACGGCTCGATCTCCCTCGCGGCGCGGGCGTGGACCGTGCGCGGGGTCGTCTGAAACCGGTCGAGGCGTTCCAGGGGCGTCAGCCCGACAGCAGGGCTGGCAGTTCGGCCAGCAGTCCCAGCGCGAGCACGGCGAGCACCGACAGCACCAGGCCGGTGGCGAGCCCGACGAGCCGGTCGCGGGCCGTCCGCCCCAGCAGCAGCGGGACCAGCACGGCCACGACGCCGTAGGCGACGGCGTCGCCGTGGTAGCGCAGGACGAACTCGTACCAGAGCGCGTCCATCCCGAACACCCCGCCGAGCAGGGCGGGCCCGGTGGGACGGCGCCAGCCCTCGCCGGTGCGCCACCACGCGCCCGCCGTGCCGAAGACCGGTCCCGCCACCAGGGCGAGCGCCAACCAGAACAGGGGGTAGGTCAGGTCGCCCACGCCGTCGCGGACGAGTCCGGCGTAGGCGTAGTAGCCGACGACCGCGCCGATCTCGGTCGCGGTGCCCGCCAGCACCGCGGGCAGGCCGCGCACCCGGACGAGCGCACCGGCCGCGAACGCGGCGGCCGACCAGACGGAACCGGAGTTCGACACCGCTTGCAGCGCGTCGGGCAGCACGCCCTGGAGCACGTTGGTGACCGCGCCGACGAGGAGGCCCGCGAGCAGCGCGAGGCCGGTCGACGACGGCGTGGACGGCGGGCGGCGGGTGGGGTCGATGAGCACGGGGGCGAGCCTCGCGCGGCCGGTGGCCCGCCGGCATCAGCCGTGTGGCCGATGTCGGCCCGCCGAGTGGCCGGTGTGCCGCGACCGACCACGGAGGACCGGGACCCGGTGCGGCGTGCGGAACCCCGCCGCCGCACCGGGTGGCCGCACGTCAGCCGGGGGCGACCGCGCGGCCGGTCTGCGGGGAGATCATGCCCGCGCACAGGTTGCGGCTCGCCAGCGTCTGGGCGATCCGCGGGATCGCGGCGCGCGTGTTGGCGGGCCAGTCGTGCATGAGGATGACCTGCCCGTTGGTGAGCCGGGCGTGGGCCGCGACGATCGCGTCGGTGCTCGCGCCGTTCCAGTCCTGCGAGTCGACGTCCCAGATGATCTGGCGCAGACCGTACTTCGCCGCGACCGACTGCACGGTCGCGTTGGTCTCGCCGTACGGCGGGCGGAACAGCCTCGGCGTGCCACCGCCGCCGTTGGCGATGGCCTGCTGGGTGCGGGAGATCTCCGAGTCGACCTGCGCCTGGCTCTGCTGGGTCAGGTGCGGGTGGGTGTAGCTGTGGTTGCCGATCCACATGCCCGCCTGCGCCTGCGCCCTGACCAGACCGGGGTTGGCCGCGGCGTTGTTGCCCTGGTTGAACATGGTGGCGCGCAAGCCGTTCTGCCGGAGCGCGGTGAGCAGGGCCTGGGTGTTGCCCGACGGGCCGTCGTCGAAGGTGAGCCCGACGTACCCGTTGCAGGCCGCGGCGTTGGCGGGGGTGGCCGTGACGGCGCTCGCCACCGCGAGCGCGGCGGCGGCCAGTCCGGTGGCCAGGGAGCGTGTCTTTCCCATGCGGTGTGGTCCTTCCATCGATCCGGTGCGGGCCTGGCGTACCGGTGGTCTCCCGCGACCCGCGTCGCGGGAGACCACCGGCCGGGTCACGACACGGTGATGTTGGAGCTGCCGCTGCTCTGGTAGCCCTCGGTCGCCATGATCATGTAGTAGTTGAACGAGCCCAGGTTCATCCCGGCCCTCGACCACGCGTTGAAGTGGTTGCCCGTGGTGATGGTGCCGCCGGTCTTCTTCTGCTGCCGGACGCTCCAGAACTGCGGGAAGGTCTTCGTGCCCTCGACCGACGGGGCGTTGTACCGCATCGTCCGGTAGATGTCGTACGTGCCGCCGTCGGTGGTGACGGTGCCCTTGTACTCGCCCGTGGGCCGGTAGTTGCCCCAGTTGTCGACGATGTAGTACTCGACGAGCGGGTTGGACGTCCAGCCGTAGAGCGTCAGGTAGGCGTTGCCGGACGGGTTGAAGCTGCCCGAGTAGTTGACCGTCCTGCGCGAGCCGTTGGCCCAGCCCTTGCCGCCGACGAAGTTGCCGGTGTTGCGCCAGCTCGTGCTGTAGTTGCCGCCCGAGCCCAGGGTGATGCAGGCCGAGCCGCCGCCGTCGGTCCACCACGAGTAGTAGTAGCCGTTGTTGTTCCCGGTCTGGCTCGAACACGTGGCGGCGTTCGCCACGCCCGCGGCACCGGGCAGCAGAGACATGACCAGTGCGGCGCAGGCGCCTCCCGCGAGCAGCCTGAAACGGCTGAGCCCGCGGCCCTTCTGCGGTGTCGTGCGCATGCTTCCTCCTCGTTGAGGGTGTGACGCGGCGGCGAGGCAGCGTGGTGCGACCGGGTGGCCGGTAGCGGCCTCCGCGGTGCCCGGATCAACGGTGGTCGAGCCCTGTCGACACCGACAGTGTTGAACCGGCTGCGCGTTGTTGTCAACGGGTTTCGAGAATGTTTCGGAAAGTATCTTTGACACTTTCGGCAGAGGAAGTGCCTACGAACAACGTTTAAGTCCGGCGAAGTGGCCAGGTCGGGTCGCCGATGCTGAATCGATTGACCGGATTGGGAGATCGCCAGCGCCGAAACTTTCGAGAGCCGGTGATCACCGTGCGTCGAGCACCCCACCGAGCCGGGCCCCCGTCCGCTGATCACCGACCCCTCTCGGGGGAGGGCTGTTCCAGGACGCGGGCGAGCCAGTCGGCGCGGGTCCGGCGGGCCGTGATCGAGAGGGCCGCTCCCGGTGCCAGCGCGTCGAACCCGTGGACGCCGCCCGCCCAGACGTGGAGTTCCGCCTGACCGCCAGCCGCCCAGATCCGGGAGGCGTAGGCGACGTCCTCGTCGCGGAAGACCTCGGCCGAGCCCACGTCGACGTACGTCGTCGGCAGACCGGAGAGGTCGTCGGCGACCGCGGGGGAGACGTGGCCCGGCACGTCCCGCTCCGCGAGGTCGCCGAGCACCGACCGCCAGCCGAACTCGTTCATCTCCCGCGTCCAGACGGCGGGCTCGCCGGAGAACTGGAGGCTGGACGTGGTGTTGTTGCGGTGGTCCAGCATGGGGCAGACCAGGACCTGGGCGGCGATCGACGGAGTGCCGCGGTCGCGCGCCAGCAGCGTGACGCCCGCCGCGAGGCCGCCGCCCGCGCTGATGCCCGCCACCACGACGCGCTCCGGGTCGACACCGAGGTCGTCGGCGTGCTCGACCGTCCACAGCAGACCGAGGTAGCAGTCGTCGACCAGCGTGGTGCCCGTGGCCTCCGGCGCGAGGCGGTGGTCGACGGACACGACGACCGCGCCGAACCGGAAGAGCCAGTCGAGGGGGACGTCGATCTGCGAGAAGCGGTCGCCCATGACCATGCCGCCGCCGTGGATCCAGTAGACGCACGGCGCGGGAGCGGTGCGGTCGGTGCCCGCGGGGCTGAAGACCGACAGCGGGATCGAGGCGCCGTCGGCGGTGGGGACGGTGACCTCCCGCCGCTCGACGGCACGGCCGTCCAGCAGGGTCTCGACCGGCGTCGACGGGTACCGGCGCAGCCGCGCCAGCAGGTCGAGGTCGATCTCGGTGCCGAGCGGCACGTCGGCGAGCAGCGCGCTCAGCTCGGGGTCGATGTCGGGGCGAACCGGTGCCACGGGGAGTCCTCTCGGTGGTCGGGGTGGTCAGAAGGCGGCTTTGCCGCCGACGGGCACGGCGTCGACGTACCGCGACTCGCCCGCCAGCAGCGGCTGGAGCTTCGCGACCAGCGCCACGGCCTGCTCGGTCGCGAAGAACGCGGCGTGGGCCTCGGGGCTGGTCCAGCCCTCGGTGACGTGCACGGTGTCCGGGTCGCTCGCCGAGCGGCTGACGAGGAAGACGACGCAGTCCGGGTTCGGCAGGGACGGCGCGTCGAGCAGGAACGCGACCAGGTCGTCACCCCTGCCGGGCCGCGCGGTCATGGTGGCGTGGAAGCCGTGGCCGATCGTCATGAACGTTCTCCTCGCTGGTGGTCACCCGGGATGGTGATGTGACCAGCTAAGCATTCCCACCTGCGGAAATGGTAGATCGATGCTCCTGAGCACTTGCCCGATCCTCTCGTTGCGGCGAGGATCCGATTCTGCTTCACTCACCTGATGGACCTTGAGGAGCTGCGCGGTCTGCTGGAGCGCCACGCCCGCCCCGACACGACCACCGCCATCGAGGACGTGCTGGTCTCGAAGGTCGACCGGGACGACGGCCCGTCGCCCGCGATGTCCGGCACGGTGATGGCGCTCATCGCGCGGGGCGCGAAGCACATCGCGCTGGGCGACCGCGTCCACGAGTACCGGGCGGGCCAGTACCTCGTGGCGTCGGTCGACCTGCCGATCACCGGCCACTACGTCGGTGTCGGCCCCGAGAGCCCGGCCCTGGGCTTCGGCCTGACCCTGCGCCCGTCCGCCATCGCGGAACTGCTGCTGCACGCCGGGCCGGGCGACCTCCCGCCCATCGGCGGCGCCAGCGCGTCCGGGCTGGCCGTCAGCGACGCCTCCGCCGGGCTGGTCGACGCGGTCGTGCGGCTGCTGCGCCTGCTCGACGAGCCGAGGGACGTCGCCGTGCTCGCACCGCTGGTCAAGCGCGAGATCCTGTGGCGGCTCGTCACCGGCGAGCAGGGCGCCACCGTCCGCCAGCTCGGCCTGGCCGACAGCGGGCTCAGCCACGTCGCCCGCGCGGTCCGGTGGATCCGCGAGCACTTCGCCCAGTCGTTCCGCGTCGAGGACGTGGCGCGGCTCGCGGGCATGAGCGTGTCGGCGTTCTACCGCAACTTCCACGCCGTCACGGCGATGAGCCCGATCCAGTTCCAGAAGCAGATCCGCCTCCAGCAGGCGAGGCTCCTGCTCGCCGCGGACCCCACCGACGTCACGGGGATCAGCCGCCGCGTCGGGTACGACAGCCCGTCGCAGTTCAGCCGCGAGTACCGCCGCCAGTTCGGCGCGTCACCGAGCCAGGACGCCCTCCGGTTGCGCGCGTGACCGGCCGGGTCAGGTGGTGCGGGCCCGCAGGTGGGCGCGTTCGCCCTGCTGGCCGAACAGCACCAGAAGCTCGACCGGCTCGGCTCCCGCGGACCCCATCCAGTGCGGGACGGTCGTGTCGAACTCCGCCACCTCGCCCGGTCTCAGCACCAGGTCCCGATCCCCGAGCAGGAGCCGCAGCAGTCCACTGAGGACGTAGACCCACTCGTAGCCCTCGTGCGTCTTCAGGTCCGGGGCCGATTCCCCCTCCGACGCCGGGATGACCAGCTTGTGCGCCTGCACGCCGCCCGCGCGCCGGGTCAGCGGGACGAACGTCATCCCGAAGCGCCGCACCGGTGTGAGGTGCACGCGCGGGTCCCCGGTGTGCGGCGCGCCGACCAGTTCGTCGAGCGGGACGCCGTGGGCGCGGGCCAGCGGCAGCAGCAGTTCCAGGTTCGGCCGCCGCCCACCGCTCTCCAACCGCGACAGCGTGCTCTCGGAGATGCCGGTGGTGTCCGCGAGGTCGGCGAGCGTGATGCCCCGTGCGCGGCGGAGTTCACGCAGCCGCGGTCCGACCGCGGCCAGCACGGCGCTCAGCTCGTCCATGGCCTCGACGTGCCGGAGGAGGCGGCGCGGACGAGGGCCGCGGTCGCCGTGGACCGGGACTGCTGCGGCCACGCGATGGCCAGGACGGCGGGCGGGGCGTCCGGGACGCGGACGTAGGCGATCCCCGGCCGGGGGTAGCGGTCGACGACGGATTCGGGGAGCAGCGTGACGAGTTCGCCGAGTTCCACGAGCTTGAGCAGCTGCGGCAGGTCGCGGACGCCGTGCTGCTCGACGATCCGGTCGAGGAATCGGCCGACGTCGTCGGGACCGGCCGGGTCCGCGATGGGCAGGCCGAGTTCGGCGAGGCCGATGCTCTCGCGGGTGGCGAGCGGGTGTCCGGAGGGGACGGCGGCGACGCGCGGCTCCTCGACCACGGTCTCGGCGTCGAGCCCGGTGCGGTCGAACGGTTCGTAGACGAGGGCGGCGTCGGCCTCGCCCCGGCGCAGCAGCCGCGGGTGCTCGCCCCAGCCGCACAGCCGGATCGACACGGGCCGAGCCGCGGGATCGGCGGCGTAGGCGGCCAGGATGCCGTCCAGCAGGCCGGCGTCGCTGTCGGCCTTGACCGCGAGGACCAGCTTCGGCTCGGGGGCCGCGGTGCGCTGCGCCCGGCGCCCGGCCGCGTCGAGGGCGTCCAGCGCGACGCGGGCCTGGTCGAGCAGGACGGCGCCCGCGGGTGTCAGCGCGACGCTGTGGGTGGTCCGCTCGAACAGGGTCACGCCCAGGTCCGCTTCGAGGCCGCGGATCGCGCGGGACAGGGGTGGCGCGGAGATGCCGAGCCGGTCGGCGGCGCGGGAGAAGTTCAGCTCCTCGGCGACGGCGACGAAGTAGCGCAGCGGCCGTGACTCCACCCGTCCACCTCCGATCGGTGTGTCCCGGAGGGTAACAGCCGGGACCGCCTCGATCCTTCTCGCGCGCCGCCTGCGCGGGCATCGTGGTCGGCGCGCCCAGGACTTGGGCGTACGTCTGGTGAACGGGTTCTCATGATCATTGTCAGTGGTGCGAACGGAACGCTCGGCGGACTGGTCGTCCAGCGGTTGCTGGACCGGGTGGCTCCCGAGCGGGTCGGCGTGTGCGTCCGCGACCCGGAGAGGGCGCGGGGGTTGGCCGAGCGGGGCGTCCGCGTGCGGCGGGGCGACTTCGCCGACGCCGCGAGCCTCGACCACGCCTTCGAGGGAGCCTCGCGGGTGCTCGTCGTGTCGGTGGACAGCGCGGGCGAGGAGGCGCTGCGCCTGCACGGGACGGCGATCGACGCGGCGGCGAGGTCCGGCGCGCGGCGGGTCGTCTACACGAGCCACACGGGCTCGAACCCCGACTCGCCCTTCCCGCCGATGCCGGACCACGCCGCCACCGAGGTCCTCCTGCGGGACTCGGGGGTGGACTTCACGGTGCTGCGCAACGGTTTCTACGCGTCGTCGGCGCTCGTGCTGCTCGGCGCCGCGCTGGAGACCGGTGAGCTGGCCCTGCCGGAGGACGGGCCGGTGTCCTGGACCGCCCACGCCGACCTCGCCGAGGCCGCGGTCGTCGCGCTGGTCGACGACGTCCTGGACGGGGTGAGCCCGGACCTCACCGGGGCGGAGGCGGTCGACATGGCCGGTGTCGCGGCCATCGCCTCGGAGTTGACGGGCAGGCCGGTCCGCCGGGTCGTCGTGCCGGACGAGGACTACCGCGCGGGCCTGCTCGCCCGCGGCGTGCCCGGACGCGCGGCCGACCTGCTCGTCGGCCTGTTCGAGGCGAGCCGGAAGGGCGAGTTCGCACGGGTGGACCCGGCGCTCCCGAGGCTGCTCGGACGGCCCCCGGCGCCGCTGCGGGACGTCCTGCGCGCGGCGATCGGGTAGGCGGCGACCGGCCCGGCCCCGTCGACACGCGGGGCCAGGCCTGGTTGAACCGATTTTGAAACGGTTCTAAGGTGGTCCCGTCGTCACCACCCGCCGAGGGACGTGGGACCCGTGCCCGTACCACCGCGTGCGCCGACGCTCGTCACCGAGCCCCGGAGCCGTCCATGGCCGGTCTAGAGGACCGGATGATCGACCTGGTGTGGCACGTCGTGGTGACGTGCGGTCGACGGCGGCCCGCGGAGGCCACCGCGAGGCGCATCCTCCGCGAGCACTTCACGCCCGCCGACAGCGGCGACGTGCACGGCAGGGCCGTGCGGGGCAGGCTGGTGCACGCGCTGCGGGCGGAGTTCGGGGCGCCCGCCGAGGCCGCCGTCGACCGGGCGAGGGTGCGCGACGAACTGGCGATCCTCAGGTCCAGGGGTCTTCCCGGCTTCGGCGGACGATGACCGAGGACGTCGACCGGCCCGCGACGCCGGGAGCGCTGTGGACGCCGGGAGCGCCCGCCGCGATGCTCGGCGTGCCGACCACACCCTGCGCACCTGGCGGCACCGCTACGACCTCGGTCCCGCGGCCCGGACCGCGGGCGGGCACCGCCGCCGCGCCGACGAGGACGTGCGGCGCGTGCGGCGGAGAAGGTCTCGTCCACCGTCGTGCTGCCGTGGGCACCGGGCCGACCTCGCCGGGCGGGTCCCGCCGGCCGCCCTGACCGCGCGGACCGGTCTGTCGTGGCCGTCGCCTGCCGGGGGCGGGCCGACCTCGACCTGCCGGGTGTCCACCGTCCGGGGTCGCTGCGGGACGCGGTGCTCCTGGTGCTCGACGCGGTGCCCACCGAGATCCGCTGACCAGGCCCGGACCGGGGCGCGGAGCTAGGCCGAATGGGTTACGGTCGGTCGGGCAGGGCGGTGGTCCGGGCGCGGCAGGCCTGAGCGGTGCCGCCACGGTGGGGCGGAGGTCGTCGATGGCACGCGGTCCCGCCGAACCCGTCGACCCGGTGCCGCCGTGGGTCGAACCGATGCTCGCCAAGCCCGACGGCGGCGTGCTGCGCGGCGGTCCGGAGTGGACGTACGAGTACAAGCTCGACGGCTACCGGGCGTCCATGCGCGTCGCCCCCGACGGGACCACGGTGCTGACCAGCCGCAACGGCATCGACTTCACCCCCGAGTTCACCAGCCTGGTCGGCGTCCTCGCCGAGGGGCTCGACGGGCGCGCGGCCGTGCTCGACGGCGAGATCGTCGTCTACGGCGCCGACGGCCGGATCGAGTTCGGGGAGTTGCAGCAGCGGCGCGGGCGGTACCGCAAGCACGCGGGCTCCCCGTGGCGCGACGAGGTGTTCCACGACGTGGCCGAGGTCCGGTACCTCGCGTTCGACCTGCTCCGGCTCGGCGACCGGTCGCTGCTCGACCGGCCGTACGACGAGCGCCGGGCGCTGCTGGAGCGGCTGCCGATGCCGGACCCGCACCGGGTCTCGGTGGTGCCCGCGTTCACGTTCGACTCCCTCGCCGCGGACCGGCGCACGCCCGCCACCCTGCTCGACGCGGTCGCGGCGGCGGGGTACGAGGGGCTGATCGCGAAGCTGCGCGCCTCGCCCTACGTGCCGGGCGCGCGGCCGGACTCGTGGCTCAAGCACCCGATCGTGCGGACCCAGGAGGTGCTGGTCTGCGGGTGGCGGCCGGGGCAGAACCGGTTCACCGGCATGGTCGGCGGTCTCCTGCTGGGCGCGCACGACCCCGTGACCGGGGCACTGGTGTACATCGGCGACGTCGGGACCGGGTTCACCGACCGCGACCGCCACGAGCTGCGCGCGCTCCTGGTCCCGCTGGAGCGGTCCACGCACCCGTTCGCGGCCGACCCGCCGCGCGACGACGTCCGCCGGGGGCGGTGGGTGGAACCGCGACTCGTCGGCGAGGTGCGGTACCGCCAGTTCACCCGTGGCGCGGACGGCCGCACCGGCAGGCTCCGGCACACGGCGTGGCGCGGCCTGCGCGAGGACCGCGCCGCGGCGGACGTGGTCGCGCCGCGCGCCGCACCGGACGTGGTCGCGCAGCGGGCCGCGCCGGAACCACCGGCCCCGCGCGCCGCGCCCGCGCCGCCCGCCCGGCAGGCGAAGCGCGTCACCGTGCGGGCGGGGGAGCGGCAGCTCGTCCTGTCCAACCTGGACAAACCGCTGTACCCGGACGGCTTCACCAAGGCCCAGGTCATCCACTACTACAGCACCGTCGCCCCGTTCCTCCTGCCGCACCTGCGCGACCGGCCGGTCACCTTCGTCCGCTACCCCGACGGCGTGGCGGGCGAGCACTTCTACGAGAAGAACGTCCCGCGCGGAGCCCCGGACTGGATCAGGACGGTGCGGCTGCCCAGCGGCGGCTCGCGCGACACCGTCGAGCACGCCCTGCTCGACGAGCTGCCCGCCCTGGTGTGGGCGGCGAACCTGGCCGCGCTGGAACTCCACGTTCCCCAGTGGACGATCGGACCCGGCACCGCCCGTCGGGTCCCGGACCGGCTGGTGTTCGACCTCGACCCCGGACCGGGCACGAGCGTGGTCGAGTGCGCCCGCGTGGCCGAGCGGCTGCACGACGTCCTCGTCGCCGACGGCCTCACGCCGGTCGCGAAGACGTCGGGCTCCAAGGGGATGCAGGTCTGCGCGGGCGTGAGGGGCGTGCGGTCGGGCGACACCTCCGCGTACGCGAAGGCGGTCGCGCAGCGGTTCGCGGCGCGGACGCCGGACCTGGTGACGGCGACGATGGCGAAGGCGGCGCGGCCGGGGAGGGTCTTCATCGACTGGAGCCAGAACAACCCCGCCAAGACGACCGTCGCGCCGTACTCCCTGCGCGGCCGTGAGCACCCCACCGCGTCCACCCCGGTCACCTGGGCCGAGGTCCGGGCGTGCAGCGCCGCCGAGCAGCTGGTGTTCACCGCCGAGGACGTCGTGGAGCGGGTGCGGGAGCTGGGCGACCTGTTCGCCGTGCTGGAGGGGAGCCGGGCCGGCCTACCGACCGGCTGACCGGTCCCGCGCGGCCCGGTCGACCTCGGCCGTGACGGCGGCGCGGACCGCGTCCAGGTCGTGCCCGCCGGAGAGGTGCCCGGCAGGCGCGCGGGTGGAGGGAGGCCGGGGTGCGCCCCGCCAGTTCGGTCGGGCCGCTCGCCCGCGTTCCGCGGTGGGTGGTGACGGCCGCTACCTGGTGGTGTGCGGGTGGAGGGTGACCAGCAGCAGGGCGTCGAGCAGGCGGTGCCAGTCGGGTTCGGTGAGGTCGCGGCCGGTCAGGTCGCCCAGCCTGGCCAGCGCGTCGAGCAGGCGCCCGGCCAGTTCGGCCGTGCCGGCCCCGGTGGACTCGGCGAGCACCTGGACGTCGTGGCGGAACCGGGTGCCGCGGCTGAGCCGGACCAGGGAGGCGGGCAGCGCGGGGGGAGGCTCGCCGTCGGGGGCGAAGTCGACCGTCAACCGCGTGTCGAGCGCCGAGGCCAGCGGGTCGAGCGCGTCGAGGGTCGGGTTGCCCCGGCCGTTCTCCAGGTTGGCCACGCGGGGCGCCGACAGCCCCGCGTCGGGGTCGTGGGCTTCCACGCCCTGGTGTGGGTGGACGTCGCGACCCACGTCCTCTCGGCCGCTGCGATCCTGGCGACCACCCGGCGGCCCGCGGGCCCGAGGACCGGTGGCGCGCGCGGCCTCCTCGGGGAACTCGGTGCGGGACCGGCCTTCCTGCGCGGCGAGGTGACCGCCTCGGCGCTGGTCGTGGTCAACGGCGTCTTCCTGCGCGCCAACGCGTCGCCGACGGCGCTGCTTGCGGGAACTGGGGAGGAACCGCGCGCACGGGGTTCGTGCTGTCCGCGCTCGGCGTCGGGTTCCTGCTCGGCGCGCCGCTCGTCCGGGCGCTGGTCGACCGCGTGTCGCCGGGGTACCTCCTCGGCGGCACGCTCGCGGCCACGGCCGTCGGGTTCGGGCTGCTGTTCGGCTCGACGCCGATGGCCACCGCGCTCCCCGCCGCCGTGGTCACCGGGGCGTTCGGGTCGACGGCGCTGGTGGTCGTGAAGACCTCGGTGCGGCGGATCACGCCGAACGAGCTCCTGGGCCGGGTCGGTTCCGCGCTGTTCACCGCGGAGGCGGTCGCCGCGTTCGCGGGACCCGTCATCGCGGAGGCCTCGTCCCCGGCCACCGCGACCCTCGTCGCCTGCGGCGGGACGGTGCTCAGCGGCGTGCTGGCGGTGGTGCCGCTGCCGCGCTCGGTCCACACCGGACACCGCGAGACCGATGCCCGCTCAGTCACGTGGTCATCCGATGGCTGAAGATCACCGGCGTGGGCCACCGGTCAGCGGTCGAACCCGTCGGGTCCGAGCACGCGCTGACCTCCGCGCCCAGCACCTCGGACCGATCACCGCGCTGCGGGCCGACGGGCGGGCGGTCCTCGTCAGCGGGTCGGGCGACGGCGGGGTGCGGCGCTCCGACGCGGAGACCGGTGGCCGGATGACGGGAACGACGAGCGGACGACCGGAAGGGCACGACACCGTGGACGCGGAACAGCTCCTGTGGCGCCTGGCGGACAGGCTGGCACCTTTCCCCAACGCCAAACCCGACTGGTTCGACCACGCGGGCGACCTCGTCGTGGCCGACGGCCCGGTCATCTGGGAGACCCCGTGGGTCACCGAGGGCGGGTTCACGCACCGGCTGCCAGCGGGCACCTACCCGGTGCACGTCGGCACGTCCGCGTGCACCCCGGACGACCACGACCCCGACGCGTTCCGCTACACCACGCGGATGCTGGTGGTCCCGTTGGCGGATCCGGACCGGATCGCCCAGGCGGAGTGGGACGTCGAGTGCTACGACGACGTCCACATGGTCGAGGACTACGCCGTGCTGTGGGGCGAGGAGGCCATGCGCGCGACGCTCCCGCACGAGGACGGCGTGCCCGCGTTCTTCCCGGACGTGCGCGACCGCATCGAGGCCGAGGGCCCCCACCTCCGGCGGGACAACTGGGCCGAGGTCGTGCTGGACCGGGACACCGGGGTCAACGCCCTCGTCTTCCCCGTCACCGCCGAGAACCTCAACGGCTACGAGATCGTCGACGACGAGGAGAACCTGCTGTGCCTGGTGCTGACGGAGGCCGGCTGGTGAGCGCCCCGACGGCCATCAGGACCCCGCACCGCGGACCGGTCACCGCGCTGGCCGCGCTGCGGGTCGACGGGCGGGCGGTGCTCGTGAGCGGGTCGAGCGACGGCGGGGTGCGGCGGTGGGACGCGCTCACCGGTGAGGCGCTGGACGAGCCGCTGGACGGGCGCGGGTGGGTGTGGTCGCTGGCCACCGCTCGTGCCGACGGGCGCCCGGTGGTCGTGGGCGGTTTCCAGGACGGGCGGCTGGTGCGCTGGGACGCGGCGACCGGCGAGGCGGTGGGGGACGGGGCGCGGACCGGGTGGGTGCGGTCCCTGGCGGTCGTGGGGTCGGTGGTGTTCAGCGGTTCCGACGACGGCGACGTGCGGCGGTGGGACGTGACCACGGGTCTGCCGGTCGGCGGTCCGCTGCCGGGCAGGCCGTCGTCGGTGTGGTCGTTGGCGACGGTGGTGGTGGCTGGTCGGACGCTGCTGGTCGGTGGGTTCGCCGACGGTGCTCTGTGGCGGTGGGACGTGGAAACCGGCGCTCCCGTCGGCGAGCCGAGGATGGTCCACGGTGGACCCGTGCGGGCGCTGGCCGTCGTGGGCTCGGTGCTGTGCAGCGCCTCCGACGACGGCACGGTGCGGCGCTGGGACGTCGAGACCGGGCAGCCGGTCGGCGAACCCCTCTCCGCCGTCGTGCTGTCGCTGCTGCCGGTCGCGCTGCCCGACGGCCGCACCGTGCTCGTGGGCGGCTGTCGCGACGGCGCGGTGCTCCGGTGGGACGGCGAGACCGCGCGGCCGCTCGCCGGTCACGTCCGCCCGGTGCGGTCGTTGGCCGCGGTCGAGGCGGACGACGGTCGGACGCTGCTGTTCAGCGGCTCGGACGACGGTGAGGTGCGCCGCTGGGACGCCGCCACCGGCGAGGCCGTCGGCTCTCCGCTGACCGGCCACAACGACTACGTCGTCGGACTGGTCACCACCGGGTTGGCCGACGGCCGCACGCTGGTCGTCAGCGCGGGCGACACCACGGTCCGCCGCTGGGACCCGGCCACCGGCCTGCCCGTCGGTGAGCCGATGATCGCAGGCGCGAAGGTGCGATCGGTCGCCGCGCTCGGACCGCTCGTCGTCAGCGGGTACGAGGACGGCCTGGTGCGCCGCTGGGACGCCGAGACCGGGCTGCCGGTGGGCGAACCCCTCGTCGGCCACGCCGAGATGGTGGTGTGCCTGGACGTGTTCACCCCGTCGACCGGGCGGACGCTCGTCGCCAGCTGCTCCTGGGACGGCGTCGTGCGGTTCTGGGACGCGCTGACGGGCAGGCCGGAGGGCGAGCCGATCACCGGGTTCGGCCGCACCCCGAGGTGGCTGACCACAGTGCGGCTCCCCGGCGGTCGCACGCTGCTCGCCGTCGTGACCTCGGACAAGACCGTGCTGCGGTGGGACGTGGAGACCCGGCAGCCCGTCGGCGAACCGATCACCGGTGAGCACGGGGTGGCCGGGCCGATCGCCTCGATCGTCCTGGACGACGGCCGCGCGGTCCTCGCGTTCGCGGAGAAGCACAGCAGGCTGCGGCTCTGGGACGCGGAGACCGGGGAACCGGTCAGCGACGTCCTGCCCGGCCACCGCGAGAACTACTCGGTGTTCTCGGTGGTCGCCGCCCGGCTGGACGGCGGGCGGCAGGTGTTCGCGAGCATGGGCAAGGGCGGCGTCGTGCTGGTGTGGGACGCGGGGACGGGGCGGCGGGTCGCGGAGCTGGCCGTCGGTGACGACCGCACGTCCACCATGACCGCGTTCGGCGCGCCCGGCGGCCGGCTGGTCGTGATCACCAGCGCCAACGCCGACCTGGCGATCTCGGTGCGCGAGGTGGCCGACGTGGAGCAGCCGTGACGAACCGCGTCACACGGGCACGGGACCGGTGGAGTCGCGGACGACCAGCGTCGTGGACAGCTCCAGGTGCAGGGCCTCCGGCCGGTGCCCGTCCAGGACGCGCCCGAGCTGCGTGACGGCGAGGCGGCCCATCTCCTGGAGCGGTTGGCGGACCGTGGTGAGGGCGGGGCGGGTGGCGCGGCTGAGGTCGATGTCGTCGAAGCCCGCGACGGACAGGTCCTCCGGCACGCGCAGACCGCGGTCGTGGGCCGCCCGGAGCGCGCCGACGGCGAGCTTGTCGTTGAAGCACACCAGCGCCGTCAGGCGGTCCGCGCCGTCCAGCAGCTCACCCGCCGCGCGAACGCCGTCGTCGATCGTCGGCTCGACGTGCCTGGTCAGGCGCGGTGAGGGCAGGACACCGACCTGCGCGAGCGCCGCGTGGTGGCCCGCCAGCCTGGCGTCACCGGCGAGCCACACGTCCGGGCCCGCGATGACGCCGATGGCGCGGTGGCCGTGCCCCACCAGGTGCGCGGTGAGCGCGCGGGCGCCGGAGAGGTGGGCGGCGGAGATCGACGGGATGTCCGCGGGCAGCGCGGTGCGCGGGTCGACCACGATGAACGGGAAGCCGCGCCGGGACAGCGCCACGAGCCGGTCGTCGTCCTCCGGCGGCAGGATCAGCACGGCGGCGTCGATCCCCGGCTCGTCCGGCAGGCCCGCGAGGACCTCGGAGCCCTGGGAGGCCTCGCCCGCGTCGAGCACCGTGCGCGCCCCGTGCAGGCGCAGGGTCTCGACGACCGAGGACACGATCAGTCCGAAGTAGTCGGTGAGCAGGTACGGGCAGCGCACGTAGACCGTGCGGGCCGCGCCGCCGGTGCCGGCGGGCTGCCGGTGGCGCTCGACCGCCTGGAGCACGAGGTCGCGGGTCCGCGGCGACACGTTGGCGTGGTCGTTGAGCACGCGGGAGACGGTGGCGATCGAGACGCCGGTCTCCGCGGCGATGTCGCGGACCTTCGCGCGCCTGTTCTCCACCAGGCCGATCTTAACGACGTCTTGCGCCTTGACGCCGCTCCAGCAGCCGTGTTCCATCCTGAAACAGCTTGTTACATACTGCTCGAAGGAGAGCGATGAGAACCCCCGTCGCCGTAGCCCTCACGTCCGTGGTCGCCCTGGTGCTCGGCACGCCGGGCGGTGTCCACGCCGACGCCCGGAAGCACGACGCGCCGAGGGTCGGGGTCTGGCTCACCACCCCTGACCGGACGCGGCTGCTGGCCGAGCAGCCGTCCGTGCCGTTCCGGCGCGGCGACTCGCCCCACCAGACCATCGTCGTGGACCCGGACCGGACGTTCCAGGAGGTCGACGGGTTCGGCGCCTCGATCACCGACTCGTCGGCGGCCGTGCTGCACCGGCTGACCCCGGCGGCGCGCGAGAAGGCGATGCGCGACCTGTTCGACCCCGAGCGCGGCATCGGCGTCAGCTTCCTGCGCCAGCCCGTCGGCTCCTCCGACTTCACCGCGGCGGCCGAGCACTACACGTTCGACGACGTGCCCGCCGGGCAGACCGACTTCCCGTTGCGCCACTTCAGCACCGCCCGCGACGAGGAGCGGGTGCTGCCCCTGCTGCGCCGCGCCAAGCAGCTCAACCCGCGGCTGAAGGTCATCGCGACGCCGTGGAGCCCGCCCGCGTGGATGAAGACCGACGACTCGCTGGTGGGCGGTCGGCTCAAGGACGACCCCGCGGTCTACGACGCCTACGCGCGCTACCTCGTCAAGTTCGTGCGCGCCTACGCCGCGGCGGGTGTGCCGGTCGACTACCTGTCGGTGCAGAACGAGCCGCAGAACCGCACCCCCGTGGGCTATCCGGGCACGGACATGCCCGTCGACCAGCAGGAGAAGGTGATCAGCGCGCTCGGGCCGCTGCTGCGGTGGGCCAGTCCGAGGACGAAGATCCTGGCCTACGACCACAACTGGGCCACGCACCCCGGCGACATCGGCACCACGCCGCCCGGTGAGGACCCCGAGACCGACTACGCCGCGGACTTCCTGTCCGGCCCGGCCGCGAAGTGGGTCGCGGGCACCGCCTTCCACTGCTACTACGGCGATCCCTCCGCGCAGACCGCGCTGCACGACGCCCACCCGGACAAGGGGATCTGGTTCACCGAGTGCTCCGGCTCCCACGGTCCGGCCGACCCGCCCGCGAAGGTCTTCCGCGACACCCTGGTCTGGCACGCCCGCACCATCGCCATCGGCACCACCCGCAACTGGGCCAAGTCCGTGGTGAACTGGAACATCGCGCTCGACGAGACCGGCGGGCCGCACCTGGGCGGCTGCGACACGTGCACCGGCCTGGTGACCGTCGGCGCCGACGGCTCCGTGACGACCAACGCCGAGTACTACACGGTCGGCCACCTCTCGAAGTTCGTGAAGCCGGGCGCGAAACGCGTCGCCAGCACGTCCTTCGGCTCCACCGGCTGGAACGGGCAGGTCGCCGACGTGGCGTTCCGCAACCCCGACGGCTCCACGGCCCTGGTCGTGCACAACGAGAACGACGAGCCGCGGACGTTCGCCGTCGCGGTCGGCGAGCAGGTCTTCGAGTACACGCTGCCCGGCGGTGCGCTCGCGACGTTCACCTGGCCCCGCCACCGGTCCCCGCGGTCCGACCTGGACCGGGTCGAGCTGCCCGCCGCGACGGCGACCGCCTCGCCCGCGGGCACCGCGCCGTCGGCCGCCGTGGACGCCGAGGCCTCCACGTGGTGGAGCAGCGGCCAGGCCCAGGAGCCCGGCCAGCACCTCCAGGTCGACCTGGGCGGCAGCACGGTCTTCCGGCGGGTCGCGATCGACAGCGGCGGCAACCTCGGCGACTACGCACGCGGCTGGCAGCTGTCCGCGAGCGACAACGGCACCACGTGGCGCACCATCGCGACCGGCACCGGCACCGGCCACCTGACGAACGTCGACGTCCGCCGCACCAGCGCGCGGTACCGGCGGATCACCTCGACCGCCGCGGCCGACAACTGGTGGAGCATCGCGGACATCCGCCTGTACGACTGACTTCTCCACTGATTTCTCCACAAAGCCTGTGGAGATTGCTCCCAACCCTGCAAGGAGCATCATGTCATCGGTATCGAGAACAAGGGTGGCCGCTGTCGTGACCGCGGTGACGGCCACCGTCGGGGCGCTGCTCGCCTTCCCGGCCGCACCGGCGGTGGCGGCGCCGACCGTCAACGTCTGGCTCACCACGGGCGACCGGGCCAACCTGTTGCGCCAGCAAGGAA
>NZ_DASUSQ010000027.1:0-119627 GCF_036375055.1 Umezawaea sp.
CGACCCCCCCGACGAGGCGTCAGAAGTTCTTCTTCGCCACCGTCCACGGGCTCCGGGAGGCGAGTCCCGACGGGTCGAGGATGTAGGTCCGCGCCGCCTGGTTGCCGTAGAGCACCATGTCCAGGAACTGCACGACTGTCGTCATGCCGTCGACCACCTCGTTGCCGGAGATGAACCCGCCGTGCCCGGCCCGCGGTTGCCTGGCCAGCACGGCGGGCACGGTGGCCAGGTCGTAGTTCGCCTGGTTGTTGGCGTAGGCGACGTCGGAGGACCCGCCGTCCATGAACAGCGCCGGTGTGTGCAATTTGGCGAGTTCGGAGCGGGGGTAGCCGAACGAGCCGTCGGCGAAGAAGCCGCTGTTCAGCGAGACCACCCCGGACACCCGGCGGTCCTGGGCGGCGACGAGGGCCTCCAGGCCGCCGCACGAGTGGCCCGCGGTCGCCACCCTCGTCAGGTCGAGCCGCTGCGCCAGCGGGGACCCGGAGCGCTGCTGCTCCCGTTCGGCCCAGGTGATCGCGTCGGTCAGCAGCGACGGGATGGGCGAGCCGCTGGGCAGGCCGTTGGCCGACCCGTTCACCGACCCGATGTCCACCACGAGGAAGCCCTTCGACGCGACGACCGTCAGCGCCCTCGTGACCTCGCTGTTGTTGGTGTGCGCGCACGCGCCGTTGCCGAACGCCAGCACGGGCAGCGGTCGGTCGACGGCCTGCGGGTTCGACGGGCGGAAGACCGTGAAGCGGTTGTCGCCGTACGCGCCCTCGCGGGTGACCGGGAAGTCGTTGTCCACCAGGGAACGTCCCGGCGCCGGTGTCGTGGTGGTCGTGGTCGTCGTCGTGGTGGTCGTGGGTGTGGTCGAGCCGGTGCACACCACGTCGTTGAGCGTGAACGCCGCCGGCGTGGCCGGGCTGGTGCTGGACGTGGCGTTGAAGCCGAACGAGACCGCGGCACCGGTGGCGAGGTCGCCGTTCCACGCCGCGTTGACCGCGGTCACCCGGCCGCCGGACTGGGTGTGCGTCCCGTTCCACGACTGCGTGACGCGCTCGTCCCCGGCGAACGTCCAGGACAGCCGCCAGCCGCTGATCCGGTCGCCGAGGTTCGTCACGACCGCGGTCGCGCCGAACCCGCCCGGCCACTGCGATCCGATGGTGTAGTCGACCCGGCAGCCCGCGGCGGCGGAGGCGGGCTGGGATCCGAGCACGGCCGCCGCGGCGGCGGTCAGTGCCACGACGACACCTGCCGCGGCCGTGCGCCGTGCGCGGGTGTCGGTCCTGGGCGCGGTCATCGATCCTCCTCGTCGGGATGGGGGTTCGGGGGCACCGAACCGGTCAGCAGGGCGAGTTGGTCTGGGTCAGCAGGCCCATGCGGTACGGGAGCTGGCTGTACTCGCCGCCCGCGTTCGGATCGAGGCCCTGGTAGAGGAACTGGAGCTTGCAGGGGCTGATCGGCAGCGTCTGGTCGTTGCCGGAGCGGATCAGCTCGCCGTGGCTGATGTCCCTGGTCCACTGGCCGCCGGGGAAGGTGGTGTTGCTGGTGCGGGCGAACGGGTTGGACTCGCTCGCCGCGTGCGCGGTCCACGGCCCCTCGACGCGGCTGGAGGTGAAGGACCTGTAGTAGCGGCCGGTCGATCCGATGGCCTCCTGGAGCAGCAGGTACTGGTTGCGGCCGTCGACCTTGTAGACCGCGGAGCCCTCGAACAGGTTGTTGCGGTTGGAGTCCTGGAGGGTGATGACCGTGCCGCCGAACCCGTTGGGGAAGTTCGCGACGCTGGTCTGGGCGCGGTAGATGTGACCGTTGTCGTCGCTGGAGAACAGGTGGCAGTTCGCCGAGTCGCAGATGACCCAGAAGTCCAGCCAGTTCCCGTTGCCCTTGTTCTGCCGGACGATGTCGGGCTCGGCGGACATGAAGTTGCGCGGCGTGGACCACGACCGGGGGTTGCTGGGATCGGTGCTGGTCGAGTAGCTCGGCAGGCCGGTCTGGTAGACCAGGTACCAGAGGTTCTGCGGCGCGAAGTAGAACAGGTGCGGCGCCGCCCGGTAGCCGGTCCCCACGCCCGAGGCGGTGTCGAGGAACGTGTGGGTGGCGCTCGCGGCCTGCGACCAGTCGGAGAACGCGAAGTGCACCAGGTTCCAGCCGCCCGAACGGCTGGCGGTGGTGGCGTAGACCTGCCACTGGTTGTTGTACCGCACCACCGTGTAGTCCTTGATGGACACGATGTTGTGGCTCGCGTCGGACTTCGGCCCGGCCAGCACCCCGCTGGAACTCCAGCGGAACGAGGACGGCAGGCCGGTGCCGGGCTGCTCGCCGGAGCCGACGCGGACGAGCTGCCACTGCTGGTTGGCGCCGCCCCAGTCGGTGTACTGCACGACGTTCGCGCCGTCGGTGGTGGCACCGCCCTGGACCTCGACGGCCTTGCCGCTGTTGCGGTTGAGCAGGCGCACGTGGCCGTCGGCGGAGTCGGCGAGGCGGAACTGCTGGTTGGTGCCGCCGCCGTCGGCCCACTGCACGATCGCCCCGCCGTCGGCGGTGGAGAAGTTGTGCACGTCGAGGACCTTGCCGGAGTGGCGGGACTTGAGCCGGTAGTAGCCGCCGCCGGAGTCGGCGAACTGCCACTGCTGCTGGTTGCCGTCGTTGCGGGTCCACTGGGTGATGCGGGCGCCGTCGTCGGTGGCGAGGTTGTAGACGTCCAGCGCCTTGCCGCTCGTGCGGTTGACCAGCACGTACCACGCGGTGGTGTCGACGGTCGCCGCCGAGGCGGGTGTCGCCGCGAGCGCCGTCACCAGGCCGCTGAGCAGCACGGTGACGACGGCGGCGGCGAGACCGGCGAGGTTCCGCCCGCTGGTCCGCGGGCCGGTGGTCCCTGTTCTGGTCACGAACGTGCTCCCCTTCGTCGAGGTGGGTGGACGGTGGCCCACCACTAGGTCGTCCTGGTGAACTGCCACCAGTTGACGTTGAGCAGGTAGCCGCTGCCGCCGCTGAACCGCAGGTACAGGTCGCGGGTGCCGGACAGGCCGCTGACGGGGCAGGACACCGTGGTCCACGCCTGCCAGCCGCCGGTGTTGGGGACGGTGCAGCGGCCGACCACCGTCCCGTTGGGACCGTCGGTGCGGACCTCCACGGCGGCACCGGACACCGTCGAGGACACGCGTGCGCTGAACGACGCCGCGCCGGCGCCGAAGGCGACGTTGCGGACCTTGAGGTGGTCGCCGTTGTCGACGTAGCCGACGTTCATGCCGCCCTCGGAGGACACCTCGGTCTCGATGCCCGAGCCCCACGCCATGGTCTCGGCCTCCTGGCGGGCGTAGGGGTCGAGGGTGTCGGCGGGCGGCGGGCCCGCGGTGGTCATGGACATCGTCGGGATGGAGCCGTCGGCCCCGTAGGTGAACCTCTCGACGGCGACGGACCGCGTGTAGCCGCCCCCGCCGGGCAGCGCGCCGTTGTGGTAGAAGAAGTACGAGGAGCCCTTGTAGTCGACGATCCCCGCGTGGTTGGTGAAGCTGCTGCCCTGGGTCGGCATGACGGTGCCCCGGTAGGTCCACGGCCCGGTCGGGCTCGGGGCGGTGGAGTAGGCGATGAACTCCGAGCAGCACCTGGCCGCGAAGACGTTGTAGTACACGCCGTTGCGCCGGTAGACCCACGGCCCCTCCTCGTAGAGGGTGGGCCGGTTCGGGTCACCGGTGCGGGTGCCGAAGCCCGCGGTCGTGAGCGGGATCTTCGTGGCGCTGCCGGAGTAGGAGACCATGTCGCTGTTGAGCTTCACGTACCAGAGGTTCGGGTTGCCCCAGTACAGGTACGCCTGGCCGTCGTCGTCGATCATCACGGTCGGGTCGATCTCGCCGTTCTCCACCAGCGGGCGGCCGATGGCGTCGCGGAACGGGCCGGTGGGGCTGTCCGCCACACCCACGCCGATCGCCATGCGGCCGGTGGCCCGGTTGACCACCGGGACGTACCAGTAGAACCTGCCGTTCCGCTCGACGGCCTGGCCCGCCCAGGCGTCCTTGCTGGCCCAGCTGAACGTGCCCACGCTCATGGGGGAGCCGTGGTCGGTCCAGTTCACCATGTCGGCCGACGACCAGACCCGCCAGTCCTTCATGGTGAAGTAGGTGGAGCCGTCCTCGTCGTGCCCGGTGTAGAGGTACACGCGGCCGTTGTGCACCAGCGGTGCCGGGTCGGCGGTGTAGACGTGCTGCACGATCGGGTTGTCCGCCCTGGCGGGGGTGACGGCGGCGAACCCGCTCGCGAGGAGCGCGAGTCCGAGCAGTGCGGCGACGCGGCTGGTGGACCTCGACGGTGACGAGGTCATCGCGCCTCCCGTGCGGCCGCGGCGGTGCAGGTCGGGGAGAGCCCCTCGGCGCTACCGCTGCCCTGGAAGCCGAACTCGGTGGACCGCCCGGCGGCGACGGCGCCGTTGTAGTCGACGTTGGTCCAGGTGACCGTGCCGGTGGTACCGCTGCCGACCGCGCTCCAGGACCCCGTGACCGTCGTGCCGGACGGCAGCGCGGTGGTCACCCTCCAGCCGGTCAGGGCCGAGGACCCCGCGGTGACCGTCACGGTGGCGACGAAGCCGCCGGTCCAGGGGTTGAGCGACACCGACGCGGTGCAGCTGCCGGAACCGGGATCGGGTGGTGTGGTCGTGGGGCCACCCGGAACGGTCGTCCCGCCCGCGTTGAGCGCGTTGAGGGTCGAGGTGTAGGCGGCCTTCTTGTTGCCGGAGCCGTCGAACAGCAGCGGGTTCTCGCCCGTGCGCCAGGAATCGGTGTCGCGGATGCCCCACACGGTGATGCCGGTGCAGCGGGCCACGGCCATGCACGCCCTGGTCACCGACGAGAAACCGTTGGCCTGGCTGGATCCCGCGATGTCCAGCTCGGTGATCTGCACGTCCACGCCGAGGTCGGCGAAGCGCTGGATGTTGGCCTGGTAGTCACCGGGCGGGCCGTTGGTGAGGTGGGACTGCAACCCGACGCAGTCGATCGGCACGCCGCGGGCCTTGAAGTCGCGGACCATCGTGTAGACGCCGGTGGACTTCGCGTTGATGCCGTCGGTGTTGTAGTCGTTGTAGCAGAGCTTGGCGTTCGGGTCGGCCGCGCGGGCGGCGCGGAACGCCGCCTCGATCCAGTCGTTGCCGGTGCGCTGGAGGTTCGAGTCGCGACGACCGCCGGAGCCGCCGTCGGCGAACGCCTCGTTCACCACGTCCCAGGCGTAGATCTTGCCCCGGTAGTGGCTCGCGACCTGCGTGACGTGGTTGATCGCCGCGGAGCGGAGGTCCGACCCGCTGAGCCCCCGCGCCCAGCCCGGCTGCTGCTGGTGCCACAGCAGCGCGTGGCCGCGCACCCGCTTGCCGTTGGACAGCGCCTGGTTGAGGATGCGGTCGCCGTTGGTGTAGTTGAACTGGCCGCGGTTGGGCTCGGTGGCGTCCCACTTCATCTCGTTCTCGGCGGTGACCATGGAGAACTCCCGGTTGAGGATGTTCACGTAGGTCGAGTCGCCGAGCTTGCCCGCCGCCACGGCCGTGCCGTAGTAGCGGCCGGTCTGGGCGGCGGCGGCCCCGAGGGTCGTCGCCGCGCTCGCGGAGGTGGTGACGATCAGCGTCGCGCCGAGCGAGGCCGCCAGGACCGTCGACACGATCGCGGTTCGAGACACTGACCTCGATGTCAGGTTCATCGTCCACGCTTTCCGAAGACCGCCCGGAGCGTCCGGGCGGTGATGGGCTGGATGGTCGGACCGCGCGCGAGGTCCGCGGAGGTGTCCGGGCCCGACGCCGTGACTCCCGCGTCGAGACGGGGCGTTGAGCAGTGTGGCAGTGGATGTTTGCGTTCACAAGGCAGTGGATTGCCGCATTGACCAACGCCACTTGATCGGCCTAAAGAGACGCGATGTCGTCCGAGTGAGCGCTAACAATTTAGCTCCGACGCCGCCTCGGGGCGGTGTCGTCGTCGCACGGTGGGGGCCGCGGCGGCGTACCTCGCGGTCCCGTCGCCGGCCGGGGGTCAGGGACAAGGGCGCGGAAAGCGACGTGCTGGTGTGCGGAATTGCGCGGCGGAGGTGTTCCAGCGCCACGGGAGGCCTTTCCCGGTGTCGCCGGAGTCTGGGGATCCACCACGCCGCGGAAAGGCGTTCGGTGGTCCGATCTCGGCACTCGCGGAGTGAAACCGGTCGTTACCCGCGTAAAGGGGAAAACGGCACTCGGTGTTCGGTTCCGTGCTCCAACCGCCGCTCATCCTCATCGTCGAGGACGGCGGCCGGGCGCGGGAGCCGAACGAAACGAAAGTTAACTCGTATGACGTCTGCCGTCAACGGCGTGACGCATCGTGACCGCGTGCCATAGTGGGTGAGCTGGCCAGTTCACCCGGAGGGACGATGACGACGACCGGTTCCGAGCCGACCGCGGCCGTGCCCGCGGGTCCCGCGTGGGCCCGTCGGCCGAACAACCTGGCGAAGGCGGTCACGGCCGAGCTCGTGGAGCGCGTCGTCCGGGGCGTCCACCCGCCGGGGACCGCCCTGCCCCCCGAGCCCGTCCTGTGCGGGATGTTCTCGGTGAGCCGGACCGTGGTCCGGGAGGCGGTGAAGGTCCTCCAGGAGAAGGGCCTGGTCCAGGTGCGGCAGGGGGCCGGGACGACGGTCAACCCGGTCGTGGCCTGGAACATGCTCGACGAGATGGTCCTCGCCGCCACCATCGCCGAGGACGAGAGCCTGGCGATCCTGGACGACCTCGTCGTGACGCGGCGGCTGCTGGAGTCCGACATGGCGCAGGTCGCCGCGCGGACGGCCGACGGCGCCACCCTCGACCAGCTGCGGGCGCTGGTGGACCGGATGGACGGCCTCGTCCACGACCCCGTGGCCTACCGGGAGCAGGACCGGGCCTTCCACGACACGGTCATGCGGGCGTCGGGCAACCGCATCGCCCGCGGCGTGATCCGCGCGCTGGAGAGCCAGGTCGCCACCGAGGCGGGCTACGTGGGCGTGAGCGGGCGCGACCTGTGCGAGGCGTCCAACCGGGGGCACCGCCGCGTCTACGAGCGCATCGCCGCGGGTGACGGGGTGGGCGCCGCCGGGGCCATGTTCACCCACATCACCGAGGCGTGGCTCGTGCGCCGGGCCGCCGCCGGGGATCCCGGCCGGTTGCAGCGCTGAAACCGCCGTTGGGCTCGACGAATGGGTGGCGCGGGCCGAGGGGAAATGACCCGGCTATGTGAAACGTTTTATTGGCAGACGTGTGAACGGTGATTCGGCGCCGTTTCCCGCGGGCCGGTCGGTGTTAACATCAGGTTTCTCAACGGGTGTCCTGCCGGGTGCCTATGTCCGTTGATTCGGTTTGATCGCCGTCGAGACGGAGGATGTGCGGTGGGACGACAGCGCGTGACGCTGGCCGACGTGGCCAAGGCGAGTGGTGTTTCCCCCACGACCGCGTCACTGGTGTTGACCGGCAGGGGCAGGGCCCTGCGCATCTCGCACGCCGCGGAGCGCCGGGTGCGGGATGCCGCCCAGGAGTTGGGGTACCGGCGCCACGCGGTCGCCGACGGCCCGCGCGGGGCGCGCACGCGGACCGTCGGTCTGATCACCGACTTCGTCGTGTCGTCCCTGCTGGCGGGCGACATGGTGCGGGGTGCGGCGGAGGCGGCCGGTGGGCGCGGGTGCGTGCTCTTCACCGGCGAGAGCGGCGGTGACCCCGAGGTCGAGCGGTCGCTGGTCGAGGCCATGCGCGACCACCGGGTCGACGGCATCGTGTTCGCGAGCATGTTCACCAGACGGGTGATCGTGCCCAAGGGGTTGGAGGACGGCCCCGCCGTGCTCCTGAACGCCCTGCCGGTCGGCCGTTCGTCGCTGCCGTCGGTGCTGCCCGACGAGGTGCAGGCCGGTCGGGCCGCGGCCCGCGTGCTCGTCGAGGCCGGGCACCGCGAGGGCATCCACCTGATCGGCGCTGGTCCCGAACTGCACCGGGTGCCCGCGCGCAGCATCGCCGCCGTGGAGCGGCTCGTCGGCATCCACGAGGTGTTCGCCCGCGCGGGCGTCACCGTGGCGGGCGGTCGCCCGTGCGGGGACTGGAGCCCCGACAACGGCTACGACGCCACCCGCGAGCTGCTGCGCCGCGGCAGGCCCTCGGCCCTGCTCTGCTTCAACGACCGCCTGGCCTTCGGGGCCTACCAGGCTCTCGCGGACGCCGCCCTGTCCGTACCGGACGACGTGGCCGTGATGTCGTTCGACGACCACCCGATCGCCTCGTGGCTGCGCCCTCGGCTGACGACCGTCGTGCTCCCGCACCACCGGCTCGGCGCCACGGCCGTCGAGGTCCTGTTCGCCGCGGCCGAGCGGCGTGGTCGGCTCGCGGAGACCGCCGCGGTCCACCGCGTTCCGATGCCGGTCCGGACGGGCGGCTCGGTGAAGGCGGTGACCGCCCCGCTGGTCCACCTCGGTCATCGGGACTGCGCACGTTCACACCTCTCATGATCGTTACAGCAGGTCTTGCTGGCCTGAAACGAAGGTAGCTAAAGTGAACGCTCACATTTAGCTTTGACGCCTTCCGCCGGGCGTCGATAGATTGCTCATCAGGGCCGCCGTGACGACCCCTGCCCCATCCGAGCGCGGTCGCGCTCGTGATCCCGTCGCGGCGTCCACCACGACCCACTCCACCCGCTGAACCACGGGGGTGAGCACCGCGGACGTCCCCGGCGTCCGCGGTGTCCCCGCCGTGCCCGGAAGGAGACGCCCGTGCCGCGCAGAAGAACGGTTCACCTCGTGATCGCCGCGGTGGTGGCCGCACTCCTCACCGCTCTTCCCCAACCGTCGGCCGCCGCCCCCGGCAGCCCCGCCCTGACCCCGCCGCTGGGGTGGAACAGCTGGAACAGCTTCGGCTGCGGCGTCACCGAGGCGCAGGTGCGCCAGGCAGCGGACGCGATGGTGTCCTCGGGGATGCGCGACGCCGGCTACCAGTACGTCGTCGTGGACGACTGCTGGTTCGACCCCCAGCGCGACTCGGCGGGCAACCTCCGGGCCCACCCGACCAAGTTCGCGTCCGGCATGAAGGCGCTGGGCGACTACATCCACGCCCGCGGCCTGAAGTTCGGCATCTACCAGGTGCCGAACGAGCGCACCTGCGCCCAGGGCACGGGCGCGCACCCCGGCTCGACCGGCAGCAAGGGGCACGAGGTCCAGGACGCCCGGTCGTTCGCCTCCTGGGGCGTCGACTACGTGAAGTACGACTGGTGCTCGTCGGCGGGCACGCGGGACGAGCAGGTCGCCCGCTTCTCGATCATGCGCGACGCCCTGCGCGCGACCGGCCGCCCGATCGTCTACAGCATCAACCCCAACAGCTTCCACGCCATCACCGGCGACAAGTACGACTGGGGCCAGGTCGCGGACCTGTGGCGCACCACCGAGGACCTGCTCGACATCTGGCAGAACGGCAACACCAACAGCTACCCGATGGGCGTCGGCAACGTCCTGGACGTGACGGCTCCGCTGGCCGCCCAGTCGGGGCCCGGCCACTGGAACGACCCGGACATGCTCGTCGTCGGCCGCCCCGGCCTGACGCTCACCGAGTCGCGGTCGCACTTCGCGCTGTGGGCGCTGCTGGCCGCACCCCTCATGGCGGGCAACGACATCCGCACCATGTCCGCCGACATCAGCCAGGTCCTGCGCAACCCCCGCCTGCTCGCGGTGAACCAGGACCCGCTCGGCGCGGGCGGTCGACGGGTCCGCGACGACGGCGCCACCGAGGTGTTCGCCAAGCCCCTGTCCGACGGATCGGTCGCCGTCGGCCTGTTCAACCGGGGCGGCTCCACCGCGACGATCTCCACGACCGCCGCGCAGATCGGCCTGGGCGGCAGCGCGTTCACCCTGCTCGACCTGTGGACGGGCGGCACGTCCAGCACGTCCGGCACGATCTCGGCGAGCGTCCCCGCGCACGGCGTGAGCGCGTTCCGGGTGTCCGGCGGCAGCCCGCTGGCGAACACGACCTCGCGCCTGCGCGGCGTCGGGTCGAACCGGTGCGTGGACGTCGACAACGCCTCCACCGCCGCGGGCGCGGCCACGCTCATCTGGGACTGCCACACCGCGGCGAACCAGCTCTGGACGACGTGGGCGGGCGGTGAGGTCCGGGTGTTCGGCGACCGGTGCCTCGACGCCTACGACCAGGGCACCACCAACGGCACGCGGGTGATCACGTGGTCCTGCAACGGCCAGGACAACCAGAGGTGGACCCTCGGCTCCGACGGCTCCCTGCGCAACACCCGCGCGGGCCTGTGCCTCGACGTCGAGCAGGCCGCCACCGCCAACGGGTCGCGGCTGGTCCTGTGGACGTGCAACGGCCAGGCCAACCAGCGGTGGACCCGCGTCTAGCGATCGTCGGAAGGACGGCAGATGTCTCGTCAACGCCAGTGGACGCTGGGACTGGTCGCGGTCGTGGCCCTGGTGGGCGGTGGGATCACCGCGATCCCACCCGCGCAGGCCTCACCCGACTGCTCGGCGTCCCGCACCGCGTCCCCCGCGTGCGCCACGGGACCGAGGGCCTCGACGTTCACGAACCCCGTGCTGTGGCAGGACTTCGCGGACATCGACATCATCCGCGTGGACGACACCTACTACTACTCCGCGTCCACGATGCACTACTCGCCGGGCGCGCCGGTGCTGCGCTCCTACGACCTGGTCAACTGGGAGTTCGCGGGCCACTCGGTGCCCAGGCTGGACTTCGGCTCGAAGTACGACCTGAGCGGGTCGCGCGCCTACGTCAACGGGATCTGGGCGTCGTTCCTCAGCCACCGCAAGAGCAACAGGACGTTCTACTGGGGCGGCTGCGTCGACTTCGCCAAGACCCACATCTACACCGCGACCGCCGTGGACGGGCAGTGGTCCCGCCACACCACGATCGACAAGTGCTACTACGACGCGGGGATGCTGGTCGACGACAACGACACGATGTACGTCGCCTACGGCAACACGACCATCAGCGTCGCCCAGCTCTCGGCGGACGGGAAGTCCGAGGTCCGGTCGCAGCAGGTGTTCCAGACGCCGTCGAACATCGGCACCCTGGAGGGCGCGCGGTTCTACAAGCGCGGCGGCAGCTACTACATCTGGCTGACCAGACCGGCCAACGGCCAGTACGTCCTCAAGGCGTCCAGCCCGTTCGGCCCCTACACCGTGCAGCAGGTGCTGCTGAACATGCCGACGCCCATCCCCGGCGGCGGCGTGCCGCACCAGGGCGGCCTGGTGCAGACGCAGAACGGCGACTGGTACTACCTGGCCTTCGTCGACGCCTACCCCGGCGGACGCGTGCCGGTGCTCGCGCCGATCACCTGGACCTCGGACGGCTGGCCGCGCATCACCACCGTCAACGGCGGCTGGGGCGCGACCTACCCGGTGCCGAACCTGCCCGCCCCTCCCCGGCAGGTGAAACCGATGATCGGCGTGGACACCTTCACCGGCTCCGCGCTGGGCCCCCAGTGGGAGTGGAACCACAACCCCGACACGAGCAGGTACAGCGTCGGCAACGGCCTGCGCCTGTCCACCGCGACCGTCACCAACGACCTCTACTCCGCCCGCAACACCCTGACCCACCGCATCCAGGGCCCGACCTCCACCGCCACCGTCGCCCTCGACCTCTCGGCGGTGCGCGACGGCGACCGCACCGGTCTGGCGGTGCTGCGCGACTCGTCGGCGTGGATCGGCGTCAAGCGCGACAACGGGCGCAACCGGGTCGTCATGGTCAACGGCCTGACGATGGACTCCAGCTGGCGGACCACCGGAACGGGCACGGAGGTGGCGAGCGCCGACCTGCCCGGCACACGGGTCTGGTTGCGCGCCAACGCCGACATCCGCCCCGGCTCCGGCAGGCAGGCCAGGTTCTCCTACAGCACCGACGGCGTGAACTTCACCCCGCTCGGCCCCGGCTTCACCCTCAACAACGCCTGGCAGTTCTTCATGGGCTACCGCTTCGGCGTCTTCAACCACGCCACCCAGGCCCTCGGCGGCACCGTCACCGTCCAGCGCTTCGAACTGTCGACGCCCTAGGAACGGAAGGAGCTCCCCGATGACGAGGAAGAAATCCCTGTGGGCGGCCGCGGTGTCGCTGGTGCTGGCCGCGGCCGGGTTGGCCGCGACCGGAACCCTCGCCGACACCGGGGCGAGCGCCGCGGTCGGCGCCACCGCGGCCACGGCCGGGTGCGGCAAGGCCCCCGGTCTGGCGAGCGGCACGCACACGCTCCAGAGCGGCGGCAAGAACCGGACCTTCATCCTGCGGGTCCCCGCGAACTACGACAGCGCCCGTCAGTACCGGGTGATCTTCGCCTTCCACTGGTGGGGCGGCACGGCCAACGACGTCGCCTCCGGCGGGACCAGCGGCACGCCGTGGGCCTACTACGGGCAGCAGGAGCAGTCCGACAACAGCGCCATCCTCGTGGCGCCGCAGGGCATCGACAACGCGTGGCCCAACAACGGCGGCGAGGACGTCGCCTTCGTCGACGCCATGGTCGGCCGGATCGACGCCGCCCTCTGCGTCGACACCACGCAGCGGTTCGCGACGGGGTTCAGCTACGGCGGCGGCATGAGCTACGCCCTCGCCTGCGGTCGGTCCTCCGTCTTCCGCGCCGTGGCGGTGTTCTCCGGCGCGCAGCTCAGCGGCTGCGACGGCGGGTCGCAGCCCGTGGCCTACCTCGGCATCCACGGCATCAGCGACTCGGTGCTGAACATCTCGCAGGGCCGGGCGCTGCGCGACCGGTTCGTGCGGAACAACGGCTGCACGGCCCAGAACCCGCGCGAACCCGCCGCGGGCAGCCTGACCCACATCACCACCGCGTACTCGGGCTGCCGGGCAGGCTACCCGGTGGTGTGGGCCGCGTTCGACGGCGGGCACCTGCCGGGCGCGGTGGACGGCTGCAACTGCGAGAGCGGCGTCCGGACCTGGACCAAGGGCGAGGTGTGGAAGTTCTTCTCCCAGTTCCAGGGCACCCCGCCGACCACGACGACCACGACGACGACCACCACGACGACGACCGTTCCGGGAGCGTCGCAGTGCCGGGTCGCCTACTCGGTCAACTCCTGGGCGGGCGGCCTGACCTCGGAGATCACCATCACCAACACCGGCACGTCGCCGTACTCGGGCTGGTCGCTGGTGTTCACGCTGCCGAGCGGCCAGACGATCACCTCCGGCTGGAACGCCTCCTACTCGCCGACGTCCGGTCAGGTGACCGCGAGGAACGCCTCCTACAACGCGGAGGTGGCGCCGAACGCGTCGGTCGGCATCGGCTTCCAGGCGACCCACTCCGGCGACGCGGGCGAACCGACCTCCTTCACGCTCAACGGCGCGACCTGCACGACCGCCTGACGATCCACCCCGAAGCCGAGGTCCCCTGCCGGGTCCACGTCCTCGCCCATCCCCGAAAGGACACCCGATGATGCGGAGAAGGCAGGTCGCCGCGGCGGGCGCGCTCTCCAGCGCGCTCCTGGCCTCGGTCGCGGCACTGGCGGTCGGCGGCACGGCCGTCGGCGCGGCGGACTCGGCGTTCTACGTCGACCCGTCCAGCTCCAGCGCGAAGTGGGTCGCCGCCAACCCCGGCGACTCGCGGGCGCCGGTCATCCGCGACCGGATCGCGTCGGTGCCGCAGGCGCGGTGGTTCACCACCACCAACACCTCGGCGATCCGCTCGGAGATCAGCTCCTTCGTGGGGGCGGCGGCCTCGGCGGGGAAGATCCCGATCCTGGTCGTCTACAACATCCCCAACCGCGACTGCGGCGGGGCCAGCGGCGGTGGCGCGCCCTCCCACTCGGCCTACCGGGCCTGGGTGGACGAGGTCGCGGCGGGACTGGCGGGCCGACCGGCGGCGATCGTGCTCGAACCCGACGTGCTGCCGATCATGAGCAACTGCCAGAACGCGGACCAGCAGAACCAGACGAAGGCGTCGCTCTCCTACGCGGGCCGGAAGCTCAAGTCCGGTTCCTCGCAGGCCAAGGTGTACCTGGACATCGGCAACTCCGCCTGGCTGAGCCCGTCGGAGGCCGCTGCCAGGTTGCGTTCGGCGGACGTCTCCGGCAGCGCCGACGGCATCTCCACCAACGTGTCCAACTACCGCACCACCGCCGACGAGGTCGCCTACGCCAAGGCCGTGCTGGGCGCGGTCGGCGACGGCAGGCTCAAGGCGGTGGTGGACACGAGCCGCAACGGCAACGGTCCGCTGGGCGAGGAGTGGTGCGACCCGGCGGGTCGCGCGATCGGCACGCCCAGCACGACGAACACCGGTGACTCCAGGATCGACGCCTTCCTGTGGGTCAAGCTGCCGGGCGAGGCGGACGGCTGCATCGCCCCGGCGGGCCAGTTCGTGCCGCAGCGCGCGTACGACCTGGCGGTGGCGGCGGGTCCCACGACGACGACCACGACCACGACGACCGGGAACAACCCCGGTGGCGGCTGCACGGTCGCCCACCGGGTGGTCAGCCAGTGGTCCGGCGGGTACTCCGGCGAGGTCGTCATCACGAACCGGGGACCGTCGATCACCGGGTGGACGCTCTCGTTCTCCGCGCCGGGCGTGACCGTCACGCAGGGGTGGAACGGGACGTGGACCGACACCGGGGACGTGGTCCGGGTCGAGAACGCGTCGTGGAACGGCGCGCTCGCGTCCGGTGGTCAGGCGACCGTCGGGTACAACGCGAACCACGGCGGGGGAACGCCGCCGTTCAGCGCGGCGACGCTGAACGGCACCGCGTGCTCGTGACCCCTCGACCGGTTCCCCGTCCCGACCCTCGCCGGGACGGGGAACCGCCGACCGCACCCGTCGGCGCCGTCGGGGAGCCGGTCAGCCGGTGACGGTGAGGTCGGCGTCGTTGAGGTCGAAGAAGACGTTGCCGAGCGCCTCGACCCTGATCCGGCCCTTGGTGGTGGCGACCCTCGGCAGCGTCACGGTCTCCGACCCGTCGTTGCGCGTCCGGTGGGTGAGCACGTGCGGGAAGGTCCGTCCGCCGTCGGTGGAGAAGGTGATCCGCACGGCGGTCGTGCCGACCGGGGCCGCGGTCGTCCCGGCCACGTCCCAGGTGACCGGCTGCCGCGAGCCACCCCGGTGGGAGGAGGTGGAGGCGTGCGAGGTCACCAGGAACGGGCCCGCGTCCGGCGCGACCACCAGTGCGGTGTCGGCCGTCCCGATCCCGCCGCCGCCCGGCCTGCCGTCGCGGGCGGTGAGTCTGAAGTGCAGGGTGCGCGAGCCGTCCACGCCCACCCAGTCCGCGGTGGGCAGGAACTCCGAGTAGCAGTCGACGACGTCGGCGGGCACGTTCGTGCCGCCACCGGTCTCCGGCGCCGGGGGCGGCGGGGCGGTCGGGCACCGGCCCGTCACGGCGTTGGTGTTGCCCGCGGCGACCTGCGCGAGGTCGGGGAAGACCCTCGTCGGGTCGGTGGTCGCGCTGTTCTGGCCGGGGGAGCGGTACTCCAGCGCGTCCTCGTCGCTGACGACCGCGGCCGTGCCGAACACGCGGAACAGCGGCCCGTCGGTCTTCGCGTTGTCCACCAACGGGGTTCCGGTCTCGCCACCGGGGTCGTCCTGCTCCCACAGGTAGGTCACCGGGTCGCCGTCGGGGTCGGAGGCCCTGCCGGTCAACGAGAACGGCGTGCGCGCCGGGATCGTGTGCCGAGCGGGGACGGTCACGACGGGCGCGTGGTTGCGGGTGTCCCGGACGTGGCCCTGGTTGCCCTGCGGGCCACCCCTGACCGTCTCGCCGACGTGCCCGGTCGCCCCCGTGACGTCGATGCCCAGCGCGGCGACGTCGGTCCCCTCCAGTGCTCCCCGGAACGTGACCTGGAAACCGGTGGTGTCGAACGGGGTCGGCCGGTTCACGTTGTCCCCGAAGCCCGCGACCTCGACCCGCGCGCCCTCGGGCAGGATCGACTCGACCGCCGCCCTGATCGCCTCCTGGCCGTAGCCTGCGCGGGTGACGGGGTCCGACCTGCGGCCGTCGTGGGTCAGCGTGAACGAGTCGCCGTCGTCGAAGTCCCGCAGGGACACGTTCTGCACCTCGGTCGCGTCCCACCTGGTCGACGTGGTGAAGGCGGCGACCTCCACGCGGCTGCGGTGCGAGAAGTACGGGTCGCTGTGCCGCTGGAGGTTGTCCTGCTGGCAGATGCCCGCGTACGCCATGATCGACGAGCCGCTGCCCGGCTCGTAGGAGGACTCCGCCCGGCGCTGGCCGGTGCCGCAGCCCCACTGGTCGCCGTTGAACGTGTGCTCCGCGCCGAACTGGTGCCCGATCTCGTGCGCCACGTAGTCCACGGCGAAGTGGTCGCCGGTCGGTGTGGTGATGCCCGTGCACCCCGCGGCCTTGTCGGGCCCGCCCACGCCCGGTACCCCGGCTCCGCCGCCCCGGACGCCCAGCACGACGTGCCCGACGTCGTAGCCGCCCGCGCCGATGAGCTGGCCCAGCACCGTCGCGGCGCGACCGAGGGTCCCGGTCACGCAACCCTCCAGTTCGGACGGTTCGAAGCACGGCGCCGCGCCGCACGGCCCGTTCGGACCGGTCGCCTCCGCGTCGGTGCTGAGGTTCGTCCGGTCGCTGCCGTCGGCCAGCAGCAGCCGGATCGCGTGCTCGTCCTCGTAGACCTGCGCCACCCGGTTCACCAGGGCGGCCTTGGCCGCGATCACGTTCTCCACGCCGAAGTACCGGGCGTACGACGGGTCCGAGATGATCGCCAGCCGGTAGGTGCGCAGCCGCACGACGGGGCTCGGGGCCGCCGTCGCGGGCCGGAACGGCGTCGTCGCGTACTCGACACCGCCTTCCTCCAGCGGCGCGGCGGGCGCGAGGTCGTGGCCGAAGTAGCTGGCGTACAGACCCTGGTCGCGGTGGCTGTAGGGGTCGACGAACCACTGCCCGCGCTGGGAGCGCACGGAGGCGTGGAAGCCCAGCGGGGTCAGGTCCGCGCGGAGCGTCGCCGTCGGGTCGTCCAGGCTCCGGCCCGCGAAGGTCCTGATCTCCGGGTGCCGGGCGGCCAGCCCCGGCTCCATGACCGGGGTGTCGACGAGCGCGAACCGCTCGAACGTGCCCGCGGGCGTCGGCAGCAGGACCTCGCGGGTGTCGGCCCCCGCCAGGGCGGCGGCCATGGCGGGCCGGTCGAGGGTGAACCCCGCGAACCCCTCCGCCCGGACGTCTCCCGGCTGGGCCGAGCGCGACGCGACGACCCCGCTGTCGGCCCTGGTCCACGGGTTGTCCGCCGCGGCGGCCGACCCGTTGGTGATCACCGACGCGCCCGCCGCGACGGCGATCACCACCAGTGCCAGGGCGCGGCGGGTCGTGGGAGGTGCTGCCACGGGGGTCTCCTCTCGAAGGGGGCGAGGTCGACCCACATCCTGCCGATCCATTTCTTGCGCGAGAAGCGTCGAAAGTATCGAGTTGCCGCACCCGCCATGTTCGCGCTAACAGACCTCTGTCGCGGTCGGTCCGGTCGGGTCGAGCGCGGACCTCCACCCGGTTCGGTCCAACCCTCGTGGCACGGCGTCCTCTCGGTGCGCGCGACCCCCTTGTTGCCTCTGTTCAGCGGGTTACGAAAGTACTTTCGGGGTGCGCGGGTCGGTGCCCCGGCCCTCTCGGCGCTTCCTCGGGCACGGTTGTGACGGTCGACGTCGGGCCGCCGTCGCAGTCCGGGCACGTGGGTCCTCCAGGTGACAGCGACGTGACGCCCTTGACGCCGGATGTGACTCAGCTTACCGTCGTGAGCGCTAACATTCGGAAAATATGTCGAAAGTTTCGAGTTCGTCGACCGGTGTTGCTGTTCGCCCCGATCACCTTGGAGACGCGACGTGACCCTCCGCCTGCCCACGCTGCTCGCCGCCGCGGCGCTCGTCCTGACCACCGCCTGCACACCCGGCACGGGTGGTGGCGGGGGAGGCGACGGCACGTCGTTCGAGTTCTGGTCGTTCGCCGCCATCAACCAGAAGCTGTCCGTGGACGCCTACCGGGAGAAGCACCCGGACGTCGAGGTCAAGCTGACCGAGGTGGGCACCTCGACGGAGACCGCGCAGGCGCTCACGACGGCGCTGGCGGGAGGCAAGGTGCCGGACCTCGTGCTCATCCAGGGCGACAACCTGCCGAAGTTCGTGCAGCAGCCCCAGAACTTCGTCGACCTGAGAACGCTCGGCGCGGACGACATCACGGACGACTACCTGGACTGGGTGATGAAGCAGAGCGTCGCCAAGGACGGCGAGGTGCTCGGCATCCCCACCGACGTCGGCGGGATGGCCATCGCCTACCGGACCGACCTGTTCGCCGCGGCCCAGCTCCCGACCGACCCGGCGGCCGTCAGCGCGCTGTGGCCCTCGTGGGAGGCGTTCATCGAGACCGGGAAGCGCTACAAGCAGGCCACCGGCAAGGCCTTCATCGACAACGCGGCCACCAGCGTCTTCTACCAGGCGGTCAACCAGGTGTCGGAGAAGTACTACAGCGAGGGCCGCGACCTGGTCTACGACCGCAACCCCCAGGTGCGGGCGGCGTTCGACCTCGGCGTCGCGGCGGCCACCGCCGGGATCACCGCGGGGCAGACGTCGTTCGAGAGCGCGTGGAGCGCGGGCCTGGCGCAGGGTCAGTACGCGGCCGTGGCCGCGCCGTCGTGGATGCTCAACACGATCCGCAGCACCGCACCCGACACCGCGGGCAAGTGGGCCATCGCGAAGATCCCCGGCGGCGCGGGCAACTGGGGCGGCAGCTACCTGGCCATCCCCAAGCGCGCGAAGAACCCGCAGGCCGCCTGGAACTACATCAAGGAGATGCAGTCGCCCCAGGGGCAGCTCGACCACTTCGTCCGCGTCGGGGCCCTGCCCTCCACCCCGTCGGTCTACCAGGACGAGAAGCTCACCTCGCGGCAGGACCCGTTCTTCTCCGACGCGCGGATCGGCCGGGTCTACACCGACTCGCTGCTGGGGCTGAAGCCGTTCTACATCGGACCGGACAGCGCCACCATCGGCCAGGAGTTCCTCAACTCCATCACCAACGTCGAGCAGAGCGGCGGCAACCCGGCCACCGCGTGGGACGACGCGGTCCGCAACATCAAGACCGCCATCGGCGGGTGACCGGGTGGCCATCACGCTCGTCCCCGCACCGCGGGTCGCGCCGCCGCCCCTGGCCCCCCGAACGGCTCGCGGGCTGGGGGAGCGCCTGGCGCCCTACGCCTACATCGCCCCGTTCTTCGTCCTCTTCGCGGTGTTCGGGCTGTTCCCGTTCGCCTTCACCTTCTACGTGGCCCTGTTCGACTGGAACCCCATCGGCGACCAGGTGTTCATCGGCGTGGACAACTTCACCCGCATGGCCTCCGACCCCCGCTTCTGGAACGCCGCCCGCAACACGGTGAGCATCTGGTTCCTGTCCACCGTCCCGCAACTGCTGATCGCCCTGCTGCTGGCGCACGTGCTCAACCACGCCCGGCTGCGGTTCGCGCTGTTCTTCCGCATGTCGGTGCTGGTGCCCTACGTGACGTCGGTGGCGGCGACGGCGATCGTGTTCGCGCAGCTGTTCGACCGCGACTACGGGTTGCTCAACTGGCTGCTGGGCCTGGTCGGCGTGGCACCGGTCGACTTCGTCCAGTCCACCTGGGGCAGCCACGTCCTGATCGCCACGATGGTGACCTGGCGGTGGTTCGGCTACACCACGCTGCTCTACCTCGCGTCGTTGCAGGCGGTGCCGCGCGCGGTCTACGAGGCGGCGGCCATCGACGGAGCCGGTCCGTGGCAGCGGTTCCGCCACATCACCATCCCGTCCCTGCGGCCGGTGATCATCTTCACCGTCGTCACGTCCACCATCGGCGGACTCCAGATCTTCACCGAGCCGCTCCTGATCGCCGCGGGCGCACCGCTGACGTGCGGCGCGGTCCGGCAGTGCCAGACGCTGACGCTGTTCCTCTACGAGCAGGGCTTCGGGGAGTTCGAGTTCGGCTACGGCTCGGCGGTCGGCGTCGCGCTGTTCGTCGTGGTCGTGGTGATCGCCGCGGTCAACTACCTGCTGTCGGCGCGGATCAGGGCGGACCGGTGACCGCCGCCGCGGCGCGCCGCCGACCCCACGGCCGGGTCCGCTGGTGGACCTACCTGCTGCTGTCCGGGGCCGCCGCCGCGTGCCTGTTCCCGCTGTACTGGATGTTCGTCGTCGCCACCACCGACACCGCGACCGCGACGCGGATGCCGCCCGCGGTCGTGCCCGGCGACAACTTCTTCCACCTGCTGGGCCTGGTGCTGGACACGGTGCCGTTCGTCCAGTCCCTGCTCAACAGCCTGTTCGTGGCCACCGCCATCGGCGCGGGCCAGGCGGTGCTGTGCGCGCTGGCCGGTTTCGCGTTCGCCAAGCTGAGCTTCCCCGGCCGCAACACCCTGTTCCTGGTCGTCGTGCTCACCATGACCGTTCCCACCCAGCTCTCCGTCATCCCGCAGTACATGATCATGTCGTCGCTGGGCTGGGTGGACACGCTGCAGGCCCTGGTCGTGCCCGGACTGGCCAGCGCCTTCGGCATCTTCTGGATGCGCCAGCACATCACCGCCACGATCGACGACGAACTGGTGCAGGCGGCGACGATCGACGGCGCGAACTCGTGGCAGGTGTTCTGGCGCATCGCCTTCCCGATCGTGCGCCCCGCGGCGTTCGTGCTCGGCCTGTTCGGGTTCGTCACGGCGTGGAACGACTTCCTCTGGCCCTTCATCGTGCTCAAGACACCCGAGCGCTACACCGCCCAGATCGCCATCAAGGCCCTCCAGAACAGCTACGACGTCGACCTCGGGCTGGCCATGTCCGGCTCGTTCCTGGCCACCGCCCCGCTGGTCGTGCTGTTCGTCCTCGTGGGACGGCGGATGGTCGCGGGCGTCCTGGAAGGCGCGTTCAAGGGCTGACACACCACCCCCCTGCACCACGACACCCTGGAGCGACGGAACCCGTGCACGAGGAAACGACGGACTGGTACTACGACAACCCGGTCATCCCCGGATTCCACCCCGACCCCAGCGTCTGCCGGGTCGGCGAGGACTACTACCTGGTGTGCTCCAGCTTCGAGTACTTCCCCGGCGTACCGCTCTTCCACAGCCGCGACCTGGTGCACTGGCGGCAGATCGGCAACGTCCTCGACCGGCCTGCCCAGCTCCCGCTGCCGCCCGACGCGTCGGCGTCCGACGGCATCTACGCGCCGACGATCCGCCACCACGACGGCAGGTTCTGGCTGATCACCACGAACGTCTCCGAGGGCGGCAACTTCATCGTCAGCGCGGAGCGGCCCGAGGGCCCGTGGTCGGACCCGGTGTGGATCGACCTGCCCGGCATCGATCCCGACCTCGCGTGGGACGAGGACGGCGACTGCTGGTGCGCCTTCCAGGGCGTGGGCGTGGCCCGGATCGACCCCGAGGCCGGGAAGGTGCTGGAGGGGCCGATCGCCGCCTGGTCCGGGACGGGGTTGCAGTGGCCGGAAGCGCCGCACCTGTACCGGATCGGGGAGTGGTGGTACCTGATGATCGCCGAGGGCGGCACCGAACGCGGCCACACCGTGGCGATGGCGCGCGCCCGGACCCCCCGCGGTCCCTGGGAACCCGCGCCGTCCAACCCGGTCCTGACCCACCGCGGCACCGCCCACCCGGTCCAGAGCACCGGCCACGCCGACCTCGTCATCGGCCCCGACGGCGAGTACTGGATGGTCCTGCTCGCCACCCGTCCGCGCGGCTACAGCCCCGGTTTCCACGTGCTGGGGCGGGAGACGTTCCTCACCCCCGTCGCGTGGGAGGACGGCTGGCCGGTCGTCGGCCCCGTCAACCTCCGCGAACGGGGACCGGGCAGCCCGCGGCCGGTGGAGCGGGCTGCGCGCCGGGACGACTTCGACGCGCCCGCGCTCGACCCGCGGTGGATCTCGCCGCGGTCGCGCCCCGACGACTCCTGGTCGCTGGTCGAACGGCCGGGGTGGCTGGCCCTGCACGCCACCGGGTCCACACTGGACCGACCGGGCTGCACCCTCCTCGGCCGCCGCCAGGAGCACCAGGAGAGCCGGACCGCGGCGCTGCTGGACCCCGGTTCCGGTCGGGCGGGCCTGTCGATCCGCGTGGACGAGGGCCACCACTACGACCTGGAGGTCGCCGACGGGCAGGTCGACGTGATCGCCCGGATCGGCCCGCTGCGCCACCGGGTGGCGACCCGTCCCGTGCCGCCCGGCCCGGTGACGCTGGTGATCACCACCGGCCCGGCGGGGGAGCGGCCACCGGTCGACGGGCAGCCGACGGGCCTCCACGTCGCCGCCCCCGACCTCATCGCCTTCCACGTCGGCGAGGACCTGCTCGCCGAACTCGACGGCCGGTACCTGTCCACGGAGGTCGCCACGGGCTTCACCGGCCGGGTCATCGGCCTGTACGCCACCGAGGGCACCGCGTGGGCCGACTGGTTCGAACACGGTCCGCTCGACGCCCCGTAGCGGTCCCCACCCCCCTGTACCTCGGAGCACCCGGCTCCGGGGGTCTCCACCCCGTTCACCCACGCACCTCCACGGGTGCCTCCAAGAAAGCGACATCCATGACGCTGACAGCGAAGTCGGTCTCACGAACAGCGCTCGTGTCGGCCCTGGTGGCCGTCGCCGCGGGGGTCGCGGTCCTCGCGGCGGCACCCGCCAGCGGCGCCGCCTCCACGCTCGCGGCGGCGGCGCAGCAGAGCGGCCGCTACTTCGGCACGGCCGTGGCGGCGAACAAGCTCTCGGACTCGACCTACACGGGCATCCTGAACCGTGAGTTCGACATGGTCACGGCCGAGAACGAGATGAAGATGGACGCGACCGAGCCCAACCAGGGGCAGTTCAGCTACGGCAACGCCGACCGCATCGTCAACCAGGCCCGCAACCAGGGCAAGCGGGTCCGCGGCCACGCCCTGGCGTGGCACTCCCAGCAGCCGGGGTGGATGCAGAACATGGGCGGCAGCGCCCTGCGCTCGGCGATGCTCAACCACGTCACGCAGGTCGCGAGCTACTACCGGGGCAAGATCTACGCCTGGGACGTGGTGAACGAGGCGTTCGCCGACGGCAGTTCCGGCGGTCGTCGCGACTCGAACCTCCAGCGCACGGGCAACGACTGGATCGAGGCGGCGTTCCGCGCGGCGCGGGCGGCCGACCCGAACGCCAAGCTCTGCTACAACGACTACAACACCGACAACTGGTCGCACGCCAAGACCCAGGGCGTGTACCGGATGGTGCAGGACTTCAAGTCCCGCGGCGTGCCGATCGACTGCGTCGGCTTCCAGGCCCACTTCAACAGCGGCAACCCCGTCCCGTCCAACTACCACACCACCCTGGGGAACTTCGCCGCGCTCGGCGTCGATGTCCAGATCACCGAGCTGGACATCGAGGGCTCCGGTTCCAGCCAGGCCCAGCAGTACCAGGGCGTCGTGCAGGCCTGCCTGTCCGTGGCCCGCTGCACCGGCATCACCGTGTGGGGCATCCGCGACACCGACTCGTGGCGCGCCTCGGGCACCCCGCTGCTGTTCGACGGCTCCGGCAACAAGAAGGCCGCGTACAACTCGGTCCTCTCCGTGCTGAACACCGGCACCGGCACCACCCCGCCGACGACGACCACGACCACCACGTCCAACCCGAACCCCGGTGGTTGCAGCGCGACGTACTCCGAGGGCGAGAAGTGGAACGACCGCTTCAACGGCCTCGTCTCCGTCTCGGGCAGCGACAACTGGACGGTCACGGTCACCGTCAGCTCGCCGCAGAAGATCATCGCCACCTGGAACACCAGCGCCAGCTGGGATTCCAGTGGCAACGTGATGACCGCGCGCCCCAACGGCAGCGGCAACTCGTTCGGCTTCACCGTGCAGCACAACGGCAACTGGGCCTGGCCGACCGTCACCTGCCAGGCGAGCTGATCCGCGGTGGGAGGGTCCCGCGCCGCGGGGCCCTCCCACCCTCGTCACGGCCCGGCCCGAGGTGGCGTGACGAGAAGACCGCTGTGCCGGAGCGGCCCCGGCGGGCCTCGGTCGTGATCACCACGGGGACACCGGAGGCGCGCGCGGAACCGGGTCGACCGGCGCGTGCCGGAACCGGTGCTTCAGCTCGACGGCCGGGCCCGCTGCCTGCCGTCGTAGTCGCGCTGGTGCGCCTGGATCGCGGGCGCGTTCGCGACCGTCCAGTCGTAGAGGTGGCCGAACGGCTCGCGCAGCGACTCCCCGATCGGGGTGAGCGAGTACTCGACGCCGATCGGCGACGTCGGCAGCACGCGGCGCCGGACCATCCCGTTGCGCTCCAGGCGGCGGAGCGTCTGCGTCAGGACCCGCTGGGTCACGCCGTCGAGGCGGCGCCTGATCTCGTTGAACCGGCGCGGCTCGCTCAGGACCGCCATCACCATCATCGACCACTTGTCGGCGATCTGGTCGAGGATCGGCCTGCTCGCGCAGTCGGACCGGAACACCAGGCCGCCCTCGGAGATGGCCCCGTAGAAGCTCTCGACATCGCTCTCGGACGCGGTCACGGCGGTATCCTCCACAATCCCAGTATCCCCACAGTGCCTTGTTGACGCAGCTCAGGAGTGGTTTCACAGTAGGTGTGAACAGGAACCGAGATCGTCCCGGACACCTACTGGAGACATGATGGACCACGACTCCCACCAGACCCTGCGGGTGATCAGGAAGGACGGGGTCGCCCACGTCACCATCGACAACCCGCCGGTCAACCTCCTCGGCGTCGCCCTGATGACCGACCTGCGGGACCTGCTCACCGCGCTGGCGGCCGACGACGCGGTCCGCGTGATCGTCTTCGACAGCGCCGACCCGGACTTCTTCCTGGCCCACGTCGACATGACCGCCACACCGGAGGCCCTCGCCGCGCTGGCGGCCGGCCTGCCGGAGGGCGTCAACGTCTTCCAGGCACTCGGCGAGCAGCTGCGCCACCAGCCCCAGGTGACGATCGTCAAGCTCGCGGGCAAGGCGCGCGGCGGTGGAGCCGAGTTCGTCGTGGCCGCGGACATGGCGTTCGCCGCGATCGGCCGGGCCGGGCTCGGCCAGGTCGAGGCGCTCATGGGCATCGTGCCCGGCGGTGGCGCCACGCAGTACCTCGCCGAGAGGATCGGCCGCAACCGCGCCCTGGAGGTGGTGCTCGGCGGCGACCTGTTCGACGTCGAGACCGCCGAGCGCTACGGCTGGGTCAACCGGGCCGTGCCCGCCGACGAGCTGGACGACGTCGTGGACCGCCTCGCCCGCCACATCGCCGCGCTCCCGGACGGCGTCGTGGCCGCCGTGAAGCACGCCATCGCCCCCCGCGACCTCACCGAGGGCCTGGTGCGGGAGAACGACGCCTGGGCCGGTCTGGTCTTCCGCCCCGCCACGGCGGAGCTGATGGGGGCGGGGCTGACCCACGGCGCGCAGACCCGCGACGGCGAGCACGACCTGGAGAGCCTGTTCCGGGGCCTGGCCCGGTCGGTGATCTAGCGCCGGTCGGGGCGCTAGGGTGCTGGTGTGGCACGACTGGTCCACCTCAACGGTCCGCCGGGCATCGGCAAGTCCACGCTCTCCGCGCTGCTCGCCGATCGCGAGCCCGGCACGCTGAACCTCGACGTCGACCTCGTGCACCGCCTGGTCGGCGGGTGGCGGGACGAGGAGACGGACACGTGGCCCGCCGTGTGGTCGCTCGTCCGGGCGATGGCGGCGACCCACCTGGGCGGCGGGCACGACGTCGTGCTGCCCCAGTACCACGCCCGGCTGCACGAGATCGCGGCGTTCGAGGACCTGGCGCGCGAGCACGGGGCCGACTTCCGGGAGGTCGTGCTGCTCGACGGCCGGGAGGCGTCGGCGGAGCGGTTCGACCGCAGGGCGCGCGACAGCGACGACCCGTGGATCCTCCACCACCACCGCCTCGTCACGGCGCGCGGCGGGCCGGCCGCGCTCGGGACCATGTACGACGACCTGGTGGAGGTCGTCCGCCTGCGTCCGGACGCGGTGGTGGTGCCGAGCGTGCCGGGAGCGGTGTCGGAGACCTACGCGCTGCTGGTGGACGCACTGCGCCGCTGACCCGCGCCACGGCTCCCGTGACCGGGGGAGGGACCACCCCGCTCAGGGCCAGTTCCGCAGGGCCACGTCGGCGACCTCCTGGAGCTCGTCGCGGCTCGCGCCGCCCGCGGCCTGGACGGCGATGCCGTTGGCCACGGTCGTGACGTAGCGGGCGAGGACGCGCGGGTCGGCGTCGGGCGGCAGGTCGCCCTCGTCGACCGCTCGCCGGAACCGGTCGTGCAGGTGCGTGCGGCCCTGGTCGCGCCAGTCGGCCAGGAGGTCGCGCACGGTCCGCCCGCCCTCGCCCGCGGCGAGGGAGCCCTGGACGCCGAGGCACCCGGCCGGGCAGCCGGGCGTGGTGCTGGCCGCGACCGCGCCCGCGAGGAGCGCCGCGGCCACCTCCCGCGCCGTCGGCAGCGCCAGCGCCCTGGCCACGTACGCCGCCGGGCCGTCGGCGTAGCGGTCCAGCGCCTTGCGGAAGAGGTCCTCCTTGTTGCCGAAGGCCGCGTACATGCTCGTCTTCGTGATGCCCATGGCCCCGGTCAGGTCGGTCAGGCTGGCGCCCTCGTAGCCCTGCTCCCAGAAGACCACCATGGCCCGCTGGAGGGCCTCGTCGGCGTCGAACCCCCGCGGCCTGCCGATCGGTGGCTTCCGGACATCGCTCATGGCCCCATCGTACCCCTTCCGTACCGTTCGGTTCGGAAGTGCTACGGTCGACTTCAGTACCGATCGGTACGGAGAGCTGTGGAGGTCGGAATGGGAACGCTGGAAGGCAAGACGGCCGTCGTCACCGGGGGCGGCACGCGGGGGATCGGCCGGGCCACCGCCGCGCGGCTGGTGGCCGAGGGCGCGCACGTGTTCATCACCGGCAGGCGCAAGACCGAGCTGGACGAGGCCGTCGAGGCCATCGGCCCGTCGGTCACCGCGGTGCCGGGCGACATCACCGACCCCGCCGACCTCGACCGGCTCTACGACGCGGTCCGCGCCAGGGGCAAGGGCCTGGACGTGGTGTTCGCCAACGCGGCCACCGCCTCCCTCGCGACCCTGGAGCAGATCGCCGAGGAGGAGGTCGACCGGATCCTCGCCGTCAACGTCAAGGGCACGCTGTTCACCGTGCAGAAGGCGTTGCCACTGCTCAACGAGGGCGCCTCGGTGATCCTGAACGCCTCGACCAGCGCCGACCGCGGCACGGAGATGTTCGGCCTGTACGCGGCGTCCAAGGCCGCCATCCGGACGTTCGCCAGGACGTGGGCCAACGAGCTGAGGGGCCGCGGCATCCGCGTCAACGCGATCTCGCCCGGACCGACCGACACCTCCGGGATCACCGAACTCGTCGGCGAGGAGAACGCGACCGCCTTCAAGGCGCGCGAGGGCGCCAGGGTCGCGATCGGCCGGATCGGCCGCCCCGAGGAGATCGCCGCCGCCGTGGCCTTCCTCGCCTCGCCGGACAGCAGCTACGTCCTGGGCGCAAACCTGTACGTGGACGGCGGCGAGAACCAGATCTGACCCGGCGGTGGTGGTGCGGCGGTCCGACCGGCGCACCACCGGGTTCACCGGAGGATCGCCTGGGTCACCAGCTCCCGCAGCGCGACCGGGGGTTCCAGGCCCAGCTCGTCCCGCAGCGCGCGGCGGCACTGCTCGAACTGGTGCTGCGCCTCCGCGCGGTTGCCCGCCGCGAGGTGGGCGTTGATGAGCACGCGGTGCGCGCTCTCCCGCAGCGGCTCGGCCTGCACGGCGGCGAGACCGGCCGCGACCGCCTCGCCGTGGCGGCCCGCCGCGGTCAGGCGCCGCGCCATCGCCTCCAGCGCGTACAGCCGGAGCTGGTGGTACTGCTCCTGCTCCAGCAGCACCCACTCGCTGTCCGACCACTCCGGCAGCAGGTCGGACGACAGGTCGTCCCAGGTCTGCTTCGTCAGGATGTCCTCGCACACCGTGGACCTGTCGAGCAGCTTGTGCGCGCGGGCCGTGGCGTCGTGGAAGTCGACGCGGATGTCCGCGGCCAGCGCGACCTCCTGCGACGACGCCTTGATGATCCCCGGTTCCGTGCGCAGCGCCCGCCACAGCGAGGATCGGAGGTTGGCGTTCGCACGGGTCGTGGTGGCCTCGGGCCACAGGGTCCTGGCCACGTAGGCCCGTGTTCGCGGTCTGCCCTGGAGCGCCAGGAACGCCAGCAGCTGCTGGGCGCTCGACGACAGCGCGATCCGCTCGTCCCCCACGAGCAGCGCGAAACCCTTGAGCAGCCGCAACGTGACGGCTTGTCGTACCTCAGTCCGCATCGGTCCCCCAAGGCGACGCCTCAGCACCGGGAACGCCCTCTCCTCGACGATTGTCGTCGATCTCCCCGCGGGCGTCACCGCGAATTGTGGCCCACGGCCGTCGTCACGGCGTCACCGGAACGTTGTCGGGCCTGGTCCTGAGCGTGCGCAGCCAGTCGTCGACGGCCGCGTGCACGGCGTGTTCGGAGCTCACGGCGGTGGGGGGCGCCTGCCGCGAGCCGACGGAGGACAGGATCCGCACGCGCAGGCGGTCCGGCCGTCCGTCCTCCAACCAGGCACGCATGATCATGCTGCCGGTGCGCTCCTCGGGAGCGTCCATGGGGTCCACAAGCGGCAAGGATGCACATCCGATGTCACCGCCGCGTTCCCGGCGCGTCAACGCGGGCGGGGTGGAACGGGGCGGTGACGCCACCGCGACGGTCGGATCGCGAACCCGACACGCGCTGCTGGAATCCTGCCCTGGTGCCACCGCGGCTCGCCCGGTGGTGCGGGGAGGAGGGGGTCCGGTGGGAGACTTCGGTGTGGTGGCCGACGTGTCGGCCATCGTCGTCGAGCGGCTGAACCGGGCGCTCGACGGGCTGAGCGCCGAACCGCCGAGGGCGGAGCTGCACGACCTCTCCGAGCCCGTGCAGCTGGACGTGCCGAAGCTGACGGTGTTCCTCTACGAGGTCGCGGAGGACCCGACCTCCCGCAACCGCCCCCCGGTCCGCTCGCTGCCACCGGACGCGCCCACCAGCCGCAAACCGCCGATGGCGCTGCTGCTGCGGTACCTCGTCACCCCGTGGGGCGGCGACCAGATGACCCAGCACCGGATGATCGGCCGGGCGCTGCAAGCGTTCTACGACGACGCGGTCCTCGACGGCGAGGAGCTGACCGGCAGCCTGGCGGCGAGCACCGACGCGCTGCACGTCACCCTGGCACCGCTGACGCTCGACCAGAAGTCGTGGGTCTGGTACGCGATCCAGAAGCCCTACCGGCTCTCGCTGAACTACGAGATCCGCGTGGTGAACCTGGATTCCCTGGACGTGTCGGCGCTCCGGCTGGTCACCAGCCGCACCGTCAACGGGGTGCCGTCGCCATGACCCGGTTCTACGGCGTCGAGAGGTCCGTGCTGCACAGCCCGGCCTGGTTCGTGCCGGTGGACGAGTTCACCGGGCGCGTGCGGGCCGCGGGCGTCGCCGTCGAGCTGGACCGCTTCGACGCCGCCGCGAACGCGTGGCTGCCGGAGGACGTCCGCGCGGTGCGCACGCCCAGCGCGGCCATCGCCTACCCTGGGCTGGGCAGGCGCGGTGCCCCGGCCCGGTTCCGGGCCCGCTTCACCGCGGCCGGGTTCGCGCCGCTGTACCCCGCCGACGACGAGCCGTTCGCCGCCGACGTCGTCGGCGTCGAGTTCCGGACGTTCCCCTACGACGAGGACCGGCCGCCCGTCGAACTCGCCGCGCCGAGGGTGGTCCGGCTCCTGCCGGGCACCGCCTTCCCCTACGGGCCCGGCGTGCGCACCGCGTACGGCGTCGCCGTGGACGCGGCGACGCGGGTCCCCGTGGCGAACGCGCTGGTGGCCGCCGAGGGCGTGAGCGGTGTCGAGGGCGTGCCCTGGCGGGAGCGCACCCTGACCGACGGCCGCGGCGCGTTCCGCCTCGCCCTGCGGTGGGAGGGCGGGGCGGAGGGCGCCGACGAGACCTTCCGACTGGTGGCGACCGAGCGGCCGGGCCGCACCGGGTCGGTTCTGGTCCGACTGCCCGCGGACCGAGGTCGCGGGCACGTCATCGAGATCACCGGATCCGACCGTCCAGCACAGCCGAACAGCAGGGAAAGTTAGGAGCCAGCCATGCCCGAGTACCTCAGCCCCGGCGTCTACGTCGAGGAGATCGACGCGGGGCCGCGGCCGATCGCGGGGGTGAGCACCAGCACCGCGGGCATGGTCGGGGTCACCAGGCGCGGACCGGTGGACGGCAAGCCCAAGCTCGTCACGAACTTCCTGGAGTTCCAGACCACGTTCGGCGGCTTCCTGGCCGAGCCGGAGCGGACGGTGCGCGACGCGTGGGCGAACGACCCCGGCGAGGGCGGCCGGTGGTGGCTGTTCCCGTTGGCGGTCAAGGGCTTCTTCGACAACGGCGGCCAGCGCCTCTACGTGAAGCGGGTGGCCTCCTCGGGCGCGGTGGCCGCGTCGGGCACGTTGGGCCAGGGGCTGGTGAGCGCCATCGCGCGGGACGCCGCCGTCGGTGCCACGTCGCTGGAACTGGGGCACGTCATCGGCTTCACCGGAACCGACGCCCTCACGATCGTCCGGGGCGGCGACGACACCGAGATCGGCACCGCGACCGTCACCGGCTACGACGCGACGGCCCGGCGGGTCCGGCTCGCCGCCCCGCTGGCCGTCGAGGTGAAGGCGGCGCGGGGCGACTACGTGCAGGTCGGCCCCCGCGCCGACACGCCGAGCCTGCGCTTCTCCGCGTCCAGCCCCGGTGCGTGGGGCTCGGCCGTGCGGGTGCGGTTCCAGGCGGCGGCGAGCGCCACCCTGCCCGTGCTGGCCGCACCGGACGAGGGCCCGCTGTTCACCACCCGGCTCGCCGTGGAGTCGCCCGCCGACAGCGGCACGGTCGTCGTGGACGCGGTGCCGGGCCTCGATCCCGACCCGTTGCCCGACGACGTGTGGATCCTGATCGGCAACCGGCGCTTCCCCGTGGCGGTGGGCGAACCGACGGGCGGACGGGTCACGCTGACGCTGCCCGCGAACACCAGCCACCCCGCCTGGCCGGTCGGGCTCGGTGTCCGCCGCGTGCGCCTGGCGAACGGCGGCGCGAGCCCGGAGCTGCGGATCGGCGGGGTGAACAGGCTGTACGAGAACGCGGTCGCCCAGCTCGACACCGGCGACGCCCTGACCACGCTGCGCGTCGTGTCGATCGAGGAGGACCGCGTCACCTTCGACGCCAACACCCCGGACCAGGTGTTCGAGTCCGCGAAGCTCGTCCTCGTCGAGGGCGTGCTGGACGCCCGGTACACCGATCCGGGCGGGACCGCGGTCACCGAGACGTTCCGCGACCTCCGGCTCACCCCCGACACCGACCCGGCGAGCGTGTCCGCCGTGCTGGCGCGCCAGTCGCGGCTGGTGACCGCGACCGCGCTGCCGGACCTGTCCACCGACCCCGCCCGGTTCCCCACCCCGAGGACCGGCGGCCCGTGGCTGTCGCTGTCCGACGGCGGCACCGACGGCTTCGAGGACCTCTCGGTCGGCGACTTCGTCGGGACCGACGGCGGCAGCGGCAAGCGCACCGGCATCGTCGCGCTGGAGGACGTCGACGAGGTCTCGATCTGCGCGGTCCCCGGCGTGTGGTCCGGCACCGTCGAGTCCGCGCTCGTCACGCACTGCGAACTGCTGAGGGACCGGTTCGCGATCCTCGACCCGCAGGACGGGCTCGACATCGAGGGCGTCCAGACGTTCCGGGAACCCCTCGACACCAGGTACGCGGCGCTCTACTACCCGTGGCTGGTCGCCAACGACCCGTCGACCAACCGGTTCGTCGAGGTGCCGCCCTCCGGCCACCTGGCGGGCATCTACGCCCGCGTGGACTCCGAGCGCGGGGTGCACAAGGCGCCCGCGAACGCCGTCATCCGGGGCATCCGGCTCACCGACGGCATCGCGCAGGACGTCACCAAGCGGCACCAGGACCTGTTGAACCCCAAGGGGATCAACGCGATCCGGTTCTTCCCCGGTCTCGGGCAGCGGGTGTGGGGCGCGCGGACGCTGTCGTCGGACGCGACGTGGAAGTACGTCAACGTGCGCAGGCTGTTCCTGTTCATCGAGGAGTCGATCGACGAGGGCACGCAGTGGGTCGTGTTCGAGCCCAACGACGAGTCGCTGTGGGCGCTGGTGCGCCAGACGGTCTCGAACTTCCTCACCACGGTCTGGCGCACCGGGGCGCTCGCGGGCACCACGGCCGACGAGGCGTTCTTCGTCACCTGCGACCGCTCCACGATGACCGAGGACGACGTCGCGAACGGGCGGCTGATCTGCCTGGTCGGCGTGGCGCCGGTGTTCCCGGCGGAGTTCGTCGTCTTCCGGATCCAGCAGAAGACCCGCGAGCAGCAGCTCGTCTGACACCACGACGTGATTGAGAGGCAAGAGCGATGCCACCTGTGACGCGGGACGATCCGTACGCCGCCTACAACTTCCTCGTCATCGTGACGAACGTCAGCGATGACGGCGTGGCGGTGAGCGGGTCCTTCACCGAGGTCAGCGGGCTGGACGTGGAACTCCCGGTGATCGAGTACCGGACCGGCAGCGAGGACATCACGGTCCGCAAGCTCGTGGGGTTGAAGAAGTTCCCGAGCGCGCTCACCCTCAAGCGCGGCGTCACCGGCCACGTCGGCTTCTGGAACTGGGTGAAGGAGGCGCTCGACGGCCGGGTGCGCCGCACGTCCGGCTCCATCGTGATGCTCGACGAGAACCGGCAGGAAGCCATGCGCTGGAACTTCGACCGGGCGTGGCCCACGAAGTACACCGGTCCGTCGTTCAACGCCACCAAGAACGAGATCGCGATGGAGACGCTCGTGCTGGCGGTCGAGAGCCTGCTGGTCGACGCGTGAGACGACGGGGACCGCGGACATGACCAGTGCAGCCCTGCCGGGCGTGACCCTCACCTCCGTGCCGCGCGGCTCGGACACCGAGCCGCTGCGCACGGACGTGGCGGCGTTCCTCGGCCGGACCAGGCGCGGACCGGTGGGCACCCCGGTCCGGGTCGAGAGCTGGAACGACGTGGTCGGCGCGTTCGGCCCGCCGGACGGCTCGGCGGCCACGCCGTACGCGCTGCGCGGGTTCTTCGAGAACGGCGGTCGCACGGCGTGGGTGCTGCGGGTCTCCGGTCCCGCCGAGACCGCGGGCGCGGAGTGGGCGGACGGGTGGCGGGTCGTCGCCACGAGTCCCGGAGCCTGGGCGAACGGCGGTCGCGTCACCATCCGCTACCAGGCCAGTTCCGTCGCCGGACCGCCGACGACGACCGTCCGGGTGGTGGTGCCGGGCGAGCGGGCGGAGACCTTCGCGGGCCTGCCTCCGGAGGCGGTGGCCGATCGGCTCACCACGTCCCGCCTGGTCCGGTTCGTGCCGGACGGCGCCCCGCCCGGCGCGGGCGGCGCCATCTCGGCGACCTGGGACCTCGCGCTCACCGGCGGCACCGACGCGGCACCGGGTCGCGCCGAGTACTCGACCGCCGTGCGGGACCAGGCCGACCTGCCGGAGCCCGCGCTCGTGGCGCTGCCCGACCTCGGCGCCGACCTGGTCGGCGCGGACCGCGGCGACCTGGTGCTGGAGCTGCTGCGCACGACCGCGCCGCTGCTGGACCGGCTCGTCGTGCTCGACGTGCCGCCCGAGCTGTCCACCGTGGACGAGGTGCTGGCGTGGACCGGCGGGCTGACGGGCGACGGCGACGACGTGCTGCTGTCCACCGCGGCCGTCTACCACCCGCCGCTGCGCGCCCCGGAACTCGCGGGCACCGGGCTGCGGGACGTCCCCGCCTCCGGGCACGTCCTCGGGGTCGTGGCCAGGCTCGACGCCGAACGGGGTCCGCACCACACCCCGGCCAACGCCGTCGTGCTCGACGCCGTCGACCTCGCCGTCGACCACCCGGAACCGCAGCTCGTCCGGCTGTTCGAGGCGAACGTCGACCTCGTGCGGTGCGTGCGCGGTCGAGGTCTCGTGGTGTGGGGCGGGCGCACGCTGTCCGCCGACCCGCGCCGCCGCTACGTCGCGCACCGCCGCCTGCTGCACCTGCTGGTGCGGGCGATCCGGCGGGTCGCGAGCCCGCTGGTGTTCGACGTGAACTCCCCGGAGCTGCGCCTGGCGCTGGTCCGCTCGCTCACCTCGGTGCTGCTGGAGACCTTCCGGTCCGGCGCGCTCGCGGGGGCCCGGCCCGAGCAGGCGTTCCGCGTGGTGTGCGACGAGACGAACAACCCGCCCGAGCAGGACCCCGCCCTGGTGGTGTGCGAGATCGACGTCGCGCCCGCCGTGCCGATGGAGTTCGTCCGGCTGCGGCTCGTGCTGGGCCAGGACCGCGGCTTGGAGGTGGTGGAGTCGTGACCACCCCCGTGGACGTCGTGCGCGCGCTCACCGAGCCGCTGCTGAAGTTCCGCTTCGTCGTGACCCTCGACCCCGGCGACGCGTACCTGCCCCCCGCGCAGGCCCTGCTGCTGCCGCTCGTCGCGGCGGGCGGGTTCCAGGAGGTCACCGGCCTCGGCGGGACCCTCGAAGTGGTCGGCTACGCCGAGGGGGGCCGCAACGACTCGGTCCACCAGCTGCCGCTGCGCAACACCTGGAACCGGATCACGTTGAAGCGCGGCGTGGTCCGCGACCGCGTGCTGTGGTCCTGGTACCGGACCGGGCTCGCCGACTCGCTCGGTGCCCGCCGCGACGGAGCCGTGATCCTGCTCGGCGACGAGGGCCTGCCCGCGATGGCGTGGGCGTTCCACGGCGGGCTGGCCGCCAAGTGGAGCGGCCCCGACCTGCACGGCGAGCAGAGCGCCGTCGCCATCGAGTCACTGGAGATCGCCCACGAGGGCCTGACGAACGTCCTGTAGGAGACAGCGTGCCGAAGAACCTGGTCATCCACAACCTCGAAGTCCGGTTCCAGGTGGACGGTGACGACGGGGCCGTGTTCACCCGCCTGTTCAACAAGCACATCCAGGCGTGGGCGCGGTTGTACGAGCAGGAGTGCGCACGCGCGAAGCACGCCGAGGGCGACCGCAGGCTCGGCGACGGGGAGGGCTGGTGAGCACGACTCCCGTCTCGTTCGCCGGGTTGGGCGCGCGGGCCCGGCTGCACATCGTCCGCCCGGTGATCGCCGACGAGCGGCAGCGCCGCATCCCGCTGCGGTTCAACCCCACCGACTACAAGCTCAGCAAGAGCAACACCTTCGCCGAGATCACCATCCCCGGCCTGGAGACCCCGCCGCTCCAGTACGTCCGCGGCGGCAGCGAGACGCTCACCGTGCAGGCGCTGGTGGACACCTCCGACACGCTGGACAACGTTCGAACGTCCTACGTGGACGCCATCCGCAACCTGATGCGGCCCGACAGCAGGGAGCACGCGCCGCCGATCGTCCAGTTCGTGTGGGACGAGGCCGTGTTCACCGGTGTGGTGGAGAAGCTCGACGTGAACTACGTGCTCTTCCACTCCGACGGCGTGCCCCTGCGTGCCCAGCTCGACCTCACCCTCAAGGAGTACCGGCCCGCGGCCCAGCAGGTCGCGGACAACCCGCGCTCCTCGCCGACCGTCGAGAAGAGCTACGTCGTGCGCGTCGGCGACACCCTGTCGAGCATCGCCGCGGCCGTCTACCGGCGGCCGGAGGAGTGGCGGGCGCTGGCCCGCGCCAACGGGATCACCGATCCCCGCGACCTGAGGCCGGGGCAGGTGCTGACCGTGCCCCGGCTGATGTGAGGGGCGGGCCATGACCGTGCCGACCACCACCCGATCGACGACCACCCAGCCCGAGGTCGCCGACCCCGACCGGTACGCCCCCGAGTTCGAGGTGGTCATCGAGGGCGTCGAGGCCGACCCGTCCACCAAGAACGACATCCTGGACATCAAGGTGCACCGCGACATCGACGAGATGTCCGGCTTCGACCTGGAGCTGAACAACTGGGACGACGTCAACCTGCGGTTCAAGCACAGCGACTCGCGCGAGTTCAAGCTCGGTTCCAGGGTCTCCGTGCGGCTCGGCTACGCCGACCGGCTGATGACCGTCGCGACCGGCACCGTCAGCACCCTGGCGCCGAAGTTCCCCGACGGCGCCTCGCCGACCGTGTCGGTCAGCGGTGTGGACGGGATGCTGCGGCTCAAGGAGAACAAGCCGGACGCGGCGGTCGACAAGGTCTACCGCAACCAGGCCGACTGGCAGATCGCCACGGCCGTGGCGCAGCGCAACAAGCTGGCGATCGTGACCACGCGGGAGGGGCCGGTCCACGACCGCGTGGTGCAGAAGAACCAGTCCGACGCGGAGTTCCTGGTGGAGCGGGCGAAGCGGGTCGACTTCGACTGCTACATCCTGCCCGATCCCACCACCGGCGAGGAGACGCTCTACTTCATCAGGCCCACCGACGGCCGCGACGGCCGCCCGATCCGGCTGTTCCGCCTCGCCTACCAGCCCGGCCTCACGACCGGACCGACCGCGCTGCCCGAGGGGCTCGTGCCGAACCTGCTCGACTTCACCCCGACCCTCACGATCTCCAAGCAGGTCAGCAAGCTCACCGTCCGCGGCTGGGACCCGCGCACCAAGCAGCGGATCGCGTTCACCGCGACCGTCGAGAACCTGCCCGCCGGCCAGGCCTCGGCCGACGGCGAGAGCGGGCCGCAGGCCGCCGACAGCGCGGCGGGCGGCAGGCAGGAGGTCGTGGTCGACGCCCCGATCACCAGCGAGGACGAGGCCCGCGAACTCGCGATCAGCCTGCTGCGCGAACGGTCCTACGAGTTCATCACCGCCACCGGGCGGGTGGCGGGCCTGCCGGAGCTGCGGCCCGGCGACAACCTGGAGATCTTCGGCCTCGGACGGCGGTTCTCCGGCACCTACTTCGTCAAGCGGGTCGAGCACACGCTGGGCACGAGCGGGTTCTTCACCACCTTCACCGGCCGCCGCATCTTCCAGGGAGACGCCCCGTGACGAGGACCGCGCCCCGCGCCCGCAGCACCGACCGCCGCTACTACGGCGTCGTCGAGGCGATCGTCGTGGAGAACGACGGCGACGACGAGGGCCGGGTGAAGCTCAAGTTCCCGTGGTTCGACGGCGGTGCCACCGTCACCGAGTGGTGCCGGGTCAGCCAGCTCCACGCCGGTAGCGGCTACGGGTCGGTGTTCGTGCCCGAGAAGGACGACGAGGTGCTGGTCGCGTTCGTGCACGGCGACATGCGGTTCCCGGTCGTCCTCGGCGGCCTCTACAACGGCGTCGACAAGCCGCCGACCGCCCGCACCGACGGGCGCGACCAGAAGGTGGTCCGCACCAGGGCGGGCCACGAGGTCCTGCTCGACGACGGCGCGAAGGAGATCCGGATCACCACCGCGCAGGGCGGCACCCTGACCGTCACGGCCACCGGCGAGATCACCCTCGACGCCGCCAAGGTCACCGTCAAGGCCGACGCGATCGACCTCGGTGGCGGCGCGACCCACCCGCTCGTGTTCGGCGACAGCCTGCTCACCGCCTTCAACACCCACACCCACGTGGCGCCCGGTGGAACGACCGCCACGCCGTTGCCGCAGCTTCCCCCGGGCGCGCTCTCCCAGACGTCGAGGACGACATGAGCGAACCGTTCCTCGGCACCGGCTGGCGGTTCCCGATCCTCCCCGACGAGGCGGGCAGGCTCTCCTACGCCGCAGGCGAGCAGAGCATCGAGCACTGCCTGCGCGCCCTGCTGCTCACGGCGGCGGGCGAGCGCGTGATGCGGCCCGACCTCGGCACCCGCGCGCAGGACTCGGTGTTCGCGCCCGGCAGCGTGCAGAACCTGCGCGAACTGGAGAACTCGATCGCGACCGCCGTCCGCACGCACGAGCCGCGCGTGGAGCTGGACGGCGTCCGCGCCGAGGCGGACCCGGTCGACGAGTTCCGGGTCACGGTCTCGGTCGAGTACCGGATCCGGCGCACCAACACCAAGCAGAACCTCGTGTTCCCGTTCTACCTCGGCCTCACCGGGAGCGCGCCGTGACCCTGCCCGCGCCGAAGCTGGACGACCTCACCTGGGCCGACCTCATGGCGGCCGTCCGCCGCCGCATCCCCGCCGAGTCCGACGGCGCGTGGACGCTGCACGCGCCCGTCGACCCCGGCGTCACGCTGCTCGAACTGTTCGCCTACCTGCTGGAGCAGCGGGTCTACCGGCTCGACCAGGTGCCGGACGAGCTGGTCGTCGCGATCCTGCGCCTGCTGGGCCTCGGTCCGCCGCGTCCCGCGGTGCCCGCCGCGACCGTGCTCCAGCTGACCGCCGACCGGCCGGGCACCCCGGTCCCGGTTCTGCCCGAGGGCACCCTGGTGTCCCGCGACCCCACCGGGCTGATCAGGTTCTCGCTCGACGAGGTCGCCGTGTTCCCCGTGAGCGGCGCCGACGTGGAGGTGTGGACCGACCGCGACCGCACCGCCGACCTGGTCGCCCGCCGCGGGGTGCCGCTGCTCGGCTCCGACGGCGGGGCCGCGTCGGCGCGCTTCACGCTGCCGCTGACCGGTGCGCACGCCGCGCCCGGACCGCTGTCGCTGCTGGTCGAACTCGACTCCCCGGCGCCGCCGTCGTGGTCGCCGCGCGCGGTGGCCGACGTGCGGCCACCCGCGGACCTGACGTGGTCGTGGGTCAACCCCGACACCGGCGCGACGGGCGAGTTCGAGTCCACTGAGGACGGAACGGCCGGGCTGCGGCGCTCCGGCGTCGTGCGGCTGCTGCCGCCGCGGGGGTGGAGCACCGCCGACCGCGGTGTCGTCGTGTCCACCCGCGCCGCGACGTACTCCACCCCGCCGAGGCTGCTCCGGTTGTCGCTCAACGCGTCCACGGCCCGCCACCTCGAACGGCGCGCGGTGACCGGCGCCGACCTCGCCGACCAGATCACCGCCTGGCGGAAGCTGCCCGGCCAGCGGCTCGTGCTGCCCGACGCGGCGGGCCTGCTCCTCACCGCGGACCTGCGGATCGGGGGCGACGACTGGGCACCGGTCGCCGACTTCGCGTTCGGCTCGTCGCGCGACCGGGTCTTCCGAATCGACCGGACGGCGGGCGCGCTCGTCTTCGGCGACGGCCTCACCGGCCGCATCCCGGTCGCCGCGCCGGAGGACGTGGTCGTCGAGCACACCCTCGGCGGCGGCCGGGCGGGCAACGGCGGACTGACCGGCAACTGGCTGCCCGTCGAGGACGAGATCGCCTCCCTCGGTGTGACCGGCGCCAACCTGGTCCAGGCGGCGGACGGCGCCGACCCGGAAACCGTGGCCCAGGCACGGGATCGGGCCGCGGGAGCGCTCGGCGAGGTGACCCGCGCCGTCACCGCCGACGACTTCGCCACCCTGGCCACGACCACGCCCGGCGTCGCGGTCGGCCGGGCCCACGCGGCGGTCGGCGAGCACCCCGGCTTCCCGTGCGCGCGGGTCGCGGGCGCCGTGACCGTCCACGTCGTCCCGTCGGTACCGCCCGGCGTCACGGCGCCGCGGCCGGACCCCGGCCTGCTGTGCGAGGTCGCCGACCGGCTCGACGCCGCGCGGCTGATCACGACCGAGGTGTTCGTGCGCGCCCCCGCCTACCGCGAGGTCCGGCTGCGGGTCGACCTGGCTGGCGGTCCCGCCGACCGCGGCCGGGTGTCCGCCGCGGTCGACGCGGCCCTGCGCGGGTACCTCGACCCGCTGACCGGCGGCGACGACGGCACGGGCTGGCCGTTCGGCGGGGCGCTGCGGCCGTCGGCGCTGCTGCGGGCCGCCCAGCGCGCTCTCGGCGACCTCGCGGACGTCGGCGCCGTCGCCATCGCCCTCGACGGGGCCGACCCCGCCGAGTCGTGCCTCGACGTGCCGCTGCGGGCCGGTGAACTCCCCGCCGTGCGGGAGGTCCGGACCCGCGTCGCGGCCCGCGCCGAACCGGGGGAGGGGCTCACGTGACCGACGTCGTGTGGTGGGATCGGGGTTCGGACGGCCGAGCGCGGATCGTGCCGGGGCCGGGTCCCTCGGGCGGGCAGCCCGAACTGGTCGACGCCTCCAGGGAGGCGGTCCGCGCCGCCGTGCGCGACCGGATCCCCGGCTACACCCCGGACTGGACCAACCCCGACCGCCAGGACGCAGGCGTCGCGCTCGTCCGGCTGTTCGGCACCCAGGTCGAGCCCGTGCTGGACCGGGTCAACCGGCTCCCGGAGAAGGTGCTGGCCGAACACCTGCGGACGGCGGGCGTGCGGCGCGCGCCCGCGACCGCGGCCGTCGCGCTGCTGGAGTTCACCGTCACCCCGCCCGACGGCTCCTCGGTCCTCGTCCCCGCCGGTTTCCAGACCGCCGCGAACCGCCCGACCGGGCGAGTGGTCTTCGAGACCGACCAGGACCTGGTCGCCACCCCCGCCACCGTCGGCGCCCTCGCCGTGCAGCGGGGCGGCGCCGTGGAGCCGGTCCCGCTCGGCCCGGCGGGGCCCGGCCGGGCGTTCGAGCCGTTCGGCCGCGACCCCGCGCCCGGCAACGCGCTGTGGATCGGGCTCACCGGCACCGCCAACCCGTTCCCGTCGCTGTCGCTCGGGTTCGTCGTCGCCGCCGTGCCGCCCACCCCGGTCGCCTCGGGCGGCCTCGGGCCGCTGCCGCTCCCACCCGCGCCGCTGCTGCGCTGGGACCTGCTGGACGGCGGGCGGTTCGTGCCCGCCGAGGTGGAGCGCGACGGGACCGGCGGGCTGCGGGCGAGCGGGACCGTGCGGCTGCGGGTACCGCGCACGTGGGCGCCCGGCACCCCGCCCGCGCTGCGACCGGGACCCCCGCTGCGGTGGCTGCGGCTGCGGATCGCCCACGGCGCGTTCACCCCGCCCGCGCCGGTGCTCACCGGGCTGCGGCTCAACGTCGTCAGCGCCACCGCCGCCCGCACGGTCACCAACGAGCCGCTGGAGCCGATCCAGGACCCGACGACCCCCGCGCGGCGGCGGATGCGCCTGAGCCAGGTGCCGATCCTGGCGGGCAGCCTGGTGATCGAGGTCGACGACGACCTCGGCACCGACCTGTTCGGCACCACCACCGGATCGGCGTCCCGGTGGCGCGAGGTGGCCGGCCTGGCCGGGTTCGGGCCGGACGACCGGGTCTTCGCCGTCGACCACGCGACCGGCGAGGTCGCGTTCGGCGACGGCGTCACCGGCGCGGCCGTGCCGCCGGGCTTCCGCAACGTCCGCGCCGTCCGGTACCGCGTCGGCGGCGGCACGGCGGGCGCGGTGCCCACCGGAGCCGTGAACAGCGTGGTGACCGCGCTGCCGTTCGTCACCCGCGTCACCAACCCGTTCCCGGCGTCGGGCGGCACCGACGCGGAGGCCGACGCCGACGTGGTGCGGCGCGGTGCGGGGGAGCTGCGCGCCCGAGGCAGGGCCGTCGCCCCCACCGACTACGGCCTGCTCGCCACCCGCGCGCCGGGGGCGTCGGTCGCCCGCGCGCACGGCGTGCCCGGCCTGCACCCGGACTTCGCGGGCACCCCCATCCCCGGTGTGGTCGGCGTCCTGGTGGTGCCGCCCCGCGACGACACCACCGGCGACGCGCCACCGGAACCGACCGCGGCCACCCTCCGCGCCGTCGCCGACTTCCTCACCCGCGAGGCGGCACCGGCGGGCATCACGGTCGTCGCCGCGCCCGTCCGGTACCGCCGGGTCGCCGTGGAGGCACGCGTGGCGCTCGACCCGGACCAGGAGCGCGCAGGCGTGCTGACGAGGGCGGCGGACGCCGTCACCACCTACCTGGACCCGCTGCGGGGCGGGGAGGACGGCGCGGGCTGGCCGTTCGGGGCGGCGGTGCGGCACACCCCGCTCGTGCGCAGGCTCCTCGCCGTCGACGGCGTCCTGGCCGTGTCCGGGCTGTCCCTCGCGGTCGACGGGGTCCGGCTGCCGCCGTGCACCGACCTCACCGTCCCGCCCACCGCGCTGGTCTGGCCGGAACGCCCGCTGCTCATCCCGGTCGAGGAAGGGGTCCTGCCATGACCTGCGCGCCGACCGCGGCGACGTTCCGCCTGCTCGACGACGTCGTCGGGTGGGAGCAGGCCGAGGTGCGCGACCTCGTCGGGTTCACCTCGCCCGACGGCGTCCGCCTCGCGGGCAGCGGGCCGTCCCCGGACGGGCCGACCAGGGCCGAGCTGCTGCCGTGGTTCCCCGACCCGCGCCTGGCACCCGGATGTCGACCGTGCGCGTGGTACCTGGTCGCGGGACGGCGGCTGCTGCGCCGCGACACCTGCTCCGGCGGCTGGCGACCGGTGTGGGAGCCGTGGTGCGACCCCCGGCTGTCGCGCGCGCCGATCGCGGTCGGCTCCCGCGGCCACCGGCTCGTGGTCGTGGACTCCGACCGGGTCCTCGTGTGGCGCAACGGGGGTGACCACCTCGTCGGCGTGGTCCGCCTCGGGGGCGCGCGGCTCGCCGTTCCCGCTCCGGACGACCAGGTGCTCGTCACGCGCGCCCGCGACACCCGCCTGTGGCGGTACGGGTCGGACGGACGGCCGCGCGGGGTGCTGGACACGTGCGTGAGCGGCGAGATCATCGGACTGCGCACCGGACCGGGGTGCGACGTCTGGCTCCTCACCGACGACGGCGGACACCTGCGGCTCTACCGCGGACACCCGTTCGAGGAGTCCGATGTGGACGAACTGGCCGCCGCGCTGCCGCCGAGCGCGCTGGTGGCCGCGGACGAGCACGGGTTCTGCCTGCGCGAGAACGGGCCGGACGGCGTCACGACGAGCTGCCGCACCTGGCTGGGCGAGCCCCTCGCCGAACGGCCGCCGCCGGCGGGCCGGTACGCGCCGGACGGCGACTTCGTCACCGAGCAGATCGACAGCGGTGTCCCGCGCTGCCGCTGGCACCGCGTCCGGGTCACCGCGGACGTGCCCGAGGGCACGGCGGTGTCGGTCTCGGTCGTGGTGTCGGAGGACGGCGTCTTCGCCGACAGCGACTGGCAGACCGCGCCGGTCGGCACGACCGACTTCCTCGTCGACCAGCCGCCCGGCCGCTACCTCACCGCCCGCGTCCGGCTGTCCGGCGACACCTCCTCGACCCCGGTCCTGCACCGGATCCGGCTCGACTTCCCGAGGTCGACCAGCGCCGACCTGCTGCCCGCCGCGTTCCGGCAGGACCCGGCGGCCGACGACTTCACCGAGCGGTTCCTGTCGCTGTTCGACGCCACGCTCGGCGAGGTCGACGAGGTGCTGGAGCGCTACCCGGCGCTGCTCGACCCGGCCGGTGTCCCCGACCGCGCGCTGCCCTGGCTCGCCGGGCTGCTCGGCCTGACCTACGAGTCCGGCTGGGACGCCGCCACCCGGCGCGCGCTGCTCGCCGGGGCACCGGAGCTGTACCGGCGGCGCGGCACCCCGTGGGCGGTGGCCGAGGCCGTGCGGATCGTGTTCGGCGTCGAGCCGGTGCTCGACGAACTGGCCGACGAGCGCCGCTGGGCGCAGGTCCGCGCGACCGCGGGCCCGTCGGGCGCGCCGGGCCTCGGGTCGGTGCGGCTGTTCGGCCGCTCCGCGAGCCGGTTCCGCGTCGGCGGTTCGGCCCTGGGGGCCGCGCCCCTGCGCGCCTTCGGCGACCCCGACACCGACCCGTTCACCGAGCACGCGCACCGGTTCCGCGTGCTGGTGCCCGCGGGCGGGGTCGACACCGACGCGCTGCGTCGGCTCGTGACGCGGCAGGCGCCCGCGCACACCAGGGCGTCGGTCCGCACCGGCGGCGCGGGGTTCGTGGTCGGCACCCGGTCGGCGGTCGGGGTCGACACCGCGTTCACACCGCTGCCCGCTCCCGTCGTGGGCGGTTTCCGCCTCGGCCACGACGGGGTGCTGCGACCGGGACCGCGAGGTGCCCGGCACGGCGTGACCGTCGGGCTGGTCTCCGCGGTCGGCATCCACACACAGGTTTCTTGAGAGGACACAGGCGATGACCGAGGTATCGACACCGACGCAGACCGGCAGCACCGAGTTCGACGTCCCGCCGCTGCGACGGCTGCGGTACTTCCACGGGCAGCTGCTCTCCGCGCGGGACTTCCAGCGCGAGCAGGAGTACTTCCGCGAGAAGCTGAAGCTGCGGATGCGCTGCCTGCTCGGGTACGGCGTGGTGTGCGGGCTGCTCGTGGAGCCGGTCGCCCCGGACCACCAGGCGGACGACACCGCCGGGGCCGACGACACCGCCCCGACCGACGAGGGCGCCGACACGCCGACCGAGTCCGGGGAGGACACCCCGGGTTCCGGGCGGCGCAGGAGGAAGGTCCGGATCACCCCCGGCCTCGGGGTCGACTGCGACGGCAACGAGGTCGTCGTCCGCGGCGGCTGCGTGGTCGACCTGTGGGAGGCGCTGCCCGAGGGCGAGCGCGACGCCGACACGGTGTGGATCGGGGTCGAGTACGCCGAACGGGCCGTCGAACCGACCAGGACCGTCTACAACAGCAGCTGCGCCGACACCTCCGACTGTGAGTTCGGCTGGACCGACGAGAGCCACGTCGTGCGGGTCACGACCGAACGGCCGCCCGACGACGATCGGTGCGACACGTGCCGCACCCGCTGCGGGCACAAGGTGCTGTGGCTGGCCAGGATCGACGGCCTCCGCGGGCACGGGCCCCTTCGCCCTCGCCACGTCCACCTGGACGTCCGCCGCCCGTTCGGCAGGCGCGTGCCGACCGTGATCACCGGCATCAACTGGGTCCACGGCCACACCTACACCGTCGCCGAGGCCAAGGAGCTGCTCGGCACCCAGAAGGACACCGGCGGCCTCGTCGTCCACTTCTCCGACGACGTCCGGGTGGACAGCCTCCAGCCGGGCGTCGTGGAGGTCCAGGTGATCGAGGGCGGCGCCGGTCGCAACGCCGACACCTGGTACATGGGCGGGACGTTCGCCGAACCCGGCGAGACCGAGGACGAGTTCACCCGGCACTTCCGCTACCGCCAGACCACCCGCGAGACGCTCCAGGACGGCGACCGGGTCATGGTCACCGTCCGCGCCGCGTTCATCCTCGACCGCTGCTGCCGCCCCGTCGACGGGACCAACGTCGGCGGCAAGGTCCCGTACGTGGGCAGGGGTCGCGAGGCGGGCGCGGACGCCGAGCCCGAACCGGACGAGCGGGGCGGGCGCGGCCCCTGCGCGCTGCCGCCCGGCGGCGTCGGCCCGTGGACCTCGGGCTCCGGCGCGGGCGGCGACGTCTTCGAGAGCTGGTTCTTCATCACGGAGGAGCGTCGATGACCGCGTCGATGGCGACGACCGGGAAGGCGGACTGCGGCTGCGGGTGCGGCGGCGCGTCCACGCGGCCCTCCGCGTTCGTCCGACCGAGGTTCTTCGCGGGCCAGCTGCTCACCGAGGACGACCTGGGCCTGCTGGTCGAGTACGTGACCGGGAAGGCGCGCCTGCACAACAGGACGGTGTCCGGCCCCGGTGTCGTCTGCGGGCTGGAGGTCGCCTGCGACCCGTGCGGCGGCGGCTCCGTCGTGGTCCACCCCGGTCACGCGCTCGACTGCCGCGGCAACGACATCGTGCTGGCCTGCAAGGAGAAGGTCGACGTGGCGGCGCTGGTGCGCGAGCAGCGGGTCAGCTCGGTCGGCGTCGACTGCGGCGACGGGTGCGACGACGGGGAGCGCCGCTACGGGCTCTACGTCCGCTACGAGGAGCTGCCGGTAGACCCCGTCGCCCCGTACGCCACCGAGGAGCCGTGCCCGAGCCCCGGCTGCGTGCCGTCCCGCATCCGCGAGGGCGTCCGGTTCGTCGTCAAGTGCGCCGACACCGAAGACCACCGGTACAACCCCGGCACCCGGCTGCTCACGAGCATCGGACCGCTCGGCGCGTACGACGCCGTCCGGGCCAGGAGCACGCGGTTCGAGCTGTACCTGGACGCGATGGTCGTGGCCAGGGCCGTCGGCGTCCGGCCGATCCGGTTCGACGCGGCCGACGCCGAGCGGTACGAGACCTCCCTCCGCCTGCTGCGGCAGAGCGGCGAGGGCACGCCCGCGCCCGACGTCGCGGCCGCGATGACCGAGCAGGTGCGGGGTCTCGCGAGCGCCGTGGCGCGGTACGACACCCACGACGCCGCCGGGCAGGAGCGGATCAGGGGCGAGTTCGGCGGGCGGCTCGGTGACGTCGCCGAGGCCCGCGCGGTGCTCGGCGCGGTCTGCGACCGGGTGGCGGCGGCCAAGCCGGAGGAGGTGTGGCCCGACGAGGCGCGCCGGTCCCTCGGACTCGCCGTGATCGCCGAGACCAGGGCGAGGGTCGTGCCGGAGGAGCCCGGCACCGACGCGCCGCTCGAAGTGCGCCTGCTCGCGCAGGGCACGCCCGTGAGCGACGCGCTCCACGTCGAGTTCCGCCACGACCTGGTCACGATCCGCGAGTGGCTCCTCGGTCGGCTCGACCGGGCGCCGGGCGTCGCGGACTGCTCGCTGCGCGACCTCGTCCGGAGCACCCCGCTCCCCAGACTGCTGCCCGCTCCGGAGCAGGAGGGGGACCGGCGGCTCACGAGCACCGACCTCGCGCAGGTCGAGGAGGCCGCCGCGCGCCTGACCGCCGCGCTGACCAGGTTCGTCACCGACGCCGCGTGCGCGACGCTCACCCCGCCGTGCATCGACCGCACCGACACCGACGTGCTGCTCGCCCACCTGGAGCTGGACGGCTGCGACGTGCTGCGGGTGTGCTCGGCGACCCGCGAGCAGGTGCTGCCGGGCGGGTCGGCGTACGGCGAGTGGCTGCCCAAGCTGTACCGGCTGCGCGAGCTGGCCGAGCGGCTGTGCTGCCACCCGGCCGCGGTGTACCGGCCACCGACCGTGCCACCGGAGGGCGCGGTGCCGCGGCCCTGCGTGCCGGGGCTGCTCGGCCCGTGGCGGCGCACCGGCGACCTGGAGACGATGTGGAACCTCCTGCTCCGGCCCGCGCCGGGGGAGACCCCGCCGAAGCCGCTGCACGAGCAGGTCTACACGGTGCCCAGCGAGGTCACCGACAGCCTGCACGAGCTGAGCGTGCTGCGGGCGCAGGTCCGGGACCTGACGGACACCGTGAAGACCCTGCACGCGCAGCTCGACACCGCGCGCGAACAGGTCGGGCAGGTGCGCGAGCAGTTGCCCGAGCGGCTCGGCGAACGCCTCGACGAGCTGGAGAGCGCACCGCCGCCACCCGCCCGGGAGAAGGCCGAGCCCGCGAAACCACCGGCCCGCCGCGCCCGGCCGTCCGCCAGGACGCAGAAGCCCCGTTCGGGTGAGTCGTCGTGACCGCGCCGGTGCGCCCGTCCTTCCACGAGGGGCAGGTCCTCGCCGCCGCCGACCTCGCGGCCACGGTCGGCCACGCGCGGGCCGCGGCGGCCCGGCACGCCCGGCTCCTGCACGACTGGGGCATCGCCGACGGGCTCGGCCTGACCGAGGAGAACCGGACCGACCCGGCGACCGGCGCCCGGTTCGTCGAGGTGACCGTGTCCGCCGGGGTCGCGGTCGACGGGACGGGGCGCGAACTCGTCGTCCCGGAGCCGGTCGTGCTCGCCGAGGCCGACTTCGCCGCCGTGAACGGCGCCGACCAGCCGACGGCCGAGCCGTACCCGGTGTTCCTCGCCGCGGCGGAACGGGTCCCGACCACCGCCGGGACCACGTCGTGCGGCGGCGGTGCCGAACCGACGAGGGTGGAGGAGTCCTACCAGGTCCTGTTCGGCAGGCTGGGCGACGAACTCCTGGTCGCCGAGCAGCGGCCACCCGCCGTCGGCGCCCCACCGGCGGACCCGCCGATCCGGTGGCTGGTGCTGCTCGGGTACGTCCAGTGGACCGACGGGCACTTCACCGGCACCACGACCACCGCGCGCGGCGTCACCGTGCGGTACTCGGGGGTGCGGGCGGACACCGTGTCCGCGCGGTCGGGCGAGCTGGTGCTGAGGACCCGCCCCGAGGCGCGGGAGGGGCAGCCCGCGCTGGTGCTGTCCGGCGACGACCCGCCGAACCTGGTCTTCGGGCTCTACCGGGGAACCGGCTCGGTCAGCCCGCTGATGACCGTGGCGGCCAACGGGAACCTGACCGTCGCGGGCAGCTTCTCCGGCCGGATCTCGGCGGGCAGCGTGCTCGCCACCTCCGGCACCGCCACCGACGGGATGCTGCTGCCCCTGCCGTCGGGGGTCAGCCCGGAGGAGGTCGCCGACGGCCGCGTCCTGGTCCACACCTACGTCACGCCGCGCGTGCCGCCCTCATCGACCGGCACCGCGCTCCAGGTCCCGGCGGAGGCCTCGGTGGACGACGACCGCAGGGTCCGGTGCAGGCTGCGCCTCTACGACCCGACCGCGTCCCCGCCGCAGGTGTTCGAACACCCCGGCGCGGTCGACTTCCTCGTGCTGGTCACGGTCGCGGCGACGAACGGTGGTGGCTGACGTGGCGCTGTCCGTGGTGTACGTGCCCGACACCGGCCACGTCGTCGGCGCGCTGGGCGTGACCGGGGAGAGCGCCCCGGACGACGTCGGCGCGCTCGTCGGGTCCGCGCTGCCGGTGCGGGTCGCGGTCGACGGGGCGGGGACGGCGGTCCTGCCGCTGCGGGCCAGGCAGCTCGCGGCGCTCGCCGCCGACGACGAGCCGGGGGCGTTCGCCGATCCGCTGGCCTTCGGGGTGGACCAGGTCGAGGGGCCGGACGGGACCGTGGTGGCGAAGCCCGCGCTGCTGCGGCTCGCGCCGTGGTCCACCCCGCTGGAGTTCGACGCCAACGGCCTCGTCGTCGCGGTGCCCGTCGCGAACACCGCCGCGAGCACGACCGTGCTGGCCCTGGTCGCCGCCGGCGAGGAGACGCACCTCCTGGCGGGGACGATCGCGCCGGGGGGCACGGGCGTGACCCTCCCGGTGACCGTCGACACCGGGGCGCACGGCGTGCTGGTGCTGGTGGCCGGGTGGGCGGGCAGGCTGGAGCCGGTGACGAAGAGGTGAGCACCCCCACCGCCGTCGGCATCACCGTGCACCGGTGCCTGGTGCGCGTGGTCCGGCGCGGTGGGTGGAGCTGGGGACCCGACCCCCGGAGCCTGGTGCGGCAGGTGGTGGACGCGTTGCCCGACCTGCTGGCCGACCGGTTCGCCGAGCACCTCGCGGGCGACGGGCCGGACCTGGAGATCACCGAGCCCGTGCGGTTGACCGTCCACTGGGGACGCTCGGGTGGTGGTGGTGGTGGTGGCGGTGCGGTGGCCGGTGCGCCCCCGCGCGTCGACGTCGAGGTCGAGCCCGTGGCCACCGTCGTCCCGAGTGGACCGGAGCACGAGCCCGTAGCGCCGTCCGTGCCCGCCGCCGACGCCGCCACGCCCCTGGAGCTGTTCGCCGAACTCGCCGAGCGCGGTGACCTGGCTGCACTGCTGGCCCTGCTCCCCGACACCGTGCTGGCCACCTACGTGACCGCGCTGCTCGGCCGCGCGCCGGGTCCCGCGTACGGGACGGTCGCGCGCGTCGTCGTGGCCGAGGTCGCCCGGCGGTGGTCGCCCCCGCCGTCCGCGCGGTCGTCGGAGCCATTGGTGCCGTCGGAGCCGTCGGTGCCCGCGGACCGCGCCGGTCTCCTGCGGCTCCTGGGGTCGCTGCCGACCGGGGTGCCCCCTCCGGAGGCCGCGGAACCCCCCGACGCCGGTGCGACCGCCTCGGCGGGGGTCGTTCCGATCGCGGTGGGGGAGACGCGGGTCTGCGCCGCGCTGCCGTTCCTGCTCGTGGGACCGCTGGCCCGCACCGGCTACCTCGGCGCGATCGGTCCGGCGCTCGCCGGGATCGACCTGCTCGGCGAGGCGCCGCTGTTCGCGGCGGCGTTGGCGTACCAGGTGCTCGGCGCACCGGAACGCGGGTGGCGCCGAGCGGGCGCGGACCACGTCGCCGCGGCGGCGTTCGCCGGGCTCGACGCGGTGCCGGACCTGGGCGCGTTCGCCCGACGGGTGCGACGGGCGCTTCCGGTGCTCGACGGCGTGCTCGCGCTGTCGGTGTGCCGGGGCCACGACCCGGCCGATCCGCTCGTCGTCACCGGCGTGGACGGCGGCCTGCTGCTGGTCGACGCGCGGGGCGTGTTCCCGATCGCCTGGGCACCGGACGTCGCGGGCCTGCTGCCGCACTGGGCGGCGTGCGGCCGGCCGCCCGTGCTCGTCCGCGACAGCCCGCTGCCCACCGCCTGCCTGCGGGACCTGGCCGCCGCGGGCGTGGGGTTCGCGACCGACGTCCGGCCCCTGCGCGGCGACCCGGTGACCAGGCTGCCCCTGCCCGCTCCGCTGTGGACGGCCGGCGACGTCGCCCCGCCGGTCGCCGCCGCGTTCCCCGGCCACGCCGAGCGCGTCGCCGACCTCGTGCGGGAGCTGTTCACCGACCGCCGTGCCGTGCCGGGGGCGGACGCGCTGGACCGCAGCGCGGCGCTGGCCGCGTCCCTCGGCCTCGGCGTGGTCGCCTGGACGCTGTGGCGGGACCGGGAGACCACCGATCCCGTGGCGGCGTTGACGCGGTTCGCCGACCTGGAGGCGACGGTCCGGTACACCGACCGGGCCGTGCACGTCCGGCTGCCGCTGGGCCGCAGGCACGCCGACCTGCGGGACGGCGGCGCGCTCGCGGACGTCCACGACGTGGTCTGGCTCGGCGGCCGGACCCTGACCTTCTCCGGGGGCTGACGTGGGTGCTCTGGCGCTCGAACACCTCCGCCTCCGGCTGGCGGACCTGCACCAGGCGCTGCGGGTGGCCGTCGACCGCCAGGCGCGGGAGGCCGCGGCCCTCAGCCGCCCCGACCTGACGCCGTTCTGCGTCACCGACGAGCAGGTGAGCGCGCTGCTGAGCCGCGTGGACGCGGTCACCGAGGCGATGACCGAGCCCCCGGATCCACCGGGCGGCGACTCGGAGGCCGAACAGCACCTGCGCCGCCTGGCCGCCGCGCGCGGCGTGACGCTGCCGCTGGACGCGCTCCGCACCCGGTTCGGCCTGTCGCGGTCGGAGCAGGACGCGCTGCTGCTGGTCGCGGCCCCGGAACTCGACGCGGCCTACGGGCGGATCTACGCCTACGTCGTGGACAACCTCAACGACCGCGCCCCCAGCGTCGAGCTGCTGGTCTCGGTGTGCGCGCGGACCCCGTCCGGCAGGCTCGCCCTGCGCCGCGACCTCGGTGCGACCGGGAGGCTGCGCCGCTACGGCCTGGTCCGCGGCGAGGCGGGGGAGCTGGCACCGGGGGAGGGCGTGTTCGAGTTCGTGATGGGCTGGGGCGGTGACATCGGCCTGCTGGGCCACGATCCGGGCGAGGTGGCGACCTCGGCAGTCCCGGACCCGGCGTCCGACGGCCTCACCCGCCTCACCCGCCTCGGCCGCGCGCTGGGCGACGGCGACGTGGACCTGGTCGGCCTGTGGGGCTGCCCACCCGACGGCCAGGTCGACGTCGCGGGGGCGCTGGCCGCGGCGGCGGGCCGACCGCTGCGCCGCGCCACGTCCGACCCCGTGGGCGACCTGCGCACGGCGGCCGACCTGGGCGCGGTCCTGTGGCTCACCACAGACGACCCGGCCCGCCACGAGGAGGCGCTGCTGCGGTCCAGGGTGCCCGTGTGCCTGACCGGCGTGACCCCGTGGCGCCCGCCCCGGCTGCTCGCCGCCCGCGCCTACGCCGAGCTGACGATCCCCGCACCGGACTTCCCGGCCCGCAAGGCCATGTGGCGGGCCGCGTTCCCCCTGCTCGACCGGGAGGCCGTCGCCGACCACGCCGCCCGCTACCGCATGAGCGGCGGCGAACTCCGCGCCGTCGCGGCGGTCGCGGACGTCGACGCCCGGCTGAGCGGCGACGACCGGGCGACGGACCACCTGGAACCCGCCGTCGCCACCGTGATCCGCGGCAGGCACAGCAGCGCGGTGCGGTCGATCATCCCGCGCCGCACCAGCGAGGACCTGGTCCTGCCCGACGCCCAGACCCGGCTGATCACCGAGATCGCGTCGGCCGCGCGGGCGTGGCCGCGCATCGCGGAGGCGTGGGGGTTCGCGAGGCGCACGGCGCACGGCGGCATCAAGGCCCTGTTCACCGGCGAACCGGGCACCGGCAAGACGATGTCGGCCGAGGTGATCACCGGCGTGCTGGGCCTGGAACTGCTGAAGGTCGACCTCGCGCAGGTGGTGTCGAAGTGGGTCGGGGAGACCGAGAAGAACATGGAGGCCGTCTTCCAGCAGGCCGAGGACAGCCACGCCGTGCTGCTGTTCGACGAGGCCGACGCCCTGTTCGGCAAGCGCGGCGACGTCAAGCACGGCACCGACCGCTACGCCAACCTCGAAGTCGGCTACCTGCTGCAACGCCTGGAGTCCAGCGACGGCCTGGTCATCCTCACCAGCAACCTCAAGGAGAACATCGACACCGCCTTCACCCGCCGCTTCCAGTTCGTCGTCCACTTCCCCCGCCCCGGCGCGCCCGAACGCCGCCGCCTGTGGCACCGCGCGTTCCCACCGGAGGCCCCGCTGTCGGCCGACATCGACCTGGAAGCCCTGTGCCGCCTCGACATGACCGGCGCGGGCATCGCCGCGGCGGCCCGCGCCGCCGCACTCACGGCGGCCGACACCGGCAGCCCGGTCATCGGCATGGCCCACGTGGTGCGCGGCATCTCCCGACAGTTCCAGCGCGAGGCGAGACTGTTCCGCCCGTCCGAGCTGGGCCCGTATGCTGAACTACTGGCCGACAACGGGGATCGGGGTGATCGGTGATGCCGGAACTGCTGCCACCGCAACACCAACCGGCCGTGCCCGTGACGGCGCGGGAGCTCCGCACCGCGGCGGCCTCGGACCACGGCAAGAAGCCGCTGGTCCTGGTTCCGGCGGTCATCGGCAACGCCCAGGCCGCGAAGACGGCCATGGACTCCTCGGCGAGGACGCTGCCCTCGCACGTGGCGTCCACCTTCGCGGCGGGCCAGGACCGGGTGGGGAACGCGGCGGTGGCGGGGGCGGCGATGCGCACGATCCCCATGGCGGTGCCGAAGAAGGAGAGCACGCCGGGGCTGTGACGCGCTGCGCCGGACCGGCGCGGGCGCGGCGTCCCGCCACTCGGACGGGTGCGACACCAGCTTCGCGGTTCGGGTGCGGTTGATTCGGGGCGAACCCGTGATTAGGGTGGATTTTCGGTCGGAACGGTGTTGTCGAGCGTGTGTCCGTTGGTGAGGTTGGGCGTGGGCGGCGAACCGCATTCACGGGTGATCACGACGCGGTCCGGTGAACGGCAGTTCCAGGCGGTCGTGCACTGGCGGCACGAGTTCGGACCGGCCCACTGCCTGGCGCGCGTGCAGCTCTCGGCCAGGCCGGTGGCGATCGTCTCGGAGATCAGGAGCAGTCCCGACGAACTGGGGATCGGCTCCGAGTTCCCGGTCGTGGCCGGTGCGGTGCTGGCCGCGCTCCCGCCCGACGTCGAGGTGGCGCCGGAGGACGTGACCTGGCTGGCGCACTACGGCGAGTTCTCCTCCTACGACGCCTACGCCGCTCCGGAGGACCTCGACCGGGTGGACCTGCGTTGGGACGGAGCCCGGTACCACGGCGACCTGGAGGATCACCACATACTCGAGGGCGATGACGCCGCCCGACTGCTGGCGGGTGTCGAGTTCGCGCCGGTGCCCGACGTGCTGGGCGACCTCGGCTGGACCTACTGACGTCACCTCCGGATGCGGCCCTCCGGGTCGGTGAGCCGCCACGTCGGCACCTCCGCGCGCGAGCCCAGCTCCTTGCGCACCAACCGTTCCGCGAGGATCGCCATCTCCACCGGCCCGATCCCGCCCGGTACCGGCGTGACCTGCCTGGGTATCGGCCTCGCCCTGGGGTCGACGTCGCTGGCGGGTGGGCCGGTCCGCTTCGGCACGAAGCCGGAGTCCACCACCAGGCGGTGGCTCGGCAGGACGAGTTCCGGTGTCAGGATCCCCTCCTGCCCCGTCACGGAGATCACCACCGCCGCGTCCCTGACCCGCGCGAGGCTGTCGCCCACGTCGAGTTCGATGATCCTCACGTCGAACTTCCCGAGCTGGCTCACGACGCCCCTGCCCACGAACCCCTTCGCGCCCACCACGGCGACCACCGGCTTGTCGCCGAGGAACGGCTCGGCGACCCGGACGACGCCCTCGGAGGTCGCGCCGACGGGGAACTCCGACCGCGCGGGCCCGAGGATGGAGTCGATGTCCTTGCGGGGGTCGATCAGGTTGACGGCCGCCCGGTACCGCTGCCGCACCGGGAGCTGGACGATGATCGCCGTCACGGACGGGTCCGAGTTGTAGCCGCGGATGACGGCGGCGAACTCCGCGACCGGGATGTTGTGGTCCAGCTCCACGTGCTCGGGGATGAACCCCAGGGCCGTGGTGATCCGCTCCTTCTGCCGCGCCGAGACCGCGGACGCCTCCATGCGGGCCCTCCACTGCCACTCCGCGCTCGGCGCGGGCTTCATGCGGATGACCGCCACCTTCTTCCGCAGGGGAACGATCTGCTCGCGGAACCTGCCCGCGTACTCGGCCCGCACCTGCCGGAGGATCTCCACACCGGAGACCTCGTTCTCGTAGATGTGGATCTTCACCTCGAATCCGTACGGGTGCTCGGGTGTGCTGTCCGAGGGATTGACCCGACCCTTGACGCGCAGCGACGAGACGCCGTCGCGATCCCTGGACACGAGCACGAGCGACGTGATCTCGTGCCTTGCGCGGATGGAGGGCAGCGCGGCCTTGATGTCGGCGGGCGGGAGCCGGTCGTCGAAGAGCTTCTCCGCCTCCTCGAGGGCGGCGTCCAGCCTCCGCTTCTTCTTCGTGGGCGTCTGGTCCCGCTCGCGGTCCGGCCGTCTCCTCCGGTCCGCGCCGGGCTTCCTCCCCCGTCGTGGCCGCCGGCGTTGGCGCGGACGTGCCGTCCTCCGGTCCCTGTCCTTCCGCGGCTCCTTCGGCTCCTTCGGCTTCTTCCGCCGGTCCATCCGGGCCTTGAGCTTCGCCCACAGCTTCCTCAGCAACCCGGTGATCTTGTCGATCACCCAGTCGATCGCCCGGTTCACCGGCCGCGCCAACTGCTGGAAGATCGACCGCACCTTCCCCGCGATCCCCCCGATCCCCAGGATCGCCGCCAGCGCCCCGATCAGCACCGGTATCGACCTGGCCAGCGCCCGTTCCACCAGCGCCGCCACCCCACCCGTGGCCCCGCGGGCGATGGCGATCACCGAGTCCAGGACCGCGTTGACGAACTCGATGATCTGACGCCCCTGCGTCACGATGAACCGAATGATGTCGATGATCATCTTGCAGGCGCGGATGAACGCCGACGCGGGGTTGAGCAGGGACACGATCCAGGTGACGCCCGCGATGATGATGGTCGGCAGCAGGTACGACACGAGCTTGCCGATCAGCTCCTTCTTCAGGTCGCCCACGCGGCTCTTGAGGTCCGACCACAGGCCCGCGACCCCGCGTTTCCTCGCCTCCACGACGATGGGAACGGCGTCCGCGCCCGTCTCCGCCGCCGCCAGCGCGCGCGGGTCGACCTTGCGGGCCAGGCGGGCGCGGAGGTTGGGCCACGACAGGCCCAGCAGGCCGGCGATCATGACCAGGATGCCGAGCACGTCGAAGGTCGTGGGCAGTTGCAGGCCCGCGCCGACGCCGGTGCCCAGCAGCCACGCCAGCACACCCTGCTGGAGGTGGCGTCCGGCGTTCTTCATGAATAGCTTGAGGCCGCCACCCACACCGGTGATCAGGTTGCCGAGGAAGCCGATGGGGTCGCGCAGGATCAGACCGACGGCGGTCGCGGCCTTGCGGAGCACGCCCAGGAGCAGGCGGCCGAGTTCCTTGATGGTGTTGATGACACCGCCGATCTTGTCGGCGGCCTTGGACCACAGGCTCTTGTTCTTCTCCTTCTCCGCGGCGATCTCGGCGTCGACCGCCTTGACGGCGTCGGTGTACTTCGTCGCGAGCGTGTCGACCAGCTCGGTCCCCTTGTCGTCGACCGAGTCGCGCAGCTCGTCGAACCGGCCGTTGAACTCCGCCGCCGCCTCGCGTCCGATCGCCCGGAGGTCTTGGGGGAGCTTGTCGACGGCCGCTTTCAGCTCCTCGCGGCCACTGGCGATGCGGTCCTTGGCCCTGCGCAGCTCGCGCTCGACGGTGTCGGCGATGCCGGAGATGACACCGCGCATCGCGGTCAGGTAGTTGTCCTTGGCCCGGACGTAGATCTGGTTCGCCTCCTCGGGGAGGTCGGCGAACAGGTCCTTGACCCAGCGCGCCTTTCCGTCGAGGCCCGAGTAGCGGCGGCTCTTGTACTCGCGCATCCCCTCGGTGTGCTCTTCGGTGAACCTGTCGCGGGCGCGCTTCTCCTCCCTGCTGAACTGCTGGTCGACCGTTCCGTCCAGGTCGGACAGGATCTTCTCGACGTCGGTCTTGGTGCGGTCGAACACCGTCTGGAGCAGCGCGGTGACCTGGGCGCGCTTGTCCTGGTCCTGCCCCTTGCGGTCGACCTTGCCGGTCATCACCCGATCGCCGGTCCGTGCGCGGGTGGCGTGGATGGCGCCCACCGCGGTCGCCCCGCTCGCCGCCGCCGTCCTCTTGACCTCATCGAACTCCCGCGCCTCGCCCTTGCGCAGCTCGCCGGGAGCGGTCGCCGCGTGCGCGTCCATCGCCTTCTTGTCCCGCACGGCCCCGTCGAACGCCGGTTCGCGCGAGTTCGTGAACGCCAACTGCTGCTCCGTGACGTTCGCCGCGGCCATCTGGCCCTGGACCCGCGCTGGACCCGCCGACATGTCGGTCGCCGACGGTGGCGACGCGTCCGGCACGGCCTGGGTCGGGTTCGGCGGGGCAGGCTTGCCCGGCCGCTGGTCCGGGGTCAGCGGCACGACCTGCTTGGCGTCCGGCGCGGGTTCCGGCACGGCCGCGGTCGTGTCCGCGATCTCCTTGGCTGACCCCTCCTTGCCCGCCTCCACCTCGCCCTGGACCTCAGCCTTGACCTCGTCGGCCTTGCCGGACCCACCGAACTCGTCCGCCTCGTCGAGGTTCTTCGGCGCCCGCTTCGCGATGGCGTCCTCGACCGCCCTGACGAACGCGGCCTTGTCGAACTCCCTGGGCTTCGCGGCGTCCATGTCCTCGGCGTGCGCGGCCTTGCCCCGTGCCTCCCGGTCGTCGGCGGGCGGCACGGACGCGGCCTGGGCTGCGCCCGCCTCCGCCGCCGCGGGCGGGTGGCTCGACCCGATCCGCTTCGTCGTCGCCCGCACGTCCCGCTTGAGCGCCCGGAACTTCGGATCGGCGCTGGGGGACCGCGTCCCCGTCCTGCCCCTCGTTTCCTTCTCCGCGCCCTCCGCCTTCTCCTCGCGCCGCAGGTCCTTGGGGTCCGGTGCGGGTGCGGATGGCACCTTCGCCCTGCGCTGAACGGATGGTGCGGGCCGTCGCGGGATGACCGGGGACGGTGCGGTGGCCTGCCTCGCGACCACTTGGTTGCCGACCAGGTCCTGCCCGGCCAGCATCATCCGCCCGGTCCAGCCCGACGGGTCCGGCCCGGTTCCGCGGGGGAGCACCCCCGGCGCGGAGGCCCCCAGCACCGAGGTCACCGCCGCGTTGCCGACCCACGCCCGCGCCGCCACCACGTCGCTCGACCCGCGCGCCATCGCCGTTCCGCCCGACGGCACCCGAGCCCGTGCCACGTCCGCCTCGGGCGACGGCGTCGCCGAGGTCGCGGGCGCACGTGCCTTCACGGGAACGGGCATCCGGTGCGGCTCCTCCTGTCACAGCCCTGGAGCGCCCCGAACGATCGCACCCGACGCGTCGCGAGCGCGTCACCACCGCATCACGACCGGTCCGACGTCCGTTTCGTTCAAGACACCCGCGCGCCGGACGGCCCATGCTGGCGTCATGACTGTTGACCTCTCCCGCGCGGCGGCGTTCCTGGCAGGCCACGGCCGGGTGCTCGACCGCCGTTGTCTCGACCTGCTCCTGGGCCGTGCCGGTGCGGACGCGGTGCTGGCCGCGGTGGACGGCTACCGCAACCCCGACGGCGGCTACGGCTGGGGACTGGAACCGGACCTGCGGGCCCCGGAGAGCCAGCCCGCCGGAGCCCTGCACGCCTTCGAGGTGTTCGAGGACGTCGCGCCGGTGACGACCCCGCGCGCGGTCGAGCTGTGCGACTGGCTGGACTCGGTGACGCTGCCGGACGGCGGGCTGCCGTTCGCGCTGCCGGTCGCCGACGCCACGGGGTGCGCGACGTTCTGGGCCCAGGCAGACCCGTCGGTGTCGGCCTTGCAGAGCACCGCGTTCGCCGCCGGTGTCGCCCACCGCGTCGCCGCGCACGACCCCGCCGTCGCCGCACACCCGTGGCTGGCGCGGGCGACCGCGTTCTGCCTGGACGCCATCGCCGCGGTGGAGGCCCGGCCGCACGCGATCGAGCTGTCGTTCGCCATCCGGTTCCTCGACGCCGCCCACGACCGCCACCCGGAGGCCGCGACCCTGCTGGAACGGCTGGGGAGGTTCGTGCCGGACACCGGGCTGGCCCCGGTCGCGGGCGGCAGCGAGGGCGAGACCATGCGCGCGCTGAACTTCGCGCCGGTACCGGGGACCCCGGCGGGCGCGCTGCTGCGCCCCGGCGTGATCGAGGCCGAGCTGGACCGGCTCGCCGAGCGGCAGCGGGACGACGGCGGCTGGGAGGTCGACTTCGCCAGCTTCTCCCCGGCCGCCGCGCTGGAGTGGCGTGGCTACGCCACGGTCCAAGCGGTGCGGACGTTGCACCGGGCCGGACGGTTGGCGCTCTGAGACCGCCTGGTCACGGACGTGGAGGCCTAGAGCGCGAGCATCGCCGCGGCGACCTCGTCGGCGGCCGAGCCGGGGATCGCGGTCGCGGCCCGGTCGAGCACCAGCAGTCGTGCGCCGGGGATCTCGCGGGCGAGCGCCTCACCGTTGCCCAGCGGGAAGAACGGGTCTCGGCGGCCGTGCACGACGAGCGTCGGCACCGCGATCTCCGGCAGCCGCTCGCGCCAGCGCGGCGCGCAGTCGAGCCTGGAGAACACCACGCCCAGGTGGTTGGCCACCCGGACGGCGGGGTCGGTGCCCGGAGTGCGGTCGAAGACGCGCTCGGCGACCGCCCGTGCCGCGGCGGGGTCGTCGCCGAGGACCTCCGCGCTCGCGGCGGCGAACTCCGCCACGGCGCCGCGGTCGGACCAGTCGGGCATCGGGAGGGCGAACAGCGGGCCCATCGCCGCCGCGTCGTGGTCGGGCAGGTCGTCGTCGACCGGACCAGGTGCGACGGGCCGCGTTCCCGCCAGGGTGAGCGCCGAGAACGCGGTGGGGTGGTCGAGCGCGGCGACCTGGGCGACCATCCCGCCGACGCCGATCCCCGCCAGGTGCGCGGGCCGGTCGTCGAGGCCGCGGGCGAGCGCGGCGGCGTCGGCCGCGAGGTCGCGGAGCGAGTAGGCGGGCGCCTCGGGGTCGACGGTCGTCGAGGTGCCGGAGTCGCGCAGGTCGTAGCGCACGACGTGGCGCCCGCCGAGTGCGAGCGCCCCGCAGAGCGCGTCGGGCCAGGAGAGCATGGTCGTGCCGCCCGCGAGCAGGACGAGGGGGTCCGACGCGTCGCCGAAGTGCTCGACCCCCAGCGTGACGCCGTCGGGCGTGCGGAACGAGTGCATCGTCGAACCTCCGGGACGGCTGAGCGGTCCGGCACACGGTACGTGCGGAACCGCACCACCGCGTCGCACGGCTCCGACCACGGGCGGGGCGTCGGTTCGGGCGAAGGTGAGTAGGCCGAACCGAAGTGGCACCGCCGGATCCGATCGGGGATGATGACGTGCTCGGGGAGGTGTCGACGTGGCGAACCCGGTCCGTGAGGATTCGCGGTGGTCGGCTCGACAGGGGGAGAACGTTCCGATGGTGAAGCACGTCCGCGTGTCCGCTTTCGTGGTGGCGCTGGCCGTCCTGGCAGGCTCGTGCGGCTCGTCCACGCCCGCGCGCCCGCCCGCGCCACCCGCCGGGTCGGCCGGGTTCCCGGTCACCGCGGGCACGCTGACGCTGGAGGAGAAGCCCACCCGGATCGTGGTGCTGGCGCCGTCGGCGACCGAGATGCTCTTCGCGATCGGCGCGGGCGAGCAGGTCGAGGCGGTCGACGACAACTCCACCTACCCGGCCGAGGCGCCGAGGTCGGCGCTGTCGGGCTTCCAGCCCAGCGCCGAGGCCATCGCGGGCCACGAACCCGACCTGGTCGTGATCTCCAACGACCTCAACCAGATCGTGGACCAGCTCGGCACGCTGAGGATCCCGGTCTACCTGGCGCCCCCGGCCCGCACCCTGGACGACAGCTACACCCAGATCACCGAGCTGGGCAGGCTCACCGGCCACACCGCCGAGGCGGCCGACGTCGTCACGCGCATGAAGGACGACATCGCCAAGATCGTCGCGGACACGCCGCAGCGGCAGGACAAGCCCACCTACTACTACGAGCTGGACCAGGCGCTGTACTCGGTGACCGGGCAGACGTTCATCGGGGAGCTGTTCGGCAGGCTGGGGCTGGTCAACGTGGCGGACGCGGTCGAGTCGAGCCAGGTCAACGGGGGCTACCCGCAGCTGTCGGCCGAGTTCCTGCTCCAGGCCGATCCGGACCTGATCTTCCTCGCCGACACGAAGTGCTGCGGGCAGACCCCGGACACGGTCAAGGCCCGGCCGGGCTGGAGCGGCATCACGGCGGTGCGCACGAACCGCGTCGTGCCCCTGGACGACGACATCGCCTCGCGCTGGGGCCCGCGCGTGGTGGACCTGGTCCGGACGATCGCGGACGCGGCGGGCGAGGTCCGATGAACGGCCGCTCGTCGTGGTGAAGCCGCTCGCGGACGGCACGTCCGCGCGGCGGGTCCCCTCTCCGGTCCCGCTGCGGCCCCCTCGGCTGCGCGCGGTGTGGCTGGTGGCGGGTCTGGTGGTGGTCGTGGCCGCGCTGCTCGTGGGCGTGAGCACCGGCCCGGTCACCCTGCCGCCCGGCTCCGTGGCCGCGGAACTGCTCAGCCTGCTGCCGGGCGTCGACCTGGACAGCGGCCTGTCGGAGCGGGAACGGGCGCTGCTGCTCGACCTGCGCCTGCCCAGGGTCGTGCTCGGCCTGCTCGTCGGCGGGCTGCTGGCCCTGGCGGGCGCCTGCTACCAGGGCGTGTTCCGCAACCCGCTGGCCGACCCGCACCTGCTCGGTGTGGCGGCGGGCGCCGGGCTCGGCGTCACCGCGGTGATCACGCTGCGCCGCGGCGCGGACGGCGGTGCGGCCACGGTGCTGCCGCTGGCCACCCCGCTGGCCGCGTTCGTCGGCGCCGTCGCCGCCGTGGCCCTGACCTACGCGCTGGCCGCGCGGGGCGGCGCGGCGGGCGACCGGTCGCCCGCCACCCTGATCCTCTCGGGCGTCGCGGTGTCCGCGTTCCTGTCCGCCGGGCAGACGTTCCTGATGCAGCGCGACGCCGACGCCATCCGCGAGGTCTACTCGTGGCTGCTCGGCAGGCTCGGCACGGCGGGCTGGCGCGACGTCCTGCTGGTGCTGCCCTACGCGGTGGTGACCGCCGTGGTCGTGCTGCTGCACCGGCGCGACCTGGACGTGCTGTCGGTGGGCGACGCCGAGGCCTCCGGCCTGGGGCTGGACCCGCGGCGCACGCGGTACGTGCTGACCGCGGTGGCGTCGCTGGGCACCGCGGCGGCGGTGTCGGTCTCGGGCCTGATCGGGTTCGTCGGCATCATCGTGCCGCACACCGTGCGGCTGCTCGCGGGCGCGGGCTACCGCACCATCCTCCCGGTCTCGATGCTGGTGGGCGGCGCGTTCCTGGTGCTGGCCGACCTGGTGGCGCGCACCGCCGCCGCGCCCGCCGAGATCCCGATCGGCGTCGTCACCGCGTTCCTGGGCGCGCCGTTCTTCGTCCTGGTGCTGCGCACCAGCACGGGGACGCGGTCGTGACCGCCCCCGAACCGGTGATCGCCACCCGTGACGTGCGGGTGGAGCTGGGCGGCAGCCGCATCCTCGACGGGATCGACCTGACCGTCACCGCGGGCGAGTGGGTCGCCGTCATCGGCCCCAACGGCGCGGGCAAGTCGACCCTGCTCAACGCGGTCAGCGGGCTGGTGCCCGCGACCGGCGACGTGCGGCTGTTCGGCCGGGACGTGCGGCGGATGCGGCACCGCGACCGGGCCCGCGTCCTGGCCTCGGTCGCCCAGTCGCCGATCGTGCCGCCGGGCATCACGGTGCTCGACTACGCGCTGCTCGGCCGCACCCCGTACCTGCCCCGGTTCGGCCGCGAGTCGCGGGCCGACCTGGAGGTGGTGCGCGACGTCCTGGTCCGGCTGGAGCTGCTGGACTTCGCCGACCGCGTGCTGGTGACGCTGTCCGGCGGCGAGCTGCAACGGGTGTTCCTCGCCCGCGCCCTCGCGCAGCAGACGCGGCTCCTGCTGCTCGACGAACCGACCAGCGCCCTCGACATCGGCCACCAGCAGGACGTGCTCGACCTCGTCGACGACCTGCGCCACGACCACGAGCTGACCGTCCTGACGACCATGCACGACCTGTCGACCGCGGGCGCGTACGCCGACCGGGTCGTGCTGCTGGCCGGTGGCCGAGTGGTCGCCGAGGGCACACCGCGCGAGGTGATCACCGAAGAGGTGCTCGCCACCCACTACCAGGCGAGGGTGCGGGTGATCGACGCCGACGACCGGCCGGTGGTCGTGCCCGTCAGGACCCGCTGACCCCGAGGAGGCCCGCCGTGGAACACCGCACCCGCGCCGACGGTCCCGCGCGGCTGCCCGGCGGCGGCCCGACCCCACCCCGACGACGGACAGGTACCTGACAACGGAACCAGGAGGACATCATGGCGTTGAGCGCACAGGCGGAACTCATCTGGCAGGGCCGGACGCACCTGGGCGACGAGCCCGGGATCCACGGCGACGCCGCCTACAGCGGCCTTGGCGTCGAACTGCCCATCACCCTAGACAAGACCGACCAGTCGGCGCCGGACACGACGACGCTCGTCGTGCGCACCAGGGACGTGCAGACGTTCCAGGGCTACCCCGGCCACCTCATCACCGTCGCGGCCTACGTGCCCGACCCCACCCAGCCCAACCACGCCAACCGCACCGTCCTGGCCCGTGAACGGCTCACCAGCGCCGACGACAACGTCAAGGAGGTGGAGGTCGACCTCTCGGGGCTGGCGTTCCCCGCCTTCGTCGGGGTCCGCGTCCAGGTCGACACCGACGTGCCGCCCGGCCTGTACGACGACTTCCTGCTGGTGCGGCTGAGCAACTCGTCCGCGAACTTCGCCTTCGTCGCGTCGTTCGGCTTCCGGGCGTGACCGCCGCCGGCCCCACCGAGGACCTCGCGCCGGAGCACCGCACGCAGGACCTCCCCGGCGCGGCGCCGCACGCCGTGGGCGGGCGGGCCCGGCTCGGACGCGGTGCGCGCCTGCTCGACGTCGGCGGTGGGGCCGGCGGTTCGGCCGTGCAGGCCTGCTTCCCGTTCGGCGAGCCGCCGCCGACCTGCGGAGGACCCGACCGGGCCCGGATGACGGCCTGCTCCCGCGAGTCCCCGTTCGTCACCGTCAGCGGCCTCGTCACGGTGCCGCTGCCGCTGGGCGGCACCGCCTTCGTGCCGCTCCCGGAGATGCCGGGCTGGACGGCGGCCCGCGTGCTGCTCGCCCACCGGGCGTTCCGGGTCCGGGCGGGGGGAGCCGGGTGAGGCTGGAGCACCACGAGGTCGAGGGCCGACCGGTGCTGCTGTGGCGGGCCGACCGGCCGTGGCTGGCGATCTCGTCCGCCGTGCACGGTGGCGGCCTCGGCGAGCGGAACTGGGTCCTCAACGCCACCGTGCGCTCCGACTACGACCGCGACGACCCCGGCGAGCACGTGGCCGCGCTCGCCGCCGCGTGCGGGGCGACCGGACCCGGCACCGGAGTGCTCACGGCGTTGGACGTGCACCGGGCGGAGACCGTGACCGACCGGGGGGTGACCGTCACGGCGACGACCGGGATCGGCGCCCACCCGACCTGGGCGGCGGGCGACGAGGAGTTGGCGTGGCTGCCGGGCACGATCAACGTCGTGGGCTGGTTCCCCGTGCGGCTGACGCCCGCGGCGCTGGTCAACGCCGTGGCGACCGTCGCGGAGGCCAAGGCCCAGGCGCTGCTGGAGGGCGGTGTGCCCGGCACCGGCACCCCGACCGACGCCACCGTGCTGCTGTGCCCGACGACGGGTCCGACCGAGCCCTACGGCGGGCCCCGGTCCGTGCAGGGCGCCCGGCTGGCGCGCGCCGTGCACGCCGCCGTGCGGGCCGGCCTGCGCACGTCGCCGATGACCTGGGCCGACCGGCCGGGGGAGTGAGCGCTCAGAGGAGGGTGGCCGTGCGGACCAGGTCGGCGAGCGCTCGGGACCGGCTGTGCGGCGGCCAGGCGACGACGGTCGTCACGGGCGGCGCGTCCACGACCGGCACGGCGGTCAGGCCGTCGAGCAGGGCGGCGCGGCAGGACTCCGGCAGGACCACCGTGGTGCGGCCGAGCGCGATCAGCTGGAAGAGCTGCGTCTGGTTGCGGACCTCGGCGCCGGGACCGTCGGGGTAGGTGCCGTCGGGGCCGGGCCAGCGGGCCATCGGGAGGCCCGGCAGCGAGCCGACCTCCGCCGTCCGGACGTGGGACCGGCGGGCGAGCGGGTGCGAGGTCGGCAGGACGGCGACCTGGCCCTCGGTGGTCAGGACCTCGGTGTCCAGGTCGGCCGTCGAGTCGTACGGCAGGTGCAGCAGCGCGACGTCGGCCCGGCCGTCGTGCAGCGGGCGCTGGGGCTGGGACTCGCACAGCAGCAGGTCCACGGCCACCGCGCCCGGCTCGGCGGCGTAGGCGTCGAGCAGCTTCGCCAGCAGGTCGCCCGACGCGCCGGTCTTGGCGGCCAGCACGAGCGCGGGCGTGCTCGTCGCGGCGTGCCGGGTCCGCCGCTCGGCCGCGGCCAGCGCCCCGAGGACCGCCCGCCCCTCGGCCAGCAGGACCGACCCGGCTCCGGTGAGCGCCACCCTGCGGCTCGTGCGGTCCAGCAGCGCGACGCCGAGCCGGTGTTCGAGCTGGGCGATCGTCCGCGACAGCGGCGGCTGGGCGATGCCGAGGCGCTGGGCGGCACGGCCGAAGTGCAGCTCCTCGGCGACCGCGACGAAGTACCGCAGCTCCCGCGTCTCCACGGCTCCAGCCTACCGGCCGATCGATACCGCCAGGGTATCGACGCACCACCCAGACGGTGTTGGTGCCCGGCCGCCGCGCGGCCACGATCAACGGCATGAACGAACGGACGACCGCGTTGATCACCGGCGCGAACAAGGGGATCGGGTACGAGATCGCGGCCGGGCTCGGCGCGCTGGGCTGGAGCGTCGGGATCGGGGCGAGGGACGAGCGGCGGCGCGAGGACGCCGTGGCGGCGCTGCGGGCGGCGGGCGTCGACGCGTTCGGCGTGCCGCTGGACGTCACCGACGACGCGAGCGTGCGGGCCGCCGCCGTGCTGCTGGAGGAGCGGGCCGGGCGGCTGGACGTGCTGGTCAACAACGCGGGTGTCGCCGGGGCGTGGCCGGACACGCCCTCGACCGCCACCCCGGACGACGTCCGGGCGGTGCTGGAGACCAACGTCGTCGGCGTCATCCGGGTCACCAACGCGATGCTGCCGCTGCTGCGCCGCTCCGAACACCCGAGGATCGTCAACCAGTCCAGCCACGTCGGCTCCCTGACCCTCCAGTCCACCCCCGGTGTCGACTTCGGCGGCGTCAGCGCGGCCTACTCGCCGTCGAAGACCTACCTCACCGCGCTCACCGTCCAGTACGCCAAGGAGTTGGCCGGCACCGCCGTCAAGGTCAACGGCGCCTGCCCCGGCTACGTGGCGACCGACCTCAACGGCTTCCGGGGGACGAGCACGCCCGCGGACGGCGCCAGGGTCGCGATCCGGCTCGCCACGCTGCCGGACGACGGCCCGACCGGAGGGCTGTTCGACGCCGACGGCGCCGTGCCCTGGTGACGGGCCGCCGCTCGGTCGGGACCAGCGCAATCGATTCCCAATCGATCCGATTCGATGCCAGTGGGGTGGTACTACCGGGGGCGGGTTCCGGGACGCGATCGCGAACCGGATGCCGACGCGTTTTCGATCGCCTTGCCACCGCTGGACAATCCGCCGCGACGACCGGTGGGCGTCGGAGCGGCCGACCGAGGGCGGTTCGCGAATTCCTTTCAGCCGAGGTGCGGATCGGGGCTTCGGAATCGTCGCGAAATGCGGAGTGCTGCCATGCTCGACAGGTGGACGAGGTGGGGCGATGACATGACCGGCTCGGTCGAGGACGGCGAGAAGGCCCGGCAGCAGGACCTGGTCGACCGGGAGTCGGCCGTGTCGGCCGCTGCCCTGTGCCACGGCCGAACCACGCACCGGCCCGAGGGGGACGAACGGGAGCGCTGGCTCCACCGGTGCGAGACGCGCAACGACGAGCGCGAGCGGGGACTGGACTCCCGCGCGGCCGAACTGGGGAGGCGCCAGGCCGAGCAGGACCAGGTCGCCCACCTGCTCGACCAGCAGGAACGCCAGGTGCGTCGGCGCGAACGGGAAGCCGACCAGCGCGAGATCGACGCCCAGACCTGGTGGCCCGGCAGCGGGTGGTGACCGACCGCCGGGACCCGGTGCGCCCGTCCTCCCGGCGACGGCCGAGCGGGTGCGGCGTTCGGCCAGCGTGACTGCTCCGTTCGGCTGAACCTGGCCCGGAGGCCGGCGCGCTTTCCCCGCGACCGCCGATTACCCCAGCAGAGGCTCCTCACGGCTCGGCGACGACGCGGGGGAAGCCGATACCACTCGACCGGGGAGGGCCGAAGACATGCCCAGTCCATTCGTGGGTGAACAGTTCACCTTTCGCAATCCGGACGGATCGGAATTCCAGGTCCGCGGCTGGGGGAACCAGTTCAGCGCCGTTTTCGAGACCACCGACGGCTACACGGTCGTCCCGGATCCCGACAGCGGTTTCTACCACTTCGCCGCGCTCGACACCGACAGCGGTGACCTCGTCCCGAGCGGCGAGACGGTGGCCGCCGACGCGCGGGCGCTCGCCCTGCCGCCGCACCTGCGCGCCGCCCGCTCCGCCGTGACCGCCCGCGCGCGGACCGTCCGCGAGGAACTGGGCGGCGAGCCCCGCTGGCAGGTCCGGCGACGGGCCAGGCTCGCCCAGCGCGGCGCGGCCGACGGTCCGGCCGGTGCCCCGCCGCCCGCGGCGACCGTCGGCGACTACACGGGGCTGGTGCTCCTCGTGGAGTTCCCGGACGTGCCCGCGACGATCACGAGGAACGACGTCGACAACTTCTGCAACCAGGTCGGCTTCACCGGTTTCGGCAACAACGGGTCCGCCTACGACTACTTCCTCGCGGTGTCCGACGGCAAGCTCCGGTACCGCAACCGGGTGGCGGCCTACCACCGCGCGGAGCACCCCCGCGCGCACTACACGGACCGGGCCATCCCGTACGGCACCCGCGCGCAGGAGCTGATCAAGGAGGCGCTCGACCACCTCAAGGCGAGCGGGTTCGACTTCTCGGTCCTCAGCAGCGACAGCGGCGGCTTCGTCCACGCGCTGAGCCTGTTCTACGCGGGGGACCGGGTGAACAACTGGTCCGAAGGCCTCTGGCCGCACTCGTGGGCGCTGGCGACGCCGTACGCGGCCTCGGCGACCAGGACGTTCTCCGACTACCAGATCACCGACCTCGGGACCAGGCTGACGCTGCGGACGTTCTGCCACGAGAACGGCCACATGGTCTGCGACTTCCCCGACCTCTACGACTACGACAGCGTCCTCGTCGGCAACGGCGTCGGCCACTACTGCCTCATGTGCTTCGGGGGATCGGACACCAACCCGGTGCAGGTCGACGCCTACCTGAAGAACGCGGCCGGGTGGACGTCGAGGCTCACCACCCTGACCCCCGGCACGACCACGTCGATCGCCGCGGGCAGCAACGACTTCCTCGTCCACCGGAGGTCGGCCACCGAGTACTTCATCATGGAGAACCGGCGGCAGGCGGGCCGCGACACGGCGGTGCCGGACGCGGGGCTGGCCATCTGGCACGTCGACGAGACGGGCGACAACAGCAACGAGCAGATGACCCCGGCCCTGCACTACGAGCTCTCGCTGGAGCAGGCCGACAACCGCTTCGACCTGGAGCACCGGGCCAACGCGGGCGACAGCGAGGACCTGCACGGCGGACCCGCGGCCCCGGCGTTCGGCAGCGCGACCGCGCCGAACAGCAACTGGTGGGACGGCAGCGCGTCGGGGCTGGAGATCGAGGAGATCTCCGCGCCCGGCGCCACCATGACCGTGCGGACGAAGGCGACGGGACCGCAGTGGTACGGCGACCTCGCCGTCGACATGGTCTTCGCCAGCCACCACTCGGGCAACGCGTGGGCCGCGCTCGCCGGCCTCGGCTGGCGCCAGGTGCGGGCCGGGAACCCCGACGGCGTCACGAACATGTTGGCGGTCCTCACCGAAGCGCGCGCCAACGGCAAGAAGGTCTCGATCACAGCCGACGCCACGTCGGTCTACGACGCGTATCTCCTCTGAGCGGGAAGGTGACCCTCCGATGTGGACGACCATCAACCAGATCTTCGCCAGCCACCACTCGCAGAACGCCTGGGCGCACCTGGCGAGCACCTCGGCCTGGCACAAGATCCTGCCCAACGCCACCGACGGGACGACCAACGTCCACCTGGTGCTGACCGCCGCGAAGGCGAACGACAAGCAGGCGTTCGTCGTCCTGGACGGCGGCGACAACATCACCCAGGCCTACCTCTGACCGGCGGGAGACTCCCATGGGAACCAGCGTGACCATCCACATCTCGGGCAGCGCAGACGAGTCGCCGCCCGCCGGGGCGGCCGCGGGCGGTGAGGCACCGCGCCCGCTGCCGCTGGACGTCCTGGGACGGCCGGGCCCCGCGGGCGCGCCGTCCGGGGACGGCCCGAGCCCGCTGCCGGTCGACGCGCTCGCGCTCCCGGACGCGTCGGCCCCCGAACCGCGCCCCCTGGCGGAGCTGCCGGAACCCCCCGGCGCCGGACCGGGTTCAGGGACCTGACGTCGGGCGCCTGCCCGTCCGGGAGGCCACCAGGTCCTCCAGCAGCGCCAGCGCGGCGGTCTGGTCGGGCAGCGCGGCGATGTCGTCGCGCACCCGCCGCGCCGCCCGCCGGTAGGCCGGGTCGGTGAGCACGGTCGCGACCGCGTCCCGGATCTCCGCCGACGTCGCGTGCTCGGCGTGCAGCGACACGCCGACACCGAGCGCCGCGCACCGGTCGGCGTTGTGCGGCTGGTCGGCGCCCATCGGGATCAGCACGGACGGCACGCCGTGGGCCAGCGAGCCCAGGACGGTGCCGGAACCGCCGTGCGACACGACGACGGAGCAGCGGGGCAGCACCGTGTCCTGCGGGAGGTACGACTCGATCCGCACGTGCGGCGGCTGCGGGCCGAACTCCGCCGGGTCGATCTGCCCGCCCACGGTCACCACGACGTGGGCGGGCAGTTCCCGCAGCCCGTCCAGCACCCGCGTGAACAGGTCGCCGGACTCCATGTTGAAGATCGTGCCCAGGGTGAAGTACACCGTCGGCACGTCCTCCGGCACGGCGATCGGCGCGGGCGGAGGGCCGTCGACCGCCGCCCGGAAGGAGAACGCCGTGGGCGGCAGCGGGAACGCCGGGTCGCGGAACGACGGCGGGAACGGCGACAGCACCAGGTCGCGGCTCAGCATCGTCATGGTCGGATCGGCGGGCAGCCCGTGGGCGGCCCGCAGCCCCTCCAGGGGCTCGGCCACGACGTCCGGCCGCAGGAACGACCCGGACGCGATGACCAGCACCGGCACGTGCGGGATCCCCGCCCGCTCGGCCGCGACCATGGCCCCGAAGTCCATCTCGTCGCACACCACCACGTCCGGCCGCCACCGCCCGATCAGCTCCAGCACCGCGTCCGCCCGCTCCGGGGCGGTCCTGCGCGCGAACCCCTCCCGCACGTCCCGCTCCTCGCGCTCCCGGTCCAGCGGCAGCAGCGGTCGCCGTTCGGCGGCGGCCACCCGGCTCGGCCCGGACGCGAACGCCGTGAACCCCTCCCGCTCGACCAGCGGCAGCAACGCCGCCGCACCCGTGCACGCCACCGCGTGACCCGCCGCCGCCGCGGCCCGCGCCAGCGGCACCATCGGCTGGAAGTGCCCGCCGCCCCCGACGAAGCTGAACAGGACCCTCATCGCCCCCACCCCCCGCGTCCGCCCGACGTCCCCGCCGGGGTCACCCCTCGAACGATTCCACGAACGCCACCTCGCGTCCCCGGTTCGCCTCGTCGACGAACGCCCGCAGCGTCGCGCTGGCGGCGAGACGCTCGGAGATGTCCCCGACGACGACCAGCCGCAGCCGGTAGGTGGCGAACTTCCCGACGACCGCGCCCGCGACCCGCGTGCTCAACGTCCAGAACCCCTCGTCCAGCCGTTCCACCGGAACCACCACCGTGTGCGCGGACACCGACCACGCCTCGCCGATCACGTCGGCGGCGTCCTGCTCGACCCGCAGCCGCGGGCCGTCCGGTGACAGCCTCAGCACCCCGGTCATCGCAGGAACTCCAGCACCGCTCCGGCCTGCCCCAGCAGCAGGTGCCCGGCACCGTCGACGACCCGGACGTCGGCGTGCGGCACCAGCGCAGCCACCCGGCGGACGGTCCCGGCGGAGTCGATCATCGCATCCCGGTCGCCGACGACCACCAGCACGGGCATCGTCAACCGCTCCAGCACCGCGTCCGGGAACACCGGGATCTCCCTGCGGGGCCGGAACTCCCCGAAGGTGGCGCCGATCGACGTCGCCACCGGGCCGAGGTCGGCGCCGGTCACGATCCGCACGACCCGCCGCCGCCCCCACGCGCCCAGCGCGAGGAACGGCAGGGCGCGGGGGACCCAGCCGAACGTTCGCCGCCCGAAGCCGCCCGGCGCGAGCAGGACCAGCCGCGAGACCCGTTCGGGTCGCCTGCTCGCGTACTCCGTCGCGAGCCAGCCGCCCAGCGACATCCCCAGCAGGGCGGTCGGGTCCAGGCCCAGCCCGTCGACGACGTCGTCCAGCCACTCCACGTGCGCGGACGAGCCCAGCTCGGGCCGGACCGGAGCGCTCAGCCCCGGTTCGCCGATCACGTCGACCGCGTGCACCCGCAGGTGCGGGGCCCAGACGGCGATGTCGGCCATCCACGTCGTCGCGTTCCCGCCGGAGCCGTGCAGCGCCACCACGGGCGGCCCGTCGACGGGCCCGCTGACCAGCACGAACGTCTCGCCCGCACGGGTGTCCAGCCGCAGGCGCGTCGCGGGCACCGGCCACTCGTCCAGCGCGGTCCGGTACCGCTCGCGCACGGCCTCACCACCCGCGGCCGTGCGGTAGATCTCGCTCATCCGTCCTCCCCCGTGATCATTCCGATGCCCTTCAGCAGCTCGCTCGTCGTGTCGGCGCTCCCCAGCACGATGATCTTCAGGTTCGACCGCTCCGGATCGTGCATCGTCTCGACGCGCAGCGGCCCGTCACCGTCCCGAGGTCCGTTGACCAGCGCCATGAGCAGCGTGATGATCCGATCGGCGTCGCGGGCGGAGATCCCGTCCACGCGCACGACGCTGGACACCTCCACGTGCCGGGACGCGGGCGGCGACGCCGAGGGCGCCTGCCCCACCAGTTCGTCGAGGTCCTCCCGCGCGATCCGGTACTGCTTGCCGATCCGGACGGCCTTCAGCCGCCCGTCCCGCACGTAGTTGCGGACCGTGCGGACGTGCAGGCCGAGCTTCTCGGCGACCTGCTCGACGGAGTAGAGCTCTGCGGACATGTTCCGCAAACTACCCTATCTGATTTCAGTGAGTGGAAGATAGGGAATAATGGGCGCTCGACGACGTGATCCTGGATCGCCGGCTACGGTGGGAGGGTGGTGACCCCGTCCGCACACCCCGCCGTGATCCGCCGACTCGACCTGTCCGACCCCGACACCCTGCGCGGCCTGTGGGAGTTGCAGCGCGCCGCGTACGCCGTGGAGGCGGAGCTGATCGGGTTCGACGCGATCCCGCCGCTGCACGAGTCGCCGGACGACCTGCGCTCGTGCGGCGAGTCGTTCCTCGGCACCGAGGGCCTGACCGGCGCGGTGTCGTGGGTCAGGCTCGACGACGGCACGCTCGACATCTGCCGGCTGGTGGTGCACCCGAGGGCGCACCGGACCGGCGTCGCGAGCGCGCTGCTCGACGAGCTGGACCGGCTGGAACCCGCCGCCCGGACCGTGGTCGCCACCGGCACGGCGAACCTGCCCGCCGTGGCCCTGTACCGCCGCCGGGGGTTCGCCCCGACCGGCCTCCGCGACCTCGCCCCCGGCGTGACGATGACCCTCTTCTCCCGCTAGGAGGTTCCCGTGCGCGTGCCGTTCGTGTCCCCGCCCTCGCCGGGCCACCTGTTCCCGCTGGTCCCGATCACCTCCGGGCGGCGTCGGGCTCCAGCCCGCCGGGCTCGGCGGGACGCCGTCCAGGGGCGGGCCCGGACGACGTGACCGTGCGCGTGATCGCGGTATCTTGGGGGCCGTGACCACGGCAGGAGGACGATGGCCCGGCTGACCAGGGCGGAGACGCAGGAGCGCAACCGCGCCAGGGTGTTGGCCGCCGCCAGGGCCGAGTTCGCCGAACGCGGTTTCCGGGACGCCAAGGTCGACGGCATCGCCGACCGCGCCGACCTCACCCGCGGCGCCGTCTACTCCAACTTCCCCGGCAAGCGGTCCCTGTACTTCGCCGTGCTGGCCGACGCCGCCGCCCGCGCCCCCGAGCCGTCGACCGAACCCGGCCGCACGGTCCGCGAGGCGCTCGGCCTGCTCGCCCGCACGTGGGTCGCCGGGCTGCCGATGGCGACCGACCCCGCCCACGGTGCCGCCCGCCTCGGCGTGGACCTGGTCCCGGAGGTCATGGCCGACGAGGTCACGCGCCTCCCGTACGCCCAGCTGCTGATGCTGGACGCCATCGTGCTCGGCCTCGCGCTGGAACGGCTGGACCCGACCGCCGGACGGCTGGTCCGGGTCGCCGAGGCCGCGCTGACCGCGCTGCACGGCGCGACCGCGCTGGCCGCCGCCGCGCCCGGCTTCGGCGAGATCTTCAACGTCGTCCGCGCCTGCGAGCAGCTCGCGGACCTCGACCTGGACGACCGGTGGTTCGACCCGCACCTCGCCGCCGCCGCGCACGTCGTGGACGAGCCGTGGGAGCCGGTGCCCGCGACCGACCTGCTCACCGGCGAGCCCGCGCCGCTCGACGGCGTGGTGCTGGTGCTGGGCACGCACCGGGTCGCCGCGGTCGAGGCCGCCCTGCGCGCGGGCGCCGCCGTCACCGCCGTGGTGGTCACCGGGCAGCCCGACGAGCTGGCGCCGCTGGTCCGGCTCACCGTCACCGAACTCCGCAACCACCTGCGCGGGGCGTTCCCGCGCTCGGCGTGGCCGCGGCTGCGGGTCGTCGTCGACGACCGCGGGTTCCTCGCCGCCGCGGCGGGCGTGCCCTCGGTCGGCGACACCACCGAGTCCGCCGTCCGGGTGGAAGCGGGCCGGATCGTGGCCCGTGCCACCGGTTTCGGCGCGGGCGACGCCGTCGCGACCCCCGCGGGGGCCGACCGGTCGCCCTAGGGTTCCCCCATGGACCTCGACACCCTGTTGACCCGCGCCCGCCTCCTGCCCGTCTCCGTGGTCAGCGACGCCGACAAGAGCCTCCCGACGATGGACCACGGCATCCGCCGGGTCTCGGGGACGGGCACCGTCGCCGGCCGCGCGGTGACCGTCCACTCCGACGGCGACCTGCTCTCGGTCCTGGAGGGCCTGGAGTTCGCGCAGGCCGGTGACGTGCTCGTCGTCGACGCGTCCACGACCCCGGTGGTCGCCGTCGCCGGGGGCCTGTTCGCCACCGAGGCCCACCGCAGGGGCCTGTCCGCCATCGTGGTCGACGGACTGGTCCGCGACCTCGACACCCTGAAGGCCCTGGGGTTCACCGTCTACGCGCGCGGAAGCTGCCCGCGGTCCGGCACCGCGCTCGTGCCGCCGCGCACGCAGGTGCCGATCCGCTGCGGCGGCGTGAACATCCGCCCCGGCGCGCTCGTGCTCGGCGACGACGACGGGGTGCTGGTGACGTCCGTCGAGCGCCTCACCGCCGCCGTGGCCACCGCCGAGGCGATCAACGCGAGCGAGGAGGCCGTGCTCGCGATGCTGGCCGACGGCGGCAGCCTGTTCTCGGCGATGAACTTCCGCACCCACCGCGAGAACGTCCTCAACGGGACCCCGAGCAGGCTCGGGTTCATCGTCTGACGGTCAGGGGTGGGTGAACGGCGTGGTGGTCGCGAGGTCGACGAACCCCAGCCTCCGCAGGATCGGCAGGCTGTCGGCGGTGGCGTCGACCTGGAGGTAGCGGAACCCGCGTGCCGCCGCCCGCGCCGCCCGGAACGCCACGAGCGCCCGGAACACGCCCCGCCCGCGCCACCCCGGCAGCGTGCCGCCGCCCCACAGGCTCGCGAACTCGGTGCCGAGGTGGAACTCCACCCGCGCGGCGGACACCGGCGTGCCCCCGGCCACCGCGACCACGGCCGCGAGCGTGCTCGGGTCGCGGTCCAGCCCGGCCAGCACGAGGTCCCCGACGGCCGCGTGGTCGCCGCCGAACACCTCGTCGTGCACGGCCACCAGCGCGTCGACCCCGGCCCGGTCGACGACCGGCACCAGCTCCACGCCCTCCGGCGGCGCCACGTCCAGGCGCAGGTCCGCGATCTCGGCGACCAGCAGGGTCTCCGGCGGCTCCGGGGTGAACCCGGCGGCGGCGAGTCGGTCGGGCAGGTCGGCGGGGGAGTCGTAGGAGTAGTGCTTCCACTCCCAGGGCGTGCCCGCGAACCGCCGCACCTGGGCGGCGATCACGGCGTCGGCTCGGGAGGCGTCCACGGAGGACCACTCCACGCCGGTCCAGCCGGGGCTGATCGTGCGGATGACGTCGGGGTCGCGCTCGACCTCGCCGTCGGTCGTCGGGTGCCTGCGGACCTGGTGGTCGAACGCGGCCAGCACCGCCTGCTTGTCCATCGCGGCAGCCGACCACGACCGGCGGCGCGGGGGCAACCGGGTTTCAGCCCGCGAGGACCTCGCGGGCCAGCGCGAGCAGCGCCGGGATCGCCGGGTGGCGCGGCGGGTCGGTCCACACCAGGTGGACCGGCACGGGCGGCGCGTCGGTGAGCGGGACGTAGGTGACGCCGGGGTAGGCGTGGATGCCCGCCACGGCGGTCGTCGTGACGCCGACGCCGCGGCCCGCCGCGATGGCGGCCAGCCAGTCGTCGGTGTTGGCCACGACCAGCGTCCGGCTCGGCCGCGCCGCCGCGGGCCACAGCGCCATCGTCGTGGTGCCGGTCGGCGGGTTCAGGGTGACCACCTGGTCGACGAGGTCGGCCAGCTCCAGCGTCGAGCGCTCCGCCAGGTCGCCGCCGGTGGGCACGGCCGCCAGCCGGGGCTCGGTCGTCAGCGGCGCTCCGGGCCCGTCGGTCCGCCCGCGCACCACCGCCACGTCGGTCTTGCCCGCCGCCAGGCCCGAGGTCGGGTCGGTGATCCGCAGCAGCTCCAGCGGGGTGTCCGGGTGGGTCTCCCGCCAGCGCCGCAGCAACGTCGTCGTGCGGTCGCCGAGCGCGGCCCACGCGTGCCCGAGGCGCAGCGGCCACGTGCCGACGCGGGCCGGGTCCAGCGCGTCGTCCACGGCGGCGACGGCGGCCGCCGCCCTGGTCCGGAACGCGTGCCCGGCCTCGGTGAGGCGCAGGTGGTGGGTCGAGCGGTCGACCAGCCGCACACCGAGGTGCTCTTCCAGCTGCCGGAGCGTGCGGGACAGCGCGGGCTGCCCCACGTGCAGCACGGCGGCGGCGCGGGTGATGTTCGCTTCCTCGGCGATGGCCAGGAAGCAGCGCAGGTGACGCAGCTCAACGGTCATGTCCGGCAAGCATAACCGCTGGAGGACAGGCATTTCACAGGCGTTCCCTGCGTTCGTAGCGTGGCGTGCGTGACCACCACCGCGCCCCGTGCGACCGTCCCCGTCGGCCTGGTCCTCGGCGGTGTCGTCTCCCAGCAGTTCGGCGCCGCCGTGGCCGCGCTCGTGTTCCCGCTCGCCGGGCCCCTCGGGGTCGTGACGCTGAGGCTGACGATCTCCGCGGCGGTCATGGTCGCCGTGTGCAGGCCCCGGCTGCGCGGGCACCGCCCGGCCGACTGGGCCGTCATCGGGGCGTTCGGCGTGGCGCTGGCCGCGATGAACATGATGTTCTACCAGGCCGTCGCCCGCATCCCGCTGGGCGCGGCGGTCACCCTGGAGGTGCTGGGTCCGCTGGCCCTGTCGGTCGTCGCGGCCCGGCGCGCGTCGAGCTGGCTGTGGGCCGCCCTCGCCCTGGCGGGCGTCGCGCTGCTCGGGCGCGGCGGGCTCGGCGGGCTGGACCTCGTGGGCGCCGGTTTCGCGCTGGGCGCGGGCGCGATGTGGGCGGTCTACATCCTGTGCTCGGCCCGCACGGGCAGCCGGTTCCCCAAGGCCGACGGCCTCGCGCTGGCCATGGCCGTCAGCGCCGTGATCAGCCTGCCGTTCGGGGCGAGCACCGCGCTGCTGCACCCCGTGGCGCTCGGGCTCGGCGCGGCCGTGGCCCTGCTGTCGTCGGCACTGCCCTACAGCCTGGAGCTGCTGTCCCTGCGGACGCTGCGCCAGTCGACGTTCGCGGTCCTCATGAGCCTCTCACCGGCCGTCGCCGCGGTGGCGGGCCACCTCGTCCTCGGCCAGCGCCTCGGCCCGCTGGACGTCGCCGCCGTCGCCCTGGTCGTCGTCGCCGGGGTGGGCGCGGTGCGGAGCGCGGGGGGACCCGTGGTTTGACACGGGGATCGCGGGCTCGCTCTAATGGTGGCGCGGTGCGCGTGGTCCCGACCGAAGAGCTGTGGGCGGGTCGGAGACCGGGCGACACCCCTTCACCCACGGGACCACGCCATGAGCCTCCCGCGTCCGACGTAACCGCTCCACGCACCCCGAGTGACCGCACCTCGGCGCGTGCGTCCGGTTCCGTCCCCAGCTGCACCGCACCCGTTCCTGGAGCACAACCGTGTCCTTCACCCGTTCCGTCATCGACGAGTTCCGCGCCAACGGCGGCGAGGTCGCCTCCTTCCCCGACGGCGACCTCCTCCTGCTCACCACCACCGGCGCGCGGTCCGGACCCGACCGCACCGTTCCGCTCGGCTTCGTCCGCGACGGCGACCACCTGCTGGTCGTCGGCTCCGCGGACGGGGCGGACCACCACCCCGACTGGTTCCACGACGTCCTCGCCGACCCCGCCGTGCGGGTCGAGCTGGGCACCGAGTCGTTCACCGCCGTCGCGACGCCCGCGGAGGGCGCGCGGCGGGACGAGCTGTTCGCGCTGGTCGTCCGGGCCGCGCCCGGCTACGCCGACCACCAGCGCCGGACCACCCGGACCCCGCCCGTCGTGGTGCTCACGCGCACGGCGCGGGTCACCACGCTGGCGGACAAGCTCGTGGAGGTCCACACCTGGCTGCGCGAGCAGGTGCGGCAGATCCGGGCCGAGTCCGGACCGCCCGGCGCGCTCGGGCTGGAGCTGCGGCAGCACTGCCTGACCTTCTGCGAGGCGCTGACGTTCCACCACACGAGCGAGGACGAGCACGTCTTCCCCGGCGTCGAGGTCCACCACCCGCACCTGGCGGGCGCGCTGCACCGGCTCCGCGAGGAGCACCGGGTCGTGGCGCGGATCAAGGGCGACCTGCTCGCGCTGCTGGCCGCCTCCGACGCCGACGGCTTCCGGGCCGAGCTGGACCGGCTCGCGGAGGAGCTGGAGGCGCACCTCGACCGCGAGGAGGGGTGGCTGCTGCCCGTGCTCGGCGACGTGCCCTGGCCACCGAGGTGACCGGCGTCGTGGGTGGGCCGTCCGCCCACCCACGACGGGTCAGCGGCCGGACTGGTCGGGCAGCTCGATGGGGGAGAACCCCTTGGCGCTCGCGTTGGCGACCGAGCCGAACGCCTGCATGAGCGCGCGGTAGGTCGACCGGCGGTCGGGCCAGTACAGCGCGCTCTCCAACGGGCCCGCCGCCGTGCCGTCGCCGTAGTCGGGACCGCACCAGAACGACGGACCGCCCATCGCCTGGACGGCGTGGACGACCCAGCCGGTGGCACCGGCACGGTACGGTTCGCCGCCGTGCTGCGATGCCTCCACCTGCCTCGTCGGGTCAGGAGTGTGCCGTGTGGACGGTCGGGCCGGAGGACTGCTCATGACGTCAACATCGCACATCACCCACCGCTGTCGACATCGCGGCGCAGCGTCACCTTCGACGCCGGGGGAGCCCGGAGCGAACAGGTGCCCGGAACGGCCCTCCGCGCCGGCATGATCACGGGGAAAATTCCGACGTCCCGTACCCGCGGGCTTCGAGGAAAGGGGTCCTTGTTGTCTCCCGAGGAGATCGTCGCCGGCCAACTGGCCGCCTACAACGCCCGCGACCTCGACCGGTTCCTCGGCTTCTACGTCGACGACGTTCCGGTGGCGACCTTCCCGGCCGGGGAGGTGCTGGCCGACCGCTCCGGCGCCGCGTTCCGCGAGCGGTACCGGGAGCTGTTCGACTCCTACCCCGACCTGCACGCCAAGCTCGTGACGCGGGTGGTGCACGGCCGGATCGTGATCGACCACGAGCTGGTCACGGGGGTGGGCGCGGGCGAGTCCAGGGCCACCGTGGCCATGTACGAGGTGGGCCGGGAGAAGATCGAGCGCGTCTGGTTCGTCGTCTGACCACCAATGTGACCCACATCACGCAACGATCCGGCCCGGCCGGCCCTGAGCGGGTGTGACGAGCACCAGGAGCACCACCACGGGGGTGGCGGCGTCGCGCCCCGGCGAGCCGCCGCCGTCCGACGCGACGCTGTGGCGGCTGATCGGCGACGACGACCACGCGGCCTTCACCGCCCTGTTCGAACGGCACGCCGAGCGCGTGTGGAACTACGCCTACCGGCTCACCGCGTCGTGGTCGACGGCGGAGGACCTGCTGTCCGCGACCTTCCTCGCCGCGTGGCGCAAGCGCGGCGACGGCGTCCTGGTCCGCGAGTCGGCCCTGCCGTGGCTCTGCACCGTGGCGGCCAACCTCGCCCGCACCGAGTGGCGGGCCGGTCGGCGCAGGCGGCGGGTCCTGGCCCGGCTCACCTCCGCCGCGGACACCACCGTGACCGACCACGCCGAGGACCTGGCGGCCCGGTCGGAGGCCAGGGACCGGCTGCGCCTGGTGGTCGCGGCCGTCGAACGCCTGCCCCGCTCCGAACGCGAGGTCGCCCAGCTCTGCCTGCTGGGCGAGATGCCCGTCGCGGACGCCGCCGCACTCCTCGGCATCGCCGAGGCGAGCGTGCGCTCCCGCGTGTCCCGCGCCCGCACGAAGCTCCGCGACCTGACCACGAGGACCCACGATGAGTGACCCCCTGGACTTCCCGCCGCCCCGCCCGCTGCCCGAGACCGTCCGAGACCGGGCCCGCCGCCGCCTGTCCGAGGGCATGGCCGACCCCCACCGCCCGACGCGGCGCGCACCCGTGGTGATCGCCGCGGCGGTCGTGCTGCTCGCGGGCGCGGGTGCCGTCGTCACCAGGGACGCCGCGGGCGGCGGGGCGGCGGCCACGGCTCCCGCCACCTCCTCGCCGGTGCCCGCGCCGCCGCCGGACCTGCACGACCAGCTCCACGCGCGCGACGGCTGGGCCCCGCCCGACGTGGTCGACCGCTGCGCGGCCGTCGCCGGGGACCTGCCGCCGAAGGAGGGGTGGACGCCCCTGGTGACGAGCGTGGTCCACGGGACCACGCTGTCGGCGTTCAGCACCGGACCGGACGGCGTGTTCTTCTGCGAGACCACCCCGGCGTCGGTCTCGGTGTCCCGGCCCGCCGCACCGGACACCGGGGGAGCGCCCGCGAGCATCCGGTTCCTCTCCTCGCGCGGGTCCGTGGCGGGCTTCGTGCGACCGGGGGTCGAGCAGCTCCGCCTGCACGCGCCCGGCGCCACCACCGCCGCGTTCCCGGTCGTCACCGGCGACGTCTTCCTGACCCCCGAGGGGTTCCGCGGCGTCGAGGACGGCGTGGTGTTCACCGTCGGCCGCGACCAGGAGTTCCCGGCACGGGACCTGCCGCGCCCGAGCGAGCCCACCGTCGACCGACCGAGGCCGGGCGGCGACCGCGCGAGCGAGGCGGGTCGGCGACTGGGCGCGTGCCTGGACGCGGGCCCGGACGGTGCTCCGGACCCGGCCAACTGGACGCCGGGCGCGCACGCGGGGGTCGGTGCGCACGGCGGGTTCCAGCTCGGCCGGTACGGCGACCTGCTCGGCGCGTGCGCCACCCGCGAGGACGGATCACCGTTCTTCGACGTCATCGACCTGGCGGACCTGACGGGGACGAACGCCACCGACCTGAACCTGGTCGGCAGGTCCGTCTGGGCCGCCGTGCGGCTCCACGACTTCCGGTCCACGCCGACCGGGGGCACGGTGGCCGACGCCTTCACCTACGCCGGTCTCGTCCTCGACGACCGGGTCGCGACGATCACGCTGACCCGCGCGGGGTTCCCGGACGCGGTGGCCGTGGTGGAGAACGGCACGTTCGTGCTCGGGGGGCCCGCGACGACGGGATCGCCGAGCGACTTCGACGGGGCCGCGGTGGTCGTCCGCGACGCGGCGGGAGCCGTGGTGGAGGAGCTTCCGGTCGGCCGCTGACCGGGCGCGCGCACGTGCCGCGTCGGGGCCCCACCACCGCCGACGGGTTCGAGGGGCGGGGCCTCGACCACCCTCGATCCGCGACCCGGCCGACCTCGCCGCCCCGGTGGCCGTCCGGGTCGCCGCGCGGCTCGGCACCGGTCGCGCACGGCCGGACGGCCCTGGAGCTCGCCGCCGCCGCACGGCGCCCGTGCGGCGACGTCGTGGTATCCACCGGCCCGCTCGCGGCTCTAGTGGGGGAGGGCACTGTGGAGGTGGCCACCATGGAAGCGACAGGCGCTCCCTTCATCGAAGTCGCCGACGGAGGTCGGCTGGAACTACCCCGCGGCATGGTGCTCGTCGGCCGGGCCGACGACGCGGACCTGCGGCTCCCGTCCCCGGAGGTCAGCGCGCGGCACGCGTGGATCCGCCGGGACGGCCGCGGCACCTGGATCACCGACGCGAACTCCACCAACGGGACGTGGCTCAACGGCAGCAGGCTGGCCGAGGGCCGCGAACGGGAGCTGCGCCACTGCGACCGGGTCGAGTTCGGGTCGGTCGGGGTGGTCTACCGGGATCCGGCGCGCGGCGACACCCACCACCCGCGCACGCGGGTCAGCAGGCGTCCGGCACCGGGCACGTCCTACGGCGACGTCACCGCCGGGACGTTCAACCACGCGGGCCGCGACGTCAACAACTCCTACGACCAGAGCCGGCACAACCGGTTCGAGTTCACCACCCCCGAGGGCCAGGCGCTGGAGGAACTGGCCACCGGTCGCGGCGCGGGCCGTGCCGTGATGCTGCTGGGCCTGGTGATGATCCTGGCGGGCTTCGGCATCTGGGCGGCCGTCATCCTCCGGTTCATCGCGTCGATCTCCAGCACGGTCTCCGCCCCGTCGGCGGACTTCACCCCGCCCGAACTCCTGGGCCCGCCCGTCCTCGACGGCGTGCCGCTCGGGGTGGTGGGCTTCGGGCTGTTCGTCCTCGGCATGGTCGTCAACGGCATCGGCCTGGTGGTGTCCAGGTCCGCACGAGCACGGAGGGAGAGGAGGCCCCGATGAGCGGTGGGGTGCACTTCCACGGCAACGTCACGGCGGGCACGATGAACACCGCCGCCCAGGGCGACATCAACAACAACCACGGCCACCACCAGCACGTCACCGGGGGTGTCGACCCCCGGCGGGTGGCGGCCCTGGTGCGCGCGCTCCGCGACGAGCTGGACGCCGCCCCGCTGGACCGGCGGACGAGGGACGCGGCGCACGACGCGCTCGACGAGGTGGACCGCGACGTCGCGAGCGGCGAGCCGCGCGGGCTCGCCGACCGGGTCCGCTCGGTCCGCGACGTCATCACCGGCGCGGGCGGCGTCGTCACGGCGGGCGGCACCCTCTGGTCGGCGCTGGAGGCGCTCGCCGCGGCCGTCGGGCTCGGGCTGTAACCACCCGTCTGGGAAGACCTTCCGATGGCCTCCCCGGACGGACCGGCCGACACTGGGGGCGCACCGTCGCCGGACCTCCGGGAGTTGGCCATGACCAGTGGGAACACGCACCGAATCCGCGGCTACGCCCCTGCCGCCCAGGCCTGGACGACCGGTCTCGCCGATCCCGACCACGCGGTCCCCGACCTGGCGGGCACCCTCACGGCCGATCCGGCCGCGCTGGACCGCGCCTCCCGCGACCTGGGGCGGCTCGTGACCCGCCGCCCCGGCGCGGTCCTGCACCCCGCGTCCGTCGCCGACGTCGAGGCGATGGTCGCGTTCTGCGCGGCCCGCGGCATCGCGGTGAGCGCGCGCGGCGAGGCGCACACCACCGACGGCCAGGGCCTCACCGACGGCCTGGTCATCACCACGGGCCCGCTGAACCGCCTCGTCGGCCTCGACCTGGACGCGGGCGTGGTCGACGTCGAGGCGGGCGCGCAGTGGATCGACCTCGTGCGCGCGCTGGCCACGCAGGGGCTGCGGGTGGCGTGCGCGCTGACCGGCTACCTGCGGCTGACGCTCGGCGGGACGCTCAGCGTGGGCGGGATCGGCGCGGACTACGGGCGCGGCTGCCAGGTCGGCGGGGTCCGCGGGCTGGAGGTCGTCACCCCCGCGCACGGGCGGCTGTGGTGCTCGGAGACCGAGCACCCCGACCTGTTCGACGCCGCGCTGGCCGGGCTGGGCCAGGTCGGGGTGATCACCCGCTTCCGGATCGCCGTCGAACCGGCGCCCGCGACCGCGCGCGTGTTCCAGCTCGACTACCCCGACGCCGAGGGGTTCTTCCGCGACGCCGGGCTGGTGCTCGACCGCGACGAGTTCGACGAGGTGTTCTGCATGGTGCACCCGGCCGCCGTCGCGGGCGGGGCGCCGGTCTACCAGCTCAACGCCACCAGGTTCACCGCGCCGGGCGAGGCCGCCGTCGAGGACGCGGTGCTGCTGCGGGGCCTCGCCGTCGCGCCGACGTCGGCGATGACGACGTCCTACCTGGAGCAGGCCGAGGCCGCCACGCACATGATCGACGGCGTGCGGGCGCGGGAGGACTGGGACGACAGGGCGAAACCGTGGTTCGACGTGTTCCTGCCGGACGAGGCGGTGCGCGCGTTCGTCGAACCGGTGGTCGGGGCACTGTCGCGGGAGGAGTTCGACGGCCCGCCCACCAGCTTCGTGCTCCTGCACCCCCAGCGCACGGCGACCGTCACCCGGCCGCTGCTGCGGGTGCCCGAGAGCGACTCGGGGTGGTTCTGGCTGTTCGACGTCCTCACCGTGTGGCCGGGCGACGCCGACTTCGCGGCCAGGATGCGCGAGCGCAACCGCGCGCTGGAGGCGGCGGCCGAACCGGTGGGCGGCCTGCTCTACCAGATCGGCACCTCGGACCGGTCCCCGGAGAAGTGGGCGCGGCACTACGGGCCGCAGTGGGAGCGGGTGGTGGCCGCCAAGGACCGCTACGACCCCCGCCGGATCATGACGCGCGGCGCGGGCGTCCACCCGGTGCCGGTCGAGGACGCGGACCGGGCCCGTTCTGCTCGTTGACCCACCGGGCCAGCTCCACCCGCTTGGTGATCCCCAGCCTGCTGTAGATCGCCTCCAGGTGGGAGTTGACGGTGTGGGGGGAGATCGTCAGCCGGGCGGCGATGTCCTTGCTGGTCAAACCGGTGGCCGCGTGCAGTGCGACGTTCCACTGGGCCGGGGTGAGCAGGGCGCGGGCCGCGGGACCGGCGGGCGCGTCACCGCGGGGCTCGTCCAGGGCCAGCGCGAGGGCGTGCTCGTAGGACTCGGTGGCCAGCCCGGCGGCGAACGCCGCGTCGAAGTCCTGCTCGGACAGCACCGCGCGGACCAGGTCGATCGCCACCCGCCGCTGGTGGTGGAACGGGCCGAGCCCGGCGATGTCCAGGCCGGTGATCCGCTGGAGCCGGGTGGCCGCGCCCAGCAGCGTGGCCGCCCTGGTCGCCACGGCGGGCAGGTCGCCCCCGGACTCGGCGCACAGCGTCGAGTGCGCGGACAGCCACGCCTGGACCTCGACGCCCCACATCGTGCCCCAGCGCTCGTCCATCGCCCGCTGCTCGCGGACGCAGGCCCGGACGTGCTCCTGCGCCTCGGCGCACCGGCCGAACCGCAGGCAGGCGATGGCGTAGGCCATCTGCGACCAGGCGATCATCCACGGGGCGCCGAGGCCGCGGGTGTGGTGCAGGTGGCCGGTCACCTCGGCGAACGTCGTCCGCTCGTCGTCGCCCATGAGCGCGTGCCCCAGCGCCAGCAGCAGTTCTGCCATGAGCGCGTCGCCGTGGGCGCCCGCGTCGGCGAACAGGTCGCGGGACCTCCGCAGCACGGGCAGCGCCTCCGGTTCGGCCCGCGCCAGCATCATGTACGCGCCCTTGGCCATCTCCAGCGCGGGCAGCACGGGGGTGCCGGGCAGCCGCGCGTGGGTCCGGACCGCGTCGTGGAGCCCGCGGCCCGCGGCCTCCGCGTCGCCCTGGCACAGCAGCAGCCAGGTCGCCATGGACATCGCGGACACCCGCATCGGCGTCGGGGTGTCCGGCGCGGCGTGCAGCATCTCGTCCAGCAGCGCCGAGGCCTCGTAGAGCAGCCCGAAGAAGTACGGCGTCCGCAGGCGCAGGAAGTCCACCGCGATGGCCAGCCCGATCTCCGACTCGGGGTCGGTGCGGGCGGTCCACGCGGCGGCGGCGCGCACGTTGTCCAGCTCCAGCCGCACCTCCCGCAGCACGTCCAGCTCGCGGGGACCGCTCCAGGTCGCCGTCGCGGTGGCGAACATCGCGACCACCCAGTCGCGGTGCCTGCGGCGCAGCACCGGCTCCTCGCCCGAGGCGACCAGGTGGCCGTGGGCGTACTGCTGGAGCGGTTCGAGCAGCTCGTAGCGCGACAGGTCCGCGCTGGTGCGCACGATCGACTTGTCGACCAGCGCGGCGAGCAGGTCGGCGACGTCGTAGCGGTCGATCTCCTCGCAGGAGCACACCTCCTCGGCCGCGTGCAGCGTCCAGCCGCGGGCGAACACCGACAGCCGCGCCCACAGCGTCCGCTCCGCGGGCGTGCACAGGTCGTGGCTCCAGTCCATGACCTGCCGGAGGGACTGGTGGCTGAGCTGCACGGTCCTGCCGTTGCCGGTGAGCACCCGGAACATCTCGTCCAGGCGGGCGGTGATGACCTCGACGGGCATGTGCCGCAGGCGCCCGGCGGCCAGCTCGATGGCCAGGGGCAGACCCGCGCAGCGCTGGAGCAGGGTGACCACGTGCGGCCAGTTCGCGTCGGTGATCGTCCACCGCGGCGCGCTGTCGGCGGCGCGGTCGAGCAGCAGCGCGACCGCCTCGTGGTGGAGCTGCACCGGCAGGTGCGCCGAGGGCGGCACGGTCAGCGGCGGCACCAGCACCAGTGCTTCCCCCGGCACGCCGAGCATCTCGCGGCTCGTGGTCATGATCCGCAGGTGCGGCGTCTTCTGGAGCAGGGTCGCGGCCAGCAGGGCGACGGCGTCGCGCATGTGCTCGGCGTTGTCGACGATCACGAGCATGTCGTCGCCCTGCCGCAGGTGCTCCAGCACCTGGTCGACGGGCTCGGACTGCGACAGGTCGCGGATCCCGAACGCCTGGGCCAGCTCGCGGTAGAGCACGACGTCGTGCTGCTCGACCGGGACGTCCCGCAGCGCCGCCAGCTCCACCACGTACACCCCGCGCGGGTAGGCGGCGCGCACCCGGTCGCCCACGGCGTAGGCCAGGCGCGTCTTGCCCGTGCCACCGGGACCGGTCAGCGTCACCAGCCGCCGGTGGCCGAGGCGTTCCCGGACCTCGGCGATCAGGGACCGGCGGCCGATGAACCGGGACAGCGCGGGCCCGCCCGGCGGGAGGTTCCCCGCCGAGGTGGCCCTGCGCGCTCCGCTACCCGCCATTTTCGTACCGTAATTCACTTCGGACCGGTTCTGCCCGCGACGCTGGTGGCAGCGCGTGCGTCGAGGCTCGCGGCGGTGTCCCGCACGATCTCCTCCGGATCCGGCGGTGGGCGGGACCGCCGTCGACGCGCGGGTGCCGGGCGACACCGCCGGTCGACCGTGGAAACCCGTGCCGCGAATGCCCGCGTCACCTGTTCGATCGATGGTTGGACCTCTCGGTTCGCGCCTGCGGGACAAAGGAGCGAAAAAGAATTCACGGATTCGTTCATGGATGTTGAGCTGGGACTTCATCAGCGACACGGCGGGTCCGCTGACACGTTCGGGCTATTCCACACGATTCGAAACGCCGCAATTATCGGGGCCTGGAAAACCTTTCGTCCGTTCATCGTGCACGCCCACCGGCCCGCCGGTATTTTCTCTGCACCAGGTGAACGGGCACTCGCACGCTCACGACGCGGAGTTCGGCCGAGGAGAGCGCGTTCCCCATGAGCAGCACGGCCGAGGACGACGGCCCCTCCATCCCCGCGGTGCCGGCCGCGGACCCCGTCGCGGTGCTCACCCCAGGGGAGTGGGCGTCGGCCGCGGTAGGCGCGCTCAACCGGCGCGACGTGCGGGTCGCCATCACCGCGGTCCAGCACGCCCTGCGCGACCACGACTCCACGATGGCGGCGGTCGACCTGCTCAGCGGGATCCTGCTGAACGGGTTCCCGCACGGCGGCCTGCGCCGCGGCGCCCGCATCACCCTGGACGTCACCGCCGCGCCGGACGACGCGCGGGGCAGGCGGGCGGTGCACCTGGCGACCGACCTGATCACCGCCATCGCGTCCGACGACGGCGACCTGGCGGCGCCCGTTCTCCACGCCCTGCGCGGGCCGAAGGGCCTGGACATCCTGCTCGTCCTCGTCCGCGCCGCCGCCGCGCGGGTGGACGGCTTCGTCGGCGTGGACGGCGACACGGTCGACGCCTACTACGCCGCGGTGCGCGAGCACGCCCGCCAGGGGTAGCGGTCGCCGCTTTCGAGCCGGGGAAACGCTACGCTCCACGCTTCGAGCGAGGGGCGGAGGAGATGCGCGATGCCGGGCGGCAGGCTCACCCAGCAGGAACGCCAGCAGATCGCGCTGGGTCTGGCCGACGGCCTCGCCTACGCGGAGATCGCCAGGCGGCTCGACCGCCCCACCTCGACGGTCACGCGCGAGGTGATGCGCAACGGCGGCGTCTCGGCCTACCGCGCCGACCTGGCCCACCGCGCCACCGAGCGCCGCACCCACCGGCGCAGGCAGGCCGCGCCCGCCGGGGTCGGTGAACTCCCGCAGGACCACGGGCGCGACGCCGAGGCCGTGCGCGAGTACGAGGAGGTGTTCACCACCGTCCTCATGCGGGCGGGCACGCCCAAGATGATGTCCAGGGTGCTGGTCTGCCTCTCGATCACCGACTCGGGCAGCCTGACGGCGGCCGAACTCGCCCAGCGCCTCCAGGTCAGCCCGGCGTCCATCTCCAAGGCCATCGCGTTCCTGGAGGAGCAGGGCCTCGTCCGCCGGGAGCGCGACGACCGCCGCCGCGAGCGCTACGTCGTCGACGACGACGTCTGGTACGAGTCGATGATGGCAAGCGCCCGCGCGTCCGCCCACCTCGTCCGGATCGCGCGGCAGGGCGTCGGCGTGCTCGGCTCCGGCACCCCCGCAGGCGTCCGCCTGGAGAACATCGCCCGGTTCGTCGACTTCGTCTCCGAGAGCATCGTCCGCGCCGCGGAACAGGCCCGCGAGATCCTGCACAGCAAGCCGTGAGGATCTGCTCCACCTCGCGAACACAGCACCGGCAGAATTGTCGGACAAGGGATTTTGGGCCGGGTGCGAATTGATATGGCGTCTTGTCGCCATTGTCGTCGCCGCTGGCGGGCGTTCGGTCGACTCGTGCTCACCATGGAGGTCGTAGGACTTCTACCAGTGGGAAGGTGCGAGTGGTCACCGGACTGCGGATCAGGTCGACGGACGCGTCGTGGGTCGCCAGGAAGGGCGGAACCGTCCTGCGACCGACCTCGGTGGACATCGGGGCCGGTCAGCCGGTGGCGATCATCGGACCCAGCGGCGCGGGCAAGACGACGCTGCTGGAGATCCTGGCGGGGATCAGGGTGCCGAGCGCGGGGCAGGTCCGGCACGAGTGCGCGGACCCCGCCGGGACGTCGCCGGGCATCGGGTTCGTGCCGCAGGACGACCTCGTCCACCCGAGGCTCCCGCTGGACCGCACCCTCGCCTGCGCCACCCGCCTGCGCTCGGCCCGGCGGCTCGACGCGGCCGAGGTCGACCGGGCCGTCACCGACGTGCTGGCCGTGCTCGGCCTCGCGCACCGCGCGACCCGGCCGGTCGGCGGTCTCAGCGGCGGCGAGCGCAAGCGCGCCAGCATCGCGGTGGAACTCGTCGGCCGGCCGCCGGTGCTGTTCCTGGACGAGCCGACCAGCGGCCTCGACCCCGCGACCGGCCGGGAACTGGTGCGGCACCTCAAGGCCATCGCCGCTCGCGGCAGCACGGTCGTCTTCACCACGCACAACCCGGCGGACACGGCGTGGTGCGAGCACCTGATCGCGGTCGCCCCCGGCGGCAGGCTCGCGTTCACCGGCCCGCCGGCACGGGCGCTGGAGCACTTCTCGGCGACGTCGGTGGAGGAGATCTACGACCGGCTGTCCGACGAGGACCTGGTGTGGGAGGCCACCGGCGCCGCCGTCCCGGTGGCCGACCCCCGGCGGCAGGCGGGCGGTTCCGGCGCGGTCCGCCAGTGGTGGCTGCTGACCCAGCGCACCGTGGGACTGCTGGTGCGCAACCGGTTGACGGCGGCGATCCTCGTCGGCTCGCCGGTGGTGATCGCGGTGATGTTCCTGATGCTGTTCCGCCCCCGGGCGTTCGACGCCGCGAACCCGAGCCCGAGCACGACGGTGATGATCCTGTTCTGGATCGCGTTCGGCGGCTTCTTCTTCGGCCTCACCTACGGGCTGTCGCAGATCTGCGACGAGTTCCCGATCCTGCGCGCCGAACGGCGGGCCGGGCTGCGGCTGGTGCCGTACGTGCTGTCGAAGATCACCGCGCTGCTCCCGCCGCTGTGCGCGGTCGACGCGCTGCTGCTGGTGCTGCTGCGCGTGACCGACCGCCTGCCGTCGAACGCGGACGCGGGCGCGCTGTTCCTGACCCTCGCGCTGACCTCGCTGTGCGCGCTGACCCTCGGGCTGCTGTGCGCCGCCGCCGTGGACACCCCGTCGCAGGCGGCGCTGATGGTGCCGGTGCTGAGCTTCCCGCAGGTGCTGTTCGTCGGCGCGTTCCTGCCGGTCCCGGTCATGGCCGACGTCGGCCGGTGGCTGAGCGCCGCGATGACCAACCGGTGGGCGTTCGAGGCGCTGGGCGCCATCGCGGGACTCCCGGAGCTGTGGGCGCACGGCGGTTCGCCGCTCGGGCCGCCCCTGCTGGCGTCCTACGGGGACTCCTTCGACGGCCCGCCGGGGCGGAACTGGGTGGTCCTGGCCGCCTTCGCGGTCGCGTTCGCCGTGGGCGCGGTCGCGGTGCTGCGGCGCAAGGTGGGGGTGCGGCGATGAGCACCGCGCGGACCGGGGTCGAGCCCGCCGAGTTCCTGCGGCGCCACCCGGACTACGCGCGGACCCGCGTCCTGGACCGGCTGCGCGCCACCGAGTACTCCTACCTCGACGAGCACGGCCACACCTACCTGGACTACACCGGTGCCGGGCTGGCCGCGCGAGCGCAGTACCGGGCCCACCGGGAGCGGCTCGACAGCGGGGTCTTCGGCAACCCGCACTCCGTGAACCCGACGTCCGCCGCGTCCACCGCACTGGTGGAGGGCGCGCGGCGGGAGGTGCTGCGGTACCTCCACGCGGACCCGGACGAGTACGCGGTGGTCTTCACGGCCAACGCCACCGCGGCGGCCCGGCTGGTCGGCGAGGCGTACCCGTTCCGGCGCGGCACCCGGTTCGTGCTCACGTTCGACAACCACAACTCCGTCAACGGCATCCGCGAGTTCGCGCGGGCCGGTCGCGCGCGGACGACGTACGTGCCGATGGAGCCACCGGACCTGCGGGCGTCGACGGCGGCGGTGACCGGGGCGCTGCGCCGGGGGAGGGGCCTGTTCGCGTACCCGGCCCAGAGCAACTTCACCGGCGTGCGGCACCCGCTGGAGTGGGTCGACCTGGCACGGGCGCGCGGGTACGACGTGCTGCTGGACTGCGCGGCGTTCCTGCCGACCAACCGGCTGGACCTGAGCGTCGTGCGGCCGGACTTCGTGCTGGTGAGCTGGTACAAGCTGTTCGGCTACCCCACGGGCGTCGGCAGCCTGGTCGCGCGCCGCGACGCGCTGGCGCGGCTGCGCAGGCCCTGGTTCTCGGGCGGCACGATCAAGGCCGTCAGCGTCCGGGCGCGGTGGCACGTGATGGCGGCGGCGGAGGCCGCGTTCGAGGACGGGACGGTCAACTTCCTGGCCATCCCGGACGTGCGGGTGGGGCTGGAGTGGCTGGCCGGGATCGGGGTGGACACCGTCGAGCGGCGGGTCCGGGCACTGACCGGCTGGACCCTGGAGCGGCTCACGGCGTTGCGGCACACCAACGGCGAGCCGCTGGTCCGGGTGTACGGGCCGCTCACGACGCCTGCCCGCGGCGGCACGGTCACGTTCAACTTCCTCACCCCCGACGGCGACGTGGTCGACGAGCGGCTGGTGGCCGCCGAGTCCGCGCGGCACGGGATCTCGCTGCGCACGGGCTGCTTCTGCAACCCCGGAGCCGGGGAGAACGCGTTCGGGGTGGACGAGCGGGCGCTGCGGGGCCTGCGCGGGGCGCGGGTGCGCACGCTGGACGAGTACCTGCGGCTGGTCGGACTGCCGACCGCGGGCGCCGTGCGGGTGTCGTTCGGGGTGGCGTCCACGGTGGGGGACGTGGAGCGGTTCGTCGCGTTCGCCGAGGCCGCGTACCGCGACCGCGTCCCGGACGTCTCCGGGTTGGCGCCGCGCGAGCAGTGCTGACGCGGGACTCAGCCCGCGGGCGGGCACGTCCACCGGTCGAGGCCGCCGGTGCGGTCGCGGATCGCGCGGGCGGCCAGGACGTTCCACTCCGGGTCCAGCGCGGCGAGGTAGCCGCCCCGCTGCTCGAAGACGACCTCCCGGTCCGTGAGCTGGAACAGCCCCCACGTCCTCGTCCCGTCGGCGTACCTGATCATCCAGACCGGGTCGAGGTGGGACAGGCACCGCACCAGGTCGACCACGCGGTCGGGTTCCTCCGGGAAGACCTCGCGCAGCCTGCGCTCCACCCGCTCGGCAGGCCAGACGTCGATCCGGGTGGTACCCGCGCGGAGGGCGCGCAGCGTGTCCCCGTCCACGACGCCGGTGCCCGCCATGCCCGCGTGGAGCTGGAAGACGGCCACCCGCATCTTGGTGAACGGCCCGTAGACACCGTCCACGGGCATCGCCAGCCCGGCCCGCACCAGCAGCGACTGCACCTCCTCCACGCACGCGCCCACGTCGCCCGTCCGCACCGCGGCCGGACACGGATCGGGCGGGGGCGCCGACGACAGGCCGGCGTCGGCGGCCGTCACCGCGGCGAGCAGGGAGCAGACCAGCAGCACGGCGCCCGTCCCGCGGCGCAGACGGCCGCCCGCGGCCGGTGGGGGACCGGCGCCGTCCCGGACGGGCGGCCCGGCACCCCCGATCGGCGTGGGAGGGTCCTGCCGGGGCACGGCGGGGCTCGGCAGGGGGCCGATCAGCGTCGGGTCGGCGGTGAGGATGCGCTGGTGCACCTCCCGCAGCGGCGGGGCGGGGTCGGTGCCGAGCGCGTCGGCCAGGCGGTGGCGCGTCCGCCGGTACTGCTCCAGGGCCTCGGCCTGGCGACCGCTGCGGTAGAGGGCGAGCATGTGCTGGCCCGCGGCGCGCTCGTCGAACGGGTGGGCGTTGGCGCGGGCGGCCAGTTCCGGGAGCAGTTCCCCGTGCAGGCCGCACGCCATCCGCCAGTCGATCCGGTCGGCCTCGGCGGCGGCGCGCTCCTGCCGCCACCGCTCCCGCACCCGGAGCGCCCACGGGGTGTCCAGCTCGGCCAGCGGCTCGCCGCGCCACAGCGCCAGCGCGTCCTGCACCAGGTCCAGGGCGAGCTGGGGGTCCTGCCGCGCGCGGGCCGCGGCCAGCAGCCGGTGGAAGCGGTGCGCGTCCACGGTCTCGGGTTCGGTGGCCAGCAGGTAGCCGACGCCCTGGCGGGTGATCGTGATCCCGACCGGTGCGAGCGCCCGGCGCAGGTGGGACAGGTAGGTGCGCAGCGCCGAGCGCGCCCTGCTCGGTGGCCGCTCGCCCCACACGCGGTCCAGCAGGCCGTCGACCGGCACCACCCGGTTGGCGTCCGCGGCGAGCGCCGCCAGCACGGACCGCTGGCGGGCGTGCCCCACCGGGACCAGCTCGTCGCCGCGCCGGACCTCCAGACCGCCCAGCACCCCCACCACGACATCCGGCCGCCGGGTTCCGTCGTCGTCCCCCTCCACCCTTCCTGGATACCGATCCGGGGCGGGAGGTTCAACGCGCATCCGGCGGATTCCCCGCGGCGCGGTCCTGCTCCGGCTAGCGGGCGACCAGGTCGGTCGAGACCTCCCACAGCGTCGCGGCGACGTCGGGGTCCAGCGCGTAGGCGGCCACACCGGAGCGGGCCGGCGGGGTGTGGGGCAGCGCCTCGGCGTTGTCCTCGAAGCAGCGCCCGCCGATGCCCGTGAGCAGCGGGGACGTCGCCAGCAGCACGGACGTCGACGCGCCCTGCTCCGGCGTCTTCCACTGGACGCCCGCGCCGCTCGCGGCGGCGAGCAGGGCGTCCATCTGCTCCTTGGTCTGGTGGCGCTGGAGGCCGGTCCGGATGGCGCCCGGCATGAGGGCGTTGACGGTGATCCCGTCGGCTGCCCAGCGGCGGGTGCCCTCCACCGCGAACAGCACGTTGGCGGTCTTGGACTGGCCGTAGGCCTGCCACGGGTCGTACGGGCGCTCGCGGAAGTGCAGGTCGTCGAGCACGACCGGCGACCGGAGGTGGGAGCTGGAGCTGACGGAGACGACACGGGCGTCGTCGGCCAGCGCGAGGGCGTCGTGCAGGCCCAGCGCGAGGGCGAAGTGGCCGAGGTGGTTGGTGGCGAACTGGAGCTCCCAGCCCCGCCGGGTGCGGGTCTCGGGCGTCGCCATCACCCCGGCGTTGTTCACCAGCACGTGCAGCGGGCCGGTCCAGGCGTCGGTGAACGCGGCGACCGAGCCCAGGTCGGACAGGTCGAGCCTGGCGACGGACAGCGCGGCGGTGCCCGTGGTCGCGGTGATGTCGGCGACCGTGCGGTGGCCCGCGTCGACGTCGCGGACGGCCAGGGTCACCTCGGCGCCGGCCTCGGCCAGGGCGCGGGCGGTCTCGACGCCGATGCCGGAGGCGGCACCGGTGACGACGATCCGCCTGCCGGTCAGGTCGGTCCCGCCGACGACGTCCGCCGCGGTGCTCTCGCGGGTGAAGGGTGTGGTGATGCGGGTGGGAGTGGTCACCGTGGTCCTCGTTCCGAATTCTGGCGAAGTTAACCGGAGCTTGTTCCGCTTAGTTCCACCATAACCGGAACGAACTCCGGTTAGCCACCTCGGGGACACGGGGACGAACGCGCCTCAGTCGGGAACGGCGGCGTCCCGGCCGGGGGACGCGCCGAAGGTCCTCCGGTACTCGCGGTTGAACTGCGACGGGCTCTCGTAGCCCACCAGGTACGCCACCTCGGCGACGGTGGCCGCGCGGGCCCTGAGCAGGACGCGCGCCTCCTGGAGGCGGATCTGCCTGCGGAACTCGATCGGGGTCATCGTCGTCGCCGCGCGGAAGTGGCGCTGGAAGGTGGACACGCTCATGCCCGCCGTGCGCGCGAGGTCGGGGACGTGCACCGGCTGGTCGTAGTGGCGGCGGATCCACCGGATCGCGCGGGAGACGTGGGCGAGGTTGCCGTCGGCGATGCCGATCTGGCGGACGAGCGCGCCCTGCTCACCGGTCACCAGGCGCCACAGGATCTCCCGCCGGATGCCGGGCGCGAGCACGCGGAGGTCGTCCGGGTGGTCGAGCAGGCGCAGCAGCCGCACGATCGGGTCGAGCAGCTCCGGCGGCGCGGTGCTCGTGGCGAGGCCGGTGAACCCCGGCCTGCGCGGGGCCGCCGCGGTCTCCAGCAGCAGCGGCGCGATGGCCCGCGGCGTCAGCGTCATGCTGAAGACCACCAGCGGCGCGTCCGGGCTGGCCTCGACCGCCTGGCCGGTCACCGGGAGGTCGACCGTGACCACGAGGTACTGGCCCGCGCGGTAGTCGTGCGGCGTGCCGTTCAGCGTCGTGCGCTTCACGCCCTGGGCGACGACGGCGAACGAGGGCTCCGACATCGCGCTGACCGGCGGGGTCGGCTCGTCGACCGCGGTCAGCGAGACGCCGTCGAGCACGCGCACCTTCCGCCGCCCCTCGGCGCGGGTGCGCGCGGGCACCAGGGTGCGCAGTTCGTCCAGGAGGTCCACGGCCCGAGCCAAGCACGCCGGGTGCGGCGGTGCCGCGCGATCCGGTCGAGGTCGACCGGATCGGGCACGACCGCGCCCGCATCGGCGTCACGGCCCGCGCCGCGCCCGTGGTCTGGTGGAGGTCCGCCAACGGAACACGGGGAAGACGGCATGGACACGCACACCCTCGGCACGACCGGGATCAGGGTCAGCCCGCTGTGCCTCGGCACCATGATGTTCGGGGCCTGGGGCAACGGCGACCACGACGAGTCGGTCGCCATCGTCCACCGGGCGCTGGACGCCGGGATCAACTTCATCGACACCGCCGACGTCTACTCGGCGGGCGAGTCCGAGGTCATCGTGGGCAAGGCCCTCGCGGCCGTGGACCGGTCGAGCGTCGTGCTGGCCACCAAGGTCGGCTCGCCGATGAGCGCCGACCCCAACGCGCGCGGGGCGTCGCGGCGCTGGATCACGGCCGCGTGCGAGGCCAGCCTGCGCAGGCTGGGGACCGACTACCTCGACCTCTACCAGGTGCACCGACCGGACGGGACGACCGACGTCGACGAGACCCTCGGCGTGCTCGGCGACCTGGTCCACGCGGGCAAGATCCGGGCCTTCGGCAGCTCGACCTTCCCCGCCGAGCAGATCGTCGAGGCCCAGTGGGTGGCCCAGCGGCGCGGGCGGGAGCGGTTCCGGACCGAGCAGCCGCCCTACTCGATGCTGGTGCGCGGCGCGGAGGCCCACGTGCTCCCGACGGCGCGGTCCTACGGCATGGGCGTGATCCCGTGGAGCCCGCTGGCGGGCGGCTGGCTGTCCGGCGGGTTCGGGGCGGGCAGGGCCAACACCAGCGAGCGCGACCGGCGGCTGCCCGGGCGGCCGGGAGCCGGTGGCCGCTTCGACCTCGCGGTGCCGGTCAACCAGCGCAAGCTGGAGATCGTCACCGAGCTGGCCGGGGTCGCCGCCGACGCGGGTCTGACGATGGTGGAGATGGCGCTCGCGTTCGTGCTCGAACACCCCGCCGTGAGCGCCGCGATCATCGGCCCGCGCACGATGGAGCAGCTGGAGGCGCAGCTGTCGGCACCCGACGTGCGGCTGGAGCCCGCCGTGCTGGACCGGATCGACCGGATCGTGCCGCCGGGGACCGACGTCAACCCGGAGGACGTCGGCTGGTGGCCGCCCGCGCTGGTCGACCCCTCCCTGCGGCGGCGGTCGGCCTCGATCAGGTGAACGCCAGGCCGGGCTGGCCGAGGTAGGGGAACCAGCGCGGCGGCGGGTCGGCGGTGAACGCGTCGGCCATGGCGTCCAGCCAGGCGTCGAACGACGGGAAGTCCGGCGGCGCGTCGGCCGGGTTCTCCCACTCGCCGGTGTCGGCCAGCCTGGCCCTGGGCTCGTCGCGGTGCACGTAGTACACGGGGTAGGTCTCGTCGGTGATGTCGAAGCACCAGGCCGCGTCGTCACCGGCCTCGGCGAAGGCGACCAGGTGGGCCGTGGACACGCCGTCGCGCAGCGGGTGGACCAGTTCGCCGTTGAGGGCGGTGGCGCCCTTCTCGTCCACCACGGCGAACCGGAGCGTCACCCCCGCGAACTCGCGGTGGCACGACACGCGGCCCACCTCGGTCAGCAGGGCGGTGTAGCCGGGCGGTCCCGCGGGCGCCGGGGCCCCCGGAGCCCGCTCGGTCACGACGAGATCGATCCGGCCGTCGGAGGCGGCCTGGCGCAGCCGGTCGATGACTTCCGAAATGTGACCCATCGTGACAACTATAGGCACCTTTCAGCGGATGGGAAGGTGTTACAGCAGGTGACGATCAGTTCACCATGTGCGGATAGTGAGCTGAAACGGGCACAATCCGGACGCGCTGAGTACCGTTTTCGGGCACGGTGACCACGGTGGACGTCACGATCAGCACCGGCCGGGTCAGGGGCTTCCGAGCGGGCCCGGAGGTCGTCGCGCACCTCGGGATCCCGTTCGCGGACCCACCGTTCGGCCTACACCGCTTCGCCGCGTCTCAACCGGTGACCGTGTGGACCCGGTTCGCCACCACCGGCCACCCCGGCTTCGACGGCGGGGCGGAGCTAGCGTGACAGCAGGTGGTCCAGCACCCGCGCGCCGAACCGCAGCCCCTCCACGGGCACGCGCTCGTCCACGCCGTGCGCCATCGCCCGGTAGTCGTAGCCCTCGGGCAGCAGCAGCGGGGCGAAGCCGTAGCAGTCGATGCCCAGCGCGCTGAACGCCTTGGCGTCGGTGCCGCCGCCCAGGCAGTACGGGACGACGACGGCCTCGGGGTCCTCGGCGCGCAGGGCGTCGGCCATCGCGGTGAACCACGGCGAGTCGATCGGCGCCTGCACGGGCGGCAGGTGCTCCACGAACTCGCGGGTCACGTCCGGGCCGATGAGGCTGTCGACGGTGCTCATCAGCTCGTCCACGGTGCCGGGCAGGGTCCGGACGTCGACGTGCGCGGTCGCGGTGCCGGGGATGACGTTGACCTTGTACCCGGCCGACAGCATGGTCGGCGTGGTGCTGTTGCGGACCGTCGACTCGGCCAGCGCGCCCGCCGGGCCGAGCCGGGCGAGCGTGGCGTCGACGTCGTCCAGGTCCACCTCGACGCCCAGCGCCTCGCCGGTGCGGACGAGGAACGCCTCCACGGTCGGCGTGAGCCGGACGGGGTGGCGGTGGGCGGCCAGCCGCGCGAGGGCGTTGGCCAGCGTGACCACGGCGTTGTCGTCGTTGCGCCGCGAGCCGTGGCCCGCGCGACCGCGGGCGGTGAGCCTGAGGTGCGAGCTGCCGCGCTCCGCGGTGCCGATGGGGTACACGCGCTTGTCGCCGACCCGGTAGGAGTAGCCGCCGGACTCGCTGATGGCGGCGGCGCAGTCGGCGAACAGGTGCGGCTGGCGGTCGACGAGCCACTGCGCCCCGAGTTCGCCCTGGTCCTCCTCGTCTGCGACGAACGCCAGCACGAGGTCGCGGCGCGGACCCCGGCCCTCGCGCGACCAGGTCGACAGCACGGACAGGACCATCGCGACCATGTCCTTCATGTCCACCGCGCCCCGGCCCCACAGGTAGCCGTCGCGCAGCTCGCCGGAGAACGGCGGCACGGTCCACTCGGCCGGGTCGGCGGGCACCACGTCCAGGTGCGCCTGCACCAGCAGCGCGGGCAGCGCCGGGTCGCCACCCGGCACGCGCGCCACCACGTTGGTGCGGCGCGGCGCCGGTTCGTACACCGTCGGCTCGACGCCCAGCGCGGACAGGTGCGCGGCGACGAACTCGGCCGCCTCGCGCTCGCCCTCGGCGTCCCCGCCGCCCCGGTTGGTGGTGTCGATCCTGATCAGCGACGCGCACAGGTCGACGACGTCCTCAGCCATACACGTCCTCCACGGCTCCCGCCGCGACGGCGGTGACGATCTTGAACGCCTTCATGGCGTCGGTCATGGTGGCCGCGTCGAACCCGACCGTGCGGGTGCCGATCAGCTCCACGGTGGGGATGACGGCGGCGGCGTGCGCGAGGTGCGTGGCGTCGAAGTCGACCTCGACCCAGTGCTCGCCGGTCACCGGGGTCACCAGGCCCGCGCGGCGGACGGCGCGCCCCGCGGCGGCGGTGAGGCGCGCGGCGGTGACCTCGGGCGGGTCGCAGATCGCGGCGTAGCGGCTGACGCACTCCTTGACCGGCACGAGTTCCGCCCCCGGCGCGTAGTCGGCGGCGTCCTCGCAGGTCTTGTCGTCACCGGACACCAGGAGCACCGGAACACCGTGTTCCGCGGCCACCGCGGCGTTGAGCCTGCCCTCGCTCGCGGGCACGCCGTCGAGGCGGACCTGGGTGATCGAGTTCTCCAGGTAGGTGTGGGCGAGCACGCCGTCCTCGCCCGCGCCGGTGTGGTAACCGAGGAACACGACCCCCTCCACACCGCTGTCGATCCCCTGCATCATCGAGAGCGGCTTGTGCCGTCCGGTGAGCATCCGGGCGCGCGGGTCGAGGTGTTCCAGCAGGAGGTTGCGCTGGCTGTTGTGGGCCTCGTTGACGAGGACTTCGGTGCCGAGCCCGGCGACGGTGGCGTTGACGTCGCCGGTGAACAGGCGGCGGAAGCGCTGCCACTGCTCGGTGCCGGGCTCGACGTCGGCGGGGCAGGTGACGCCGGTCGCGCCCTCCATGTCCGCCGAGATCATGATCCGCATGGTCGTCAGCGTAGGGCTTGGGTGGTCTTTGTCGAGTTGATGGAGTAAATGGTTACTTTCGCGCGGCAGCACTCTGGGGAGAGGTAGGGCCAGTGGGAACCATCAGGCGTGTGGCCTCGATCGTGGGGGCGGTGGGGTTGGCGGCGTCGTCGCTCGCCCCGTCGGCACAGGCACAACAACCGGTCACCCTGAGGGTGGCCATCGTCCAGCAGGTCGACTCGCTCAACCCGTTCCTCGCCACCTACCAGGCGAGCACCGAGGTCGGGCGGCTGATGTACGACTACCTGACGGCCTACGACGCGAAGGACCAGCGGCCGGTCGAGGCCCTGGCGAAGTCGTGGGAGAAGTCGGCCGACAACCTCACCTGGACGTTCACCGTCCCGGACGGCAAGAAGTGGTCCGACGACCAGCCGATCACGGCCGGGGACGTCGCCTTCACCTACAACCTCATGATGACCGACAAGGAGGCCGCCACCGCCAACGGCAGCTTCGTGGCGGGCTTCGAGTCGGTGACGGCGCCGGACGACCGCACGGTCGTGATCAAGACCAGGGCGCCGCAGGCGAGCATGCTGGCGCTGGACGTGCCGATCGTGCCCGAGCACGTCTGGAAGGGCGTCGGGAAGATCGCCGACTACAAGAACGACACCCCGCCGGTCGTGGGCAGCGGCCCGTTCGTCCTCTCGGAGTACCGGGCGAACGAGTTCATCAAGCTCAAGGCCAACAAGAACTACTGGCGGGGCGCGCCGAAGTACGACGAGCTGCACTTCGTCTACTACAAGACCGTCGACGCCGCCGTGCAGGCGCTGGACAGGGGCGAGCTGGACCTGGTCAACCGGATGGGCCCGGCGCAGTTCGACTCGCTGAAGGGCAAGTCGGGCATCACCCTCAACAAGGCCCAGGGGAGGCGCTTCAACGAGCTGGTGCTCAACTCCGGCGCCGCCACCAGGACCGGTGAGCCGATCGGCGACGGGCACCCGGCCCTCAAGGACGTGAGGGTGCGCCGGGCGGTGGCGAAGGCCATCGACCAGGACGCGATCATCGCGCGGGTCAACGGCGGCTACGCCGAGCGCGGCACCGGGCCGATCCCGCCGGTGTTCCCGGACTTCCACCTCACACCGGAGACCGTGCGGCCGTTCGACCCGGCGGCGGCGAACACCGAACTCGACCAGGCGGGCTACCCGAGGGGCGCCGACGGCACCAGGGTCGGCCCCGACGGCACCCCGCTGCGCTTCCGGCTGATCGGCCACACCAGCCGCGCCTACGACGAGCAGGCCGGCGAGTACGTCAAGGGGTCGCTCGCCGACGTCGGCATCGCGGTCGACGTGCAGCTCGTGGCGGACACGCTGCTCGACGAGTACGGCGTCGCGGGCAAGTTCGACCTGATCTTCAGCGGGTGGGGCACCAACCCGGACCCGGACTTCATCCTGTCGCTGCACACCTGCGACGCCCGGCCCGCCTCGCCGACCGCGACCGGCACGACAGACTCGTTCTTCTGCGACGCCACCTACGACGAGCTGTACCGGCAGCAGGGCGCCGAACTCGACCCGGCCAAGCGGTCCGAGCTGGTCAAGCGGATGCAGCAGCGGTTCTACGACGAGGTCCCGGCGATCATCCTCGGCCACGACAACGCCCTGGAGGCCTACCGCAACGACACCTTCGCGAGCTTCACGATCCAGCCCGACCCCGGCGGCGTGATCATGGCGCAGAACGGCGTGTGGGGCTACTACGGCGCGGTGCCCGTGGCGGCCTCGACGGGCTCCTCGGGGCCGAAGGGGCTCCTGGTCGCGGGTGCCGTCGTGGTCGTCCTGCTGGTGGGCGGCGGCGTGTGGCTGCTGGCCAGGCGTCGCGGCGCGACCGCCGGGGACCGGGAGTGACCGCTCCGCCCCTGGCCGAGTCCTCCCCGCGACGGGGCGGCGGCGTCCTGCGCCACGTCGCGGGGAAGCTCGGCGGCGCACTGGCGGGCCTCGCGGGCGTGGTGGTGCTGGGGTTCTTCCTGTTCCGGCTCATCCCCGGCGACCCGACGGTCACGATGACCAGGGGCCGCCAGGTCGACGAGGCGCAGATCGCCGAGCTGCGCGCCCTGCACGGCTACGACCGGCCGATCGTCGAGCAGTTCGGCCAGTACGTCGGCGGGCTGCTGCACGGCGACATGGGCACCTCGCTGTTCTACCGGCGCACGGTGGCGGAGCTGATCGCCGAACGGGTCTGGCCGACGCTGCTGCTGGTCGGCACGTCCACGCTGATCGCGGTGACGCTGGGCCTGTGGCTGGGCATCCGCGGCGCGTGGCGGCGCGACAGCCCGTTCGACCGGGCCTCCACGGGCGTGGCGCTGGTCGGGTGGGCGATGCCCGCGTTCTGGCTGGGGATGCTGCTGTCGATGGCCACCGGGAACCTGTTCCCCAGCGGCGGGATGCGGTTCTCCAACACCCCGCCGGACTTCTGGTCGCAGGCGCTGGACGTCGCCCACCACATGGTGCTGCCGTGCCTGACCCTCATCGCCGTCGTCTACGCCCAGTACCAGCTGGTGATGCGCTCCTCCCTGCTGGAGGAGATGAACGCCGACTACCTGACCACCGCGCGCGCCAAGGGCCTGCGCGACGACCAGGTGCGCCGCCGCCACGCCGTGCCCAACGCGCTGCTGCCGACGGTGACGCTGGTGTTCCTGCACATCGGGCTCGTCGTCACCGGCGCGATCACCGTGGAGACGGTGTTCTCCTGGCCCGGTCTCGGCCTGCTGACCTACGAGGCCCTCGCCGGACCGGACCTGCCGCTGCTCCAGGGCACGTTCGTGGTCCTCGCGGGCTCGGTGATCGTGATGAACGTGCTGGCGGACCTGCTCTACCAGGTCCTCGACCCGAGGGTGCGTGCGTCGTGACGAGCATCGTGTGGCAGCGCCGCCGGGCGGCGGTCGGCTCGACCTGGCGGGACTTCACCCGCGACCGCGGCGGCCTGATCGGCCTGGTGGTGCTCGGCGCCGTCGTGGTGCTGGCGCTGCTCGCGCCCCTGGTCACCGATCCCGCCGCCCTGGACGTGACGAAGGCCGCCGGGGAGCGCTGGCAGCCGCCCAGCGGCGAGTACTGGTTCGGCACCGACCACACCGGCCGGTCCGTGCTGCTGCTGACGTGGTGGGGCAGCCGCATCTCGCTGCTGGTCGGGCTCACCGCGACCGTGCTGTCGGTGATGATCGGCACCCTGGTCGGCATCACGGCCGCGCACTTCGGCGGGTGGCCGTCGGCGGGGCTGATGTGGGTGACGAGCTTCTTCCTCGTCCTCCCGTCGCTGGTGCTCGCCATCGCGCTGTCCTCGGTGCTGCCGCGCGGCATCTGGACGATCGTGCTGGCGATCGCCGTGACGTCGTGGGCGTCGACCGCGCGGCTGGTGCGGGCGCAGACGCTGAGCGTGGAGGCCCGGCCCTACATCGAGCGCGCCAGGGTGCTCGGCGGCGGGCACGCGCACGTGATCGGGCGGCACGTCCTGCCCGCCGTGCTGCCGCTGGTGTTCGTGAACACGACCCTGACCGTGGCGAACGCGATCGTCGCCGAGGCGACCCTGTCGTTCCTGGGGCTGGGCGACCCGGCGGCGGTGTCGTGGGGGTCGATGCTGCGCGCGGCGAACCTGCACGGCGCGGTGTCGCAGCGGGCGTGGTGGTTCCTGCTGCCGCCCGGCCTGGGCGTGGTGGTGGTCGTGCTGACGTTCACGCTCGTCGGGCGGGCGCTGGAGACGGTGTTGAACCCGAGGCTGAGGGGAGACCGGTGAGCCCGCTGCTGGAGTTGCGCGGTCTGGGGGTGCGCTACCGCACCGACCGCGGCGAGGTCACGGCCGTCCGGGACGTGGACCTCACCCTGGAGGCCGGGCAGACGCTGGGCCTGGCGGGGGAGTCGGGGTGCGGCAAGTCGACCGTGGCCATGTCGGTGCTGCGGCTGCTGCCGAAGTCCGCGCGCGTCGACGGGGAGATCCTGCTCGACGGCGAGGACGTCACCACGATGACCTGGGGCAGGCTGCGCGCGGTGCGCTGGGCGCGGGCGTCGGTGGTGTTCCAGGGCGCCATGCACGCCCTCAACCCCGTGCGGCGGGTCGGCGACCAGATCGCCGAGCCGATCCGGCTGCACGGCGGCTCGGCCCGCGTCGCCGACCTGCTCGACCAGGTCGAACTGCCCGCCGCGAAGGCGCGGGCCTACCCGCACGAGCTGTCCGGCGGGCAGAAGCAGCGGATCATGATCGCGATGGCGCTGGCCTGCGACCCGAGGCTGGTGATCGCCGACGAGCCGACGACGGCGCTGGACGTGATCGTGCAGGCCCAGGTCCTCGGCGTGCTGAGCAGGCTGGTCGCCGAGCAGGGCATCGGGCTGGTCATGATCAGCCACGACCTGTCGGTGCTCGCCAGCACGTGCGACCGGCTCGCGGTCATGCGGCACGGCGCCATCGTCGAGCAGGGTCCGGCGCGGGAGGTCATCGCCGCACCCACCCACCCGCACACCCAGGCGCTCGCCGCGGCGTTCCCCGTCGTCGGCGACCCGGCGTTCCGGCAGGTGCGGCCGGACGAGGTGCGGGAGTCCGCGCCGCTGCTGCGCGCCGAGGGCCTGCGGGTCGACTACCGGGGCCGCGCCGGGGTCGTGCGGGCGGTGCGGGGCGTCGACCTGGAGATCGGCACCGGCGAGATCGTGGCGCTGGTCGGCGAGTCCGGCTCCGGCAAGACCACCACCGCCCGCACGCTGCTCGGACTGCGCGCGCCGACCGCCGGGCGGGTGCTGTTCGAGGGCGCCGAGCTGCCCACGTCGGCGAAGGGCCTGCGCGAGTACCGGCGGCAGGTGCAGCTGGTCCTCCAGGACCCGACCAGCGCGCTCAACCCCCGCCACACGGTGTACGAGTCGGTCGCCGAGGGCCTGCGCATCCACCGGGTGCCCGGCGACGAGGCCGAGCTGGTCGCCGACGCGCTGGCCAAGGCCGAGATGCGCCCGCCCGAGTCGTTCTTCCCGGTGCTGCCGCACGAGCTGTCCGGCGGCCAGCGGCAGCGGGTGGTGATCGCGGGCGCCCTGGCCCTCGGCCCCCGGCTGCTGGTGGCCGACGAACCGGTGGCCTCGCTCGACGCGTCGGTGCGCGGCGAGATCCTGGCGCTGCTGCTCCGGCTGCGCCGCGACCTCGGCCTGGCCGCGTTGATCATCACCCACGACCTGGGGCTGGCGTGGAGCATCGCGGACCGGGTCGCGGTGATGTACGAGGGCGTGCTGGTCGAGCAGGGGACCGTGGAGGAGGTGCTGCTCACCCCGCGGCACGAGTACACCCGCAGGCTGCTCGCGGCAGTGCCGAGCACCACCCCGTGAGGCCGTAGCGGAAACCGTCACCGGCGGTGAACACTGATCTTGGTCCCGGCCGGAGAGGTGTACATGAGCCGTGCGCGTTGGAGCACCGCGTCCACAGCCCTGCTGGGCAAGCTGATCGGCGAGCTGGCGTTCGAGGCGCTGCTGCACCCCGAGCCGGACGGTGACGGCTACCTGCTCGACCTCGGTGCCTCGCGGTACTCGTTCACCGCCGCGCGCGGCGCGTTCGGCGGCTGGCGGCTGGACCCGGCGAGCCTGCGGCGCGTCCCGGTCGGCCGCTACGGCCCCGGCGCCCCCGGTCCGGCCGACGACGTCCAGCTGTTCCTGGTGGAGGCCGCCGACGGGTTGGGCATCGCCCCGGTGACGCTCGCGAACTACCTGCTGGAGATCACCTCGACCCTGGCCGCGGACGTGGCGCTCGCGGCGACCGCGCTGCCCGCGGCCGAGCTGGCGAAGCTCGACCACGGCGAGCTGGAGGGCCACCTGACCGGCCACCCGAGGCTGGTGGCGAACAAGGGCCGGATCGGCTTCTCCGCCTCCGACGTGGCCGCCTACGCGCCGGAGTCGCGGCGCGTGCTGCGGCTGCCGTGGCTGGCGGTGCACCGCGGCCTCGGCGAGTTCCGCTGCGTCCCGGCGCTCTCGGAGCACGCGCTGCGCGCCGCCGAGCTGGACCAGGACACGGTGGCGGCGTTCACGGCCGTGCTGCGCGACCGCGGCCTGGACCCGGACGCCTACGTGTGGATGCCGGTGCACCCGTGGCAGCTCGACAACGTGGTGCGCACGATGTGGGCCCCCGAGGTGGCGGGCGACCGGATCGTGCCGCTGGGCGAGGCACCGGACGAGTACCTGCCGACGCAGTCGATCCGCACGCTGTCCAACGTCGACCGGGTCGACCGCCTCCAGGTGAAGCTGCCGCTGCGGATCCTCAACACCACCGTCTGGCGCGGTGTGCTGCCGGAGATCGCCGTGGCCGCGCCCGTGGTCACCCAGTGGCTCAAGGGCCTGTGGGCCTCCGACGAGCTGCTGGCCGGGTGGCGCGCGGAACTGCTCGGCGAGGTCGCCTCGGTCGCGGTCGCGCACCCCCGGATCGACGGGATCGACGGCTCGCCCTACCGGCTGCGCGAGACGCTGGCGTGCGTGTGGCGCGAACCGGTCGAACCGCGACTGGCCGCGGGGGAGCGGGTCTGGCCGCTGGCCGCCGTGCTGCACGTCGACCACCACGGGCAGCCGCTGGTGGAGGAGTTCGTCGCACGGGCCGGGGTCGACCAGCGGACGTGGGTGTCGGCGCTGCTCGCGGCGCTGCTCCGGCCGCTGCTGCACCTGCTGTTCCACTACGGCGTCACGGTGAACCCGCACGGGCAGAACATCCTGGTCGTCGAGGGACCGGACGGGCTGCCCGCGCGGATCGCGGTGAAGGACCTGATCGACGACGTCAGCCTGTCGCTGGAGCCCGTGCCGCAGCGCGGTCCCGCGCCCGACGAGCACGCCCCCGTGCTGCCGCGCCGGGACTGGCCCGCACTGCGGTCCTACCTGGTCAACGCGTTCCTGGTCGGCGTAGGCCAGCCGCTCGACCTGCTGCTGCCCAGGGCCGAGCTGTGGCGGCGGGTGCGCGGCGAGGTCGAGGCCTACCGGCGGCGCTTCCCCGCGCTCGCGGAGCGGATCGACGCGGCCGACCTGCTGGGGCCGTCGTTCCCGCACTACCCGCTCAACGGCGACCGGCTGCTCGTGACCGGGTACGCCGAGCAGCCCGGCCACCGGTCGGTGCGGCCCTCGGGGGAGGTGCCGAACCCGCTGGCAGCGGTGACGGCCGTCGAACCCCCCGACGGCTGGTGAGACCACAGGGGGACCACGGCGGCCGAACGGGTTCCTGACACCGCCCGGCCACGCCCCACCGGTACGAGGTCCTCCCCGCTCCTGGTCCTGGGCGCGCTCCTGGTCCTGGCCGCGTGCTCGGCACCGGCCCGGCCCACCGGCGTCGCCTCCCTCACGACCGCGTCCTCCTCCGCGGCCTCCCGACGCCGCCCCCGGCCGAACGGCCGCGGCAGCGCCTCGACCTGACCGACGCCGACCCGAACTCCCTCACCGGCCCGGTGAAGGGCGTCGACGAGGTCATGACCGTCAACTCGGCCTGCCTGCGGGAGGTGGCGGGGATCCGGTGACGGGCGGCCCCTCCACCGCGCGGGACGCGGTGGAGGGGCGCCGATCGGATCAGTTGTACGCGGTGCACCCGATGGCACCGGCGCTGATGTCCTTGCCGCAGGCGCGCCACGGCGACCCGAAGGTGCCGACCGTGCCGCTGTTGGCCGAGGACGCGCCGGTCGGCACGGTCCGCCACCCGGTCACCCTGCCCGACGCGTTCGTCACCCAGATCTCGTCACCGGGCGTGGCGCCGGTGATCTGCCCGTGCCAGCCGTCCGAGCAGCTGAACAGGTGGACGGTCGCCGACCCGGCCCGGACCGGGTTCACCGGCTGGGTGCAGGCGGCGAACGGGTCGGCGGGCGCCGCCCCCGGCGCGGCCGACGCGGTCACCGCCGTTCCCAGCAGGCTCGCGGCGACGGCTCCCGCGAGCGTGAACGACTTCGTGGCGGACAGGCGCTTGCTCGGTTCACGCATGGTCTGTTCTCCCCGGATCGGTGGACGGTCGGCCCCGAGGGCCGCGGTGAGGCGGACCCCTCGTACCGCCTCGGTGGCAGGGTGCGCGGCCGATCGTGTGAATTGGTTGCGAGATTCCTGCATCGCGCTGGTCACGGGGTTATGCATGGGCGGGGGAACGGGGGAGGCGGTCGTGGGGGTGGAGTTCGGTCTGCTCGGTGAGGTGACCGTGCGCGTCGACGGTCGGACCGGGGACCTGGGGCCTGCCAAGCAGCGGTGCGTGCTGGCGGCGCTGGCGGTGGACGCGCCCCGGCTCGTGCCCGCGGACAGGCTGGTCGAGCGGGTCTGGGGCGTGGACGTGCCGCGCCGGGGCCGCAAGACGCTGTACAGCCACGTCTCGCGGCTCCGCCAGGCGCTGTCGGCCGTCGGCGCCGCGGAGGTCGTCAGCCGGGCCGGTGGCTACGCCCTGCTGGTGGACCGGCCCGACCAGGTGGTCGACGTGCACCGCTTCCGCGACCTGTGCGCCCGTGCACGGGGGGAGACCGACGACGCCGTGGCGGCACGGGTGCTGACCGAGGCGCTGCTGCTGTGGCGCGGCCCGGCGATGACCGGGCTGGACGGCGAGTGGGCCGAGACCGAGCGGGCCCTGCTGGAGGGGGAGCGGCTGGCCGCCCAGCACGACCTGGCCGACACCCGGCTGCGCCTGGGCGAGGGCGGCGACCTCGTGGTGGAGCTGGCCGGACGGGCCGCCGCGCACCCGCTGGACGAGCGGGTCGCGGGCCAGTACCTGCTGGCCCTGCACCAGGCCGGGCGCACCGCCGACGCCCTGGAGCACTACCGGCGGCTGCGGGAACGGCTCGTCGAGGAGCTGGGCACCGACCCCGGTCCCGCGCTGCGGGACCTGCACCGCCGGGTGCTGGCCGCCGACCCCGGTCTGGCGGGCACCCCGGCGGACGGCTCCGCCGCCGTGCCCCTCCAGCTGCCCACCGCGCCGGGCCCGTTCACCGGGCGCGTCACCGAACTGGCCGAACTGGACCGAGCCCTCGCCCCCGACGGCGCCCAGCACGCGGGCGTGACGGCGGTGATCTCCGCGATCGGTGGCACCGGCGGGATCGGCAAGACGTGGCTCGCCCTGACCTGGGCCCACCGCAACCTGCACCGCTTCCCCGACGGGCAGCTGTTCGTGAACCTGCGGGGCTTCGGCCCCGACGAGCCGAAGCAGGCGGCGGGCGTGCTGGCCGACTTCCTCACCGCGCTCGGGGTCGACCGCGACCACCAGCCGCAGGACCTCGACGCCCGCGCCGCGCTCTACCGCACCCGCACCGCGGGCAAGCACCTGCTGGTGCTGCTGGACAACGCCGCCACCACCGAGCAGGTCGTCCCCCTGCTGCCCGGCGGCACCACGTGCACCGTGCTGATCACCAGCCGCCACCGGCTGCCCGCCCTGCTGACCCGCCACGGCGCCCTGCCCGTCCACCTCGACGTGCTCACCGAGCCCGAGGCCCGCACCCTGCTCGACGCGGCGCTCGGCGACGCCCGCGCCACCGCCGAGCGGGCCGTCACCGAGCTGGTCGGGCTGTGCGGCGGGTTCCCGCTGGCGCTGGGCCTGATCGCCGCCCGCATCCGCACCCGCCCCGCCCTCATCGAGGACGTCCTGGCCGACCTGCGCGACCTCGGCCTGGACGCCCTGGACTCCGACGACCCCGACGCCAGCCTGCCCGCCGTCCTGTCCTGGTCGCTGCGCCACCTCACCGCCGAGCAGCGGACCGTGTTCGGCCTGCTGGGCATCGCACCGGGACCGGACACCGACCTGCCCGCCGCCACCAGCCTCACCGGGCTGCCCGCACGGGACGCGCGCGCCGCGCTGCGGGCGCTGGCGGACACCTCGCTGGTCGCGGACGCGCCGGGCGGCCGGTACGCCATGCCCGACCTGGTCCGCGCCTACGCCGCCACCACCGCGGTCGCCGACCTGCCGGAGCCCGCGCGGCGGGCGGCGCTGGAGCGGGTGGTCGACTTCTACCTGCACACCGCCCACACCGCCGCGCTCCTCCTCTCCCCGCACCGCCCGCCGGTGGACCTCACCCCGCCCGTTCCCGGCGTGCGACCCCAGGAGCTGCCGGACCCCGGCGCCGCGCTGGCGTGGCTGGACGTCCACCACCCCCACCTGCTGGCGGCCCAGCGCACCGCCGCGGCGCACCACGGCCACGAGGCCGTGTGGCAGCTGGCCTGGACCCTGACCACCTTCCACGCCCGGCGCGGGCACCACGACGACGAGCTGGCCGTGTGGCAGACCGCCGCCGACGCCGCCGCCCACCTGCCCGACCCCACCCCGCGCACCCTGGCCCACCGGCTCCTCGGCCGCGCCTGGTCCGGGCTGGGCCTGCACGAGGAGGCCACCGGGCACCTGCGCGAGGCCCTCACCCTGGCCGACCAGCACGGCGACCCCGTCGAGCAGGCCCACACCCACTACGACCTCGCACGCGCCCGCGGCTGGCAGGGCGACGACCGGCAGGCCCTGGAGCACGCCCGCCGAGCCCTCGACCTCTACCGCGCCCTCGACCAGCCGGTCGACGAGGCGCGCACGCTCAACGTGGTCGGCTGGTTCGCCGCCCGCCTGGGCGACCACGAGACCGCCGCGGTCCACTGCGAGGCCGCCCTGGTCCTGAACCGCAGGCACCACGACCTCGCGGGCGAGGCGGCCACCCTGGGCAACCTCGGCTACTTCGCCCACCGCACCGGCAGGCACGAACACGCCCTCGACCACTACCGGACGTGCCTGGTCCTCCTCCGCCAGACGGGCGACGCCCACCACGAACCGGTGTGCCTGGAGTGGGTCGGCCAGGCCCACGCCGCCCTGGACCGCCCGGAGCAGGCCCGCGAGGCCTGGCTGGAGGCCCTGGACCTCTACGAGCGGCAGCACCGCACCACGGACGCCGCCCGAACCCGACGACAGCTGGAGGACCTGGACCGGGCGCCCGCCTGACGGGCCACCCGCCCACCGTCAGCGCACCCGTCGACGCGGACAGGCCCTGGAACCGCACGAGCGGCAGAACCGCGTCGCCCGAACCCGGTGGCGGCGCGACGAGCAACCCACGGGGCCCCGGCGCACCCACCACCGCGGACGACCCGGCGGCCCGCCATGGCCGGTAGCCGCACCTCATCCCGGTCCGCACGCTCCCGCGCAGGTGCTCGCCGAGCACGTGATGGGCCGCCGCGACCCGTCCAGCGCCCGCCGGACCGCGTTCCGGGACGGGTTCCCATTGCTGACATACCAACTGGTCGGTACGCTCCTGGTCGTGGGCAACGACGACGAACGGCAGATCGACGCGGTGGTGCTGGACTGGGGCGGGGTGCTCACGGTGTCGGTGCCGCGGTTCGTCGAGGACTGGCTGCACAGCGAGAACATCGACCGCGAGCGCTACGGGGTGACGATCCGGGCCTGGATGGGGCGCGACGCGCTCCCGGACAACCCGGTCGCCCGCCTGGAGACCGGTCAGCTGCCGGTCGCGGAGTTCGAACGGCTGCTGGCCGCCGAGCTGGTCACCGTCGACGGCGGCGAGATCGCCGCGTCGGGCCTGCTGCGCCGCATGTTCGGCACCGCGAACACCGACCCGGCGATGGTGGAGCTGGTCCGCGAGGTCCGCGCGAGCGGCGTCCGGACCGTGCTGCTGTCCAACAGCTGGGGCGAGGGCTACCCCGAGGACCTGCTGCTGGAGCTGTTCGACACGCTCGTCATCAGCGGTCGCATCGGGCTGCGCAAGCCCGACCCCGCGATCTTCACGCACACCCTCGACCTGCTGGACCTGCCGGCCGACCGGTGCGTCTTCTTCGACGACATGCAGGTCAACGTGGACGGCGCCAGGGCCGTGGGCCTGCACGCGCACCTGCACACCGACGCGGACAGCACCCGTGCCGCGCTGGCCGACCTGGGAGTGAAGCCGTGACCGACCTGCCGGGCCTGGACCTCGACAAGCTCGCCGCCCACCTGGGCACGGGCCCGCTGACCGGCGAGCTGATCCCCGGTGGCCGCTCGAACCTCACCTACCGGGTGACCGACGGGCGGGACCGCTGGGTGCTGCGCCGCCCGCCGCTGGGCCACGTGCTGGCCACCGCGCACGACATGACCCGCGAGCACCGGGTGATCTCCGCGCTGGCCGACACCGCCGTGCCCGTGCCGCGCGCGGAGCTGCTGTGCACCGACCCCGAGGTGATCGGCGCGCCGTTCTACCTGATGGAGGAGGTCGCGGGCGCGGCCCTGCGCGACCGCGCCCAGTGCGACTGGCTCACCCCCGACGCCGCGGCGGTGCTGGCGAACCGCCTGGTGGACGTGCTGGCCGACCTGCACGCCGTCGACCCCGACTCGGTGGGCCTCGGCGACTTCGGCCGCCCGGAGGGCTTCCTGGCGCGGCAGGTGAAGCGGTGGGGCAAGCAGCTCGACGCCTCGCGCAGCCGCGACCTGGAGGGCATCGACGACCTGCGCGACAGGCTGGGCGACCGCGTCCCCGACTCGGCGCGGGCGACGATCATCCACGGCGACTACCGGCTGGACAACGTGCTGGTCACCCGCGACCCCCTGGGCATCAGCGCGGTGCTGGACTGGGAGATGGCCACGCTGGGCGACCCGCTCGCCGACGTCGGCCTGCTGCACGTCTACTGGCACGGCCTCGGCATCGACCAGGACCCGATCACCGGCACCGTCCCGTCGCTGCCCGGCTTCCCCGGCGCCGGGGAACTGGTCGCCCGCTACGCCGCCCGCACCGGCGCCGACGTGTCGAACCTCGGCTGGTACGTCGCGTTCGGCTACTTCAAGCTCGCCGTGATCCTCGAAGGGATCCACTACCGCTACACCACGGGCAAGACGGTGGGCGCGGGGTTCTCCCAGCTCGGCTCGTTCACCCTGCCGCTCGTGCGCCAGGGCCTGCTCGCGATCAAGGAGTACTGACCGATGGACTTCGCGTACGACGCCAAGACGGAAGACTTCCGCACCCGGCTGCTGTCGTTCATGGACGAGTTCGTCTACCCCGCCGAGGCGGTGCTGGAGGAGCAGCTCGCGGCCTCCGACGACGAGTGGACGCGCAAGCCGGTCGTCGACGAGCTGAAGGCCCGCGCCCGCGAGGCCGGGCTGTGGAACCTGTTCCTGCCCGACGCCGAGCACGGCGCGGGCCTGACGAACCTCCAGTACGCGCCGCTCGCGGAGATCACCGGCCGCAGCCCCCACCTGGCCCCGGAGGCGTTCAACTGCGCCGCGCCGGACACCGGGAACATGGAGGTGCTGGCGATGTTCGGCACCGAGGAGCAGAAGAAGCAGTGGCTGCGGCCCCTGCTGGACGGCGAGATCCGCTCGGCGTTCTGCATGACCGAGCCCGACGTGGCGTCCTCGGACGCGACGAACATCGCGACCCGCATCGAGCGGGACGGCGACGAATACGTGATCAACGGGACCAAGTGGTGGTCCTCGGGCGCGATGAACCCGAACTGCGCGATCTTCATCGTGATGGGCAAGACCAACCCGGAGGCCGAGCGCCACCAGCAGCAGGCGATGATCCTGGTCCCGCGCGACACCCCCGGTGTCGAGGTCAAGCGCGGCATGACGGTCTTCGGCTACACCGACGGCCCGCACGGCGGTCACGCCGAGGTCGTCTTCACCGACGTGCGCGTGCCCGTCGACCACCTCATCGCCGGTGAGGGCCAGGGCTTCGCCATCGCCCAGGCCCGGCTGGGTCCCGGCCGCATCCACCACTGCATGCGGCTGATCGGCATGGCCGAGCGGGCGCTGGAGCTGATGTGCAAGCGCGCCAACGAGCGCGTCGCCTTCGGCAAGCCGATCGCCGCGCAGGGCGTCGTGCAGGAGTGGATCGCCGAGTCGCGCGTGCGGATCGAGCAGGCGAGGCTGCTGGTGCTCAAGACGGCGTGGCTGATGGACACCGTCGGCAACAAGGGCGCCCACACCGAGATCCAGGCGATCAAGATCGGGGTGCCGCTGATGGCGGAGTGGGTGCTGGACAAGGCGATCCAGGCCCACGGCGCGGGTGGCGTGAGCCAGGACTTCCCGCTGGCGAACCTCTGGGCGGCGGCGCGCACGCTGCGGCTGGCCGACGGTCCCGACGAGGTGCACCGCATGTCGCTCGCCAAGCGCGAGCTGAAGAAGTACCGCTAGCCCCTCGGGAGGCGCGGGAGTTCCCCCGCGCCTCCGCTCACGGGGTCAGGACCAGGCGATCTCACCGCTCCGGTCGACGAACCGCCCGGACCCCGAGCCGGGCGGCTCGGTCGCGAGGCCGACGACGGCGTCCGTGCCCTCGGTGACGGTCTGCGGACCGCTGTGGCCGTTGAGGTCGGTGGCCGTGTAGCCGGGGTCGGCGGCGTTGACCCGGACGTCCGGCAGCGCCTTGGCGTACTGCGTGGTCAGCATCGTGAGCGCCGCCTTGGAGGCGGTGTAGAGCGGGACGACCACCGACGACTCCGGCCGCGCCGGGTCGTGGGTGTGGGCGAGCGAACCCGTCCCGCTGCTGACGTTGATCACGACCGGGTCCGCCGACCGGCGCAGCAGCGGCAGGAACGCGGTGGTCGTGCGCACCACGCCCGCGACGTTGACGTCGAACACGGCGAGCGCGTCGGCACCGGTCAGCGCGGCGGCGTCGCCGGAGGGGCCGTGGATCCCCGCGTTGTTGACCAGGACGTCGACGACGCCCTCGCGGTCCGCGACGTCCCGCGCCGCCGCGGCGACGGAGGCGTCGTCGGTCACGTCGATGCGGACGAACCGCGCGCCCAGCGCCGCGGCCGTCCGCTCGCCCTGCTCGGTGTCGCGGGCCCCGACCAGCACGGTGTGGCCGAGGTCGACGAGGCGGCGGGCGGTCTCGCGGCCGAGCCCCTTGTTCGCCCCGGTGATGAAGGTGATCGTCATGCCGTCGATCCTGGGCCGATCCCGTGGACCCGACCAGGGACGCTTCGACGGTGGGAACGGCAGTACCACCCCCAGCGCCGCGATCTGCCGGAGGATGGGGGCATGAGCACAGCCGGGTTGGGCGCGATGATCCGCACGTGGCGCGACCGCCTGCCACCCTCGGCCGCCGCGCTGCCGGTGGGCCGGGCCCGGCGCGCGACCGGGCTGCGCCGCGAGGAGTTGGCCGACCTCGCCGGGATGTCGGTCGACTACGTCGTGCGCCTGGAGCAGGGCCGCGCCACGTCCCCGTCGGCGCAGGTGGTGGCGTCACTGGCGCGCGCACTGCAACTGACCGCGGCCGAACGCGACCACCTCTACCGGCTGGCCAACCTGGTGCCGCCCGCCGACGGCGTGATCTCCGACCACATCCCGCCCGGCGTGCACCGCGTGCTGACCCGGCTCGGGGACGTCGCGGTCGCCGTGTTCGCGGCGGACTGGCAGCTGGTCTGGTGGAACCGCGGGTGGGCCGCGCTGCTGGGCGACCCCGCGTCCTCGCCGCCGCGGCTGCGCAACTTCGCCCGCGACCGGTTCCCGCTGACCCCCGGTCCGCCTCACCTCGCGCGGTGGCCCGTCGCCGAGCAGGACGGCGACGCCACCGACGCCGCCGTGGTGTCCGACCTGCGCCGCGTGAGCGGCCGGTTCCCCGGTGACGCGCGCCTGGCGGAGCTGATCCGCGCGCTGACCGCGGGCAACGAGCGGTTCGCCGAGCTGTGGGCGACCGGCGCGGTCGCGGCGCACCGGGAGGACCACAAGACGATCGACCACCCCTCGGTGGGGCCGGTGGAGGTCGACTGCGACGTGCTCACCGACGGCGACTCCGAACTCAAGATCGTGGTCATGACCGCCGCGCCCGGCAGCGACGACGAGACCAGGCTGCGGCTCGCCGACATCGCCGGGCCACCGGTGGCGGTGGGCCCGCCCGGTCGGGACTAGGTGGGCCCACCGCCACCGGTCACGGGTGCAGGCGCTGCCGGTCGCGCGGGAACAGCGCGGCGCGGCGGACGTTGTCCAGGCCCAGCAGCCGGGCGGTCCACCGTTCCAGGCCGATGGCGAACCCGCCGTGCGGCGGCATGCCGTGGGCGAAGACGTCCAGGTGGTCCGCGTGCGCGGCCGGGTCCTCGCCCCGGTGCTCCAGCGCGGCCAGGTAGTCGGCGTGCCGGTGCAGCCGTTGACCGCCCGTCACGAGTTCCAGACCGCGGAAGAGCAGGTCGAAGCTGTTGGACGACGCCGGGCGGTCCGGGTCGGGGTGGGTGTAGAAGGGGCGCTTGACCATCGGGTAGCCGGTGACGAACAGGAACTCCGAACCGTGCTCGGCGCGCGCCCACCCCGAGAGCCACCGCTCGTGCGCGGGAGCGAGGTCCGGCTCGCCGCGCGGGTCCTGGTCGGTGTGCCGGGCCAGCAGGGCCTGGGCGTCGGTGAAGTGGATCTCCGGGACCTCCGCGGGCACGTCCGGCAGCTCCGCCCCCAGCAGCGCCACCGCGGCCGGGGCGCGTTCGGCGACGGCGGCGACCATCCCGGCCACGGCCTCGCGCAGGACGGCCATGACGTCGTGGTGGTCGGCGACGAACCCGAGCTCGGCGTCCAGGCTGGTGTACTGCGCCAGGTGCCGGGTGGTGTCGTGCGGTTCGGCCCGGAACACCGGCCCGACCTCGTAGACCCGTTCGAACACCCCGACCATGGCCTGCTTGAACAGCTGCGGCGACTGGGCGAGGAACGCGGGCGCGCCGAAGTAGTCGACGCCGAACACGCTCGCGCCGGACTCGGTGGCCGACCCGACGATCTTGGGGGTGTGGATCTCGGTGAACCCCCGCTCGTGCAGCGCGCCGCGGAACCCGGCCACGCTCGCGGCGGCGACCTCGAACGGCGCGCGCAGCCGCGGGTGGCGCAGGGCGACGGCGGCGTTGTCCAAGACCGTCGGGAGGGTGGCGGTGACGTGGGGCCGGTAGAGGTCGAACGGCGGGGGCGCCGACCCGGCGAGCACGGTGATCGCGGGGTCGGTGACCTCCGCCCCGCCCGGCGCCTTGTCGTTGGCGGTGACCAGGCCGTGGACCTCGACGACGGTCTCCTCGCCGAAGTCCGGGGCCGGTCCGGTCAGCACGACCTGGGCCAGGCCGGTCCGGTCGCGCACGACGAGGAAGGACACGGACTTGAGGACGCGCAGGCGGTGGACCCACCCGGCGATCCTGACGTGCTCGCCGACGTGCCGTGGCAGGTCGGCGGCGGTGGTTCGGGAGATCATCACACTCCAGGGGACGTGCGCGATCCTTTGGGGGCGCGGGCGAGAAAGGGAACTCGCGGTACCACCGCGCCTTCGCCGCCACCCGCGAACGGGCGGCGGCCTCGACGAGCCCGATGACGGGGGCGGGCCGGCGGGGCATGGGGCGGGGGTGTCCCCGCCGTTCCTCCCCGCGCTCGGGAGGGTCTTCACCGTGGGGCGCGAGGCCGCCTTCCCAGCTGCCGGCGGCTCTCTGGACCCGCGTGGTCCCCCGGCTACTCGTCTCCGTCGACGCGTTGGCACCACCGTAGGAGCCTCCGGCCCGCCCGCGCTCGTCATTTTCCGGACGTGGAGATCCACCGGGCCAGCGCCACCAGCGTCGACTCGGCGCTGTCGGCCATGTGGTCGCGCAGCGAGGCCACCTCGGCACGGGTCGAGCCCAGCACGGGGACGTGCCGCAGCAGCCGCCACGACTGTGCGACGACCGTGCCGCCGCCGTCCTCCCGGAACGTCCACCGCCACCGCACGATCCCGTCCTCCTCACCGCCCACGACGAACGCGAACTCCTCGCCCGGTGTCGCCGCCACGACCTGCGAGCGGGTGGCCCACTCCCGGTCGTCGCGCCGGTTGTGGCCGCTGAACCACGCCCCGACGCGGGGCCCGTCGCCGGGGTCGTAGGCGACGGCGCCGGCGCTGGGGCTCCAGCGCTCGATCAACGACACGTCGCTGACCAGGTCGTAGACCTGGGCGGGCGGGGCCGCGACCCAGGCCCGGCGGGTGAAGGCGAACCCGGTCACGTCGACGGTGTCCAGTCCGGTGCTCATCGTGGTCTCTCCTGGCCTCGTCGGGGTTGACGTGGTCCACCCTGCGGGCCGCCGCGCGACCGGTGCCACACCCCGCGGAGCCTCACCCCGCCGGGGTGAGGCTCCGCGGGGTGTGGCCGTCGATACTCGACACCATGGACGGACAGGGACGGCTCGGCGACTTCCTCCAGGCGCGGCGGGCGCGGGTGCGTCCCGAGGACGTCGGCCTGCCCACCTACGGCGACCGCCGCCGCGTCCCCGGACTGCGGCGCGAGGAGCTGGCGCTGCTCGCGGGCGTCAGCGCGCCCTACTACGCGCGGCTGGAGCAGGGGCAGTCGCACAACGCCTCACCGGAGGTGCTCGACGCCATCGCCGGGGCGCTGCGGCTCGACGACTCCGAGCGCGGCCACCTGCACGCGCTGGCGAGCCCGGCGGCGCGGCGCAGGCCGGTGCGCAGGCCGCCGCCGGAGGAGGTGCCCGCGGTGACCCGCGCGCTGCTCGCGGCCGTGGGCGACGTGCCCGTGATCGTGCTGGGACGGCGGACCGACGTGCTGGCGTGGAACCGGATGGGGCACGCGGTGTTCGCGGGCCACCTGGACCCCGCCGCACCCGACGACCCCGCGTCGCGGCCGAACATGGCGAGGCTGGTGTTCCTCGACGCCCACGTCCGCGAGCTGTACCCCGACTGGTCCGCGAAGGCGAAGGCCGTGGTGGGCAACCTGCGGGTGGTCGTCGGCCTGCACCCGGACGACCCGCTGCTGGCAGGCCTGATCGGCGACCTGTGCGTGCGCAGCCCGGAGTTCGCGGGCATGTGGGCCGACCACCGGGTGCGCGTGTGCGACGCCGTCGACCACCGCGTGCACCACCCGCTGGTCGGGTCGATGACGCTGACCCAGCAGACGTTGCGGAGCCCGCGGAGCGGGGGCGTCCACGTCGTGGTGGCCGTCCCCGAGCCGGGATCGGCGTCGGAGAGCGCCCTCGCCCTGCTCGCGAGGTCCATCGCCCCGCGGCCCGGCGTGCGCGACGGGGTCAGGCCGTCGGGAACCTGAGCACCCAGCGGCGCTGCCACGGGGTCTCGGCGGCGTGGCGGTCGTAGTGGGTGCGGGTCCAGGCGAGGGCCTCCTCGCGCGGGACGCCCGCGAGCACGGCGAGGCAGGCGACGACGGTGCCCGTGCGGCCCTTGCCGCCGTGGCACGCGACCTCGACGCGGTGGCCCGCGCGGGCGTACCCGTGCAGCTCGCGGATGCGGGCGACGGCCTCGGCGCTGTCGCGCGGCAGCAGGAAGTCCGGCCAGCGGACCCACTCGTGCGGCCAGGTGATGGTGTGGTCGTGACGCTTCCGCAGCCGCGTCCCGCCCAGGTAGAGGCCGTGCTCGGGCTCCGGTCCGGTGGGCGCGGGGTCGCGCAGGCCCCGGCCCCTCACCCGTGTTCCGTCGGGCAGTTCGATGGCGCCCGTGAGGTGCGTGCTCGTCATGCCTCCATCCTCCCGATCGGGCGCGGTCCACTTCCGGGTGGGCCGGGTCAACCGAACGGTTGATGCCGCCGTCAACCTTCTCCCGATCGGGCTGAGACCTTCAGCGGATCCACCCGCGGTTCGGACGCTGCCATCGTGGGGGTGCCCGAACGACGAGGGGGGACTCCTGTGAAGGGCATTCGACCAACACTCGCGACCGCCGCGGTCCTCGCGCTGCTGGGCGCGGCCGTCGCGACAGCGGACCCGGCCACGACCACCGCCGGAGGTGGGCGCGGCGACTGGGCGACCTGGCAGAAGGACCTGTCGGGGAGCAGGCACAACGCCGCCGAGCGGCGGATCACCCCGCGCACCGTCGGCGGCCTGGAGCTCAAGTGGGCCTTCGCGTACCCGCACACCGAGGCACCGGTCCGCAGCCAGCCCGCGATCGTCGACGGCGTCGCCTACTTCGGCGGCCCGGACGGCAGGTTCTACGCCCGCGACGCCCGCACCGGCGCCGAGCGGTGGACGTTCGACCTGAGCGGCGTCGAGCCCGGCCCGGGCCCCGCCGTCCCGTGGGACGGGCCGGCGGTCGCCAACGGCAGGGTGTACTTCGGCGACATCCGCGGGTACGTCTACGCGCTCGACCAGCGCGACGGCCACCTGGTGTGGGCCAAGCAGGTCGACGCGCACCCGGCGGCCACGGTGACCAGCTCGCCGATCGTGTTCGAGGGCCGCGTGTACGTCGGGACGTCCAGCGGCGAGAACACCGCGGGCCGCGACTACCCGTGCTGCACCTTCCGCGGCCACATCGACGCCCTGGACGCCGACACCGGCGCGCTGGCGTGGCGGCACCACACGGTGCCGGAGCCGAAGGCGGTCGGCACGTGGCCCAGCGGCGCGACCAGGTACGAGCCGTCGGGCGCCGGGGTGTGGAGTTCACCGGTGATCGACCCGAGGACCCGCACGCTCTACGTCGGCACCGGCCAGAACTACACCGGCAGCGCGGGCGACTTCGACACGCTGCTCGCCCTCGACCCGCGCAGCGGCGCGGTCAAGTGGCGCAACCAGGTCACGAAGGCCGACACGTGGCGCTCGCTGTGCAACGACCCCGACCCGGAGGGCTACTGCCCCGGCCTCAAGGACGGTTCGGCGCTGGACTACGACATCGGCGCCACGCCCAACATCTTCACCGTCGGCGGCCGCACCCTGGTCGGCGTCGGCCAGAAGCTCGGCGTCTACCACGTGTTCGACGCCCGCACCGGTGAGGTCGTCTGGCGCAGGCAGCTCGGCGTCCCGCTGCCCAGCGGCGGCGTCTCCGGCATCCAGTGGGGTTCGAGCTACGACGGCGAGCGGCTCTACATCGCCACGTACTTCGCCGACCCGGGCAAGGTCTTCGCCGTGGACCCCGCCACCGGCACCGTCCTCTGGCAGACCCCCAACCCCGCGGACGGCTGCACCACCGGCGGCGCCGCCGCCCACCCCGACATCTGCACCCTCGGCCACGGCCCCGCGGTCAGCAGCAGCCCCGGCGTCGTCTACGAGGGCGGCAACGACGGCAAGCTGCGCGCCTACTCCGCCAAGACCGGCCGGGTGCTCTGGACCTACGACACCGTCCGCGACGTCACCGGCGTCAACGGCCTGCCGGGCCGCGGCGGCGCCATCTCGGGCGGCGGCGGGGGAGCGGTCATCTCCCACGGGATGGTCTACGTGCACTCGGGCTACGCCCCCGCCTACCCGAACCCCGACCGCGGCCACGTCCTGCTCGCCTTCGGCCTGTGAACACCGGGTGGTGCGCCCC
>NZ_DASUSQ010000028.1:0-78121 GCF_036375055.1 Umezawaea sp.
CCTACGTCGAGAACCCGACCGACGGCATCTTCATCTCCGAGGTCGGGCGGTTGGAGTCCTACGAGCTGATCTGGACGTCGCTGGTGACCAGCGCCTTGTCCTCGCAGGAGTCGGCCGACTTGCTGGCTACAGTCGCAGGGCAACTGTGACGAGAACGAGGAGGTGCGGGCCATGCACCCGGACCTGGATGGCGCGGTCTGGCGCAAGTCGAGCTACTCCGGTGGCAACGGCGGTGAGTGCGTCGAGCTGGCCTTCGCCGAGCACGTGATCGGCGTGCGTGACAGCAAGAACCCGAAGGTCGCCTTGGCGTTCGGACGCACCGAGATGGACCTGTTCCTGCGCAACCTGAGGCACGACCGGTTCGACGTTTGATGGTGATGGAGCGGCCCTCGGAGCATCAGCGCTTAGGGCCGCTCCACGCTCTCGGTACCGGCCGCGCGAAGGGGCACCACGCTCCGTTCGATCTTGATGCCAACCTTCAGGAGCCTCCCGTGGACGCCGCCATCGCTGCCATCATCGCCTCTTCGATCACCGGTGTGGTCGCCCTCGGCTCGGCCGCCGCCTCCCCTTGGTTCACCGCGCGGCACTCGCGCAAGGCCAAACAACTGGAATTGAAGCAAGAGGTTTATGCAGAAGCCCTGGAGGCCCTCATCGCGGTAGCGGCGATCAGCCACGTGGACGACCTACGCCGTGTGAACCTGCAAGTCACCAAGGCGCTGATTCGGATTCGCCTGTTCGGCAGCGATGAGGCTGGCGACAGCTTCTTGATCATCTCCAAGGAGATCGACTTCCTGCTGAGCCGGGCGCAGAGCGCCCGTCGGGCGGCTCAGGCATACCTGGCTAGGACGCGTCCAAACCTGGAGGCCGAAATGGCGAAGTTCCGCGACATTGCTCGCTTGGATCTTGAGACCGACGGAGTAGGGAGGCCCAGGCGGTCACGGATCCGGAGGCGGCTCGTCGCGGGCAGGCGGAAGGGTTCGTAGACGGAGCCACGCCCGCGACACGCCGAGAGCGTCGGGTAGTTTTCGGGCTGTATGGTCGGCTCGAACGACCGCGATGAAGATCCACAACAGGGTTCAATTCGCCCGGCTACCGGGCGTACAATGCTCGGCCCTGGACCGTATATCCCCAGGTCAGTACAACGCTCCAGTACCAGGCACCCCGAAGATGCCCGGCGAACCGATGCGCGTGCAGCCGTCGAAGGCCCGCAAGCCCGACTAGGCCCCCGCCCAGTTCCGGAACGCCCGCACGATCGCGGGCCCGTCCGTGCCGGGGCTGCCGAGCCGGAACAGCACGCGCGCGTCGTCCTTCTGCACCGCGCCGGGCAGCGTCAAAGCGAACGCGGTCTGCCGCTTGCTCGCGCTCACCACCGTCGACGCCCCGACCCACAGCGTCACGGCCCGCCGGTCCATCACCGTCAGCCGGATCGGTGCCCGCGCCGCCAGCGGTCCCACCTGGAACCCGAGCTGCCGCACCATGAGGTCGACCAGCGCGGGCGCCTCCGACCCCGGCTCGCGAGCCAGGTACTCCCGCAGCCGCCGGGCCACGTCGTCCCGCAGCATCGGCCCGTTCGACGTGTTCGGGTCGAACCGCACCACCGTCTCCGACCCGTCCTCGGCCCGGACGAGCGTGACCTCGGTGCACCCGGCGGGTAGTTCAACTCGGTAGGACGCCATGAGGGACGGTACTTCGAGCCCCTGAGCGCTCGCAGATTATGTGCAACGACCGGTCTACCCGGTTCGCGTATCCTCATCACCATGTCGAGGAGCTTCCGCACGTCCGGCCGGATGATGATGTCGTCCGGCCTCCTCCGCACGTCCTGACCCGCCGACGAGGAGGCCCCTGGGGCCGTCCTCGTGCAGCAGGGGCTGGGAAGGTAGCGATGAGCCGCTACTACGTGACGACGTCCATCCCGTACGTCAACGGGAAACCCCACATCGGGCACGCGCTGGAGCTCGTCCAGGTCGACGTGCTGGCCCGGCACCGGCGGCAGCGCGGTGACGAGGTGCGGGCGCAGACCGGGACCGACGACAACGCGCTGAAGAACGTCCACAGCGCCGAGGCGGAGGGGATCGGGCCCGCCGAGTACGTCGCGAGGGTGGCCGAGCGGTTCGCGGGGCTCGGCAAGGCCCTGGAGCTGGAGTTCGACGACTTCGTCCGCACGAGTTCCGACCCGCGGCACGCGCCCGGTGTGGTGAAGCTGTGGGAGGCGTGCGCCGAGGACTTCTACCGGCGCAGCTACACCGGGCTGTACTGCGTGGGCTGCGAGGTGTTCTACCGGCCGGACGAACTGGTCGACGGCAGGTGCCCCGAGCACGGGACCGTGCCGGAGGAGGTGACCGAGGACAACTGGTTCTTCCGGCTGAGCCGGTACCAGGACCGGCTGGAGCGGCTCGTCGAGGACGACGTGGTGCGCGTGGAACCGTTGTCGCGCAAGCGGGAGGTGCTGTCCTTCCTCCGGTCCGGGCTGGAGGACTTCAGCGTCAGCCGCAGCACGGACCGGGCCCGCGGCTGGGGCGTCCCGGTGCCCGGCGACCCCGGCCAGGTCGTGTACGTCTGGTTCGACGCGCTCGCGAACTACCTCACCGGCCCCGGCTACGGCACCGACGACGCCGGGTTCCGGCACTGGTGGGCCGACTGCCCCGAGCGGGTGCACGTGATCGGCAAGGGCATCATCCGGTTCCACGCGGTGTACTGGCTCGCGATGCTGCTGTCGGCGGGAATCGCTCTGCCGACGACGATCTTCGTCCACGAGTACCTGACAGCGGGCGGGCGCAAGATCAGCAAGTCCGAGGGGAACGCCGACGACCCGGCGGAGGTCGTGGATGGGCACGGTTCGGACGCGGTGCGGTGGTGGCTGCTCAGCGAGGTGGCGCGGGCCGGAGACACGGACTTCACCGCGGAACGCCTCGTCGCCCGCGCGAACGAGGACCTGGCGAACAACCTCGGCAACCTGGTCAACCGCACGGTGTCCATGATCGCGAAGTTCGGTCCCGCGGAGGGCGACGACCCCGGTGCCACGGCGTTGCGGGAAGCCCGTGCCGACGCGGCGGACACGATCGACCGGGCACTGGCGGGGTTCGACTTCCGCCGTGCGGTGGAGGCCGTGACGCGGATCGGCGACGAGGCCAACCGGTACGTCCAGGCCACGAAGCCGTGGGTGCTGGCGAAGCAGGGGAGCCCGGAGCTGCCGCGGGTCCTGGGCGAGCTGCTCGCGACCTGCCGGGACGTCGCCGAGCACCTCACGCCGTTCCTGCCGTCGGCCGCGGCCCGGATCGCGGCGCAGTGCGACGGGGCCCCGATCAGGCCGGTGTTCCCGAGACTGATCGAGGCCGAGGACGTCAGAACGTGATGACGACCTTGCCGCGCTTGTGCGAGGTGAAGAAGTCCTTCGCCGCCTGGGCGGACTCGGCGAACGGCGCCGTGCCGCCCACCGGCACGGTCAGGCGCCTGAAGGAGGTCCTGGCCGCTGACGACCTCCTCCTGCCCCAGTACGGCCTGCTCGTGACCCTCGACGACTTCGGCCCGACCTCCCAGCAGTGCCTCGCCGATCCGCTCGACATGGACAAGAGCCACCTCGTCGGCAAGATCGACAAGCTCGACAAGCTCGCGGAGCGCGGCCTGCTGGCCCGTGAGGCGGACCCGGTGGACCGGCGGCGGCACCGGATCGTGCTCACGGAGCAGGGGAAGGCACTGGTCGAGCGCATCCGGCCGATCGCCGAGAAGTCGCAGGGGGAAGCGCTTGCGGTGCTGTCGGAGGAGGAACGGGCAGTGCTCGAATCGCTACTGCTGCGCGTGCTGGATGCGCACGACGCGGAACGGGTGGGCGGTTAGCGGAGGTCGAGGCGCATGCCCACGCGGTGGTCGGCGTCGACGTCTCGGGCGACCAGTTCGACGACCGGGCGTTTGTGCTTCGCGGTGTACAGGGACAGGTCGAAGTTGTCCTTGTCCAAGCCGACCGGGTCGTACTTCGCTCGGGTGCCGACCGGCAAGGTGATCCGGTAGTCCAACTGGTCGAGGTCGCGGCTGAACAGGCAGACGAACTCGTCCAGCCTGTCGTGTCGCATCAGCGGAACGCACTTGCCAGGCCATTCGTACTCCAGGCGCAGCCTGATCTGGTCACCCAGCCCTGGCGGCTTCGAAACGCAGTGGGCGAGGATCTCCAGCCTGCCGTCCGGTTGCCAGCGGGAGGTCTCGCTCCACCGACCGCTCCCTGTTCCCATGATCTCCAAGCCCGTCATGCTCACGCGGACCTTTCGCCGTGTGCGTTCAGGCTGCGCCCAGTTGGGCCCCAGGCACACGCGGAGGAAGTGCAGCGCCTCCGCCTCCACACTGGCGTGGATCGTGACGCTGCCGAGGACGTCACCGTTCGGCGCGATGTCGACAGCCTCCGACCAGCGGTGGATGTGCCACGTCGGATTCATCCGACTGGTGACCACGTCGCAGTACCGCGAAAGCAGGAGGCGGTGTTCGTTCGCCTGGGCGCGGAGAGTCCTGTGGTGCGTGGTCAACATCAGCAGGACGCCGAGCAGGCACATGGTGGCGATGACCAGCGCGCCGGCCTTGATGGCGATCGTGCCGAAAATCGCGCTCAGGAGACTCGCGAAGGCGAGGACTCCCAGTACTCCCCTGATGAGTCCGCTGATGCCGGTTCTTTCCAGGTAGTCGTCCAGGAAGTCGATGAATCCTTGCAGCATCGGTACCTCCGCGGCGTGAGCAGTCATGGAACCGAGTTCATCGTGACGCTCAACGGAAAGATCATGTGGATGACATCGCGACCGGGTAATCCGATCGACCCGCCAGCCCGACGCCCTTAGGTTCCACGCGTGGTCTTCCCCCTCGCCGACACCGAGCCCTGCTCGACGCCATCGCCAAGGACGAGGTCCTGCTCCGGCCCGCCGTCCTGGCCCTCTGCGACCACCTGGGCCTGAACACCACCGTCGAACGCTTCCCCGACGGCTCCCTCCCGGTCTACGCCGCAGGTCACGACCACGTGCTCAAGCTCTTCCCCCAGGTCTACCTACCCGAGATGTCGGTCGAACGAGACGTGCTCAAGGCCGTCGACGGTCGCCTGCCGATCCCCACCCCCGCCGTCCTGGCGAGCGGCGAGTTCGGCGGCTGGGGGTACGTCCTCATGCGACGGCTCCACGGCGAGAGCCTCAGTGAAGTGTGGCCGCGGCTCAACCGGGAACAGCGCGGCCGGGTGGCAACGCGGGTCGGGGAGGCGTTGGCGGTGTTGCACGGGCTGCCGTCGCCGGAACTGGGGCCGGGTGACTGGCAGGCCTTCATCACCCGGCAAAAGGCCGGCTGTGTGGAGCGGCAGGCGGCGAGGGGGCTCGGGGAAAATTGGTTGAACCAAATTCCCGGTTTTGTGGATTCGGTGGATCTTGGCAGCCCTGATCCGGTCTTCCTCCACACCGAGGTGATGGGTGATCATTTGCTCGTCACCCCCGATCTGGAGTTGTCGGGGCTGTTCGACTTCGAACCGGCCATGAGGGGCGCCGCGGAGTACGAGTTCGTCGCCACGGGGTGTTCCTGACGCGCGGCGACCGCGAGGCGCACGGCGCCCTGCTGCGCGCTTACGGGTACCGGGAGGTCGACCGGGAACTGCCGCGCAGGTTGCTCGCGTACGCGCTGCTGCACGTCTACAGCAACCTGCCGTGGTACCTCCGCGAGATTCCACCCGGCGGGGTGAAAACGCTCGACAGCCTTGCTGACCTGTGGTTCGGCACGTCCGAGGTGTGAGCCAACCGGCTGGAAACGGTGGCGAATGGCCGCCAACGCAGGTTCGTCCTCGTACGATGGTGCGGACGGGTGGAGTGGTGGAACGGGAGGTCGCGATGACTCATGCCTATGTGGTGCGTTTCGTCGGCGGGCCTCTGGACGGCCGGGTGGATTCGCACGCCGAGCCGCAGGCCGAGCCGAAGCCGACGCTGACGCACGTACACCTGCACGGTGGACCGAAGATCGTGCACCACTACGACCTCCAGTACGCGGTCGAGTACGGGTGCGAGTACCGGTTGCGGGGCGCGGAGGAGGCCGAGGGCGAGTAGCCCTCGGCTTTCCGCCAAGACGCACAAACGAAACAAATCGTAGACAGCCGGACACATCGGGTTTACCGTATCGACAATGTGAGAGCGCTCTCACAGTGTGAGTCCCTGTTGCTCCGCTGGAGGTCCCCTGTGCGTTCGACCCGACCACGCCTGGCGGCGTTCGCCGCCGCATTGGCCGCGGCCACCGCGATCACCCTGATACTCCCCCCGGCCGCCAACGCGGTCGCGGTCGGAGCAGGCAGCTACGCCACCGAGCGGCCCGCCGGTGCCGCCGGACCGTCCAACTCCGACGGCGCGCCGGTGACCCCGAAGGTCACCTCGCGCATGGCGGGCCAGGCCGTGCCCACCAACGAGTGGTGGTCCTCGCTGGTGTGGCAGCGCTACGCGGGCAACCCGTACGGCGAGAACCTGTACGCCCACCCGATGTCGTTCCACGCCGCGGCCCAGGGCCTCGGCGTCGGCTACCCGAACACCGCGGCGGTCGTGTCCAACGGCACCGCCTACGAGATGCTGCACCGCGACGACCTGTTCGTCGGCGTCTCCGGGCTCAACGCGCCCGGCGTCTCGGTCGACGGCTGGTCCGACTGGACGGTCAGTCCGCTGTGGACCGCCGGTGGCCGCACCCTGCGCACCACCATCGGCCACGGCCTGCCGTTCGTCTACGCCGAGGCGACCGGCGGCAACGCCCGCGTCGGCTTCAACGCCACCGCCACGGTGTGGAGCAACAACCCCGGCGTCCTCGGGGTGACCGTCAACGGCCACGAGTACGCCCTGTTCTCGCCGTCGAACTGGACCGTCTCCGGCTCCGAGGCCACGTCGGCCGCCGCCTACTTCTCCGTGGCGCTGCTGCCGTCCCGCGACGCGCTGGCCCTGTTCCAGAAGTACGCCTTCTCGTTCGTCACGGACACCAAGGTGTCCTGGTCCTACAACGCGGGCACCGCGCAGTCGTCGGCGACCTACGCGGCGACCACGGTCGCCAAGCAGGGCACGCAGACCGGCACGCTCCAGGCGCTCTACCGCCACCAGTGGCTGAACTCCACCGACGCGGTCACCGCCCACCGCTACACCTCGCCGCGCGGTGAGATGCGGCTGCGCGAGGGCGGCTCGTTCACCACGCGCCAGGCGTTCAGCGGCGTCCTGCCCGCTCTGCCCCTGTCGTCGCAGGCCGACACCACCAGGCTGCGCAACGAGATCGACGCCGAGCTGAACGCCGCCGACCCGTGGAAGGGCGCGACGGACACCTACTGGACGGGCAAGGCGCTCAACCGGCTGTCGAACCTGGCCCGCATCGCGAACCAGATCGGCTACACGGCGGGCCGCGACCGGCTCATCGGCATGGTCCGCGACCGGCTGACCGACTGGCTGACCGCGACCCCCGGTGAGTCGGGCAGGCACTTCGCCTACGACTCGACGTGGGACACGCTGATCGGCTACCCGGCGTCGTTCGGGTCCGACCAGGAGCTGAACGACCACCACTTCCACTACGGCTACTACATCCTGGCCGCGGCGATCGTGGCGCAGCACGACCCGGCGTGGGCGTCGGACGCCCGCTACGGCGGCATGATCAAGATGCTGGTCAAGGACGCCAACAACTACGACCGCTCCGAGAGCCGCTTCCCGTTCCTGCGCACGTTCGACGCGTACGCGGGGCAGAACTGGGCGTCGGGCCACGCTGGCTTCGCGCACGGCAACAACGAGGAGTCCTCCTCGGAGTCGATGATGTTCGCCACCGCCGCCGTCCTGTTCGGCCAGGCGACCGGTGACAACACCCTGCGCGACGCGGGCATCTACCTCTACACGACCCAGCAGGCCGCGATCGGCCAGTACTGGTTCAACAAGGACAACGCGGTCTTCCCGAGCGGCTTCAACCACGGCACGGTCGGCATCGTCTGGGGTGCGGGCGCCACGTACGGCACGTGGTGGACGGCGAACCCGGAGGAGATCCACGGCATCAACATGCTGCCGATCACCGGCGGCTCGCTCTACCACGGCGCGTGGAAGGCCGACATCCTCCAGAACATCGCCGAGATGCGGGCGGCCAACGGCGGGACCGAGGTGGAGTGGAAGGACGTCATCACCGAGTTCCTCGCCATCGCGGACCCGGCGCAGGCGCTGGCCAACTACGGCGGCGGTCTCGAACCGGAGGCCGGTGACTCCAGGGCGCACGCCTACCACTGGATCACGTCGCTGAACACCCACGGCACGCCCGACCACTCGGTCACCGCCAGCGTCCCGACGTACGCGGTGCTGAACAAGAACGGCGCGAAGACCTACGTGGCCTACAACCCCGGCACGACCGCGGCCACGGTGAGCTTCTCCGACGGGCAGTCCCTGTCGGTGCCCGCGTCCTCGACCGCGTGGCGCGGTCCGGCGGGCAGCGGCACCGACTCCGGTGGCGGTGGTGTCGTCCCGACGACCACCACGACGACGACCACCACGACCACCACGACGACGACCACGACCAACCCGCCCGGCAGCCGCAACGCGTTCGCGACCATCCAGGCGGAGTCGTTCGACGGGCAGAGCGGCGTGCTCACCGAGACCACGACCGACAGCGGGGCGGGGCAGAACCTGGCCGGGCTCGGCAACGGCAACTGGGCGCTGTTCCGGGGGGTCGACTTCGGCTCCGCCACCGGGCGGCAGTTCAGCGCACGGGTCGCGAGCGGCGCCGCGGGCGGCGTGAGCGGCCTGGTGGAGGTCCGCGTCGGCAGTCCCACCGGCACCGTGCTCGGCTCGTTCGCCGTCGCCAACACCGGCGGCTGGCAGAGCTGGCGCACCGTGCCCGCGAACATGTCGCCGCTGACCGGCAAGCAGGACGTGTACCTGACCTTCACGAGCGGGCAGCCCGCTGACTTCGTCAACGTCAACTGGTTCTCGTTCGGGCAGTGATCCGCCGCCGCCTCACCGGTTGAGGAGGTAAGCACGACATGCGCAGGAGGTTACGAGGACTGATCGGGGTCACGGCCACGACGATCGCCATCGCGGCGATCGGAGTGGTCGTGACCTACCAGCCCGCGGGAGCGGGACCGAACCACGGCAGCCACCCCGGTGCCGTCGACCAGCAGCAGGCGCGGGCCATCGAGGGCCAGATCGGGATCGCGGGTGCCTCGGAGTTCCGGGTGACCTGCGGCAGCAGCCACCGAGCGGGCGACGACCCGATCGTCTTCCCCGGCCAGTCAGGCGTCTCGCACGTCCACGAGTTCTTCGGCAACCGGTCGACGAACGCGAACTCCACCACCACGTCGCTCAAGGCGGCGACGACGAACTGCAACCCCGCCGCCGACCTGTCGGCGTACTGGGTGCCCACGCTGTACAAGAACGGCCAACCGGTCGCGCCCGAGAGCGTGACCGTGTACTACCAGGGCATCCACGACATGGCGCAGGCCAAGGCGCCGCCGCAGGGCCTGCGGTACGTGGTGGGCAACAGCAAGGCGGCCAGTCCCGCGGAGAACCCGTCCGCGCGCTGGTCGTGCACCACGCAGAGCCCGTCGAGCGGCAACTTCATGAACTGCCCGGCGGGCACCAAACTGGAGACCTACCTGGACTTCCCGACCTGCTGGGACGGCCGGAACCTGGACTCCGCCAACCACCGCGACCACGTCGTGTTCTGGGCCGGAAGCTGCCCGAGCACCCACCCGGTCGTGCTGCCCCGGCTCGAACTGCTGATCACCTACCCGGTGAACGGCGGTGGCCTCTCGCTCGGCGGGACGGTCAACGGGGTCAACACGACGAACGCCCCCGGCTACACGTTCCACGGCGACTTCATGAACGCCTGGGACCCGAACGAGCTCCAGCGCCGGATGACCAACTGCATCAACCCCGGCCGCAAGTGCGGCAACGACGGCAACCCCGCCTAGCGGGAACCGGTGGCGGCCGGTGGGTGCGCGCTCACCCACCGGCCCGCGTCGGGTCCGCCGTCACGGCCGTCCCGCGACGCGGGCGACGACGGGCAGGTGGTCGGAGGCGGTGGTGTCGGGCACCCGCACGTCCAGCACCCGGTAGCCGCGGCTCACGGCCACGTGGTCGAGCCGCTCGGTCGGTGCTCCCGCGGGGTAGGTCGCGGTGCCGCCCGCGTCCACCAGGCGCTCCCACAGCGGTCGCAGTTCCGGCGCGTCCGGCCCGGCGTTCAGGTCGCCCAGCAGGACCTGCCGCGGTCCGCGCATGATCGCCAGCATCTCCCGCACCTGCGTCGCCCTGATCGACGGGTCCGGCCGGAAGTCCAGGTGCGTCACGTACACGCCGACCGGCCCGCCCGGCGCGTCGACGACGGCTTCCGCGAACCCCGGCGCGGGAGCGGGCACCGCCTCGGGGTCCTGTGTGGACAGCCTGGTGATGGGGTGGTTGTGCGTCCGCAGGATCGGGTACCGGCTCAGCACCGCCACGCCGAACTGCCGCCGCGGCTCGCCGGGCAGGTCGTAGACCGGCGCGAAGAAGACCGCCATGCCGAGCGACCGGGCCAGTTCGGCGGCCTCGTCGACGAACCCGCTGCGCTCCGACCAGTGCACGTCGACCTCCTGGAGGCCGACCACGTCGGGCCGCTGCGCCCGGATCGCCTCGGCGACCCTCGGCAGGTCGAACACCCCGTCGGACCCGATGCCCGCGTGGACGTTGAACGTCATCACGGACAGCTCGGTCCGGGGAGCCGCGGCCGACGTGGCGGAGGCTGCGGTCAGGACGGCGGTCAGCACCAGCGCGACTATGCCCATGGCCACGATGCTGCCACTGCGGGCAGGATTCCGGGCATGGAACGCGAACCGATAGTCCAGGTGGGGCTCGTCGTGGCGGCCGTGGCCGTGTCGGCCATCGGGCCCAAGAGCCACGGCACGTGGGCGCTGGAGGTCGCGCCCGTCCTCATCGCGCTGCCGGTCCTGGTGCTCACCCACCGCGGGTTCCCCCTGACGCGGCTCACCCGCTGGCTGATCGTCGGCCACGCGCTCGTGCTGGCGCTCGGCGCCCACCACACCTACGCCGAGGTGCCGGTCGGGTTCCGCGTCCGCGACCTGTTCGAGCTCCAGCGCAACCCCTACGACCGGTTCGCCCACGTGGTCCAGGGCTTCGTGCCCGCCGTCGTCGTCCGCGAACTCCTGCTGCGCCGGACGCCGCTGCGCCCCGGCCGCTGGCTGTTCGCGCTCGTGACCGCGACCTGCCTCGGCGTGAGCGCGGCGTACGAGCTGGTCGAGTGGGCGGGAGCCGTCATCGGGGGCGAATCGGCCGAGGACTTCCTTGGCACGCAAGGGGATGTGTGGGACAGCCAGTGGGACATGCTCCTTGCCCTCCTGGGGGCGCTGGGCGCACAGTTGGCGCTCGGGCGCGTGCACGACCGGCAGCTGTCGCGGATGCCGATGTCAAAACTGTCGGTGCCGTAAGGCAGTCTGCACCCGGACGAGAATTTCAAGATCGTTTTTGGAGGGGCAGATGGCAGAGAGCTCGTTGTCACCGCAGGACGTCGACCACCTGCGCGCGGAGCTCGCCGAGGGGCGCCAGCCCGCTGTCTGGTTCACCTCGGCCGCGGTCGGGGTGGAGGCCGGGCGATCGGCGAAGGTGATCGCGTTCACCGAGCCCGAGGAGGGCGACTTCATCCAGGTGCGTCCGACGGGGGAGCGCGACGAGATCTCCTTCTCCCCGGCGGAGCTCACCACCGAGAAGCCCCCGCGCAAGAAGGCACCGGCGGCGAAGCCTCCGGTGAAGGAGCCGGAACCGCCGAAGCCCGTGGAGATCGGCCACGTCTACACCCCCGCCCCGCCCGCTCCGGTGGAGAAGCCGAAACCGGCGGCGGCACCGGCTCGCGCCGCGTCGTCCGCCCGCAAGCAGGCGAAGCCCGCCGAGGTCACCATCACGCTCACGTCGACCGTCGACGGTGAGTGGGCGGCCGAGGTGCTGGTCGGTGTCAAGCGCACGCTCAGGCAGGCGGCTCTGGCACCGAGCGCGGTGGCGCAGGCCGCGAAGCTGCTGCACCCGGAGGTCGCGTCAGCGGTCGACGCGGTGCTGAACGCGGCCCGCGAAACCCACCTGGCCCGCGTGGAACAGCTGCGCGCCGAACTGGAAGCCGCCCAGAAGGCGCTCGACGAGCTGTCGGGGTGAGCGGACGGCTGATCGGTGAACACGTACTGCGACGTACCAGTGATTAACCAGCCGCGATCGGGTGAGGGGACTTCCCCTCCCCGGCGGTAGGGCGGACGGTGAGGGCGAAATACCTTCGGTGCTGGAGGTCCGCTCGATCACGGGGAGGCCATGATGGCGGTAGAGAGCACGACGGTGGAACAGGTCCAGCTCGGTGGCTGCAACTGCTGCGGCGGATGCACCGGTCCAGGTTGCGGATGTTGTTCGAGCTGTTGACCTGACAGGACAGCGGCCCCGGTCTCCACGACCGGGGCCGCTGCCGCGTCGGGCCCAGAAAACTGTCGGACCCCTTGGGTAGGTTGAGGTTCGGGGGGCGCTCACGACCGGGCGACCCTCGCGTGCGCTCGCTCTTCGGCCCGTGATGGCGGTGGTGCGAGGGCTGTCGCGGGTCTGCGGGGCGGCTGCCCTGCGGGCGGGCGGTCGCCTGCGTGTGGGTGATTTCGTGGGGCGGTTGCCTGCGGGCAGGTGGTTCTTTGGCGGTTGCCTGCGGTGGGTTCTGTGGGGCGGGTGCCCGCGGGCGGTGGGGTGCGGTCGGGTGTGCGAGGCGGCGAGGGGCGGCCCGCCGCGTGACGCGCTGCGGTGGGCCGCTGTGTGCGGCGACCGTGAGCGAGACCTGTGGTGGGAGTGCGGGCGGTGGGCCGGTGAAACGGCCGTCCGACCGGCACCCCGCGGCCACGGCGGCCGTTTTTCCTTCCGCCGCAAGGAGAATAGTGCGGCCCCGGTGGAATCCTCGAACGGTGACTACCGGTGAGCGGCCATCCTCACGCCACCCGTCTGCCGGACCGGACTAGACCAGACCAGACCAGACCGGCCCGGCCCGGAACGGACCAGACCGGCCCGGCCTGGCCTGGCCCGGCCTGGCCTGGACCAGACCGGCTCGGCCGTGCGTCACGGCGGGCAGACGGTCCCGTTCGCGGGCACCTTCGCGTTGACCAGGAAGGCGACCGCCGCCGCCGTCGCGCACTCCGACTGGCCGAGCGCTCCGTGGCCGCCGCCCTGCCAGCCGATGAGCACGCCCGCGGGCAGTGCGCCGACGGCGCGCTCGGTGCCCTGCTGAGGCGTCACCGGGTCGTTGGCGGTGCTCAGCACGAGGATCGGTGGTGAGCCGACCAGCGCGGGCACCTTGACCGGCGGCGGGACCGGGAAGGAGGCGCACAGCAGCAGACGGTGCGCGTACATCGCCCCGAACAGCGGGTGCTTCTCGCGCCAGTCCTGCGTCAGCACGGTCACCCGGTCCGGGGGGATGCGGGTCGCGCTGTCGTTGCAGCCCGTCACGAGGGCGGCGTCGAGCCTCGGCGGGTTCTCGTCGACGTCGGCGACCAGCGGTTCGACGAGCGCGGTCAGGCCCGCGCTGTCGCCCGCCTTGGCGGCGGCGAGGGCGTCGGCGAGCGCGGGCCAGCGCCCGCGGTCGGCGAGCCCGACCAGGACGGCCTGGAGCGCGGTGCCGGGGGTGAGCGAGATGCCGAGCGACCGGCCGGGGCTGGTGCGGAGCTGCTCCAGCAGCGCGGTGAGCTCGGCCTTGGCGTTCGCGCCCAGCGGGCAGCCGCGGATCGCGCAGTCCTTCGCGAACGCGTCGAACGTGGCCTCGGCGGCCACGGACTCGGCCTCCGAGGCGCCGATGGTGTCGAGGGTGGGGTCGGGCGCGCCGTCGAAGACCATGCGGCCGATGCGGGTCGGGAAGCGGCTCGCGTAGAGGGTGAGCACCTTGGAGCCGTCGCCAACGCCGATCGCGTTCAGCGTGCTGGTGCCGAGCAGGTCGCGCAGCTTCTCCAGGTCGGCGGCGGCGCGCCACGAGTCCATCGCGGTCAGCCGGTTCTCCAGGTCGAGCACGCACTCCTGGCTGGCGGTGGTGATGGCGGTCCGCAGTTCGGTGTGGTCGGTCTTGGCCGGGTCGAACTCGACGATGTCGAGCCGGGCGGAGGAGGGGACGCACTGGACGCCGTCGGACTTGCCGGTGCCGCGCCGGTCGACGCCGATGAGCGTGAACGTGCTCAGCACCTCGGGCGGCAGGGACGCGCCGAGCCTGGCGGCCTTGAGCGTGCCGGGTTCGCCGTCGGCGTCGCTGACGACGACGAGCGGGGTCTTGCCGGTGCCGACCTTGAGGACGGCGACGCTGATGCTGCCGCGCCCCGGCCTGCTCGGGGCGTCGAGCACGGACGGCATCCGCGCGCACTGGTAGGTGTTCGAGGACCGGGGTGCCGTGCTGCCGAGCCGGAGGACCGTGGAGTCGGTGCACTCCTGCCAGTTGAGGGTGCCGTCCTTGCCCTCCTCCAGCTCCGGGACGGGCTGCGGGCCGGACGGCGCGGACGCGCTCGTCGGGCCGCTGTCGCCGAGCACGGCGATCACCGGTCGGATGGAGGGGCCCGCGCTGCACGCGCTCAGTGCGGTCATCACCACGAGCGGAAGCAAAAGGGCGGCGTGGCGCCGACGCGGCACTGTGGTTCCTCGCTCTCGACAGGCGGTGACGAAGGCCGGACAGGGCAGAGGGTCGCACGGGCCAGGTGAGACTTCGGTGAGCGCAGCGTTCCCGACCACCGGGCGGGGGAATTCGCGAATCCACTTCGGACAGGCAGGATGGTCGGGTGGTGAGGGCGCAGGCAGGACCGACGTCGGGGCAGCCGCTGGGAGGGTCGGGACCGTTCTCGGCGGCGGTGCGGGTGCTGGGAGCGGTCCCACCGCCCGCGCTGGTGATGCTGTCGATCATCAGCATCCAGGTCGGCGCCGCCATCGCGAAGCAGCTCTTCACGATCGCGGGCCCGTCGGGCACGGTGACGCTGCGGCTGGTGTTCGCCGCCGCCGTGCTCGTGCTGGTCTGGCGGCCGTCGCCGCGGATCACCCGCCGGATGCTGGCCACCGTCGTCTCCTACGGCGTGGTGCTCGGGGCGATGAACGTGGCCTTCTACCTCGCGATCGAACGGATCCCGCTCGGCGCGGCCGTGACGATCGAGTTCCTCGGCCCGCTGGGGGTCGCGGTGGTCGGGTCGCGGCGGTGGGTCGACGGGCTGTGGGCGCTGCTGGCCGCGGGCGGCGTGCTGCTGCTGACCCGCGCCGACGGCGGCCTCGAACTGACCGGTGTGCTGTTCGCGCTGCTCGCGGGCCTGTGCTGGGCGGGGTACATCCTGCTGACGGCCGCGCTGGGCAGCCAGTCCTCCGACGGGCAGGGGCTCGCGCTGGCGATGGTGTGCGGCGGGCTGGTCGTGCTGCCGTTCGGCATCGCCGACGCGGGCACGTCGCTGTTCCACCCGATCGTGCTGATCTCCGGTCTCGGCGTGGCGCTGCTGTCGTCGGTGGTGCCGTACTCGCTGGAGCTGGAGGCGCTGCGCACGATCCCGCCGAGCGTGTTCGGCATCCTGATGAGCCTGGAACCCGCGATGGCCGCCCTCACCGGTCTGGTGGTGCTCGGCGAGGCGCTCCACCCGGTCCAGTGGGTGGCCGTGTGCCTGGTGGTGCTCGCCTCCGTCGGCGCCACCCGCACCGCTAGGCGGGTTTGACCTCGCCGCGCAGCACCGACTCCACGTCGTAGCGCGCGGGCTGTTCGAGCTGGTCGTAGCGGCACGAGTCGGCCTCGCGGTCCGGCCGCCACCGGGTGAACTGGCCGTTGTGCCGCAGCCGCGCCGGGTGGGCGCCCTCGGTCTGCGTGTAGGAGATCTCCAGCACGCGCTCGGGCCGCAGCGCGACCCACGACGCGTGCTGGCCGCGCCACCGGTTGATCGCGCCGGGCAGCCTGCGGCCGTCCTCGGCGTCCGGCCCGAGCCACGGGTGGTCGGCCTCGGTGATCAGGTCGCGCAGCTCCTCGGCCAGCTCCCGGCGGCGCTCGGCCCTGAACGACCCGACCACGCCGACGTGGTGCAGCACACCCGCGTCGTCGTGCAGGCCGAGCAGCAGCGACCCGACGGCCGTGCCGGGGTCGGTGTCCTTGTGCCAGCGCAGCCCGGCGACCACGCAGTCGGCCGAACGGGCGTGCTTGACCTTGATCATCGAACGCTTGCCCGGCGTGTACTCCGAGGTCGCGGGCTTGCCGATCACGCCGTCCAGTCCGGCGCCCTCGAACAGCTCGAACCACTGCGCCGCCAGCTCCACGTCCGTGGTCGCCGGGGTCAGGTAGAGCCCGTCACCCGGTGTGAGCAGCCCCAGCAGCGCCTCCCGGCGGTCGACGCACGGCCGTTCCAGCAGCACGTCGTCACCGAGCGCGAGCAGGTCGAACGCCACGTAGGCCGCGGGTGTCGACTCGGACAGCAGCGCGACCCGGCTGGCCGCCGGGTGGATGCGCTCGGCGAGCGCGTCGAAGTCGAGCCGGTCGCCCTTCGCGACCACCAGTTCGCCGTCGAGCACGACCCGCTCGGGCAGCGTTCGCCCCAGCGCCTCGACGACCTCGGGGAAGTACCTGTTCAGGGGCTTCCCGCTGCGCGACTGGAGGGTCACCTCGTCGCCGTCGCGGAAGACCAGGCAGCGGAAGCCGTCCCACTTCGGCTCGAACAGCAGGTCCTTGCCGGTCGGGATCTCGTCCACGGCGGTCGCGAGCATGGGCTGCAACGGCGGGGTCAGCGGTAGCGGCACCGGGCCATCCTGCCTCTTCGGGCTGGTCAGCGCACGCGCCGGTACCGCAGCAGCAGCGCGGACCCGTGGTGGAGGGCCGAGACGAGGGTCATGTCCCGCGGCGGCACCGCCGGTCCGTGCGCGATCCGACCAGCCCCGCCGCCCACGAGCTTCGGCGCGATCGTGACGCACAGCTCGTCCACCAGGTCCGCGGCGATCAGCGACCCGAACAGCGCAGGACCGCCCTCGCAGTCCACCCGGCGCAGCCCGCGCTCGTCCAGCGCGCGCAGCGCCGCCACCAGGTCCACCTCGGTCCCGCCCGCCACGACGACGTCCGCGCCCGCCGCGACCAGCGCTTCCCGGCGTTCGGCCGAGGCGGACGACGTGGTCAGGACGATCAGCGGCACCGAGGTGTCGGTCACCAGCGGGGAGTCGGGGTCGATCGAGGCGCGGGCGCTCACCACGGCGATCGGCGGGACCGGGGCCCGGCCGAGCCTGGCCCGGCGCTCGGCGCGCACCTCTCCCGCCCGGACGCCCCGGTAGCCCTCGGCCTTGGCGGTGCCCGCGCCGACCAGCACCACGTCGGCCAGGTCGCGGCCGAGCATGAACACCTTCTTGTCCGCCGGGTTGCCGAGCGCGGCGGACCGTCCGTCCACCGCGACCGCGCCGTCCACACTGGACACGAAGTTCACCTGCACCCACGGGCGGTCCAGGTCGGAGGGGTAGTCGTAGGCCCGCTCCAGGTCGGCGTCGGTGATCTCGCCGTCGTGCGGGGGCAGGAGGGTGCGCATGGAGTTCATCCCAACACACCCTGGGGTCGCGGCCGTCCTCCGCGGATACCCTGTGCCGCATGTCCGCTCCGCGCCTGGCCGACCGAGATCCCCGGATCGAAGCGGACGAGCTGGTGAACTCCCTGGTCCCGCCGCCCCGGTTCGACGACGTGCGGTTCGACACCTACGTGCCCAACCCGGACGAGCCCAGCCAGGCGGCGGCCGTGACGGCGTGCGCGGCGTTCGCGAAGCGCGTCGGCGGCGACTCCGGCGGCGGCTGGCTCGGGTCGCTGTTCGGTCGCAGGGCGGCGCCGGAGGGGAAGCTCGGGCTGTACCTCGACGGCGGGTTCGGCGTCGGCAAGACCCACCTGCTGGCCTCGCTCTGGCACGCCGTTCCGGGGCCGAAGGCGTACGGCACGTTCGTCGAGCTGACCAACCTGGTCGGCGTGCTCGGGTTCGGCGAGGCCGTGCGGCGGCTGTCCGAGCACCGGCTGCTGGCGATCGACGAGTTCGAGCTGGACGACCCCGGCGACACGACGCTGGTCAGCAGGATGATCAAGGAGCTGACGGGGGCGGGCGTGTTCGTCGCGGCCACCTCCAACACGCTGCCGGACAAGCTCGGCGAGGGCCGGTTCGCCGCCCAGGACTTCCTGCGCGAGATCCGGGCCATGTCGGCGCGGTTCGACGTCGTGCGCGTCGACGGCCCCGACTACCGGCACCGCGGCCTGCCGGACGCGCCCGACCCGATGACCGACGACGAGCTGGCCGCCAGCGCGGAGGCCACCCCCGGCGCGACGCTGGACGACTTCGACGCCCTGTGCGCCCGGCTGGCCCGGATCCACCCGTCGCGCTACGGCAGGCTGGTCGACGGGGTGGCGGCGGTGCACCTGCGCGGCGTGCGCCCGGCGGCCGACCAGTCCGTCGCGTTGCGCCTGGTGGCGCTGGGTGACCGGCTCTACGACCGGGACGTCCCGGTGGCCGTCTCGGGGCGTCCGCTGTCGGAGCTGTTCACCGACGAGATGCTGCGCGGCGGCTACCGGAAGAAGTACCTGAGGGCCGTGTCCAGGCTCGTCGCGCTTTCCCGGAGGTAGTTCGGGTTGAAACCCCGGAATCGGGGTACTCCGACCCTGCCTGGAGCATGTGGAGGAGTCCCGATGCTGAGTGAATCCGAGCGCCGGTCGCTGGCCGAGATCGAGCACCAGTTCCGCCTCGACGACCCCCTGTTGGACGGACGGCTGGCGACGGGACGGGCCGGTCCCAAGCCGACCACCGTGCTGGCGGTCCTCTTCGCGGCCATCGGCACGTTCCTCCTGGCGATGGGGGTGCTCGGTGCCGCGATCGGCTGCTTCGGCATGGTGTCGGTCGTGCTGCTCCTGCGCGGGACCACGTGGCGCTGAGCGGCGGATGAGCACCGTGCCGTGACGCCCGGCACCGCGTTCCTCCTCCACCGCTAGGGGACCAGCGTCACCCGCGCCGTCACGGTGCTCCGGCACACGATGGTGTCGACGTTCTCCCACCGCGTCACCACACCCGCCCTCGGCGGCCACGGGTCGTTGACCTGCAACGCGGCGAAGCTCGCGCCGATCAGCAGCAGCGAACTCGTCCGCGTGTACCCGGCCACGACCCGCGAGTGGCCGGGGATGAAGCTGATCACCGGCCGGTTCGCGCGGATCTCCGAACGGCACTCCGCGAACGTCGGCGTGGTCGACAGCGCCGCCGACAGCGACTTGCCGGTCAGGTTCTCCAGCGCCACCACGACGTCGAAGTCCCTGCTCGGCGGCAGCCCCACCGGGTGCTCCTCCGTGCCCAGGCCCAGCTCGTCGGCGAGCCGCTCCTGGTCGTAGCGGTAGCGGTAGAAGTCCAGGATCATCTGGGTGCTCGCCGCCGCGCTCCACCGGTTCGTCTCCTGCCCGACCAGGCCGAGGCAGCTCGACTGGTCGGCGAAGCTGTGCGAGTAGTGCAGCTCCAGCGCGTCCACGCGGGGGCGCAGCACCTGCTCGACGATCTTGCGGTCGAACCGGCGCACGACCGGCTCGTCCACGTGCAGCACGTTCGCCAGGTGGGTCAGGGCCTCGATCCGCTGCTGGTAGCGCTCCTCGCGCACGAGTCTCGTCTCGGCGTCCTGCTCGTCCAGGAACGACCAGCGCTCGAACTCGCCGGGCGGCTCGCCCAGGTCCTCGCGCACCTCGGGCACCTCCTCCCACGTGTGCAGCTCGCGCAGCGCGACCTCGACGCCGTCGAGCAGGAACCGGACGGCCAGCTTGGGGAAGCTGTAGGCCACGAACTGCAGCTCGTCGTGCTCGACGTCGAGGCTCCTGGCCTCGCCGAGGAGCATCTCCGGCTCCCACGCGGCCTCCGGGGCGACCGCCACCAGCGGCGCTCCGAGCCTCGGGTGGGCGGCGACGTCGACGTACCCGCGCCCGGTGGTCGACCCGATCCGCCACAGGAGCAGCTCGCCGTTCACGTCGTGCACCGGCGTCGGCGAGCGGTCGAGCCGCGAGCCGTCCGGCAGGGCGGGCAACGCGCCCAGCGTCACCAGCACACCGAGCTGCGCCGCCACCAGCCGAGCCGACTCGATGCTGGTCATCGAGCTCCTTCCCTGAGATGCACCTCTGTGTTCGGAGGCGCGACGAGCCACCGTGATACACCAAATGATTTGGTCTTGTGGCACCCATCAGACGACGATGACCCACTGTGGGTTTCCTCGATGCGAATGGACTTGCCTTCCGTCTCGCCGACGGACGCGAGCTGTTTCGCGATGTGTCGTTCAAGGTCGGTGCCGGGTCGGTGGTGGCGCTGGTCGGCGCCAACGGCGTCGGCAAGACCACGTTGCTGCGGATCCTGTCGGGTGAGCTGACCCCGGCGGCGGGCAGCGTGCGGGTGCAGGGCGGGCTCGGGGTGATGCCCCAGTTCGTCGGTTCGGTGCGCGACGACAGCAGCGTCCGCGACCTGCTGCTCGCCGTCGCCCCACCGGGTCTGCGCAAGGCGGCCGTCGAGCTGGACCGCGCCGAGCTGGCGCTGATGGAGACCGACGACGAGCCGACCCAGATGAAGTACGCGAACGCCATCACCGCCTGGGGCGAGGAGGGCGGCTACGACGTCGAGGTCCTGTGGGACACGGTGACGGTCGCCGCGCTCGGCGTCCCGTACGACCGGGCCCGGTTCCGCGACGTGAAGACCCTGTCCGGCGGCGAGCAGAAGCGGCTCGTGCTGGAGGCGCTGCTGCGCGGCCAGGAGCAGGTGCTGCTGCTCGACGAGCCGGACAACTACCTCGACGTGCCCGGCAAGCGGTGGCTGGAGCAGCGGCTGTCCGAGACGGACAAGGGCGTGCTGCTGGTCAGCCACGACCGGGAGCTGCTGTCGATCGCCGCCACGCAGGTCGTGACGGTCGAGGCGCACAGCGCGTGGACGCACGCGGGCTCGTTCGGCACCTGGCACGAGGCCAGGACCACGCGGATCGACCGGCTCAAGGAGCTGCACAAGCGCTGGAACGAGGAGCACGACCGGCTCAAGGAGCTGGTGCGGACCCTCCAGATCCAGGCGACGATCTCCGAGGTCATGGCGGCCAAGTACCGGGTGATGTCGGCGAAGCTGAAGAAGTACGAGGAGGCCGGGCCCCCGCCGGAGCTGCCGACCGACGAGAAGGTGACCCCGCGACTGCGGGGCGGTCGGACGGCCGTGCGTGCGGTGACGTGCGAGAACCTCGAACTCACCGGGTTGATGAAGCCGTTCGACGCGGAGATCTTCTTCGGCGACCGGGTGGCGGTGCTGGGGTCGAACGGGTCGGGCAAGAGCCACTTCCTGCGGCTGCTCGGCGGCGGCGACGTGGCGCACACCGGCGTCTGCAAGACCGGGTCGCGGGTGCTGCCGGGGCTGTTCGCGCAGACCCACCAGCACCCCGAGTGGGTCGGCAGGACGCTGGTCGACATCCTCTGGCACGGCGAGGGCTCGCGGACCGGCAAGGACCGCGGCGCGGCCATGGCGATCCTGACCCGCTACGGGCTCGGGCAGAGCGGCGACCAGCGGTTCGAGTCGCTGTCCGGTGGCCAGCAGGCCCGGTTCCAGGTGCTGCTGCTGGAACTGGCGGGCTCGACGCTGCTGCTGCTCGACGAGCCGACGGACAACCTCGACCTGAACTCGGCCGAGGCCCTGCAACGGGCGTTGGAGGAGTTCACCGGGACCGTCGTCGCGGTGACGCACGACCGCTGGTTCGCGCGCTCGTTCGACCGGTTCCTGCTGTTCCGGTCCGACGGCGTGGTGTCCGAGGTGTCCGAGCCCGTCTGGGACGAGGCGCGGGTGCGGCGGGCCCGCTGATCAGGCAGGCAGGGCCCTGGTCCACGAGTCGGTGATCCACTCCCGGAACTGCTCGGGGGTCCAGCCGCGCTCGTGGACCAGGAGCACGTGGTCGCGCTGTCCGGCCGGGACCGCGTGGTCCCGGCCGGACAGCGACGTCTCCACCAGCTCCCGCGGCAGCACCGGCTTGCGGCCCACCGAGCTGTGGACCGTGTCGACCGAGACCCCGGCGAGCGCGGCGATGTCGCCCACCGCCGCACTCGGGTAGCCGCGGGCCACGAACAGCTCCCGCGCGGCGGCCAGTCGTGCACGCCACGGGCTCGCTGCTGGGTGGGCCGACCAGGGCGTCCGCCCGTTCGCCCTGGTCGGGGTGGCCGCCGGTTCAGTCGACGACCGCGATGGCCTCGACCTCCACCAGCATGTCGGGCTCGGCCAGCGCGGCGACGCCGATGCCGGTGAGCGGCGCGCCCGGCGTGGTGCCCAGCTTCGCGGCGGCCCTGGAGATGCCCTCCACGGCCAGCGCCATCTTGTCCGGGGTCCAGTCGACGAGGTAGACGGTCAGCTTCGCCACGTCGTCGAAGGTGGCGCCCGCCGCGGCCAGCGCCGTGCCCACGTTGAGGTAGCACTGCTCGACCTGGGCCGCGAGGTCGCCCTCGCCGACCCTGCCGCCGTCGGCGTCGCGGGCGACCTGGCCCGCGATGAACACCAGCTTCGACCCGGTGGCGACCGACACCTGCCGGTACAGGTCGACCTTCGGCAGTCCTTCGGGGTTCACCAGGGTGATGGCCATGCTGTCTCCTCATCGTGGGAGTCCCGTGGATCCGGGACCCCGTAAACATAGCAGTGCAATGCTATGTAATCTCAGCACATGGTCAGGCCCAAGGATCCGGCGGTCCGCACCCGACTGCTCGAACGGGCCGCGCACATGCTCCGCACCCGCGAACCGATCACCCTGCGGTCGCTGGTCGCCGGGACGGGCGTGTCGACGATGGCCGTCTACACCCACTTCGACGGCATGGACGGCATGTGGAGGGCGCTGCGGCAGGAGGGCTTCACCCGGCTGGCGGCCAGGTTCGCGCTGGTGGAGCCGTCCTCGGACGCCGTGCTGGACCTGACCGCGCTGGTGGCCGCCTACCTCGCGAACGCGCTGGACCACCCCGACCTGTACCGGGTCATGTTCGACGCGGACTTCGACCTCGAAGACCTCGGCGCGGCGGACGCGACCCTGGAGCACATGGTCCAGGCCGTCGTCCGGGGCAGGGCGGCCGAGCGCTTCCGCGCCGACGTCGTCCCGCTCGACCTGGCCACCCAGAGCTGGGTCGTCGGCCACGGGCTGGTGTCGCTGGTCGCGACCGGTCCGCTGCCCAGGGAGGCGCTCGACCACGGTCCCGTCCTGCTGACCGCGCTGTTCACCGGCGCGGGCGACCGGCCGGACCGGTGCCGCGCCTCGGTGGAGCGGGGCTGGCGGGTCGGGTAGGGCGCGTCAGGCCCAGGAGCGCATCGTGCCGACCCGCACCGGCTGGTGGTCCAGCTCCCGGGTGGCGAACCACGCCGTGCCCAGCGCCGGGGGGCGAGCACACGACCACGTCCGGCCGCTGGGCGACGGGCACCGCGGCGAGCCACCGACCGACGGCGCGGGCCTGCTCCTCGCCGCGCGGCGGCAGCCGCACGTCCGCGTCCCGCTCGGGGACGTCGACGACGTCGAGCCCGGTGGCCTCGGCGCGGGCCCTCGCGTGGTCAGGCCCGGTGCTCTCACCGGGCCTGACCACGCGATCCGGCCCGGATCCGTCACACGGCAGTACCCACCCGGATCCGGTGCGCTAGAACCCACACCATGAACGACTACGTCGACACCTACTGCGAACGGCTGGCCCCCGGACTGTGGGGCGAGCCGCTCAACGCGTTCAGCAACCTCGCGTTCCTGCTCGCCGCGGCGGTCCTGTGGTTCCGCTACCGGCCCGTGGAGCGGAGCATGCGGGCGCTGGTGGTGCTGCTCGCGCTGATCGGGGTGGGCAGCCTGTCGTTCCACACGGCGGCCACCGAGCTGACGCGCGTGTTCGACGTGCTGTTCATCGCGCTGTTCGTGTTCTTCTACGTCGTCTGCTTCGGCCGCTGGTTCTGGGGCCTGTCGTGGCCGAAGGCGTGGCTGTTCGCGCCCGGCCTCGCCCTGCTGGGCGCGGTGCTGCTCCCGGTGTCGCTGCTCGTGCCCGCCGGGTCCGGCTCCTACCTGGCCGCCGGGGTCGCGCTGGCCGGGTTGGCCGTGGCGCTGCGCTTCTCCGGACCGGAGGGCGCGCGGCACCACTGGCGGGCGTTCGCGCTCGCCGCCGTGGTGTTCGCGGTGTCGCTGACGCTGCGGACCGTCGACCTCAGCGCGTGCCCCGGTCTGCCCTCGGGAACGCACTACCTGTGGCACCTGCTGAACGCCGTCGTCCTCTACCTGGTCGCGCGCGAGGCGCTGGTGCGGGTCAGTCCTCCTCGATGAGGGCGGGCAGGCGGCCCGCCCTCACCTCGGCCACCAGTTCGGCGTGGTCGGCCTCGGTCTGGTCGGCGTAGCCGAACGCGTACTTCGCGAACGCCTCGTCCAGTTCCTCGCCGTCGCGCTCGCAGTAGCCCGCGAGCAGCCGCGGGTCGACGGACCGGGTGTGCGCGCGGGCCAGCAGCGCGCCCGCGAAGCGCCCGTAGTCGTCCAGGTCGTCGCGCTTGAGCGTGGTCGCGTCGATCTCGCCCTTGCGGTTGCGGAACTGGCGGACGATGTAGTCGCGGCCGTCGATGGTGGTCCAGCCGAGCAGGATGTCCGTCTCCGCCTGCACCATCCTGGCGCCGTGGACGATCCGCTTGCCCTGGTGCTTGCTCGGCGGCACGTCCAGGAACGGCTCCAGCGCCGACGGCCTCGCCTCCTTCACCTGGAGGACGAGCGCCTCGTCGCCGTTGCCGTGCAGCAGGACCAGGTAGTTGCGCAGGCCGACGCTGCCCGTGCCGACGACGCGGAAGGCCACGTCCGACACGCCGTAGCGCATGATCAGGTTGCGGCGGGACTCGCGCAGCGTGTCCACGTAGGACGGCAGCGCGGCGACCACCTCGTCCGCGGTCTTCTCGGTGACCCTGGTCAGCACCGGCGGGTCGGCGATGAACCGCCAGTGCTCGCCCTCCTTGCGGGTCCACTTCGCGGCGACCCTCGCGCTGGTGTTCTTGCGCGCCTTGGACGCGGCCCTGCTGAACTCGTCGACCAGGTCCTTCGCCTTGGCCTTGGTCAGCACCGACTCGTCGCCGAGCGCGCTCCACGAGTCCAGGAACGGCAGCTCCGCCATGTGCCTCATCGCGCCCCGGTAGGCCCGCACGGCGTCCTCGACGGCGTCGCGGCAGCCCTTCTCCGACACCCCGCCCTCGCGGCCCGCCAGCACGAGGCTGGTCGTGAGCCTCTTCAGGTCCCACTCCCACGGCCCCGGCAGGGTCTCGTCGAAGTCGTTGACGTCCATGACGATCTGGCCCTCGGGCGTCCCGTACAGGCCGAAGTTCGCCGCGTGCGCGTCGCCGCACAGCTGGACGTCCACCCCGCTGCGCGGGCTCACCGCCAGGTCGCCCGCCATCAGGCCCGCGCTGCCGCGGAAGAACGAGAACGGCGACGCGATCATCCGCCCGATGCGCAGCGGGACCAGCGTCTCCAGCCTGCCCTCGTTGCTCGCGCGCACGTAGTCCGGGATGGACGGCCGGTCGACCGCGAGCAGCACCTCGCGGTGCGCCCGGTGCCCGACGGCCGCCCGCAGCGCGCGACCGGCCGCGTAGACCTCCTCCGGTTCGGTCCACCGGCCCAGCGCCGCCGCCGCCTCCGCACGAACCCGTTCACCCATGAACGGCATCATGCAACGCGAACGGGCACCTCACGAGGTGTATGACGCATCGTGAGGTGCCCGCGTGCCGATCGTGACTACCGCCCGACGACCTCGGCGATGGCGTCCACGCCCCGGTCGATCTCCTCCGCGGTGATCACCAGGGGAGGGGCGACGCGCAGCGTCGAGTCGTGCGTCTCCTTGCACAGCACGCCCCGCGCGGCCAGCGCCTCGGACGCCTCCCGGCCCTTCGGACCGCCCGGCGCGATCTCCACGCCCGCCCACAGGCCGCGACCGCGGACCTCGGCCACGCCGCGGCCGACGAGGTCGCCCAGCCGGGAGTGCAGGTAGCCGCCCAGCTCGCGGGAGCGCTCCTGGTACTCGCCGGTGGCCAGCAGCTTCACGACCGCGCGCCCGACGGCGCAGGCCAGCGGGTTGCCGCCGAAGGTCGAGCCGTGCTCGCCCGGCTTGAGCACGCCCAGCACCGACCGGTCGCCGACCACGGCCGACACCGGCACGATCCCGCCGCCGAGCGCCTTGCCCAGCGTGTACAGGTCGGCGCGCACGCCCGCGTGGTCCAGCGCCAGCAGCTCGCCGGTCCGGCCGAGACCGGACTGGATCTCGTCGGCGATCATCAGCACGGAGTTCTCGTCGCAGATCCGCCGCACGGCCGCCAGGTAGCCCTCGGGCGGCACGACGATCCCCGCCTCGCCCTGGACGGGTTCGATCAGCACGGCGGCGGTCCGCTCGGTGACGGCGTCGCGCAGCGCCCGCTCGTCGCCGTAGGGGACGACCGAGAAGCCGGGGGTGAACGGGCCGAAGTCGGCGCGCGCCACCTCGTCGGTCGAGAACGAGACGATGGTCGTCGTGCGGCCGTGGAAGTTCGCCCCCGCGACGACGATCTCCGCCGTGCCCGCCGGGACGCCCTTGACCTGGTAGGCCCACTTGCGGGCCACCTTGATCGCGGACTCGACGGCCTCGGCGCCGGAGTTCATCGCCAGCACCATCTCGGTGCCCGTCAGCTCGGCCAGCTCGCGGCAGAACAGGCCGAACTGGTCGTGGTGGAACGCGCGGCTGGTGAGCGTGACGCGGCCGAGCTGCTCCACGGCCGCGGCGATCAGCGCGGGGTGGCGGTGGCCGAAGTTGAGGGACGAGTAGCCGGAGAGGAAGTCCAGGTAGCGACGACCGTCCACGTCCGTCACCCACGCGCCCTCGCCGTGGGAGATCACGACCGGCAGCGGGTGGTAGTTGTGCGTGCTCCAGTGCTCGTCCAGCGCGATGAGGTCGGCCCCGCTGGTCGGGGCCTCTGTGGTGGGAGCGGCGATGGCGGTCATAGGACAAGGCTAAGGGTGCGATGGCGGCGATTTCATCCGTCAGGCGTTGCGCAGATGTCAGGTTTCTTGCGCAAATGGAATGATCGGCGGAGATCCGTTGCGTACCGAGCGAAGTGATCACGTCCTGGCTACCCTGCGACGATGGCGAAGAAGTCGGCGCACGTCCGCTCGATTCGCGACGTGCTCAGGATTCACCCGGAAGGGGTCGACCTCGCGAAGGTCGACCCGGCCGCCGCACCGGTCGGCCCCACCACCAAGGCCGAGGCCGCGAAGGACCTGGAGGCGATCGGGGTCGAGCTGGACCGGCTCCAGGAGAACCTCTACGCCGAGGGCGTCGGCGGCGGGCGTCGGCGGGTGCTGGTCGTGCTCCAGGGCATGGACACCTCCGGCAAGGGCGGCACGATCAGCCACGTCGCGGGGCTGATGAACCCGCAGGGCCTGCGCGTCGTGTCGTTCAAGAAGCCGACCCGCGCCGAGCTGTCGCACGACTTCCTGTGGCGGATCCGCCGCCAGGTCCCCGGTCCTGGGCTGATCGGCTTCTTCGACCGGTCGCACTACGAGGACGTGCTGGTGCCCAGGGTCGACAAGCTCGTGCCGCCGTCGACGTGGCGGGCCAGGTACAGGCAGATCAACGACTTCGAGGCCGAGCTGGCCGAGTCGGGCGTGACGATCCTGAAGTGCTTCCTGCACATCTCGCCGGAGCGGCAGAAGGAGCGGCTCGTCGCCCGGCTCCGGACGCCGGAGAAGCTCTGGAAGTACAACCCGTCCGACCTCGCGGTGCGGGCCAAGTGGTCGCTCTACCAGCAGGCGTACGCGGACCTCCTGGTCACGTGCTCCACCGACGTCGCCCCCTGGTTCGCCGTGCCGTCCGACCGCAAGTGGTACCGCAACTGGGCCGTGGCCCAACTGCTCCTGCGGACGATGCGCGACCTGGCGCCCACGTATCCTGAGCCGGCGTACGACCCGGCGGTCGAGCTGGCCCGTCTGACCGAGGCGGATCCGTTGCGGTAGGCGCAATCTTCGTTGCATCCCTTGTCGGGGCGCAGTGGTCTAGGCCACTGTGGTCCTGCCGCCAGGATCAACGGAGGTGTGCCAGTGGTGATCGACAGGCGACGGTTCCTCGGAGCCATGGGTGTGGGGGCAGGGATGCTGGTGACCGGCGAAGCCGCTGCGGCGCAACCACGTGCGGAGTCCCGCGTGTACCTCGGGACCTACACGACGTGGCCGGGCGGGGGCACCGGGATCGGGCTGGCCGCCTACGACCAGACCACCGGGCAGCTCCGCTCGACCGGCGTCTTCCCCGGCGTGGCCAACCCCTCGTTCGTCATCGAGTCCGGCCGCACCCTCTACGCGGTGAACGAGCAGGGCAACGGGTCCGTCACGGCCGTCGCCGTCGGCGCGGGCGGCGGGCTGCGGATCATCAACGCGCAGAGCACCGGCGGAGCCGACCCGTGCCACCTGGCGCTCGACCCCTCCGGCAGGTACCTGCTCTCCGCGAACTACTCGTCCGGCAGCGTCTCGGTGCACCCGGTGAAGGCCGACGGCGGGCTGGGCGCGCGCACGGACCTGGTGACCCACCAGGGGTCCGGACCGGACCGCGAGCGCCAGGAAGGCCCGCACGCCCACCAGGTGCTGCCCGACCCCGCGGGCGAGCACCTGCTCGCCGTGGACCTCGGCACCGACTCCGTCTACAGCTACCGCCTCGACACCGGCACCGGGAAGCTCCAGCTGGTCAGCACCGCGACGGTGCGGCCGGGCGCCGGGCCCCGGCACCTCGCGTTCCACCCGACCGGGACGTTCGCCTACATCGCGAACGAGCTGGACTCGACCGTCGTGGCCGCGGCCTACGACCCGGAGAGCGGCGTGCTGACGCCCGGCGAGGCGGTGCGGACCGTGCCCGAGGGGACGCCCGCGACGCCGCGCAACTACCCGGCCGAGGTCGTCGTGTCGCAGGACGGTCGGTTCGCGTACCTGTCCAACCGCGGCCACGACAGCGTGGCGCTGTTCGCCGTCGAGGACGGCGGCGCGCGGCTGCGGCTCGTCGAGACCGTGCCCACCGGCGGCGAGTACCCGCGGCACATCACGTTCGACCCGACCGGGCGATTCCTGTTCGCCGCCAACCAGAACTCCAGCACCGTGACCTCGTTCGCCGTCGACCAGGCCACCGGCCGGTTGACGGCGGCGGGCACACCGCTGTCGTCGCCGATCCCGGTGTGCGTGGTGCCCACCCGGCTGGGTTAACGGGCTTCCGGAGCGACTGTCCACAGTGGTACCGCTAGGGCATGGGTATCGCCGCGGCGTTGGTGTTGAGCTTGGTCATGGTCCCCGCTCCGGTGGCGCAGGAGTACGTCGCGCTGGGCGACTCCTACGCCGCCGGTGTCGGGACCGGGGGAACGGGGGAGTGCGGGCGCAGCGACGCCGCGTACCCCAGGCTGTGGGAGAAGGCGCACGCGCCCGCTGACTTCGTGTTCGCCGCGTGCTCCGGGGCCGTCGTGCAGGACGTGCTGGACGGTCAGATGGCGTCCCTGTCGTCGGAGACGACGCTGGTGACGGTGACCGTCGGGGGGAACGACGTCGGGTTCGTGGACGTGATGACCACGTGCACGCTGAGTTCGGACCGGGCGTGCGAGCAGGCCGCCGGACGGGCGGGCGAGGTGATCCGCGGCGAGATGCCGGGGCGGTTGGGGCGGTTGCTGGGGGCGGTCGTGGACCGGGCTCCCGCTGCCGATGTCGTGGTGCTGGGGTACCCGCGGTTGTTCGAGACCGGGGTGTGCGTGGGCGGGTTGTCCGAGGCGAAGCGGGCCGCGGTGAACTCCGGGGCGGATCTGCTGGCCGAGGTGACCGCCGAGGCCGCCGCCGCGGCAGGGGTGGAGTTCGTGGACGTGCGGGGGGTGTTCGCCGGGCACGGGGTGTGCGGGGTGGAGCCCTGGGTGCACGCGGTCACGTTGCCCGTCGGGGATTCCTACCACCCGAACCGGTTGGGGCAGGGTGGGTACTTCCGGGCCTTGGAGGGGGCGGTCTAGGGGCGCTGGTCCCCCTGGTGTTCTCGGTCCCGTCGGACCAGGTGGTCGACCGGTCTTGGTCCGCGGAAGCCCGTGGCCCGCCTTGAGCGTTTGGCCTGTGCGGTGCTTTGTTGTGATGATGGCGATGTGGAATCTGCGGGTGGGTTGCGGAAGGTGTCGGCCACTCGGTACGTGACGCCCTTCCGTGAAGGTGGGTCGCTGCCAGGGCTGGTCGAGGCTGATGACCTCGGGATGTACGTGCTCAAGTTTCGCGGGGCGGGCCAGGGGATCAAGGCGCTCGTTGCCGAGGTCGTCGTCGGCGAGTTGGCTCGGCGGCTCGGGTTTCGGGTTCCTGAGATCGTCCTGGTCGACCTCGACCCCGAGTTGGCGCGGTCCGAGCCCGATGAGGAGGTCCAGGACCTCCTCCGGGCCAGTGGTGGGGTGAACCTCGGGCTGGACTACCTGCCCGGTTCCTTCGACTACAACCCCGTTGTGCGGGAGCCCGACGTCGAGCTGGCCACGCGGCTGCTGTGGCTCGACGCGCTGGTGTTGAACGTCGACCGCAGTTGGCGGAATCCGAACACGTTGTTGTGGCACCGGCAGTTGTGGTTGATCGACCACGGTGCCGCGTTGTACTTCCACCACGGGTGGCGTGCGGATCGGTTCCCCGCCGAGGCGTACCGGTTCGACGCCGGCGACCACCTGATGCTGCCGTTCGCCGGGCCGTTGGCCGGCGTCGACGGTGAGTTGGCCGCCCTGGTGACGCCGGGGCTGCTGCGGGAGGTCCTGGCGCTGGTTCCCGACGAGTGGTTGGCGCGGGACCAGGTGTTCTCCGGTGCCGCCGCCGTTCGCGAGGCCTACCTGGCGTACTTCGCCGCTCGTCTCGCCGGGCCCCGTGCGTGGGTCGAGGCGTTGGAGGTGGCGCGTGCCGCACGTGTTTGAGTACGCCGTGCTGCGGGCCGTGCCCCGTGTCGAGCGCGGTGAGTTCGTGAACGTCGGGGTGCTGCTCTACTGCCCCGACTTGGACTTCCTGCGCGCGGAGACCTTTGTGGACGTCGACCGGGTGCGGGCGCTCGACCCGACCGCTGACGTCGAGGTGCTGGAGGCGGCCCTGCGGCACCTCGGGGAGTCGTGCGACGGGGCCGAGGTGGCCGGACCGGTGTCCGGGACTTCCCGCGGGCAGCGGTTCCGGTGGTTGACGGCCCCGCGGAGCACGGTGATCCAGACGTCGCCGACGCACACCGGGTTCACCACCGATCCCCTGGGCGAGGTGAACCGGTTGCTCACGGCGCTCGTACTGCCCCTGAGTGGCTAAGGTGGCAACCTCTCCGCCCGCCCCGCGTCTCTTAGGGGCAAGAGCGGTTGACCGGAGCATCCATCCAGATCGGGGTTGGCGAACATGAGCGCTGGATACCAGCAGGGGTACCAGCAACCGCCCGCGCGCAGGCCGATGCCGCAGCGGCGCAAGGTGAAGAAGGGCCGGGTGTTCCTGGCCGTGGTCTTCGTGTTGTTGCTGGTACTGGTCGGTCTGTACTTCTACGTCGACTCGTCGCTGCGGCGGTCGAACGCGCTGCCGGACTACGAGGGGCGCCCCGCCGACACACCCGGCACCAACTGGTTGCTGGTGGGGTCGGACGCGCGCGACGACCTGACCCAGGAGCAGAAGGACGAGCTGTCGACCGGTGACGCGGGCGGCAAGCGGACCGACACCATCATGCTCCTGCACATCCCTTCCGGTTCCGGGAAGTCGACGCTGGTGAGCCTGCCGCGCGACTCCTATGTGGACATTCCGGGCAACGGGAAGAACAAGATCAACGCCGCGTTCTCGCTCGGTGGCGCGCCGCTGCTGGCGCAGACCGTCGAGGGCGTGACCGGGATCCACCTCGACCACTACATGGAGATCGGCTTCGGCGGGTTCGCGGGCATCGTGGACGCCGTCGGCGGCGTCGACATGTGCATCGACGAGCCGATGCAGGACCCGCTGGCGGGTCTGGACCTCCAGCCCGGCTGCCAGGAGCTGAACGGCACGCAGGCGCTCGGGTTCGTGCGCACGCGGGCGTTCGCCACCGCCGACCTCCAGCGGGTGCAGAACCAGCGCGAGTTCCTGTCCGCGCTGTCGGACCGGGCGACGAGCCCCGGCACGCTGCTGAACCCGTTCCGCGCGTTCCCGCTGCTGTTCGCGAGCACCGACTCCATCTCGGTGGACGACGACGACAGCCTGTTCAACCTGGGCGGGCTCGCGTTCGGCATGGGCGGCGGCGTCGACACGGCGACCGTGCCCATCGGCGGCACGCCGACGCTCGACGGCGTCGGGTCGGTCGTGCAGTGGGACCGGGAGAACGCACTGCGCCTGTTCGGCGCGTTGGAGAAGGACGAGCCGGTCCCCGCGGACCTGCTCCAGCAGCCCGGCTAGTCGCTGATCAGCTGGCGATCGGGCCGTCGAGCTCCTGCTCGGCGGCCTTGTCGTCTTCCTCGGCCGCCCTCTTCGCCTTGCTGGCCGCCATGATGCCGTCCAGTTCGCGCATGAGGTCGTCGTAGATCGGTGTCAATGACATTGAGTTACCCCCAAGTACGTGGTCGTCCCCCGAACGGATCAATGAACTGTACTCATGGAAGCGGGCTGACATCACCACGTATTGACTAAGCCGATCGTCACACCGCTAACTGTTGGCTAAACACATGAAGCAATACGCCGTTATGTGCTGGTCACACATGTGCTGACCCGGCGGCCCCTCACTAGCGTCATTCGCATGAACAGTGGGCTCCGTCACACCAGCGACGACCTCGCGGGCCGCACGGCACTCGTCACGGGCGCGGGCGGCGGCATCGGCCGCGCCTGCGCCCTCGTGCTGAGCGAGGCGGGCGCGAAGGTCCACCTCGTCGACCGGGACGCCGACGCGGTGCGCGCGGTGGCCGTCGAGACGGGCGGCACGGAGCACGTGGTCGACCTGTCCGACGCCGACCCGGCCCGTGACCTGCCCCGCGAGGTCGACATCCTGGTCAACAACGCCGGGCTCCAGCACGTCGCGCCGATCCACGAGTTCCCGCCCGAGCGGTTCGAGCTGATCCAGCGGGTCATGCTCACCGCCCCGTTCCTGCTGATGCGGCACTGCCTGCCGCACATGCGGGCACGGGGCTGGGGCCGGATCGTCAACCTCACCAGCGTCCACGGCCTGCGCGCCAGCCCGTTCAAAGCCGCCTACGTGGCCGCGAAGCACGGCCTGGAGGGCCTGAGCAAGGTCGCCGCGCTGGAGGGCGCCGAGCACGGCGTGACCAGCAACTGCGTGAGCCCCGGCTACGTGCGCACCCCGCTGGTGGAGGGGCAGGTCGCCGACCAGGCCCGCGCGCACGGCATCGGGGAGGACCGGGTGCTCGCCGAGGTCATGCTCCAGCGCACGGCCGTCAAGCGGCTCATCGAACCCGAGGACGTCGCCGCGACCGTGCTGTGGTTGTGCGGCAGGCACTCCGGGCACGTCACCGGCTCCACGTTCACGATCGACGGCGGCTGGACCGCCCAGTAGACGCCCCGCAAGTCCGCCCCGACGAAGTGGTGACCCCATGACTACCGCAGCTCCCAGAAAACCCATCATCAAGGTGGTGGCGGCCAGCCTGATCGGAACCACGATCGAGTGGTACGACTTCTTCCTCTACGGCTCCGCCGCCGCGCTGGTGTTCAACAAGCTGTTCTTCCCCAGCGTGGACCCGCTGACCGGCACCCTGCTGGCGTTCACCACCTACGCCATCGGCTTCCTCGCGAGGCCGCTGGGCGGGGTGGTGTTCGGGCACTTCGGCGACAAGGTCGGTCGCAAGAAGCTGCTCGTGGTGGCCCTGGTCCTCATGGGCGGGGCCACGTTCGCGATGGGCCTGCTGCCGACCTACGCCACCATCGGCGTCGCCGCACCGCTGCTGCTGACGCTGCTCCGCCTGGTGCAGGGCTTCGCGCTCGGTGGCGAGTGGGGCGGCGCGGTGCTGATCGTGTCCGAGCACGGCGACGCCGGGCGGCGCGGCTTCTGGGCGTCCTGGCCGCAGGCCGGGGTGCCGCTGGGCAACCTGCTCGCCACGGCGGTGCTCGCCGTGCTGGCCGCCGTGCAGAGCGATGAGACGTTCCTGGCGTGGGGCTGGCGCGTGCCGTTCCTGCTGTCCGGTCTGCTGGTCGTGATCGGGCTGTGGATCCGGCTGACCGTCAGCGAGTCGCCGATCTTCCTGGAGGCGCAGCGCAAGGCGGAGCTGCGGAAGTCCCCGGTCGTGGAGAAGGCGCCGATCGTCACGCTGCTGCGGCTGCACTGGCGCGAGGTGCTGATCGCGATGGGCGCCCGGATGGGCGAGAACGTGTCGTACTACGTGATCACGGCGTTCATCCTCGTCTACCTCACCGGTCCGCTCGGCCTGTCGAAGTCCTACGGCCTCAACGCGGTGCTGATCGCCTCGGTTGTCCACTTCGTCTCGATCCCGCTGTGGGGAGCGCTGTCCGACCGCGTCGGCCGCCGCTCGGTGTACCTGTTCGGCGCGGTCGGCGTCGGCGTGTGGATCTTCCTGTTCTTCGCGCTGCTGGACACGAGGTCGTTCGGCGCGATCGTGCTGGCCACGTCCGTCGGCCTGCTGCTGCACGGCGCGATGTACGGCCCGCAGGCCGCGTTCTTCTCCGAGCTGTTCGGCACGAGGGTCCGCTACTCCGGCGCGTCGGTCGGCTACCAGCTCGCGTCCATCGTGGCGGGCGCGCTCGCGCCGCTCATCGCCACGGCGCTGCTCAAGTCGTACGGCAGCACCGTGCCGGTCGCGCTGTACGTCGGGTTCGCGTGCCTGCTCAGCGTCATCGCCGTCGTGGTCGCGAAGGAGACCAGGGGCGTGTCGCTGGAGAAGTCCGCCGACGAGGCCGCCGAAGTGTCAGCATGACGCCATGACCGACCCGGTGGAGCACCTGCTCGAACTGCTCGCCCAGGACGCGGGCAGCGAGCGGCTCGCGCAGGTGCTCCCCGCGGCGCGGGCCGCGGGGGCGAGCGACGAGGAACTGGACCGGGTCGAGCGCGCCGCGGAGTGGGCGTTGGAGATCCGCCGCACGCTCACCGAGCACCGGCGCCGCGAGGCCGAGCTGGAGGCGCTGTTCGACACCGCCAGCGACCTCGCGGGCGCGCGCGACCCGGACGCGGTGCTGCGGTCGATCGTCCGCCGGGCCCGGCTGCTGCTCGGCACGGACGTCGCGTACCTGAGCATGAACGAACCCGCCGCGCACGGCACGTACATGCGGGTCACCGACGGGTCGGTGTCCGCGCTGTTCCAGGAGGTCCGGCTGGGCATGGGCGAGGGGCTCGGCGGGCTCGTCGCGCAGACCGCCCGGCCCTACGCCACCGCCGACTACTTCGCCGACCTGCGCTTCAACCACACCTCGCCGATCGACACCGCCGTGCGGGACGAGGGGCTGGTCGCGATCCTCGGCGTGCCGCTGACGCTGGGCAGCCGGGTGATCGGCGTCCTGTACGCGGCCAACCGCACGCCGCGGCGGTTCCCGCCCGACGAGGTGGCGCTGCTGTCGTCGCTCGCCGACCACGCGGCCATCGCGCTCGACACCGCCCACCTGCTGGAGGAGACGCGGGTCGCGCTGCGGGAGCGCAACGAGGCCAACGAGGTGATCCGCGCGCAGAGCGAGGACATGCGCCGCGCCGAGGAGGCCCACGACCGGCTCGCGGACCTGGTGCTGCGCGGCGCCGACCTGCCCGAGGTGGCGGCGGCCGTGGCGAAGGTGCTCGGCGGCTCGATCGCGGTGCACGACGGCGAGATGGGCGAGCTGGCCAGGATCGGCGTCACGAAGAGGACCCCGCCCCGGTCGGCGGTGAACGCCTCCCGAGCGACCGGACGGGCGGTCGCCCAGGACGGCACGTGGGTGTGCGCGGTGCTGGCCGGGCGCGAGCTGCTGGGGAGCATCACGCTGACCGGCAGACCCGACCTGGAAGACGCCGACCGGAGGCTGTTCGAACGCGCCAGCGTCGTGACGGCGCTGCTGCTGCTGTTGCGCCGCAGCGTGGCCGAGGCGGAGAACAAGGTCCGCGGCGAGCTGATCACCGACCTGCTGACCGTGCCTGCCCGCGACCCGGCGGGGCTCGTCGCGCGGGCTCGGCGGGTCGGCGTCGAGCTGGGCGTGCCGCACGTGGTCCTGGTCGCCGACGGTGCTCCCCGCGACCGGCTCCTCGCCGCCGCCGCGCACCTCGCGTCGACCGGCCGCGGGCTCGCGGGCGTGCACGGCGACCACGTCGTGCTGCTGCTGCCCGGAACGACCGCGGGCGCCGCCGCCACCGAGACCGCACGGGTGCTCGGCAAGGCGACGGGCGTCCCCGTGACGGTCGGCGCGGGCGGCCCTGCCGCAGGCCCCGAGCAGGTCGTCGCCGCGCACGCGGAAGCCGCCCGCTGCCTGTCCGCGCTGCTGGTGCTCGACCGGCGCGGCCAGGGCGGCACACCCGCCGACCTCGGGTTCGTCGGCGTGCTGCTGGGCGAACGCGCGGACGTGGCCGGGTACGTGCGCACGACACTGGGTCCGCTGCTGGACTACGACGCCGTGCGCGGCACCGAACTCGTGCGGACCCTCGCCGCCTACTTCTCCTGCGGCGCGAACCTCAGCCGCGCCAAGGAGGAGCTGCACGTGCACGTCAACACGGTGGTGCAGCGGCTCGACCGCGTCGCGACGCTGCTCGGCGACGACTGGCAGTCACCCGAACGCGTGCTGGAGATCCAGCTCGCGCTGCGCCTGCTGCTGCTCACCCGGTCGCGGCACTAGCCCAACGCGCAGTCGACGGGGGAGACGGTCGCCGGGCGGGCGATCGTGGCCGACGCGGGTGGGCGGCCACCGCCGAGCCAGCGCTCCAGCGCGGTGAAAGCCGTGCGGTGGCACGGGGTCAGGGGGCGGAGCCGGTCGGGGAAGGCGTCGTAGAGCGAGTCGACGTGCGTGCCGCCCTCGATCCGGTAGTAGCGGAACAGCCTGCCGCGTCCCGCGTCCTCGACCATCCCGGCGTACACGTCGGAGTCCTGGTCGATCGGCAGCAGCCCGTCCAGCGTGCCGTGCAGCGTCAGCAGGGGCTTGCCGATCCGGCCGGTCAGCGCGATCTTCCGCACGGCGCGCTGCGCCCGCGGCCGGTCCGCGTAGGCGTAGTCCGCCTCCGCGCCCCCGTAGTCGGGGTCGAGCGCCTCGCGGTAGATCCGCTGCGTCAGCTCCCAGTAGTGCTGGCGGTAGAACGGCCACAGGAACTCCGACGCGGCCGGGAACACCGGTTCACCGCGCAGCGCGGGCGGCAGGAACGTCAGCAGGTTCGGCCCCTCCTCCCGCCACAGCACGCCCTCCCAGTCGACACCGCCGTCGTACAGCTCGGGGTGGTTCTCCAGCTGCCACCGCACCAGGTACCCGCCGTTGGACAGCCCGGTCGCGATCGTGCGGTTCGCCGCGCGGCAGTAGTGCTGCCGCACCAGCGCCTTCGTCGCGCGCGTCAGCTGCGCGACCCGGTGGTTCCACTCCACGATCGCGTCCCCGCCGCGGTAGAACTCCACGCCGGTGTTGCCCTTGTCGGTCGCCGCGAACGCGTACCCGCGCTCCAGCACCCAGTCGCTGATCGCCCGGTCGTTCGCGTACTGCTCCCGCACCCCCGGCGACCCGGAGACCACCAGTCCGCCGTTCCACCGCTTCGGCAGCCGGATCACGAACTGCGAGTCGTGGTTCCAGCCGTTGTTGGTGTTGGACGTGGAGCCGTCGGGGAAGTACCCGTCGACCTGCGTCCCCGGCACCGGTGCGGGCGCGGGCAGCCCGGCGGGCGTCAACCCGGCCCAGTCGGCCGGGTCCGTCAGCCCACCGGCCGTGGTCAGGTCGTCGGTCTTCCGGGTTTGCTGGTGCTCCGCGCCGGGCACGCGGAGCGGTCCGCACCGGCTCGCCTGGTCGGCGGTGGCGGGAGCGGCGGTGGTGAGGAGCAGGGCTGCGGCGAGCGGAACGACGATGTTCACGTCGCCGACCGTAGAGCCGGGACCGTTGGCGGGTAATGGTTCCGGCCACCACATCGACGGCGCGGGATGTGGCGGCCAGTTCCATCGCGCCCGTCGACGGCGCTTCCCTACCGTGAGGTGCGGACAAGGAGGTCCGCATGCGCATCATCGCTCTGGTCCTGATCCTGCTCACGACCACGACGCCGTCCGCACACGCCGCGACCGTCACCGAGGTGACCGGGTTCGGCACCAACCCCGGCAACCTCAGGATGTTCCGCTACGTCCCCGACGGCCTGCCCGCGGGCCGTCCGCTGGTGGTCGCCCTGCACGGCTGCACCCAGGACGCCGCGGGCTACGGCACCGCGTCCGGCTGGGTGTCGCTGGCCGACCGCTACCGGTTCTCCGTGCTGCTGCCGCAGCAGCAGACCGCCAACAACCTCAACAGGTGCTTCACCTGGTTCCAGGCGGCGGACACCACCCGCGGTCAGGGTGAGGTGGCGTCCATCGCCCAGATGGTCACGAAGATGGCCGCCGGTCCCGCCTACGTCAGCGGCCTGTCGGCGGGCGGCGCCATGACGTCGGTCCTGCTCGCCGCCTACCCGGAGACCTTCCGCGGCGGCGGTGTCGTCGCCGGTGTCCCGTTCGGCTGCGCCACGTCCGTCCTCGACGCCTACACCTGCATGAACCCCGGCAAGAACCTCACCCCGGCGCAGTGGGGCGACAGGGTCCGCGCCGCGACCCCGTTCTCCGGCACCCGCCCGCCCGTGACCATCTGGCACGGCACGGCCGACTACACCGTCGCCGTCGCCAACCAGCGGGAACTCGTCGAGCAGTGGACCAACGCCCTCGGCACCGACGCCGTCGCCGACACGACCGACACCGTCGCAGGCCACCCCCACGCCGTGTACCGCGACGCCTCCGGGGCCGCCGTCGTGGAGACGCACACCGTCACCGGGATGGGCCACGGCCAGCCGGTCGACCCCGGCACCGGCACCCAGCAGTGCGGAACCGCGGGCGCCTACGTGCTGGACGTCAACGCCTGCGCCGCCTGGCACCTGGCGCACGGGTGGGGTCTGGCCGGCTAGCCCGGTCGGTGCGGGGCCCCTGTGCCGGGGCTCCGCACCGCTGAGGGCGGGTGCTCACCGCGTCCGCGGACTGCCGAGCCGCGTTCGGCGGCGGCAGAGATCACGCTGCACGAGGTTGTGCGTGGCGTCGGGTGGTGCGAGGACGGCTCAGACCGGTTTGGCGGCCGACCAGAGCGCGGTGAAGGCGGACCGCGCCGGCACGACCGCGTCCTCGACTGACGGCCGCGTGGAGCTCCCCCGGCGCGGGGAGGCTCCACCGGTGGATCAGTCGCCGCGGATCAGGTCCGCCGCTCGTTCGCCGATCATCAGCACCGTCACCATCGGGTTCACGGTCGGCATCGTCGGGAACACCGAAGCGTCCACCACCCTCAACCCCTCCAACCCGATCACCTTCAACGACGGGTCCACCACGGAACCGATCGCGCACGTCCCCGCCGGGTGGTACACGGTGTGCGCGGCACGACGGCCGTACTCCGACAGGTCCTCGTCGGACGTCACCGACGGACCGGGTGCGACCTCGCGCTTGAGCCACGACCTCAACGGCTCCTGGGCGGCGATCTCGCGGGCGATGCGGAACCCGTCGACCAGCGTCTGCTCGTCGTACCCGTCCGGGTGGGTGAAGTAGCCGAAGTCCAGCGCCGGCTTCACGGTGGGGTCCGCGCTGGTGAGCCACATCCGGCCTGCGCTGTGCGGTCGGGGGATGTTCGGGGTCATGCACACGCCGTGCTCGACGACCGGGTAGCCGAGGCGTTCGGTGTTGGCGGTGAACGGGATTTGGTAGAAGTGGAACATGAGGTCCGGGCGGGGGTCGGACTCGTCGCGGCGGACGAACAGGCCCGCGTCGGAGTCCATCACCGAGTTGAGCGGGATCGGGCCGTCGGTCTCCCAGACGATCACCGACTCCGGGTGGTCCAGCAGGTTCTCGCCGACACCCGGCAGGTCGTGCACGACGTCGATGCCCAGGGCGGACAGGTCCGCGGCGGGGCCGACGCCGGACAGCATCAGCAGCCGGGGCGTGTCGATCGCGCCCGCGCACAGCAGCACCTCGCGGCGGGCGGAGACGGCACCCGCCGACGTGTCGACGCCGACGGCCCGTCCGTCCACGAAGGACACCCGCGAGACCCACGTCTCCAGCATCAGGGTCAGGTTGGGCCGGGTGAGGATCGGGTGCAGGTACGCCGTGGACGCGGAGGAGCGGTGGCCGGTATCCGGGTGGTAGGCGACCGAGAAGAACCCGGTGCCGTCGGCGAACGGCTTGGCGTTGAAGTCCTCGACCTCCGGAACGCCCAGCGCCGCCTTGGCCGCCGCGATGAAGTCCAGCGCGATCGGGTTCCGGTCGGCCTCGGCCACCGGGATGATGTTGTTGAGCAGCCTGTCGTAGTACGGGCCGAACGTGTCCCAGTCCCAGCCGGGCCCCCAGGAGGCCACGTCCTGCGGGAACGGCACGAAGCTGATCAGCGTGTTGTGCGAGGAGCAGCCGCCGAGCACGCGGGCGCGCGAGTGGCGGATGTGGGAGTTGCCGCGCGGCTGCTCGACGGTGGGGTAGTCGTAGTCCAGTTCCGAGCCGAGCAGGTTGATCCAGTTGCGCAGTTCGAGCACCCGCGGGTCGTCCACGTCGCTCGGGCCGCCCTCGACGACGCACACCGTCACCGACGGGTCCTCCGACAGCCTGGCCGCGAGGACCGAGCCCGCCGTGCCACCGCCGACGATGACGTAGTCGTACTCAGGCATCGGAGCTCCTCGCGAACCAGTTCTGGGCCGTGGGCTTGAGGTTCTGGTAGACGTGCTTCGGTTCGCAGTACTCGTGCAGGCCGCTGGGCCCGAGTTCGCGGCCGATGCCGGACCGCTTGAAGCCGCCCCACTCCGCCTGCGGCAGGTACGGGCCGAAGTCGTTGATCCACACGGTGCCGTGGCGCAGCTTGCGCGCGACCCACTGGGCCTTCTCCAGGTCCTGCGTCCAGACACCGCCAGCGAGGCCGTACTCGGTGTCGTTGCCCAGGAACACCGCCTCCTCCCGCGTGCTGAAGCGCTCGGCGGTGATGATGGGGCCGAAGGTCTCCTCCCGCACCACCCTCATCTCACGGGTGCAGTCCGCGAACACGGTGGGGCGGAAGAAGAAGCCGTCCCGCAACTCCGGTTCGGAGGGCCGCTCGCCACCCGCGAGGAGCCGCGCGCCCTCGGCGAGGCCGACCGCCACGTACCCCTCGACCTTGGCCCGGTGCTCGGCCGACACCAGCGGGCCGCTCTCCGAGGCCTCGTCGAACCCGTTGCCCAGCCGGACCAGGTCGGCGCGGCGCGCGACCTCGGCGACGAAGTCGTCGTACACCGGGTCCTGCACGATGAGCCTCGTGCCCGACGAGCACACCTGGCCCGCGTGGAAGAACGCGGCCGTGAGGGCGTGGTCGACGGCGGTGTCCAGGTCGGCGTCGGCGAACACGATGTTCGGGTTCTTGCCGCCCAGCTCCAGCGCGACCTTCTTCAACGACGTCGCCGCCGCCCGCGCGATGTACTGCCCGACGGCGAGGCTGCCGGTGAACGAGACCAGGTCGACGTCGTCGCTCTCCACGAGCACCGAGCCGACCTCGGGACCGGTGCCCAGCACGAGGTTCGCGACGCCCGCGGGCACCCCGGCCTCGGCCAGGAGCTCGAACAGCTTGATGGTCGACAGCGGCGTGATCTCACTCGGCTTGGCGACGAACGTGTTGCCCGCCAACAACGCGGGCGCGATCTTCCACGACACCTGGAGCAGCGGGTAGTTCCACGGCGCGATCATCGCGCACACGCCGACGGGGTCGTGGTCGACGCGGCTGATCACGTCCGGGCCCGCGCCGGTCACGACGCGCGGGTGGATCGCGCCCGCCAGGTTGCCGTAGTAGCGGAACACCGCCGCCACGTCGTCGACGTCGATCCTGCTCTCCACCAGCGTCTTGCCGGTGTCGAGGGTCTCGGTGCGGGCGATGTCCTCCTTAGCCCGGTCGAGCAGGTCCGCCACGTGGTTCAGCACGGCGGCGCGGTGCTCGGGACTGGTCGACGACCAGCCGCCGTCGTCGAACGCGCGCCGGGCCGCGGCGACGGCGGCCCTGGCGTCCGCCGCCGTGCCCTCCGCCACGGTGGCGACCACGCTCCGGTCGAAGGGGTTGATCACCTCGCGTTCGGCGCCGCTGCTCGACCCGACCCACCGGCCGTCGATGTACAGCTTCGACACGAGCGTCGCCTCCTCGGGAGATGGACTGATCGTTTCACCGTTCCCGCAGGCGGAGGGTCCTGTCAAGCCGGCCTCAGGGGGCCGGTGTGGACAGTGGGGCCGTCCCGAGCCGCCTGCGCAGCCGCGTGAAGTGCCGGGCGTCGTTCATCGCCACCACCCCGACGACCACGTCGTCGCGCACGTACACGGCGGCGAACTTGCGGTCAGCCGGAGTGCCGTCGACGTAGCGGACCTCGTCGTAGAGGTGCGTCTCGCCGATGAACTGGATGCGCACGCCGTACTGGTCGGACCAGAAGTAGCCCGGCCGGTCGTGCAGTTCCACGGTCGTGCCCGCGAGCAGGTTCCGCACGGCCACCGACGCCTGCTCGGCGGCGCTGGTCCAGTGCTCGTGCCGCTGGCCGCTCCACCGGGCCACGTCGCCGACCGCGACCACGCCGGGCACGCTCGTGACACCGCCCTGGTCGCACAGGACGCCGTTGCCGATCGCCACGCCCGAGCCCGCGAGCCACCCGGTCGCGGGGTGCGCGCCGACGCCCGCGACGACCAGGTCGGCGGGCAGCACCTCCCCGTCGGTCAGCACGACACCGGACGGGGACACGTGGTCCACGCCGACGCCGCAGCGCAGCCGCACGCCGTGGTCGAGGTGCAGTTCGCCGCACACCGCGCCGATCTCCGGCCCGAGCACCCGCCCCAGCGGGATCGGCAGCACCTCCACCACGGTCACGTCGAGGCCGAGCCTGCGGGCCGTGGACGCCACCTCGGCGCCGATGAAGCCCGCGCCGATCACCACGAGCCGGCGCGCGCCGCCGGTCAGCGCGGCCCGCAGCCGCTCGGCGTCGTCGAGCGTCCGCAGCGCGAGGGTGCCGGGCAGCGTCCTGGGCTCGCCGCCGGTCGCGACCACCACGCCGTCGGCGGTGAGGGTCGAGCCGTCGGACAGGTGGACCTCGCGGGTGGCGGCGTCGAGCCGGTCCGCGCGCACGCCCAGCCGCCAGTCGGCGTCGAGGGCGGCCAGCGCGTCGGGGGCGGCGAGCGCCAGCGACGCGCGGTCAGCCGTGCCGAGCAGGAAGTCCTTCGACAGCGGAGGCCGGTCGTACGGCTCGTGCGGCTCGTCGCCGATGACGACCAGTCGGCCGTCGAAACCCTGTGCGCGCAACGCTTCCGCGGACCGGAGTCCGGCGAGCGAGGCACCGATGACCGCGATGGTCCTCACGCCACGTCCTGCTGGGCCTCGGTGTTGACGTACACGACGCCGTCGAGCACGACGACCGGGTAGGTGCGGACCGGCCTCTTCGCGGGCGGCCCGCTGGGCAGACCGGTGCGCAGGTCGAACGAGGAGGCGTGCAGCGGGCACTCCACCCGGCAGTCCTCCAGCCAGCCGTCCGCGAGGGAGGCGTCCTGGTGGGTGCAGGTGTCGTCGACGGCGTACAGCTCGCCCTCGGCGTTGAACACCGCGATGGGCACGTGCGCCACGACGCGGACCGCCTCGCCGGGAGGGAGGTCGATGACGGTGCAGACGCGGATCATGGGGCGCCTCCGTTGCGCGATGCAGAACACGACCTGGATAACGCAACAAATGTGAGGCTGGCGGGGTCCGCCGTCAAGAGGTTCGCCTGGTTGGCCCAGGCCCGGTTTACCCAGTGGTTACTGTTGCGCCATGAGCAACTCGGACGCAGATCGGGGAACGGTGGCTCAGGTCCAGTCCGTGGACCGCGCCATCAGCGTGCTGGAGATGCTGGCGCACGGCGAAGCGGGCATCACCGAAATCGCTGGTGAGCTGGGTGTGCACAAGTCCACGGCGTCCAGACTCGTGAGCGTGCTGGAGTCCCGCGGTCTCGTCGAGCAGCTCGGCGAACGGGGCAAGTACGCGATCGGCTTCGGGATCGTCCGGCTCGCGGGCGCGGCGACCGGACGCATGGACCTCACCAAGTTGGGGCAGCCGACGTGCCAAACGCTCGCGGACGAGTTCGGCGAGACGGTGAACATCGCCGTGGCGGACCAGGGCGTCGCCATCAACATCACCCAGGCGCGGGGGTCGGCCGCGATCAGCGCGCAGAACTGGATCGGCCAGCGCACGCCGCTGCACGCCACGTCCAGCGGCAAGGTGCTGCTCGCGTTCATGCCGCCCGAGGAGCGCAACCGCCTCCTCGGCCTGCCGCTGGACCGGTACACGCCGCGCACGGTCGTGGAGCCGGAGGAGCTGGCCGGGGAGCTGGACCGGATCGCGGTCGACGGCTTCGCGGCCTGCTACGAGGAGCTGGAACTCGGCCTGCACGCGGTGGCCGTGCCGATCAGGGGGCAGCGTGGCGAGGTGATCGCCGCGATGAGCGCCTCCGGCCCGTCCTACCGGCTGTCGCGGCAGCGGGTGAGGCAGATCGTGGCCCCCATGGCGGACTGCGCCTCGGAGCTGTCCGCGCAGCTCGGGTACTTCGCCGACTAGTCCCGCGACGATCTTGAACCCCGTTTCACGTGGTGAGACGGGGTTCTTGTCGTTTTGTCCCATTACTTGCGAGTAGCGGCCGAACGCCACGGTCCGGGCCTGGAACTACTCGGATGGAGGGATTGACATCGGGGAGCGCTGGGCGCAGCTTGTTGCAGAAGGCGGAACACCCAGCGCCTTACGCAACTCCGGTGGGAGGGCACAGATGGCGGGTCGTCCACGGGTGGTCATCGTCGGCGCGGGCATCGTGGGGTGCGCGCTGGCCGACGAGCTGACCGAGCGGGGCTGGACCGACGTCACGGTCCTGGAGCAGGGGCCGCTGTTCGCCACGGGCGGGTCCAGCTCGCACGCGCCGGGGCTGGTCTTCCAGACCACGGGCAACAAGACCATGACCGAGTTCGCGAGCTACACCGCGCGCAAGTACGGCGAACTCGGCTGCTTCGACGCCGTGGGCGGTCTGGAGGTCGCGACCACGCCGGAGCGGCTGACCGAGCTGAAGCGGCGGCACGGCTGGGCCACCTCGTGGGGCGTTCGGACGTCGCTGGTCTCGCCGGAGGAGTGCGTCGCGCTGCACCCGCTGCTCGACGCGACCAAGGTGCTCGGCGGGTTCCACATCCCCACCGACGGGCTCGCGAAACCCGTTGCGGCGGCCCGGGCCCAGGCGGAACGGGCCATCGCGCGCGGAGCGCGGTTCGTGCCGCACCAGAGGGTCACCGCCGTCGAGCGCGCCGCGGGGCGGGTCACCGGCGTGACCACCGAGACCGGCACGGTCAAGGCCGACGTCGTGGTGTCGTGCGCCGGGATGTGGGGGCCGCTGCTCGGGGACATGGTCGACCTGGTCGTCCCGCTCGTGCCGATGGCGCACCAGTACGCGAGGACCACGGCGCTGCCGACCGGCGAGGTCGGCGGCCCGATCCTGCGCCACCAGGACGCCGACCTGTACTTCCGCGGCCACGGCGACCGGCTCGGCATCGGCGCCTACGGGCACCGGCCGATGCCGATCGACCCGCGCGAGATCGGCGACCCGCGGTTCACCAGGTCGATGGCGTCCGAGCGGCTGTTCACGCCGGAGGACTTCGAGGACTCGTGGGCCGCCGCGGTCGACCTGCTGCCCGTGCTGGCGGAGTCCAAGGTGGACGACGGCATCAACGGCCTGTTCTCGTTCACCACCGACGGGATGCCGCTGCTCGGCGAACACCCCGACCTGGACGGGTTCTGGGTCGCCGAAGCCGTGTGGATCACGCACTCCGCGGGCGTCGCGCGGGCCGTCGCGGAGTGGCTGGTCGACGGCCAGCCGAAGCAGGACCTGCACTCCGCCGACCTCAACCGGTTCGAGGACGTGCAGCTCGCGCCCGACTACGTGCGCAAGCGCAGCTGCCAGAACTTCGTGGAGGTCTACGACGTCCTGCACCCGTTGCAGCCCCTGGAGGACCCGCGTCCGCTGCGCACCACCCCGTTCCACGAACGGCAGCAGGCGCTCGGCGCGGTGTTCCTCGAGGGCGCGGGCTGGGAGCGGGCGCACTGGTACGAGGCCAACGCAGACCTGCCCGAGGTCGCGGACGTCCCCGCGCGCAACGAGTGGGCGTCCCGCTTCTGGTCGCCGATCGCGGGCGCCGAGGCGCTGGTCACCCGCAGCCGCGTGGCGATGTTCGACATGACCCCGTTGAAGCGCCTGGAGGTCACGGGACCGGGTGCGCTCGACTTCCTCCAGACCATGACCACCAACAACCTCGCCCGCAAACCCGGTGCGGTCACCTACACGCTGCTGCTCGGCGAGGACGGCGGTGTCCGCAGCGACCTCACCGTGGCGCGGTTGGGGGAGAACCGGTTCCAGGTCGGCGCGAACGGCAACCTCGACCTGGACTGGCTGACCCGGCACCTGCCGGGCAGCGGCAGCGTCCAGGTCCGCGACACCACCGCGGGCACCTGCTGCGTCGGCCTCTGGGGCCCGCTGGCCCGCGACCTGGTCGAGCCGGTCTCCACACTGGACACCCGGCTCGGCTACTTCAAGGCGCAGCGGGCGTTCGTCGGCAACGTGCCGGTGACCGCGCTGCGGCTGTCCTACGTGGGCGAGCTGGGCTGGGAGCTGTACACGACGGCCGACCTGGGCCGGGAGCTGTGGGACACGCTGTGGGAGGCGGGGCGGGCCCACGGCGTGATCGCGGCGGGGCGCGGCGCGTTCGCCAGCCTGCGGCTGGAGAAGGGCTACCGGGCCTGGGGCACGGACATGACCACAGAGCACGACCCCTACGAGGCGGGCGTCGGGTTCGCGGTGCGGATGGACAAGGGCTACTTCGTCGGCCGCGACGCCCTCGCCGCCAGGACCCAGACCCGCAAGCTGACCTGCCTGACCATCGCCGACCCGCACGCCGTGGTGCTCGGCAACGAGCCGGTGCACGTCGACGGCGCTCCCGCCGGGTACGTGACCAGCGCAGCCTACGGCTACACGACCGGCGTGAACATCGCCTACGCGTGGCTGCCCGCCGAGCACGCGGAGCCCGGCCGGGCGGTGGAGGTCGAGTACTTCGGCGAGCGCGTGCCCGCCGTCGTCGCCGAGGAACCCCTGTTCGACCCGAAGATGACCCGGTTGAGGAGCTGACGCCGTGCCGGACACCCATGACGTCATCGTGATCGGCCTCGGCGGGATGGGCAGCGCCGCGGCGTACCGCCTCGCCGAACGCGGCCTGCGCGTGCTCGGCCTGGAGAGGTTCGCGCCCGTGCACACGCGGGGCTCCAGCCACGGCGGGTCGCGCATCACCCGCCAGGCCTACTTCGAGGACCCCGCGTACGTGCCGCTGCTGCTGCGCGCGCACGAGATGTGGGACCAGGTCGAGGCCGACTCCGGGCGGGAGGTCTTCCACCGGGTCGGCGGGATCATGGTCGGACGGCCGGAGTCGCGCACGGTCTCCGGCAGCCTGCGGTCCGCGCGCGAGTGGGACCTGCCGCACGAGCTGCTCGACGCGGCCGAGATCCGCCGCCGCTTCCCGACCATGCGACCCACCGACGAGGACGTCGCCCTCTACGAGGCGGGCGCCGGGCTCGTGGTCCCGGAGACCAGCGTCGGCGCGCACCTCGACCTCGCGACCAGGGCGGGTGCCGACCTGCGCTTCGAGGAGGAGGTGCTGTCCTGGACCGCTGACGGCGGGGTCGAGGTGGTGACGTCGAAGGGCACCCACCGCGCCGGGCAGCTGGTGATCTGCCCCGGCGCGTGGGCACCCGTCCTGCTCGCCGACCTCGGCGTCCCGTTCGTGATCGAGCGCCAGGTCCAGTACTGGTTCGAACCGGCGGGCGGTGCCGAGCCGTTCCTGCCCGACCGGCACCCCGTCTACATCTGGGAGAACCACGGGGGCCGCCAGTTCTACGGCTTCCCCGCGCACAACGGGGTCGACGGCGGCGTGAAGGTCGCGTTCTTCCGCGGCGGCGACCCGTGCGGCCCGGACACCGTCGACCGCGTCGTGCACGACCACGAGGTCGCCGCGATGGCCGACTTCGTGGGCCGGGCGATGCCCACCCTGCCCGGCACCTTCCTGCGCGCCGCGACCTGCATGTACACCAACACCGCCGACGAGCACTTCGTCATCGCCCGCCACCCGGCCCACGAGGCGGTCGTCGTCGCGTGCGGCTTCTCGGGCCACGGCTTCAAGTTCGTGCCCGTCGTCGGCGAGATCGTCGCCGACCTCGTCGTGGACGGCACGACCGACCACCCCATCGCCCTGTTCGACCCCGCCCGGCTGACCGGCCCGGCCGAGAAGGTGGCCACGAGATGACCGCGACCGAGCAGCCGAGCAGCCTGATCTCCACCCTGGCCGGCCACTACTACACCGACCCGGCCGTCTTCGCCGCCGAGCAGGCCCGCATCTTCGAGCGGATGTGGTTCTGCGCCGTCCGCGGCTCGGACGTGCCGAACCCCGGCGACTTCCGCACGGTCGTGGTCGGCCGCGAGAGCGTCATCGTGTCCCGCGCGCGCGACGGCTCGCTCAAGGCGTTCCTCAACGTCTGCCGCCACCGCGGCGCCCGGCTGTGCACCACCGAGTCCGGCTCCGTGAAGCGCGCCTTCCAGTGCTCGTACCACGCCTGGACCTACGGGCTGGACGGCAAGCTGATCGCCGCGCCCAACCTCACGTCCATGCCGGACGTCGACCGCGTCGAGTACGGTCTCACCGCGGTGCACCTGCGAGAATGGCTCGGCTACGCCTGGATCACCCTCGCGGAGGACCCGCCCTCCTTCGCCGACACCGTGCAGCACGCCGTCACCGAGCGCCTTGGCGAGCTCAGCGCCATCGACGGCTACGAGATCGACGAACTAGAGGTCGGCCGCCGCATCAGATACGAGGTGAAGGCGAATTGGAAGCTCATCATCGAGAACTTCATGGAGTGCTACCACTGCGCCACGATCCATCCCGAACTGACCGAGGTGCTGCCCGAATTCGCGGATGGGTACGCCGCTCAGTACTACGTGGGACATGGCGCCGAGTTCGGGTCGGAGATCAGCGGCTTCACCGTGGACGGCAGTGAGGGGTTCGACAAGCTGGCGGGCGTCAGCGACGACCAGGACCGGCGCTACTACGCCATCACCATCCGCCCGCAGGTCTTCATCAACCTCGTGCCCGATCACGTGATCATCCACCGGATGTACCCGATGGCGCCGGATCTCACGATCGTGGAGTGCGATTGGCTGTATGCCACACAGGTGGTGGCGGAAGGCCGCGACGTCTCCCGCTCGGTCGAGTTGTTCCACCGGGTGAACGAACAGGACTTCGACGCCTGTGAGCGATGCCAGCCCGCCATGTCGTCACGCGCCTATGCCAACGGCGGTGTACTTGTGCCCTCGGAACACCACATCGGGCAGTTTCACGATTGGGTCGAACGGGTACTCGGGTGACGGTCCGAGGTTCGCTCGGCTAGGGGATGGACCGTCCCCCTGGTGGGGGTGAACGCTGCTCTGGTGATGGAGCAACGGCGCTCGCAGGTCTCGGACGAAGACCTGGTACTCATTCGACGGATTCAGCACCTCGTGCGACGTGCTGAGCGAACAGCCCACGACCACTCGAACTTCGTCGGGCCCCCACCCTCCCAGGAACACCTGGACCTGCTGGCGGAGATCCGCGCGCTCACCGAGTCCCACCTGTCGGTGACGTCGAGGTCGATGATGCCCGTGCAGGCCGAGCCTGCCGGGGAGAAGCGGATCGGCTCGTCGGTGGTTCGGTTCCCCTGAGATCCGGTCGCCCCGGCGGTGATACCGCCGGGGGATCGGAACGGGTGACGTGGGGTGGCGTTCGGGTGAGGGGGGTTGTGGGGGTCGTGTTCGGGTGCCGCTCGGGGTCGGTGTCGTTCGGGTGCCGGTCCCAGCGTGGTGTGGACGGTGTCAGGGCGGTGCCTGCCGGTGTCGTGGAAACGAGAAGCCTGCCGTCCCCGGTGGTGGGAGGCAGGCTTCTCGTCGGGCTTCTCAGCGGCGTTTGACCATCTTGACCAGGCCCTTGAAGGTTTCTTCCAGGCCTGAGGAGAACGGGTTGTCGTGGACCAGGTAGGTCCAGGTCGTGTTCGGGCGCTTGACCCCCGCTGCGGCTAGTTCGGCTCCTTCTGGGCCGATCTTGGCTTCCGTGAACGTTTCCGCGGCCGCTTCCCAGGAGTCCGGGACGATGCGGTTGAACGTCGGGATGGCCTCGCGGTGGAACTCGTCCAGCGGGTTCTGGCGGGCCAGTGCTCGGAGGTGGATGCCTTCGCGCAGGTCGGTCAGGAACGTCAGGTGCTCGCTCCAGCGCTGGTCCAGGTGGTACAGCGTGATGAGCCTCGCCGCCGAGACGAGGACGTCCTCCTCGACGGTGTCCTTCAGCTCCGCCGCGCGCTCCGGTGCGCGCTTCGCGAGTTCCTCCCAGGCCGCGTCGGTCGTGAGGACCTTGTTCCGGTGGGCCATCAGGAGTTCGCGCTGGTGCTCCACGAGCTTGTTGTAGCGCCAGGTGTTGCGGTGGATCTCCAGGTGCACGCCCTCGGCCACGCGCTGGGCGTGCTCGACCGTGTGCAGCGTCCCCGAGTCGGTGATCCGGCCGTCGTCGTCGACCTCGGACGGTTCGTCGTGGTCCGGGGTGAACTGGGTGATCAGCTCGTCCTGCAACGAGCTGAAGAAGACCGAGCCGCCGGGGTCGCCCTGGCGGCCCGCGCGACCGCGCAGCTGGTCGTCCAGCCTGCTGGAGGTGTGGCGGCCGGAACCCACCACGTACAGCCCGCCGAGGCCCACGATGCGCTCGTGGTCCTCGCCGTCGTGGCCGCCCAACCGGATGTCCGTGCCCCGGCCGGCCATCTGGGTGGACACCGTGATGCGGTCGAACGAGCCCGCGTCCGCGATGATCGTCGCCTCCTCGGCGTCGTTCTTCGCGTTCAGCACCACCGGCTCCAGGCCCGCCGCGCGCAGCTTGGTCGACAGGCGCTCGGACTCGGCCACGTCGAGCGTGCCGACCAGGATCGGGCGGCCGGTCTCGTGGACCGACGCGATCTCCTTGACCAGCGCCGCTTCCTTCAGCTCCAGCGTCGTGTAGAGGCGGGGGGCCTCGTCCTCGCGGACGCACTCCTGGTTCGACGGGATGACCAGGACCTCGAGGTCGTAGAACGTGCGGAGCTGCTCGGCGACGGCCACGGCCGTGCCGGTCATGCCGCACACCGTCGGGTAGCGGTTCAGCAGCGCCTGGACGGTGATCGAGTCCAGCACCTCGCCCGAGTCGGTCGCCGCGACGGACTCCTTGGCCTCGACGGCGGCCTGGAGGCCGTCCGGCCAGCGCTGGAGCCGCGCGATGCGACCGCGGGTGTCGTTGATCAGGTGGACCTTGCCGTCGCGCACGATGTAGTCGATGTCGCGGTGCAGCAGGACGTGCGCGTGCAGGGCCACGTTGACCTTGCTCAGCGTCGTCTGGACGTGCTCGTCGGAGTACAGGTCGATGCCGCCGAGCGTCCGCTCGACCGCCTCGGAGCCCGCACCGGTCAGGTAGACGTTGCGCTCCTCGTCGTCGACCTCGAAGTGCAGGTCCTTGCGGAGCCTGCGGACCAGGTCGGCGATGACGGGGTCGGCGGCCTCGTTCGCGGTCGACCCGGCCAGCACCAGCGGCACGCGGGCCTCGTCCACGAGCACGGAGTCGGCCTCGTCGACCAGCACGACCCTCGGCTGCGGCACGATCCGGTCGGCCTCGTCGACGGCGAGCCGGTCGCGCAGCACGTCGAAGCCGATCTCGCTGACCGCGGCGTAGGTGACCTCGGCCTCGTACGCGGCCCGGCGCTCCTCCGGCTTCGAGCTCTGGCTCAGCCAGCCGACGGACACGCCGAGCAGCCGGTAGAGCGGACCCATCCACTCGGCGTCGCGCTGGGCGAGGTAGTCGTTGACCGACGCCACGTGCACCTGGTCGCCGCGAAGGGCGAACCCGGCCGCCGCGATGGCGCCCGACAGCGTCTTGCCCTCACCGGTGGCCATCTCGACGACGTGACCCTCCAGGAGCCCGAGGGCGCCGAGGATCTGCACGTCGAACGGGCGCAGGCCGAGTGCGCGGTCGGCGGCCTCCCTGGCCAGCGCGCACACCTCCACCAGTTCGTCCTTGCCGAACTCCTCGCGTTCGCGCAGCTCCTGGGCCGCTGCGGTGAGCTCCTCGTCGGAGAGCGCGCCGACGCGCTCCTCGTGGGTGTTCACGGCGGTCAGCAGGGTCCGGTAGGGCGTGAGGTCGGCCGAGCCGGGGCGTTGTGCGAACCGACGCATCCGCTGCTTCAGCCGTGCCATGAGTGTGGTCACGGTGCCGAAACGTACGGCACGGCGGTTGCGTTCCCGGTGTGGTGGGTGCGTCCTCCACGGTTGACGCAGGTCGCTGGGCTGTTCGGCGCAGCCGTCACCCGTTCGGGCCGCGGCCGACGGGAACTGCCCGACCCCGGCCGCGGCGTCGGGAGGTCCTCACCACCGGGGGACGCCCGGTTCCGGCCGCTACCAGGTGTCGACGTACGGGCGCTTCTTGCCCGCCGCGCGCCGTCCGTCCCAGCCCGCGAAGCCCGTGGCGATCCAGCGGCGGGTGTCCGCCGGGTCGATGACGTCGTCGACCTCGAACGCGGCGGCCAGGTTGAGGGCCTTGCCGTGCTCGTAGGAGGCGGCGACCATCCCGTCGAACGCGGCCTGCCGCTCCACCGGGTCGGCGATGGCCTCCAGTTCCCGGCGGAAGCCCAGCCGCACGGCGCCCTCCAGGCCCATCGGGCCGAACTCGCCGCTCGGCCACGACACGGTGAACCCCGGCACCGCGAGGCTGCCGCCCGCCATGGCCTGCGCGCCCAGCCCGTAGGCCTTGCGCAGCACCACCAGCCCGAAGGGCACGTCGAGGTTCGCCGCCACGACCAGCATCCGGCTCAGGTGCCGCACGGTCGCCGTGCGCTCCGCGTCCGGGCCGACCATGAAGCCCGGCGTGTCGCACAGCGACAGGACCGGCAGGTCGAACGCGTCGCACAGCTGGAGGAACCGGGCCGCCTTGTCGGCCGTGTCGGAGTCGATCGCGCCGCCGAGGTGGGCGGGGTCGTTGGCGATCAGCCCGATCGGCCTGCCCTCGACCCGGACCAGCGCGGTGACGATCCCCCGGCCGAACGCCCGGCGCAGCTCCAGCACCGAGCCGGTGTCGGCGAGGGTGTCGACGACCGCGCGCACGTCGTAGGCGCGCAGCCGGTTCTCCGGGACGGCGTGCCGCAGCGCGCGCTGGTCCGGGGCCGTCCAGTCCGCCACCGGCCCGGTGAAGTACGAGAGGTACCTCTTCGCCACCGCCACGGCTTCCGCCTCGTCGGCCACGGCGACGTCGACGACCCCGTTGGGGACCTGGACGTCCACCGGGCCGATCTCCTCGGGGCGGAACACGCCGAGGCCGCCGCCCTCGACCATGGCCGGACCACCCATGCCGATGGTCGCGTCGGCGGTCGCGATGATCACGTCGCACGTGCCCAGCAGCACGGCGTTGCCCGCGAAGCAGCGGCCCGAGACGACGCCCACCAGCGGCACGGCGCCGCTGAGCTTCGCCATCGCGTGGAACGAGCCGGTGTCCAGACCGCTGACCAGACCGTGGTCGGTGTCGCCCGGCCGTCCGCCGCCGCCCTCGGCGAACAGGACGACGGGCAGGCGGCGCTGGTCGGCGAGCGCCAGCATCCGGTCGAGCTTGGCGTGGTTGCGGACGCCCTGCGTGCCCGCCATGACCGTGTAGTCGTAGGCCAGGACGACGGACCGGCTGCCGCCGACGGTGCCGATCCCGGCCACCAGGCCGTCCGCCGGGGTGCGGTCGACCAGGTCGTCCAGCGACCGGCGCTGCCGCTGCGCGGCGATGGCCAGGCCGCCGTACTCCACGAAGCTGCCGTCGTCGCAGAGGTCCGCGACGTTCTCCCTGGCCGTGCGGTGGCCGCTCCGGTGCCGTCGCGCTTCGGCGTCGGGACGGCGGAAGTCGTGTCGTGCCAGTACTTCCGCGAGGTCCGGGCGGATGGCGCCCAGGTCGACCGCCGCGGCTTCCTCGGCCTCGGCGAGGTCGCCGGACTCGGCCACCGGCGCGCCCTCGGCGACCGCGTCGCCGACCGCCACCAGCACGCGGCCGGAACCGGTGGGGATGACGTGCTGCATCTTCATCGCCTCCACGACGACGGTGCCGGGCTCGACCGCGACCACCGTGCCCGCCACGGGGGAGCGGGGGCCGTCCTGGGCCGCGGGCGCGGGGAGGTCGTCGAGGAAACCGGTGTGCGCGTCGGACAGGTCGCGCTCCAGCAGGTCGCGCAGGAACGCGAGGTTCGTCGGCACACCGTCCACCCGGAACTCGGCCAGCGCGCGGCGGGCCTTGCGCAGCGCGGTGTCCAGGTCGTCGGCGTGCACGACCAGCTTGGCGAGCAGGGCGTCGAACCGGTCGCTCGCCCGGTGGCCGGGGTGGGCGTGGGTGTCCACGCGGACGCCGGGCCCGGTCGCGGGCTGGAACGCGGTGACCGTGCCCGCGGAGGCCAGCGTGATCCGGAGCTGGACGGCGCAGCCGCGTTCCCGGTGCGCGAGGTCCGGCTCGTCGCCCGCGGCGATCAGGAGCTGGGCGCGCACGAGGTCGACGCCGGTGACCTCCTCGGTCACGGTGTGCTCGACCTGGAGCCGCGGATTCGCCTCCAGGAACACGAAACCGCCGTCGGGCGCCACCAGGAACTCGACCGTGCCGACCCCCCGGTGCGCCACGGCCTCCGCGATCCGGGTCGCGGCGTCGTGCAGCGCCTTGCGCAGGGCCGGGTCCAGGCGCGGTGCGGGCGCGATCTCGACGACCTTCTGGTGGTCCCGCTGGAGGCTGCAGTCGCGGTCGCCGAGCACGGTCGTGCCGACGAGCTGCACCTCGACGTGCCGGGCCCGCGGCAGGAGGCGTTCGAGGTAGACGGCTCCGTCGCCGAACGCGGCCAGCGCCTCGGCGCGGCAGCGGTCGAGCGCGGCGGGCAGGTCCGCGAGGTCGTGGACCTGCCGCATCCCCTTCCCGCCGCCGCCCGCGACGGCCTTGACCATCACCGGGCCGTGCTCGGCGAAGAACTCGCGCGCGGCCTCGACGTCGACCGGACCCGTGCCCGCGAGCACCGGGACGCCGAGGTCGACGGCCAGCGCGCGGGCCCGGCTCTTGTCGCCCAGCAGCGCGAGGACGTCCGGGCTCGGCCCGACGAACACCAGGCCGGCGTCGGCGCACGCCCGCGCGAACCCGGCGTTCTCCGACAGGAAGCCGTAGCCGGGGTGGACGGTGTCGCAGCCGTGCTCCAGCGCCGCGCGCACGAGCCGGTCGACGTCGAGGTAGGGCGCCGGTCCGACGCCGTCCAGCGCGACCGCCGTGTCGGCGAGCCGGACGTGCAGCGCGTCCGCGTCGTCGGCGGAGTGCACCGCCACGGTGCGACGCCCCAGGTCAGCGGCGGTGCGGAGGACGCGGACCGCGATCTCACCCCGGTTGGCGACGAGCAGTCCTGACACGGGGGACCTCCTGAGCGACCGCTTAGTATGTTGTCGGGCTCTCATCGTGGCAGCGCGACACGTCCCCGTCCAGGTGGAACCGGACGCCCTCGCCGGGCGTCCATGGGACACACTTCACCGCAACTGTGAAGCCGCCAGCCGCCCCAGGAGGTCCCCCGTGGTGTTCAAGAGGATGTTGCGCGCGTTCGGAGTGGGCGGTCCCACGGTCGACACCGTGCTCACCAACCCCAACACGCGTCCCGGCGAACTGCTGACGGGGGAGGTGCGCATCGCCGGGGGCGACCACCCCGCCGACATCGACCACGTGGCGCTCTCCCTGGTCACCAGGGTCGAGTTCGAGGGCAGCGACAGCGAGACGGTCCGCAACGTCGACTACGGCAAGGTGTTCGTCGCCCAGCGCATCACCGTCGCACCCGGCCAGAACATGGTCATCCCGTTCCAGTACCAGGTGCCGCTGGAGTCGCCGATCAACGTCGTGGGCGGCCAGCAGCTCCACGGCATGACCCTCGGCCTGCGCACGGAACTCGCCGTCCGCGGCGCCGTCGACCCCGGCGACCTCGACCCGGTCGCGGTCCACCCGCTCCAGTCGCAGGAGCGCGTGCTCAACGCCTTCGTGCAGCTCGGCTTCCGCTTCACCCGCGCGGACAACGAGGCGGGGCGCCTGCACGGCGTGCCGCAGCAGCTCCAGTTCTACCAGGAGATCGAGTTCGTGCCGCCGCAGCAGTTCCTGGCCAAGATCAGCCAGGTCGAGCTGACGTTCGTGGCCGACCCCCACAGCCTGTGGGTGATCCTCGAAGCCGACCGCCGCGGTGGCGTGTTCCGCTCGGGCGGCGACAGCTTCGGCCACTTCCACCTCAGCCACCAGGAGGCCGTGGGCGCCGACTGGGCGGGCATCATCCACAACTGGATGGACCAGATCGCCGGTCGCCGTGGTTCGTTCGGGGGCTTCGGTCACTGAGGTGGGCGAACGAACCTGATGTTCACCCTGCGAGACCCGCGTTCGGTGGGATGCTGATCGCGAAGACCCCGGACTCGGGCCGGGTGCTTCATCGAGGGTTGTCCAACCCGCAGGAGGCATCGTGAGCATCGGCAGTTTCATCGGCGCTCTGGTCATCGGATTGATCATCGGCCTGCTCGGCAAGCTGGTGGCGCCGGGCAAGCAGGGCATCCCGCTCTGGCTGACCCTCGTGGTCGGCGTGGTGGCGGCGTTCCTCGGCACGTTCGTGGCGCGGATCTTCGGTGTGGTGGACACGCCGGGGATCGACTGGATCGAGTTGATCGTGCAGATCGCCATCGCGGCGGTCGGGGTTACGCTGGCCGCCGGTCTGTACGGGAAGCGCAGCGTCCACTAGTCGTGGTGTGGCGGAACGCCTGCCGGTCCTCTGTGGGGCGGTGGGCGTTTCTGCTGTTCGGGGGGCCTGTGGATCGGGGAGGTTGCCGGCCCCTGGGGATTGCGTGGCTGTCGGTCGCGTCGGATCGGGTGGCTGTCGGTTCCGGCCGGGGTGGCCGATGTGACTCGGGGACCCCTCGATTTGCCCCTTTGATCGGGCCAAGGGGCAGGTGGTGTCAACCTGCCCGATCTGCCATTGCAAGGGGCAAATTCCCCGGGTAAAATCGGCCACTGGTCCAGGGAAGGCGGTGGCTTGCGTTTGTTGTTGTGTTGCTATGGTTTTGTCAGCATTCTTAGTACTAGGTCTGCGTAGAGGTTGCCGATTTCTTCTGGGGTTCTCTTGCCGTCTGGGCGGTACCACCTGGCCACGTCTATGCAGAGTGAGAGTACGGCCAGGGCTGCGCCCTTGTGGTCCGGGGCTTCGAAGACTTCTGTTCTTACGCCTTCTTCTACTATGTGGCGCATGTGGGTTTCTATTTTGCGCCTGAGTTCCACTACTACCGCGTGGTGTTCTGGTGAGAGTGATCCCAGTTCGTACTGGACCACTCTTGCCGTGGTGCGGAATTCCGCGTGCCAGCGGGCGAAGGCCGCCACTGTTCTTGCCATGCGGTCTTTGGGATTTGGGTCTTGTACCGCTGTCAGGACTTTGAGCGATCGTTCGTGGCCGACCTTGCTGATCTGGAACAGCAGGTCTTCCTTCGAGCGGTAGTGGATGTAGACCGCTGCCGGGCTCATGCCCGCTCTGGCGGCGATGTCCCTGGTGGTGGTGGCGTGGTAGCCCTTGTCCGCGAAGGCCTGGGCGGCGGCGATGAGCATGCGTCTTGCTGCGTCCGGGGTGATGGCGTCGTGCCAGGACTGGTCGAGCAGGGCGAACTCGCCTTCACCCAGGCTGGTCATGTGTCCTCCGGACGTGTTGACAGGGGTGTGGATCGTACTGCAATCTAAGCGCGCGCTTAGAACCTAAGCAACCGCTTAGTATGCCCGTTTGAGGAGGCTTCCAGTGCAGCGGACGCTGTTCGACGCTGACCACCACGCGTTCCGGGAATCGGCACGGGAGTTCGTCGACCGCACGTTGCGGCCGAACTACGAGAAGTACGTGGAGCAGCGGTTCATCGACCGCGAGGCGTGGCTGGAAGCCGGGCGCCAGGGGCTGCTCGGGCTTGAGGTGCCGGAGGAGTACGGCGGCAGCGCGGCCGGTGACTACCGGTTCAACGCGGTGTTCGGCGAGGAGCTGTGCAAGCTCAGCGCGGGTGTCGCGTCGTGCATCGGGATCCACGGCGACGTGGTCGCGCCCTACCTGGTCGACCTCTGCACGGAGGAGCAGAAGCAGCGGTGGTTGCCGCGGTTCTGCTCCGGTGAGATGACCACGGGCATCGGCATGACCGAGCCGTCGGGCGGGTCCGACCTGGCCGCGTTGCGCAGCGTCGCCGTGCGCGACGGGTCGGACTGGATCCTCAACGGGTCCAAGACGTTCATCACCAACGGGTACTCGGCCGACATGATCATCGTGGCCGCGCGCACCTCGCCCGACAAGGGGGCGAAGGGCATCACGCTGTTCGCCGTCGAGACCGGGATGAAGGGGTTCGAGCGCGGGCGGAAGCTGGACAAGGTCGGGCAGCCCGAGTCGGACACGGCGGAGCTGTTCTTCAGCGACGTGCGGCTGTCCGCCGAGCAGGTCATCGGCGAGGTCGACCGCGGGTTCATCTACATGATGGAGCGCCTGCCGCAGGAGCGGATCGGTGGCGCCATCTCGAACCTCGCGCACGCCGCGCAGATCCTGATCGAGACGGTCGAGTACGTGAAGGAGCGCAAGGCGTTCGGGCAGTCGATCGGCTCGTTCCAGCACAACAAGTTCCTGCTCGCCGAGCTGGCCACGAAGGTCGACGTCACGCAGGCGTTCCTGGACCAGTGCACGCTGGCGCACACCCGCGGCGAGCTGACGGCCGTGGACGCGGCGAAGGCGAAGTACTGGAGCGCGGACGTGCAGAACGAGGTGCTCGACGCGTGCGTGCAGCTGCACGGCGGCTACGGGTACATGACCGAGTACCGCGTCGCCCGCGCGTGGATGGACGCTCGGGTCACGAAGATCTGGGCCGGGTCGAACGAGATCATGAAGGAACTCATCGGCCGCGACCTGGGCCTGTGACCACCTACCCGGAAAGGCTCTGCTGACATGGGAATCCTCGACAAGTTCCGGCTCGACGGCCAGGTCGCCATCGTCACGGGCGCCTCCTCCGGGCTCGGCGTGGCGTTCGCCAAGGCGCTCGCGGAAGCGGGCGCGGACGTGGTGCTCGCGGCTCGGCGCGCGGAGAAGCTGAAGGACACCGCGCGGCTGGTCGAGTCCGCGGGTCGCCGGGCGCTCATCGTGCAGGCCGACGTGTCGCTGCCCGAGGACTGCCGTCGGATCGCGCAGGAGGCGGCGGGGTTCGGGCCGGTGTCGGTGCTGGTGAACAACGCGGGTGTGGGCACGGCCGTGCCCGCGTCGCGGGAGACGCCGGAGCAGTTCCGCGGGGTCATCGACGTGAACCTCAACGGGGCGTTCTGGATGGCGCAGGCCGCCGCCGCGGCGATGAAGCAGGGCGGTTCGATCATCAACATCTCCAGCGTGCTGGGGTTGATGTCCGGTGGGCTGCCGCAGGCGGCGTACTCGGCGTCCAAGGCCGGGCTCATGGGGTTGACCAGGGACCTGGCGGCGCAGTGGAGTTCCCGCAAGGGGATCCGGGTCAACGCCATCGCGCCCGGCTACTTCGCCAGCGAGATGACCGACACCTACCCGGACGGGTACTTGGAGGGGAACCTGGCGCGGACGCCGATGTCGCGGATGGGTGACCCCGAGGAGTTGGCGGCGGCGGTGGTCTTCCTGGCTTCCGCGGCCGGTGGGTACGTCACCGGCACCACCCTGGTGGTCGACGGCGGGATCTCGATCGGCGGCTGATCCCCTTCCCCCGGACCCCGCGCACGGTCGTCCGCCGTGCGCGGGGTTCGTCGTTCCGGTCCGATGAGGACCCGTGCCACGATGGGCCGGTGAAACTGGACCGGGTGCTGGTCGTCGACGTCGAGGCCACCTGCTGGGACGGCGACCCGCCCGCCGGCGAGACGTCGGAGATCATCGAGATCGGCGTGTGCGAGCTGGACGTCGAGTCCGGTGAGCGGCTGGGCAAGCACAGCATCCTGGTGCGGCCCGAACGGTCGACGGTCAGCGCGTTCTGCACGTCGCTGACGACCCTCACCACCGAGCAGGTGTCGACGGGGGTCACCTACGCCGAGGCGTGCGCGGTGCTGCGCGGGCAGTTCCGGTCCCGCGACAGGGTGTGGGCCAGTTACGGCGACTACGACCGGAAGCAGTTCGAGCGGCAGGGGAACTACCCGTTCGGGCCCCGGCACGTGAACGTGAAGACGCTGTTCGCGTTGAGCCGGGTGCTGCCGCGGGAGGTCGGTCTCGCCGAGGCGTTGGCGGTGGCGGGTCTTCCGCTGGAGGGCACCCACCACCGGGGTGATGACGACGCCTGGAACATCGCCGCCCTGTTCGGGGGAATTCTGCGGGCCACCAGGAGGTAGGTAGGCTTCGGCGGTGACCGTCCCCGAGCGTCTGATCAGCGCCGCGACCGAACTGTTCGCCGCCAAGGGTTTCGACCGGGTGGCCGTACAGGAGGTCGTGGACCGTGCCGGGGTCACCAAAGGGGCGATGTACCACTACTTCGGGTCCAAGGACGACCTGCTGCACGAGATCTACGGCAGCGTGCTGCGGATGCAGACGGAGCGGTTGGAGAAGATCGCGGCGGGCGACGGGTCCGTGGTGGAGCGGCTGCACGCCGCGGCCGCCGACGTGATCGTGACCAGCATCGACAACTTCGACCAGGCGAAGGTGTACTTCCGGTCCGCCGACCACCTGGCCGAGGACAAGCGGTTGGCGATGCGGCTGGACCGGCGGCGGTACCACGAGCGGTTCCGGGCGCTGGTGGAGGAGGGGCAGGCCGCCGGGGTGTTCCGCGCCGACGTCCCCGCGGACGTGACGGTGCACTACTACTTCGGCGCCGTGCACCACCTGGCCACCTGGTACAGCCCGGAGGGAGCGCTGTCGGCGCAGGACGTCGGGCGGCACTACGCGGACCTGCTGGTCGGTTCGCTGCGCCCCTAGTCGGGCGGGAGTTCGTCGGGGTCGCCGAGCAGCGCCAGCACGCCGTCGTGCGTCCGCTTGGTCGCCAGGGCCGCGTCGCGGAACGCGGACGGTTCGTCCCGCGCCAACCTGAGGTAGATCGCGTGCGCCTGCTCCATCGCGTCCGAGGCGGACTCCAGTTCCAGCGAGGCCTTCAGCCGCACCCAGGCGTAGGCCCGCAACGCGCAGGCGGTCATGGCCGTCGCCGATTCGGGGTCGATGCCGGACGGCCAGCCCAGGAGCCGGACGGCGTACTCGGTGGCCTTCAGCGCGTGGTCCCGGTGGCCGGACTCCGCGAGCCGCAGACCGTGGTTGGCCAGGCACGAGATGAGGTCCGGGCGGTAGAGGACCGGGTCGACGGCCACGAGGCGGCGGCAGGTGGACACCGCCTGCTCCGAGGTCTTCAGCGCCTCGCTGCCCTTGCCGACGTCGACCAGCCGCGAGCTGAGGCTGCTGAGCGTCCTGGCGAGCTGGCACTCCACCCGCGCGAGTTCGCGCTGGCCCAGGGCGAGGTGGCCCGCCACCGCCGGACTGGCGCTCGCGACGACCGCGGTCAACCTGGCCGCTCGGGCCAGCCTGGTCTCCAGGTTCCTCGTCGACTGCACGTTGCCGGGGTCCATCGACCTGACGATGGCGTTCACGGACTCCTGGAGGCTGTTCACGGCCGGGGAAGGCTCCTCGTCCAACGGCGCGGGCCCCGGTAATCGGACCCCGAGGCGCCGCATCGCCTTCGCCAGCAGTTCCTCGTAGCGGGACAGGGCGGTCCCGGCGACGTCCGCCCGGATCTCCACCGCTCTCCGGGAGGCCGCCGCGGCGTCGGCGAGCTTGCCCGCGCGGGCCAGGTGGGCGCCCTGGTTGTGCAGGCAGACCGCCAGTTCCGGCGCGTAGATCTCCGGTGCGGCGAAGTGCAGCCGCTCGTAGTGGTCGACGGCGTTCTGGACGTGCGCCAGCGCGAGGTCCCCGAACCCCAGCTCGGCGCACGTCGTCGCGAGGTTGTGCAGGGAAGCGGCCAGCCCCGCCTCGAACACGACCCGGCGGCTGACGGCCAACCGCGTGCGGATCAGCACCGCCTCCTCCGTCGCGTCGAAGGCCGCGGTGAGGTGGCCGAGTTCCGCCCGGTGCGTGCCGAGGTTGTGCAGTGCGCTCGCGAGGTCGGGGGAGAACACGTGGGGGTCGCGGGCGGCGAGGTTCCGGTACAGCCGGACCGCCTCCTCCGCGACGCCGAGCGCCTTCGCGGTCCGCTGCACGCCCGCCAGGTGCATGCCGAGGTTGTTCAGCGTCGCCGCGAGGGTGGGTTCGTGCGCGGTCGGGTCGTTGGCCGCGAGCCGCCGGTGGATGTCCACGGCCTCCTCGACCGTGGCCAGCGCCAGCTCCCGCAGGTTGACCTCGGCCAGGTCCGCGGCCAGGTTGTTGAGCGACGACGCGAGATCGGCCTCGTGCGGGCACCGGTCGACCTCGACGAGCCGCCTGCGGATCGCCACGGCCTCCTGCGACGCCTCCAGCGCCTCCTCCTTGCGGCCGATCCCCGCGAGGTGGGTGCCGAGGTGGTGCAGGGAGAGGGCGAGCCCCGGCTCGTGGGCACTGGGGTGGTCGGCCGCGAGGCCGCGGTAGATCCGCACCGCGGGCTCCGTCGTGCGCAGCGCCTGGTCGAACGCGCCCGCGTTGCCGAGCCTCCAGCCGAGGCCCGTCAGGAGCCGGGCGCGCACCTCGGGTGAGCTGGTGCGCGCGAGCCGGTGGTCGGTCAGCCTCCGCACGAGGGCCGCCGCGGCCGGGTCGAGGTCGGCGTGGTGGTCGGGCAGGAAGGGTTCGATGGCGGCGAGCACCGGGATGTCGGCGGCGTTCGCGACCGCCATCAGCGCGGCGCCCCCCGCCGTGACCGCTCGGCCGGGATCCACGAGCAGCAGGTCCCGCAGGTGCGCGCCCACGTGCGGCCACCGCTTGCCGGACTCGGTCAGCACCGTGATCATCTGGCCGTGCGGTACGCCCTCGTCGATCAACCGCGAGGCGACGTCCACCGTCCACGGGTCGAGCATCCGCGTGGCGTCGTCCCTGCCCGTCGTCCCGGTGGGCAGGCAGTAGGCCAGGAAGTCCTCGCCCAGCCTGTCCGGGTAAACGGGTTCGAGCACCGTCCGGTCGTCGGCGGGCGGGTAGCACGCGCTGTGGTCCGCCAGGATCCGCCCGGCCTCGCAGTCCGACGCCGCGACCCCGAGGCCCCGCAGCACCGTGACGCCCTCGCGGTGGGACACGGGACCGGCCAGGGTGGCGATGAACGCCGCGCGCGCGAGTTCCTCGTGCCGGGACGTGATCGCCCTGGTCTCGCGCATCGCCGCCCAGTGGTCGACCTCCCGGTGCAGGAGGTACTCCGACAGCGCTCCGGGTTCGGTCGGGGGCGACGTCCGCCGGGCGGACGCGTCCACGGCGACGAGCGCGGCCATGTGGATGGTGAGCACCGACCCGTAGGCGCTGTGGTCGAGCGAACCGAGTGGGCGCACGCCGGCGGCGTCCACGCCGAACACCTCGGCGAACCGGTTGCGCGCCGCGGTGAAGACCTCGCGCCTCGACGCGAGGTCCCTCGCGAGTTCCGGGAGCCGTCGGGCGTCGGCGCTGATGCCCAGCTTGCGCAGCGGGTACTGGAGGAGGTCCCAGCACCGGCGGGGCGACCTGGCCAGCAGCAGGATCCGCCTCGCCCCGTTGTGCCGCAGCCTGACGTCCTCGATGAGCGCCAGCAGGTCGCTCCGCGGCCACCGGTCCGCGTAGTCCACGACGACCAGCAGCCCCTCCGCTCCGGCCGGGCCGAGCCCGTCGCAGGCCGCGAACCCCGGATCGCTGCCGTGCTGGGCGAAGACGACCGTCCACCCCGCGGCCACCGACCGGGCCGCGAACTTCACCGCGAGCCTGGTCTTGCCGAACCCGCCCGGCGCGTGCAGCAGCAGGGCGTCGATCCTGGGCGCGCTCCGCCGCCACCGGTCGAGTTCCCGCAGATCGGGTTCCCGGCCGATGAAGTCGACGACCTCGTTGCGCGCCAGCAGCAACTGGCTCGGTTGGCGCCGGGAGGGTTCCGGCAGCGCGGAGTGCTCGGGGCCGGGGAACGACCGCAGGGCGAACCCCCGCTTGGCCGCGTTCACGTGGACGTCGCCGTGGATGGCACCGGTCTGCACGACCGGGCCGATCATGTCGCCGTTGGCGCTGTTGTGGACGGTGCCACCGACAGCTTCTTGAGGGGCGTTGTTCCGCCACCACATGCCGCCACCTCCGAGGAAGTGGACAGGCTAGCCCGGGAACACCGCGGACGAGTTCTCCCGGACGGGCGTGTCGTTCATCCGGGGCCGAGGTGCCGCAATAGTGCGGTTCTGTTGCCGCGCAAGGGTTTCCCGATTTGTGCGGGCCGGATCGCGGGTGACGGGAGCGCGCTCGTCGAGCGGTTCGGCGCGCCCCCGTCACCGGGCGGGCACGCGTTCAGGCCACGAAGAGCACCACGGTTTCCGCCACGCAGCCCGGTTTCGGGTTGCCGTCGATCTCCACCGTCACCTTCACCACGGCCTGCTTGCCCGGCGGGAGGTCGACCACGTCCAGGATCTCCGCCCCCGCCCTCACCCGTGAGCCCACGACGACCGGACTGGGGAAGCGGACCTTGTTCAGGCCGTAGTTCACCCCCATCTTCAGGCCCTCGATGGTGTAGATGTCCTTCACCAGCATGGGGATCAGGGACAGGGTCAGGTAGCCGTGCGCGACCGGCGCGCCGAACGGGCCCGCCTTCGCCTTCTCGATGTCGATGTGGATCCACTGGTGGTCGCCGGTGGCGTCGGCGAACAGGTTGATCTCGTCCTGGGTGATCTCGTGCCACTCGCCGTGGCCGAGGTGCTCGCCCTTCGCCGCGGTGTACTCGTCCAGGGAAGCGAAAACGCGCATGGTCTGTCCCCTCAGTCCTTCGGTCCGCCTGCGACGTAGATGACCTGGCCCGACACGAAACCGGCGCCTTCGCTGGCCAGGAACGAGACCGTGTGCGCGATGTCGTCCGGGGTGCCCACGCGCGCGACCGGGATCTGGCTGGCGGCGGCCTTCTTGAAGTCCTCGAAGTCCACCTTCATCCGCGCGGCGGTGGCGGCGGTCATCTCCGTGGCGATGAAGCCGGGTGCGATGGCGTTGACGGTGACGCCGAACTTGCCGAGTTCGATGGCCAGGGTCTTGGTGAAGCCCTGGAGGCCCGCCTTGGCCGTGGCGTAGTTGGCCTGGCCCCGGTTGCCCAGCGCGGAGGTGCTGGAGAGGTTCACGATGCGGCCCCAGCCCTGCTCGGTCTGGAACCTCTGCACCGCGCGGCTCATCAGGAACGAGCCGCGCAGGTGGACGTTCATGACCGCGTCCCAGTCGTCGTCGGTCATCTTGAACAGCAGGTTGTCGCGGAGGATGCCCGCGTTGTTCACCAGGACGGTCGGCGCGCCGAGCTGGTCGGCGACCTTCTGCACGACCTCGGTCACCTGCGCGGAGTCGCTGACGTCCAGCGCCAGCGCGAGGGCGCGGCCACCGGAGGCGTTGATCTTCTCGGCGGCGTCGGCGCAGCTCTCCGCGTCGATGTCGAGCAGCGCCACGGCGAAGCCGTCCTGCGCCAGTCGCCACGCGGTCGCGGCGCCGATGCCCCGTGCCGCGCCGGTGACGATCGCTACCCTCGATGCGGTTTCTGCGGCCACTGGTTCCTCCTTGAACGAGAGCTAAGCAAGCGCTTAGAAACTACTCCGCGCGGGCTGGCTCGCGCCAGCTAAACGGCATAGCATGTTGCCGGAACCATACCGACTGGTCGGAATGTAGTCACGAGGGAGTTGTGCCGGTGGAGGACCGCAGGTTCGAGGGCAAGGTCGCGCTGATCACCGGTGCGGCGAACGGAATCGGCGCGGGCGTGTCCCGCCGCCTCGCCGGGTCGGGCGCGCACGTCGTCGTCGCCGACATCGACGGCGACCGGGGCAAGGTGATCGCCGACGAGGTCGACGGCCTGTACGTGCACTGCGACGTGCGCGACCCCGAGCACAGCAAGGCGGCCGTCGCGGCGGCCGTGGAGCGGTTCGGCTCGCTGGACCTCGTCGCCCTGAACGCGGGCATCTCCACCGGGTTCGGCCTCGGTGACGACTTCGACCCCGAGCGCTACCGCAGCGTCATGGGCATCAACCTCGACGGCGTGGTCTACGGCGTGCACGCCGCCCTGCCCGCGCTGCGCGCCAGCCACGGCCAGATCATCGCGACCGCGAGCATGGCCGGCATCACGCCGACACCCATGGACCCCGTCTACGGGGCCAACAAGACCGCCGTCGTCGGACTCGTGCGCTCGCTGGCGCCGTCCCTGGTCCGCGACCGGGTCCGGGTCAACGCCCTGTGCCCGTCGTTCGCCGACACCGCCATCATCGCGCCCTTCCGCGAAACGCTCGAGTCGACGAACATGCCGATCATGGAGGTCGCCGACGTCGTCACGGCGTTCATGGCGATCGCCGAGTCGAACGGCACCGGCGAGTGCTGGTTCGTCGTGCCCGGCCGCGAGTCGCAGCCGTTCACCTTCCGCAACGCCCCCGGTCCGCGGTCCGCGACCGGCGAGCGCATGTCCGTCGACCCCGGCGCCTTCGCGACCGGACAGGAGGCCTGACACCCGTGCGTGCCATCCAGATCACCGAGTTCGGCGGACCCGAGGTCCTCACCGAGACCGAGCTGCCCGACCCCGTCGCGGGCCCCGGCGAGGTGCTGATCGAGGTCAGCCGCGCGGGCCTCAACTACGCCGACACCCACCAGGCGGAGAACTCCTACCTGTCGAAGACCGAACTCCCGATCGTGCCCGGCGGCGAGATCACCGGTCTCACCTCCGACGGCCGCCGCGTCGTCGCGCTCACCAGCGGCGGTGGCGGCTACGCGCAGAAGGCCGTCGCGCCCGCCGCGACCACGTTCGACGTGCCCGAGGGCGTGGACGACCTGACCGCGCTGAGCCTCGTCGTCCAGGGCGCGACGGCGTGGCTGCTGCTGCGCCGCAGCGCTCACCTGCTGGAGGGCGAGAGCGTCGTCGTGCACGCCGCCGCGGGCGGGGTCGGCTCGATCGCCGTGCAGCTGGCGAAGCTGTGGGGCGCGGGCCGCGTCATCGCGACCGCCAGCACCGACGACAAGCGCAAGCTCGCGCTCGACCTCGGCGCCGACGTGGCGATCTCCTCGACCGAGGAGAACATGGCGGACGCCTTGAAGGAGGCCAACAACGGCCGCCGCGTCGACATCGTGCTCGACATGACCGGCGGTTCCGTGACGGACCAGAGCATCGCCGCGCTGGCCCCGTTCGGCAGGCTCGTGTTCTACGGCATGGCCAGCCGCGAGAAGCCGACCGCGGTCGACCCGGTCAAGCTGCTCGGCCGCTCCACGGCCGTCATCGGCATGTGGCTGCCGCACGCGTTCCGCCTGCCCGGCCGCGTCGTCCACCAGGCCATGGACGAGCTGTTCACCCTCGTGCGGGAGGGCAAGCTCCGCGCCGTCCCCGGCGGCGAGTACGGCATGTCCGAGGTCCGCCGCGCCCACGAGGACCTGCGTGCCCGCCGCACCAGCGGCAAACTCCTGCTGGACCCCAACCGCTGACGACGAAAGGCCCCTTCCGACATCGCCGGAAGGGGCCTTTCGCGGTCAGGACGTCAGTCGCTCAGCTCGGCCAGGGCCTGCTTCACCTTCGCCAGCTCGGCTTCGAGCTCCTCCATGCGGGTGCGGTGCTGCTCGCGCGCCGCCTCGAGAACCGTCTCGATCCCGCTGAAGATGTCCTCGTGCAGCTCCTTGGCGGCCTTGGACACCGCGATGGCCGGGATGGTGAGGCCCTGCACGACACGCTGGGTGCCGTGCAGCAGGTCTGCCTGCCAGTCCCCGTCCATGGTCCCGGTCACCGTCAGCGTCAGCTCGACGGTCCGCGTCTTCTTCGCCGTGCTCTTGGCCCGCTTGACCGGCTTGGCGGGAGCCTCGTCCGCCACCGGCTCGGCGGGGGCCTCGGCCACCGGCTTCACCGCGGCGGCGTCCGCCACCGGCTTCACCGCGGGCACCGACTCCGCAACGGCCTGGGGGGCCGCCGGGATCGTGGCTTCCACCGCGTCTACCTGGTCACTCTGCTCCGTGAGCGTGTTAGACACGTTCTGGTTTCCTCTCTGGCAATACCGGCTCGACCCGGCAATAGCATAGAACACTTGTTCGATCCGAGAAGCTGAAGGTTCGACAAGCGCCCAGCGCGCCGCAATCGTCCGGCCATCTTCCCACCCCACCAGAACGTCCAAAACACACGACCACGGCTCGGCGGTCCGCGGGAGGTGTGCACCGATCCGGCCGACGGCTCACCCCAGCGGGAACTCCCGCACGGCCCGCTGCCCCTCCACCGGCGACCTCCCGGCGCGAACCTCAGGGAGCTTGCACCAATCCCGCACCCACGTCGGTCGAGGGCGAGGGGAGCCTGCGCGCGGTCTGGGCCAGCCGCGCCCACAGCTCGAACCCCCTGGCCCCGTGCTTCTCGGCCATCAGCGCCGCGACGCCCGCGACGTGCGGGGTGGCCATGCTGGTGCCCTGCAACCTCTTCGTGCCCCCGGCCTTCCAGCTGGAGTGCACGTCGACGCCGGGGCCGACCACGTCCACCGCGCCGACGGTGTCGACGGTCCCGCAGGAGAAGAACGCCGTCGCGCGGTTCACGTCGACGGCCCCGACCGCCATGATCGACGGGCAGTTCGCCGGGTGCCCCACGGGCGAGACGGTGCCGGGCCGCCTGCTGTCGTTGCCCGAGGCGGCCACGATCAGCGTCCCCTTGGCCAGCGCCCGCGACGCCGCCTGCTCGAAGATCGCCGAGTGCGGCGTGCCGGGGCGGACGGTGGCGCCCAGCGACATCGAGATCACGGCGCACCCGTTGGCGATGGCCCACTCGATGCCCGCCAGGATCCCGCCGTCGGAGCCGGAACCGGAGTTGCCCAGCACCTTGCCCGCGTAGATCTCCGCCTCGTGCGCGACCCCGTAACCGGGGCCCGAGGCGGGCGTGCGCGGACCGCACGAGGTGCCGACGCAGTGCGTGCCGTGGCCGTGCTCGTCGTCCACCGCCTCGCCGGTGACGAACGAGCTGGTGGTCACGGTGCGCCCGGCGAAGTCGGGGTGCGCGACCGTGAAACCGGTGTCCAGCACCGCGACCCGGATCCCCTTGCCGGTGGCGGTGCTGAGGCCGGCGCCCACGGCCTGCAAGCCCCAGGTGAAGACGCTCTCGTCCACGGCCGCGGCCGAAGCGGTCTCGTCCGCGTCCGTCGTGGTGATGGCGTGCACGACCCGCTCGGCCTCCACGGCGAGCACCGGGCCGGGCTCGTCGATCGCGCGGTTCAGGCCGGGGAGCTGGTCGGGGGTGGCGTCCACGAGCGCGATGCCCAGCTCGTGGAAGATCACCCCGTCCGTGCTGGCGATCTGCTCGGCCACGGTGTCGGCCGTGGTCGCGACCTGGATGCCCGCGACGCGGTTCAGCTCGCGGACGCCCGCTGCGGTCGAGTTGTTCTCCAGGAGCACCAGGAAGCGACCCGTGGTCTCGGCACTCGTCGGCTGTGACATGAGGACCCCCTTCGGGGAGGTGGCGGCGGTCAACCTCTGCCGGTAGTGAGACGCCGACGACCTCGCAGATACCGGGGTTCACCCGGATGCCGCAACCGGTTCAGGCGGTTGCCGCCTCCCGCGCACCGCGGCGCTTGCGCACCAGACCGACCACCGGCTCGACGATGCGCGCCGCCACCGGCCCCAGCACCGCCATCAGCAGCACGTACGCCGTCGCCAGCGCCGCGAGCTTCTCGTCCACCGCGCCGGACGCGACCGTGAGGCCCGCGATGACGATGGAGAACTCGCCGCGCGCCACCAGCGCCGCACCCGCGCGGGCCCGGCCCAGCTTCGCGATGCCCTGCCGCTTCGCCGCCCACCAGCCGGTCGCGACCTTCGTCAGCGTCGTCACGACGGCCAGCGCCACGGCCGCGCCGAGCACCGGCGGGATGGACGCGGGGTTGGTGTTGAGGCCGAACACGACGAAGAACATCGCGGCGAACAGGTCGCGCAGCGGCTCCAGCATCCGGGTCGCGTTCTCCGCCGTGGAACCGGAGATCGCGATGCCCAGCAGGAACGCGCCGACCGCGGCCGACACCTGGAGCTGCGAGGCGATGCCCGCCACCAGCAGCGCGGAGCCCAGGACCTTGAGCAGGAACACCTCGTGGTCCGGGGAGTCCACGATGGCCGACACGAACCGGCCGTACTTCAGCGCGACCACCAGCACGACCGTGATCGCGGCCAGCGAGATGCCCACCGCGCTCAGGCCGCCGAAGAAGCTCACGCCCGCCAGCACGGCCGTCAGGATCGGCAGGTAGACCGCCATCGCCAGGTCCTCGAACACCAGCACCGACAGCACGACCGGCGTCTCCCGGTTGCCGAGCCTGCCGAGGTCGCCGAGGACCTTCGCGATGATGCCGGAGGAGGAGATGTAGGTGACGCCCGCCATCGCGAGCGCGCCGACCGGGCCCCAGCCCAGCAGCAGACCGGCGACGGCGCCCGGCGTCGCGTTGAGGACGATGTCGAGCAGACCGGCCATCCACGACCGCTTGAGGCCGGTGACCAGTTCGCTCGCCGAGTACTCCAGACCGAGCAGCAGCAGGAGGAGCACCACGCCGATCTCGCTGGCGAGGTGGGTGAACTCCTCGATGCCGTCCAACGGGATCAACCCGCCGTGCCCGAAGGCCAGGCCGCCGATCAGGTACAGCGGGATCGGGGAGATGCCGATCTTCCACGCGACTCGGCCGAGCAGGCCCAGCCCGAAGAAGACCGCCCCGAGTTGGATCAGTGCGATCGCGGTGGTGTGCACGGGTGCTCAGCCACCGCCCAGGATCTCGGCGGACGCCGCGAGGCCGTCCGACGTGCCGACGACCACGACCAGGTCACCACCCGTGAACACGAAGTCCGGGCGCGGCGAGGGGTGCACGGTGCCCGCGCGCACGACGGCGACGATGGACGCGCCGGTCCTGGTGCGCAGCTGGGTGTCGCCGAGCTCCCCGCCGTCGAACCGCGAGCCGGGCACGATCGGGAACTGCTTGGTGTCGATCCCGGTGACCTCGCTGTGCTGGTCCTCCAGGTGCGCCACGAGCTGCGGCGCGCCGAGCAGGCCTGCCAGCGTGCCCGCTTCCTGCGGTGTCAGCGGTATGGAGGCCGAACACGCGTCGGGGTCGTCGGTCTTCGACAGGATGAACTCGAACTTGCCGTCGCGGTAGGTGATCACCCCGATCCGGCGACCCGATCGGATCATGAAGTCCTGGCGGGTGCCGATCCCCGGCAGTGGCGTCACCTCGACGTTCATGCCCGCAGCCTACCTTCACGTCCGATGACCGGATTGCCGACCGCAGTACCGTGCCGGCATGACGGGATGGCTCCAGCCGGTGCGGCGCGGGTGGGTCGTGCGCGACCGCGTGCCCGGCCCGGACGTGGACGAGTTCGCCGAACCCGACCGCGTGGTCCAGGCCCTCGCCGGGCCCGGCGGCGGCCGGGGCACGCTGCTCGCCGTGCAGCACCCGCACCGCACGCCCACCGCGCTCGCCGCGGGGACGGGTCTGGTGGAGTCGCTGCCGGTCGCGCGGGCTGCGCTCGCGGAACTGCTGCGCCGGTCCTACCGGCCGGTCGCCGACGTGGTCGCGCCGTACTGGGTGGACGGCCCGGACGGGACGGCGTGCGGGCTGCTGTGCCTGGTCGACCCCGCCGCGGTCGACGCCGACGGGATCAGCCGGGTCCGGCACAGCGAGCAGGTCTACCCCGAGGTGGTGGCCGAACGCGCCCGCGTGCTCGCCGGGCTCGGCGTCGCCACCAGCGCCGCGATGCTCGTGCCGGTCGCCCCGCGCGACGACCTGACCACCCTGCTGCACGCCGCGTTCGACCGCGAACCCGCCGTGTCGCTGGTCGACTCCGGCGGACGGCGGCACCGCGTGTGGCTCGTCGGGCCCGGCGACGCCCAGGACACCCTCCTCGACGCGGCGGGCGCCCACCCCCTGCTCGTCGCCGACGGCAACCACCGGGTCGCCGCCGCGGCCGCCGCGGGCCTGAGCGGACTGCTCGCCCTGGTCACGGCGGGGCCCGCCCTGCGGATCGGCCCGATCCACCGCGCCCTCGTCGACACCGGCCTGTCCGCCGACGACCTGGCCGCGGCCTGGCGCGGCGTCGGGCTGCGCGTCGACGACCTGCCCGCCGTGCGACCGCCGGAACCCGGCGCCGTCGTGGTGGCGTGCCGGGACCGCGTGCTGCGCGTCGAGCTGCCGGCGCCGGGGATCGACCACGCCACCGTGGAGTCCCTGCTGCTGGAGAAGGCCCTCGGCCTCGACCCCGAGTCCCCGCGGGTGCGACCGGTGACCGACGAGCGGTGGCGGTCGATCGCGGCCGACGCCGTGCTGCTCGTGGCCCCGTGCCGCTGGCCGACGTGCTCGCCGTGCACGCGGCGGGGGAGCGGATGCCGCGCAAGAGCACCTACTTCACCCCGAAACCCCGCAGCGGTCTGCTGCTCGCGGACCTGTCCTGACTAGAGTCCACCGAATGGCGGTACGAGCGATTCGCGGCGCGACCCAGATCGACGCCGACGACCGCGACCAGGTGCTGGGGGCGACGGCCGAACTGGTCCGGGAAGTGCTGACGCGCAACGGCCTCACCAGCGACGAGGTCATCAGCGTCATCCTGACCGCGACACCGGACGTCGTGTCCGAGTTCCCGGCCTACGCGGCGCGGCGGGCGGGGCTGGACGACGTGCCCCTGCTGTCCGCGACCGAGATCGCGGTGCCCGGCGCGATGCCGAGGGTGATCCGGCTCATGGCGCACGTCGAGACGGACCTGCCGCGCTCGGCGGTCAAGCACGTCTACCTGCGGGGTGCCGCGGCCCTGCGCACGGACCTGAAGCAGCGGTAACCACGCCTGGTGCGTGCGTGGCGCTCCGCACCAGGCACAATGGGGGGCTGCGGGCGCCGGTACATCGCGACCCGCGTCATCGACATCAGGAGGAAGTCGCGGTGGGACAAGGTGAGCTGCGTGGCGTGGTGGCCCTCGACGGGCCTTCCGGCACCGGCAAGTCCACCGTGGCCCGCAGGCTGGCGGCCATCCTGGGCGCCCGGTACCTCGACACCGGCGCGATGTACCGCGCCGTGACCCTCGCGGTGCTGCGCGCCGGGGTCGACCCGCTCGACACCGAACGGGTGATTTCCATCGCACGGTCGTCGCGCCTGGTGCTCGGCACCGACCCGGCCCACGCGACCACCACGCTCGACGGCCAGGACGTCGGCACCGAGATCCGCGGCGCCGACGTGACCCTCGCCGTCTCGCCCGTGTCGGCCGTGCGCGAGGTCCGCGAACTGCTCGTCGCCGAGCAGCGCCGGATCATCGCCGAGGCCGACGGCATCGTCGTGGAAGGCCGCGACATCGGCACCGTCGTCGCCCCCGACGCCGAGCTGAAGGTGTACCTGACGGCGTCCGCCGAGGCGCGCGCGCAGCGCCGCACCAGGCAGGACACCGCCGCCGGGCGCTCCTCCACCGTGGACGCGACGCTGGCGGACGTGCAGCGGCGCGACAACTACGACTCGACGCGCGCGGTGTCGCCCCTGCGGCCCGCGGACGACGCGGTCGAGGTCGACACGACGTTCCTGGACCTCGCGGGCACCGTCGACGCGCTCCTCGACCTGGTCGACCGGCGCGGTCTCCGGGTGGCGGACCGGGTGACCAGGTGACCGACCTGAACGATTTTCGCTACAGAAGTGTGAGTGGAGAAGCAAAGTGACGGACTTGGACGGCACGTGGACGGACGAGTCCGACTGGTCGGCCTTCGACGGTGACGGCTCGGGGGACGGCGAGGACGGCGTCGCCGTGCCGCAGCCGACGCTGGCCGTGGTCGGACGGCCGAACGTGGGCAAGTCGACCCTGGTGAACCGCCTCATCGGCCGCCGCGAGGCGGTCGTGCAGGACGTGCCCGGCGTGACGCGCGACCGCATCGCCTACGACGCGCTGTGGAGCGGCCGCAAGTTCACCGTGGTGGACACCGGCGGCTGGGAGCCGGACGCGACCGGCCTCCAGGGCGCCGTCGCCGCGCAGGCCGAGCTGGCGATGGCCGCGGCGGACGTGATCCTGCTGGTCGTGGACGCGACCGTCGGCGCGACCTCCACCGAGGAGGCCGTGGCCAAGATCCTGCGCCGCTCCAAGCGGCCGGTGCTGCTGGTCGCGAACAAGGTCGACGACGAGCGGCTGCTCGCCGAGACCGCGTCCCTCTGGTCGCTGGGCCTCGGCGAGCCGTGGCCGGTCTCCGGTCTGCACGGCCGCGGCTCCGGCGACCTGCTCGACGCCATCCTCGCCGCCCTGCCGGAGAGCCCGCGCGACGACTTCAAGCCCGTCACGGGCCCCCGCCGCGTGGCGCTGGTCGGCAAGCCGAACGTCGGCAAGTCCAGCCTCCTCAACCGCCTGACCGGCGAGAACCGCTCGGTCGTCGACGCGGTCGCGGGCACCACCGTCGACCCGGTCGACTCCATGGTCGAGCTGGACGGCGAGGTGTGGCGCTTCGTCGACACCGCGGGCCTGCGCAAGCGCGTGAACTTCGCCAGCGGCGCCGAGTACTACGCGTCGCTGCGCACCAAGGCCGCGATCGACTCGGCCGAGGTCGCCATCGTGCTCCTCGACGCGAGCGAGCCGATCAGCGAGCAGGACCTGCGCGTGCTCACCATGGCCGTCGAGTCCGGCAAGGGCATCGTGCTGGCCATGAACAAGTGGGACCTCGTCGACGAGGACCGCCGCAAGGAGATGGTCCGCGAGCTGGAACGCGGCCTCGTGCGCGTGCCGTGGGCGGAGACGGTCAACATCTCCGCGCTGACCGGTCGCGCCGTCCGCAAGCTGGCCCCGGCCCTGCGCACCGCGCTGGCGTCGTGGGACACCCGCGTCCCGACCGGCAAGCTCAACTCGTGGCTGACGGCCCTCATCGCCGCCACCCCGCCGCCGGTCCGCAGCGGCAAGCAGCCCAAGGTCCTGTTCGCGACCCAGGCCGCGACCAGGCCGCCGACGTTCGTGCTGTTCACCTCCGGCTTCCTGGAGGCGGGCTACCGCAGGTTCATCGAGCGCAAGCTCCGCGAGGAGTTCGGCTTCGTCGGCAGCCCCGTCCGCGTCTCCGTGCGCGTTCGCGAGAAGCGCGGCTTCAGCGGCAAGCCCGGCGACAAGCGCGGCAAGAAGTAGCGCACCCCTGTTGCCCGCGGCGGCCGGATGAGGTCTCCTGGGCGACGTGGCGGTGCGACTGGTGCTGGCGGACGACGAGCCCCTGCTCAGGCGGGGGCTCAAGGTCCTGCTGGAGACCGACGACCGCATCCGGGTGATCGCCGAGGCCTCGGACGGCGCCGACCTGCTCGACGTGGTCTCCCGCGTCCAGCCGGACGTGGTCCTGGTCGACGTCCAGATGCCGGGCGTCGACGGCCTGGAGGCGCTGCGCCGCCTCCGCGACCTCCCCGACCCGCCCGTGGTCGCGATCCTGACCACGTTCGACCTGGACGACTACGTGGCCACGGCCCTCGACCTGGGCGCCCAGGGCTTCCTGCTGAAGGACGCCGAACCGGACGCCCTGGTCAGGGCCGTGCTGGACCTGGCAGCCGGCGGCGCGGTCCTGGACCCCAGGATCACCGCCCGCCTCCTGCCGAGGCTGCGCGGCTCCGGCCTGCGCGAGAACCACCAGCTCGAAGGCCTCACCGGCCGCGAGCGCCAGGTCCTCGACCTGCTCGCCGACGGCCAGCCCAACGCCGCCATCGCCCTCAACCTCGGCCTCACCGAGGCCACCGTGAAGAGCTACGTCTCAGCGCTCCTCACCAAGCTGGGCGTCGAGAACCGCGTCCAGGCCGCGCTGGTGGCCCAACGCGCGAACGGCGTCACGTGGTGACCCTCCGCCGCGCCGCACTGGAACTCCTCGCCGTCGGCGTTCCCGCGGCCATGGTCGTCATGGCGGGCACGTACCCGTTCACCTGGTCGGTCCCGACCGCCCTGGCCGCGTGCCTCGCGCTCCCGCTGCGCCACCGCTGGCCCTGGCTGACCACCGTCCTCTGCCTGCCCGCCATCTGCGGCGGCCTGGGCTGGCCACCCGCCGTGGTCGCCTTCTACCGCACCGGCCGCCGAACAGGGGACCACAGGATCCCGACGGCCTGCGTCCTGCTGGCCACCGCCGTCCCCACGACGTTCGTCGTGCTCAACGAACGCCTGCCCCCGAACCAGGCCCTCCTCACCCTGGCCTACACGTTCTTCATGTCCGCCGCCCCGGCCGCCATAGGCGCCCTCATCACCGCCAGGCAGGACCTGACCACCAGCCTCGCCGAGACCGGCCGAGCCCGTGAGGCCGAACTGGAAGCGCTCGAAGCCACGGCCAGGGCGTCGGAACGGGCCAGGATAGCCAGGGAGATCCACGACGCCGTGGGCCACCACGCCACCCTCATAGCCGTGGAATCGGCCGCCCTGGCCGCCACCACCGCCGAGGAACGCACCAGGGACGCGGCGCTGCGCGTGCGCGAACTCGCCAAGGAGACGCTGGCCGAGATGCGAGCCGCCCTGGGTCTGCTCAACGCCCCCCGCGAACCGGCCGAGGGCTACACCGACCTGCCCCACCTGGTGGACCGAGCCCGAGCCGCGGGCCTGCCCGTCGACTTCGACGCCACCAACGCCACCACCCCCGGCCCAGCCGCGGGCCGAGCCGTCTACCGCGTCATCCAGGAAGCGCTCACCAACGTCACCAAGCACGCCCCCAACGCCCCCGTGCGAATCCGCCTGACCACCCACAACCACCACCTGCACGTGACGGTGACCAACGCGCCCCCACTCCACCGCCCACCCCAGCAAGACCCCGGCGGCACAGGCCTGCACGGCCTCTCCGAACGGGTGACCCTCCTGGGAGGCACCTTCACCGCGGCCCCGACCTCCGACGGCGGCTTCACCTTGGAAGCCACGCTACCGACCGGTAGGACGAAAGTTGACCGAGAACACTCGACTTATGGCGGTGGTGAACGAAACCCGACGAACGCATAGTTGCGCTGGTCGATCGACTATCGGGGGGCCGATCGGGACCGAGGGGAGCAGGAGCCCGCCGCACTGGCGGGCTCCTGCTATATAGGCTGGTCAGGGGGTATGTGGGGGGCCGTGCGGGAGGGGATTGGGCGGTGCGCTAAGCTTTCCGAGCACCCCGCAAGGGAGTGTGGCCGGGACGTGGCGCAGCTTGGTAGCGCACTTGACTGGGGGTCAAGGGGTCGCAGGTTCGAATCCTGTCGTCCCGACGGTCGAAAAGCCCGTCTGATCAAGGCATAGTGCCAGATCAGACGGGCTTTTTCATGTTCGCGTATTGATCTTGTGATGATCCACTTTCAGGGCTGGCTGTGGACCACTTGTGGACCGTTGTGTTACCTGGTCGCACCAGACAGCGGCGCTCCAGGATGCGAAGCAGGGTGCTCGATCTGGTCGGAGTCGTCCTTAGCTACCTGGCAAAGAGCTATTGCCCATCAGGTCTGGGGACCGTGTAGCGGTAGGAGACGGGTGCCAGATCAATATCGTCGATCTTCCACGGATGCGTCACGTGAAGGTCGCCACCGGAGGCGGTCAGTTCGCCGTCGGGACGGTCCAGCCGGATTGACTGCACAACCATTAGGGCTGTGTTGGGGTGCTGCTCCTTCATCAACCGCACCTCGCCATGAGTGAGTACCACCTCGGTGCCGAGCGAAGTCGTCCCCTTCACTTCGACGAACAGGTGTTTGCCGTCTTCCCTGTGCGCATCGATGTCGTAGGGTTCCGTGGCTCCCACGTCCTTGATCGTGTAGCCCTGGGCGATGAGGTGAGCGCTGGCCACGTCCATTGCGCGCCGCTCGATCGCCGACCTCTCCTCGGCACTCAACCGTCTTCCCTGTCCTCGGCTGCCGCGTCGAAGTGCGGCACGTTCACTTGCATCGATCACCTCGGCGATCTCTGGGGCGGGTTCTCCA
>NZ_DASUSQ010000029.1:0-12121 GCF_036375055.1 Umezawaea sp.
CACCGGCTGCACCACATCGACCCGCTCCAACGCCTCCGCGTCCGACAGAGCCGCGATCAAGTTCCAGTCGACGAACTCCGCCAACGCCCCCGCGCACTCCGCCATCCGCGCCGCGAACACCGGGGAGTGCTCCAGCAGCTCCACACCCATCCCGACCCACTGCGCCCCCTGACCGGGGAACACGAAGGCCACGCGGTCGTCCACGTCCGCGTCCGCGCCGGTGACGACCAGCCGCGCCGGATCGCCCGCGGCGAGCGAGCGCAGCCCCTCGGTCGGGTCCGCGACCAGCACGGCGCGGTGCGCCAGCGCCGCACGGGTGGTCGCGAGCGAGAAGGCGACGTCCGCGGGGTCGTCCTCGGAGGTCGTCACGTGCTCCAGCAACCGCGCCGCCTGGCCGCGCAGGGCGTCCTCGGACGCGGCCGACAGCAGCCACGGGGCGGGTGCCGCCGCGCGCGTCCGCGGGGTCGGAGAGGGCTCCTCGCCCTGTTCCAGGACGACGTGCGCGTTCGTGCCGCTCACGCCGAACGACGACACACCCGCGCGTCGGGGGCGTTCGACGGACGGCCACGGGCGGGTCTCCGTGAGCAGTTCCACCGCGCCGGCCGACCAGTCGACGTGCGGCGTCGGCTCCACCACGTTGCGGGTGCTCGGCAGGACGCCGTGCCGCATCGCCATGACCATCTTGATCACGCTCGCGACACCGGCCGCCGCCTGGGCGTGGCCGATGTTGGACTTGACCGACCCCAGGTACAGCGGCGTGGACCGGTCCTGGCCGTAGGTCGCCAGCAGCGCCTGCGCCTCGATCGGGTCACCCAGCCTCGTCCCGGTGCCGTGCGCCTCCACGGCGTCCACGTCCGACGTGGACAGACCGGCGTCCGCCAGCGCCTGCCGGACCACCCGCTGCTGGGACGGACCGCTCGGCGCGGTCAGCCCGTTGGAGGCGCCGTCCTGGTTCACCGCCGAGCCGCGGATCACGGCCAGCACCTCGTGGCCGTTGCGGCGGGCGTCGGACAGCCGCTCCAGCACCAGCATCCCGGCACCCTCGGACCACCCGGTGCCGTCGGCCGACGACGAGAACGACTTGCAGCGGCCGTCGACCGCCAGCGCGCGCTGGCGGCTGAACTCCACGAACACCGACGGCGTCGCCATGATCGCGACACCACCGGCGAGCGCGAGCGAGCACTCGCCCCGTCGCAGCGCCTGCGCGGCCAGGTGCAGCGCCACCAGCGACGACGAGCACGCCGTGTCCACGGTGACCGCGGGACCCTCGAAGCCGAACGAGTACGAGATCCGACCGGACAGCACGCTGCCCGCGGTGCCGGTGCCGAGGTACCCCTCCAGGCCGTCCGGCACCCGCTCCAGGCCGGTGGCGTAGTCGTGGAACATCATCCCGGCGAACACCCCGGTCCGACTGCCGCGCAGCGAGGTCGGGTCGATGCCCGCGCCCTCCACGGCCTCCCACGAGGTCTCCAGCAGCAAGCGCTGCTGCGGGTCCATGGCCAGCGCCTCGCGCGGCGAGATCCCGAAGAAGGCGGCGTCGAACTCCGCGGCGTCGTGCAGGAAACCGCCGTGGCGGGTGTGCGACGTGCCCGGCCGGTCCGGGTCGGCGGCGAACAGCGCCGCGAAGTCCCAGCCGCGGCCCGTCGGGAACTCCGACAGCGCCTCCTCCTCCGCGACGACGAGCCGCCACAGCTCCTCGGGCGAGGAGATGCCGCCGGGGTAGCGGCAGCCCATGCCGACGATCGCGACGGGCTCGTCGACCTCACCGCGGACCGGCTCGGTCGGCGTCGGTTCCGCCGCCCCGCCGAGGACCTCGGCGAGCAGGTGGTCGGCCAGCGCGGCGGGCGTGGGGTGGTCGAACGCGACCGTCACCGGCAGCGCCAAGCCGGTCGCGGCGGTCAACCGGTTGCGCAGCTGCACGGAGCTGAGCGAGGTGAACCCCAGCTCGGAGAACGCGCGCCCGCCCGGCAGGTCGTCGGGTGAGGCGTAGCCGAGCAGGCCCGCGACCTCGGTGCGCACCAGGTCGACGACGACCCGCCGGGCGCGGGCGTGGGGCAGGTCGGCGATCCGGTCCAGCAGCGGGGAGTCGGCGGACTCCGCGGGCACCAGGGCGCGCAGCGCGGCGGGAACGTCCTGGCCGCGCAGCGCGGAGGTCGTGAGCGCCAGGGGGACCAGCACCGCGTCGTCGGCGGAGCGGGTCGCGTCGAACAGCGCGAAACCCTCCCCCTCGGACAGCTCGGCGACGCCGAGCCGCTTCAGCCAGGCTCGGTCGCCCTCCCCGGTCGGGGAGCCGCCCGCCCAGGGGCCCCAGGCGATCGACACGCCCGCGAGCCCTTCGGCGCGGCGGTGGCGGACCACGGCGTCGGCGTAGGAGGCGAACGCGGCCCGCCGCGCGAAGCCCGGCGCGCCGAGGACACCCGCGGCGGAGGAGAACACGACGAAGGCGGACAGGTCCAGGCCGCTGGTCAGCTCGTGCAGCGACCACAGCTCGTCCGGGTCGGTGCCGGTGTGCACGACGGCTCCCGGCCGGTGCCGCTCGACCAGCGCGGCCCACTCGTCGGGCCCGCCGCGCACCACCTCGCGCACGCCGTGGTTGGCGGTGAGGTGGGCCACGACGGCGTCGGCCAGGTCGCCGGTGACCAGGACCGGTTCGGTCAGGGCGGCCACCGCCGCCTGCCCGGAGGAGGACGCGCGCACCAGGCGGGGCGCGAACACCCTGCCGCCGCGGGCGGCCAGTTCCGGCTCCCCGGCCGCGACCGCGGAGCACACCGCCGCCAGCGACGCCTCGTCGTCGTCCACGTCCGCCATGGCGAAGCGGCCGGGGTACTCGGCCATCGCGGTGCGCAGGACGCCCCACGCCGCCGTGTGCACGGGGTTGGCGCCCAGCGGCGCGAGCAGCGGGCCCTGCGTCACCAGCAGCAGGCGCGCGGTCGGGAACCGGTCGTCGTCGAGCCACGCCCGCACGACCTCGTCCACGGCGGCGACCACCGCGCGCACGTCGGTCCGCTCCGGCACGAACGACGTGACCACGACGGACGGGTCGGCGTCGAGACCGACGACCCGCTCGACCCCCAGCCGGTCCTCGCCGAGCACACCGGCCCGCACCGGGGTCGGCGCCACGTCCACCGGCACCCAGTCGTGGCGGAACAGCCACTCGCGCCGGGCCGCCGTCGTGGCGAGCAGGCGGGCGGGCTGGTCGAGCAGCGCGAGCCGCCGCACCTTGCCGGAGGCGGTCCTCGGGATCGACGCGACCTCGTAGACCTCCTCGGGAACCTTGTGGTAGGCCAACTGGTCGCGGCAGGCGGCGAGCAGCGCCTCCGGGTCGAACCCGCCGGGCACCACGTACACGGCGGGCACCTCGCCCAGCACCTCGTGCGGGCGGGCGGCCACGGCCACGTCGACCACGCCGGGCACGGTCCGCACCACGTCCTCGACCTCGGCGGGGTGGATGTTCTCCCCGCCGCGGATGATCAGCTCCTTGATCCGGCCGCTGATCGTCAGGTAGCCGCGCTCGTCGCGCCACGCCAGGTCGCCGGTCCGGTACCAGCCGTCCGACAGCGCCTCAGCGGTGGCCTCCGGCCTGCCGTAGTAGCCGAGCATCACGGTGGGTCCGCTGACCCACACCTCGCCCTGCGCGCCGGGGGCGACGTCCTCGCCGGTGTCCGGGTCCACCACCCGCACTCCGAGCCCCGGCACCGGCAGGCCGCACGAACCCGCGACACCCACCTCCTCCGGGCGGTTCATCGTGATCGCGCCGCTGGTCTCGGTGCTGCCGTAGCTGTCGACCAGCGGCACCCCGAAGCGCTCGTCGAAGGCGTTCTTGAGCGACGCGGTGGCGACCGCGCCCGTCACCAGGCACGCCCGCAGGGACGGGGCTTCGAGGCCGCCGTCCTCCGCGGCGCGCAGCAGGTGGTGGAACATCGTGGGCACGCCGACGAGGAACGTGAACGTCTCGCGCCGCACCAGGTCGAGCACGTCCGCCGCGGCGAAGCCCGGCAGGAGCCGGGCGGTGGCGCCGGTGGCCACCACGCCGTGCACGCACAGCACGTGGGCGAGCGAGTGGAACAGCGGCATGGGCCACAGCACGGTGTCCTCCTCGGACAGACCGAGCACCGGCGCGTAGCAGGCCGCCACCGACCACAGGCAGTTGCGCTGGGTCGAGAGCACGCCCTTGGGTTCGCCGGTGGTGCCGGAGGTGTAGAGCATCCACGCGACCTCGTCGAGCCCGAGGTCGTCGCGGGCCCGCGACGACGGCTCGGTGCTCGCCAGCTCCTCGAACCGGGCGAACCCGTCCGGCGCGTCGGCGCCGACGACCACGACCAGCACCTCGGGTGCGAGCCGCAGCACCCGGTCGACGTGCGCCCGGTCGGTGAGCACCGCGGACGCGCCGCTGTCGGCGAGGACGTGGGCCAGCTCCCGGTCGCCCGCGCGGGGGTCGACGGGCACGCCGACCGCCGCCGCGCGGTTCACCGCGTAGTAGGACTCCAGGGTCTCGACGCGGTTGCCGAGGCAGATGAGCACGCGGTCGCCGCGCTGGACGCCCAGTGCCACCAGGTGCCCCGCGACGCGCCGGGTGCGTGCTTCCAGGTCGGCGTAGCCCACGGCGCGGTCGCCGTCGGAGAAGGCGACCTTGGCGCCCAAGCGAACGGCCTGGTCGCGCAGCGTTTCGGACAACGGCCGGATCAACTCAGTGCGCAACGCCCAACCTGCTCTCTGGAGAATCTTTTCCTTGCTGCGGAACGACTTCGACTCAGGCCGCGGCCGACGTGCCGGGCCGGGCGCCACGACCGGGCGGCAGGTCTCCGTTCAGGAAGTTGCTGCAGTTCTTGATGTTGGCGCGCAGCATCTTCGTGGACTGGAGCCCGTCGCGGGTCGCCTTCAGCAGCAGCAGCAGGCTGTTGCTGTGGCGCAGCATCTTCGCCCGGCCGAGCACCTTGCGGGCGTACGGGCGGCGGGCCTGCTCGTAGGCCCGCAGCGCGGCGACGGGGTCGCCGTCGCCGACGAGGGTGCGGCTGAGCACCCACGCGTCCTCCAGCGCCTGGTTGACCCCCCAGCCCGCACGCGGCGGGATGGCGTGCGCGGCGTCGCCGACCATCGTGATCGGCCCCCTGCCCCACACCTTGGGCACCTTGTGCGTGGTGTGCGGCGCCTCGGCGATGTCCTCCTCGGTGAGGAGGTCGAGCAGCGACGACACGGGCTTGGCCCAGTCGCCGAAGTCCTGGCGCAGCCGCTCCAGCCGCTTCCCGGTGTCGACCGGGTGGACCAGGTCCGCGCCGGGGGGCGGGACGTGCTCCAGGCCGTTGGAGAACGGGACCTCGAACGACCAGTGGATCAGCCCGTCCCCCGCGGGGTGCAGGGTGCACAGGCCCTTCTTGCCGTAGAACGTCGGCACCGCGTGCACCGCCCCGAGGTCGAGCGGGAGGGTCGTCGTGCCGTGCCACGAGGCCAGGCCCGTGTACTGGGCGTGGTCCTCGCCGAACAGGTGCGTCCTGACGACCGACCGGTAGCCGTCCGCGCCGATGAGCACGTCCCCCTCGGTGACCGTGCCGTCGGCGAAGGTGACCTCGACCGACCTCGCCCCGCGCGGTCCCTTGTGGACGATGCCCGTGCACTGCTTGCCGGTGCGGAGCACGCCGTCCGGCAGGGCGGCGGCGAGCCGGTCGACGACCTGGCCGCGCATGACGCCGATGCCGGGCGAGCCGAACTCGCGGGCGATCTCGGAGAGGTCGGTGCGCATCAGCGGTGTGCCGTCGTTCGCCCAGACGTCCGCGGTGTCGATCCGGGTGCCGAGCCCCTCCAGCGGGATTCCCAGCTCACCCAGGATTCCCGTGCCGTTGTGCCAGATCAGCACGCCGTTGCCGCCCGCGCGCAGCAGGTCGCCGCGTTCGTACAGCTCGACCTCGTGCCCCGCCGCGGACAGGCCGACAGCGGAGGCGATGCCGCTCACGCCCGCGCCGATGATGATGATTCTCATGTCACCCCTCGTAGGAATTCTGCGAAAGCCAGTCGTGCACCGCGGTCGCGGTGGGCTCCGAGGAGCTCTCCAGGATGGTGAAGTGGTCGCCGGGGACGTCCAGGGTCACGTGCGGCAGCTCCCAGGACGCCTGCCACCCCGCGTGCGCCGGGTCGTCCAGCTCGGCCGAGTACGGTTCGGTCGCCCTCACCAGCACCGTCGGGGTGGTGATCGGCTTGGGCTGCCAGCCGGTGAAGGCCTCGTGGTAGCGGCCCATCGCGGTCAGCCTGGTGTCGTCGCGCAGCTCGTAGCCGCGCTCGCGCTCCGCCACCGCCCGCGTCAGCGTCGTCTCCAGCCACGGCTGCCTGCGGATCACGTCGGGTGAGTAGCTGTCCAGCAGCAGCACCGCCGCGGGCTGGACCCCCATGTCCTCCAGGCGTTTCGCGACGGCGAACGCCAGCATCCCCGACGCCGACCGGCCGAGCAGGACGAAGGGCTCGCCGTCGGCGCACCGCCGCGCGGCCTCCGCCTGGAGGCAGACCAGCGCGTCGAGCGACTCGGGCAGGGGCTCGCCGTCCAGGTAGCCGGGTTCGGGCAGCGCCCAGACGTCGCGCAGGCCGCGCAGCGCCCCGGCGAACCGGCTGAACTCGTGGGGCCCGGACACCGCGCTGAACCCCGGCAGGCAGAGGATCCGCTCGGGAGCGGAGCCCTCGGCGAGCCGGACCGGCGGCGGCACGTGCGCCTCCGCCGTCACCACGTCGAAGTCGGGCCGCAGCCGTGCCGCCGCCTTCACCAGGTCCAGCGCGGCACCGAACTTGCCGTCGGCGCACGCCTGCCAGTACAGCGCGCCGATGGACCCCGACCCCTCCTCCGGCGCGGCGAACGCCCCGGCCAGGTGAGCGGCCAGGCCGGTGACCGACGGCTGGTCGAACACCAGCGTGGGCGGCAGGGTCAGGCCGGTGGCCTTGGCGAGCCTGGTGCGCAGCTCGGTCGCGGTCAGCGAGTCGAAGCCCAGCTCCAGGAACCCGCGTTCGGGGTCGAGGTCGTCGGGCGAGGCCAGTTCCAGCACCGCCGCCGCCTCGGCCCTGACCAGGTCGAGCAGCAGGTCCGCCCGCTCCCGCGGGTCCGCGCCCAGCAGCTCGTCCCGCACCGAACCCGACACCGCCCGCACCGCGCGCCGCACCGGGGCCGACCTCGGGGCGGCGGGCTCCGCGACGGGCAGGTCCTCCACGGCCCGCACGCCGAACTCCACGGCGTCGGCCGTGAGCACGGGCGCGCCCGTGTGGTCCAGCGCCAGCAGCCCGTCGCGGTCGGACAGGCTGACCGACAGCGCGGTGGCACCCGTGGCGACCAGCCGCACGCCGCGCCACGCCACCACGTCCAGCCGCTCGAACAGGGCGGGGTGGAGCCGGAACCCGTCCACGCCAACGCCCTCGGGCACGGCGACCTCGAACGGCGGGAGCCACGCGGCGTCCCCGGCCTCGGAGGTGCCGCCGCTGCCGAGGACACCGGTCGCGTTGCGCACCCACCCGTCCCCGGCGCGCGAGGAGATCGTGAGCACGCGGTCGGCGTCGACCCGCACCTGGACCGCGGCCCGCGCCGCGAGCGGCCGGTGCACGACCAGTTCGGTGATCACGTCGCACCCGACCTCGTCGGCCGCGCGCCACGCCAGTTCGAGGGGCACACCGGCTCCCGGCAGCGACACCGAGCCCTGGAGCAGCACGCCGTCCTCACCGGCCAGCACGACCGGCGCGTCCAGGTCGACGCCCGAACCCCCACCGCTCAGCCAGAACCGCTGGTGCGCGAAGGCGTACGTCGGCAGCTCGACCCGGCGACCGCCGGTGAAGTCCCACTCGACGGGCACGCCGTCCACGTGCAGGGCGGCCAGTGCCGTGACCAGCGAGCGTTCCTCGGGCTTGTCCTTGCGCAGCACCGGCGCGACCACGCGGATGTCCGGCGCGCAGTCCCGCACCATCGCGGTGAGCACCCCGTCCGGGCCGAGTTCCAGCACCCGCGCGACACCCAACCCGGCCAGGGTCGTGACGGCGTCGAGGAACCGCACCGGCCGGCGGACGTGCCGCACCCAGTACTCCGGCGAGCACAACTCCTCCGCCGTCGCCGGGGCGCCGGTCACGGTGGACACGATCGGGATGACGGGCTCGGCGAACTCCAGACCGGCCACCACCGCCCGGAAGTCCTCCACCACCGGTTCCATCAACCCGGAGTGGAACGCGTGCGACACCCGCAGCCGACGGGTCTTCGCGAAGTGCGCGGCGACCGCGAGGACGGCGTCCTCCGCACCCGACACCACCACGGACTCCGGGCCGTTCACGGCCGCGATGTCCGCGCCCTCAACCAGGTGAGCCAGCACCTCAGCCTCCGACGCCCGCACCGACACCATCGCCCCACCCGGCGGCAGGGCCTGCATCAGCCGACCCCGCGCCGCCACCAGACGAGCCGCATCGGCCAACGTCAACACACCGGCCACGTGCGCCGCGGCGATCTCACCGATCGAATGCCCCACCAGGTAATCCGGCCGCACACCGAACGACTCCACCAACCGGAACAACGCCACCTCAATGGCGAACAACGCGGGCTGCGCGTGACCGGTCTCGTCGATCGACCAGTCCCCCACGTCGAAGTGCGACCACACCTCGTCGAACGCCGACGCGAACACCGGGAACACCTCGTACAGCTCACGACCCATCCCGAGCCGCTGCGCACCCTGACCCGTGAACGCGAACGCGACCTGGCCGCTGCCGGTGCGGCCCTTCGCGACGACCTCGCCGTCCACGACCACGGCCCGGTGGTCGAACACCGCGCGCGTGGTCGCCAGCGTGAAGCCGACGTCCAGCGCCGGGGCGTCCACCGCCCGCAGGCGCGTGACCTGCTCGTCCAGCGCGTCCGGGCTCTTCGCGCTCACCAGCCACGGCACCAGGCCCGACCGGACCGGGTCGCCGTCACCGCGCGGCTCCGGCTCGACCGCTTCGAGGATCACGTGGGCGTTGGTGCCGCTGATCCCGAACGACGACACACCCGCGCGCACCGGACGTCCCACCGACGGCCACGGACGCGGCTCCGTCAGCAGTTCCACCGCACCGGCCGACCAGTCCACCTGCGGCGTCGGCTCGTCCACGTGCAACGTCGCAGGCACCACACCGTGCCGCATGGAGAGCACCATCTTGATCACACCCGCCACACCCGCGGCGGCCTGAGTGTGCCCGATGTTCGACTTGATCGACCCCAGGTACAGCGGTGTCGACCGGTCCTGCCCGTAGGTCGCCAGCAGGGCTTGGGCCTCGATCGGATCACCCAACCTGGTGCCGGTGCCGTGCGCCTCCACCACGTCCACGTCCGACGTGGACAGACCAGCGCTCGCCAGCGCCTGCCGGATCACCCGCTGCTGCGAGGGCCCGTTGGGCGCGGTCAGGCCGTTGGACGCGCCGTCCTGGTTCACCGCCGAACCGCGCACCACCGCCAACACCTCGTGGCCGTTGCGGCGGGCGTCCGACAACCGCTCCAGCACCAGCACGCCGACGCCCTCGCCCCAGCCGGTTCCGTCCGCCGACGCGGCGAACGCCTTGCACCGCGAGTCCGGCGCGAGCCCGCGCTGGCGGCTGAAGTCCACGAACGGCTCCGGGCTGGTCATGACGGTCACGCCCGAGGCCAGCGCCATCGTGCACTCGCCCTGCCGCAGCGACCGCGCCGCCCAGTGCATCGCCACCAGCGACGACGAGCACGCCGTGTCGATCGTGATCGCCGGGCCCTCCAGCCCGAAGGCGTAGGACACGCGGCCGGACACCACGCTGGCCGAGTTGCCCGTGCCGAGGTAGCCCTCGACGCCCTCCGGCGGGCTGTCGACCCGTGCGGCGTACTGGGAGCCGTTGGTACCGGCGAACACCCCGGTCCGGCTGCCGCGCAGCGCGGCGGGGTCGATGCCCGAGTTCTCGAACGCCTCCCACGACGCCTCCAGCAGCAACCGCTGCTGCGGGTCCATCGCCACGGCCTCGCGCGGCGAGATCCCGAAGAACCCCGGATCGAACTCGGCCGCGGTGTGCAGGAACCCGCCCCGCCGCACGTAGGTCTTGCCCGCCCGGTCCGGGTCGGGGTCGTACAGGTCGTCGACGTCCCAGCCCCGGTCGGTCGGGAACTCCGTGAGCGCGTCCTCCCCGGAGACCAGGAGCTGCCACAGGTCCTCCGGCGACCGCACCCCACCGGGGAACCGGCAGCTCATGCCCACGATCGCGACCGGCTCGTCGGTGACGGCCGCGGCGGTCTCGACCGCGACGACCTCGTCCTGCCCGCCCAGCTCCTCGCTGAGCCGCCCGGCCAGCACGACCGGTGTCGGGTAGTCGAACACCAGCGTGGCGGGCAGCCGGAGCCCGGTGGCGCCGAGCAGCCGGTTGCGCAGCTCGACCGCGGTGAGCGAGTCGAAGCCCAGTTCGGCGAACGCCCGGTCCGGCGCGACCTCGTCCACCGTCGAGTGCCCGAGCACCTCGGCCGCGCAGGTCCGCACGAGCGCGAGCAGGTCGTCGAAGCCGAGCACCTCGCCGGACGGCTCGTCCGCCGGGGCCTGCGGAACCAGGTCCCGCAGCACCGCCGGAACGGGCTGGGTGAGCCGCTCGACGTCCAGGCGCATCGGGACCAGCACCGCGTCCGCGCGCCGCAGGGCGGCGTCGAACAGCGCCATGCCCTGCCGGGCCGACAGCGGTCGGACCCCGCCGCGCGCCATGCGCTGCACGTCGTGCTCGGACAGCCTGCCGCCCATGCCCGCGTCCCACAGGCCCCACGCCAGCGACACCGCGGGCAGGCCGCGCGTGCGGCGCAGGTGCGCCACCGCGTCCAGGAACACGTTGGCGGCGGCGTAGTTCGCCTGGCCGGGGCCGCCGAACGTGCCCGCCGCGGCCGAGAACAGCACGAACTCGGCCAGGTCGAGCCCTTCGGTCAGCTCGTGCAGGACCAGTGCGGCGTCGACCTTGGCCCGGAAGACCCGGTCGACCTGCTCGTCGGTCAGGGCCGTGACGACGGCGTCGTCGGTGACGCCCGCCGCGTGCACGACCGCGGTCAGCGGGTGGTCGGCCGGGATCGCGGCGAGCACGTCGGCGAGCGCGGCGCGGTCGGCGACGTCGCACGCCACCGAGACGACGTCGGCGCCCAGCCCGGTCAGCTCGGCCTCCAGTTCCGCCGAACCGCCTCGGCGGCTGACCAGGACGAGCCGTCGCACACCGCGTTCGGCGACCAGGTGCCGGGCGACGACGGCACCGAGCCCGCCGGTCGCACCGGTGAGCAGCACCGTCCCGTTCGGGTCGATCTCCCGCGCCGCGCCGCTCTCCTCCGCCCGCGCGAGCCGGGGTACGAACACCTGGCCCGCGCGGACCGCCACCTGCGGCTCGTCCGACGCGAGCGCGGCACCCGCGTCGGTCGCGGGGTCGTCGACGTCGACCAGCACGAACCGGCCGGGGTGCTCGGACTGCGCCGAGCGGACCAGCCCCCAGACCGCCGCGGTGACCGGGTCGACGTCCTCGGCGGCCGTGACGGCGACCGCTCCGCTGGTGACGACGACGAGGCGCCGGGTGGACGTGGTGTCCTCCAGCCACGACCGCACCAGGGCCAGCACCCGGTGCGTCACCGCGCGCACGGCCGCGGCGTCCAGTTCGGTGCTCGGCTCGACGAACTCCACGTGGTCGTCGGAGCGGGGAACCCCTCCGGACAGCGGCAGCGGCGTCCAGTCGACCCGGAAGACGTGGCCGTCCAGGGGTTTCGGCCGCGAACCCGCGTCGAGCCAGAACCGCTGGTGCGCGAAGGCGTACGTCGGCAGCTCGACCCGGCGACCGCCGGTGAAGTCCCACTCGACGGGCACGCCGTCGACGTGCAGGGCGGCCAGTGCCGTGAGCAGCGACCGCTCCTCCGGCCGGTCCTTGCGCAGCGCCGGGACCACCACGGCAAGTTCGGGCGCGCAGTCCCGCACCATCGCGGTGAGCACCCCGTCCGGGCCGAGTTCCAGCACCCGCGCGACACCCAACCCGGCCAGGGTCGTGACGGCGTCGAGGAACCGCACCGGCCGGCGGACGTGCCGCACCCAGTACTCGGGCGAGCACAACTCCTCCGCCGTCGCCGGGGCGCCGGTCACGGTGGACACGATCGGGATCGTCGGGTCGGTGAAGGACA
>NZ_DASUSQ010000030.1:0-39677 GCF_036375055.1 Umezawaea sp.
GCGGCGAGCAGGTTGGGCTTCGACCGCAACAACATCCAGCTCCACCAGGTGCTCGGCGTGAAGCTCGACGGCACCGCGTCCGGGATGCCGCTGCGCCCCGACTGGGCGTGAACGGCTCGTCGCGCGGGAGGTGCTCCCACCTCCCGCGCGACGGGTCCCCGGCGCCGCGTGCTCCGCTGAGAGCGGGAGCCCTGTGAGGGGCGGGCTCCTCGGGGCGTGGTGAACGCCGTGGACCCCGGGTTCGCGGGTGAGGCGGCCGACTTCCACGCGCGGTACCGGCGCGGTCGTCCGGCGGCGGTGTTCGACGACCTGGTGGCCCCTGGGCCGTCACCGTCGGGCAGGCGCTGCACCGGAGGGACCACGAGGGGCTGTTCCGGTCGGTGGACCTCCGGCCGGGCGGTACCGCGGTGGTGACCTGGAGCACGTGATCGGCGGCGTCCTCTCGGCGCTGCCGCTGGACCGGCCGCCGACGGGGGACCGGCGGGCGCTCGTCGAGGAGCGGATCCGCCGGTCCCGGTGGGGCCCTTCCCGGAACGCGTGCGCGTGTCCGTCCTGAAGGGGATCAGTTCGCCGAGGCCGTGAGCTGGTTCGCGATCTGCGTGGCCTGGTTGGACGGGATGGAGAAGCCGATCCCGACGCTCCCGGCCTGATCGGCGCCGGTCGCGGGCGAGTAGATCGCCGAGTTGATCCCGATCACCTGGCCCGCCGAGTTCAGCAGCGGCCCGCCGGAGTTGCCGGGGTTGATCGACGCGTCGGTCTGGATCGCCTGGTAGCTCGTGCCTGCGGACCCGCGGGTCTCGCCCGCGATGGTCACCGTGCGGTCCAGCGCGCTGACGATCCCGGACGTCACCGTGCCCTGGAGTCCTTCGGGGGAGCCGATCGCCACGACCTGGTCACCGACCTCGACCGTGGACGAGTCCGCGAACGTGGCGGGCGTCAGGCCGCTCGCGCCGGTCAGCTTCAGCACGGCGAGGTCGCTGCTCGGGTCGGCCCCGACGACGGTGGCCGCGTACTCCTCGCCGTCGTTGGTGGTCACGGAGACCTGCTGCGCCCCGGAGACCACGTGGTTGTTGGTCAGGATCCGCCCGTCCGCGCTGAGCACGACACCGGAGCCGATCCCGCTGCCCTGCGCGGCCGACACGGTCACCTGCACCACGCTCGGCAGCGCGGACGCGGCGATGGCGCTCACGTCCTCGGTGGACGTGCCGGTGGAGGTCTTCGCGATGGTGGAACTGGTCACCGACGCGTTCACCGCGGTCGGGACGGCGGCGGCACCGATGAGCCCGCCCGCGGTCCCGGCGACCACGGCGGCGGCGAACGCCGCGGCGGTCAGCTTGGTGGAGGTGCGGCGCCAGAACCCCGGCACGGCGGCCCCGTCGTCCAACGACCCGCTCATGGCGGGGAAATCCTGTCGCGTTTCGGTCATGGCTCCACTGTCGGGCCCGCGGTTGTGAGGAACCTGAGGGAACCCGGTGGACTTGCCAAGAGAAGTCGGCGCCCGGCTCAGCGTTCCCCGAGCAGCGCCCTGATGTCGTCCGCCGACACCGGCGCGCCGAAGAACGGGCCCTGGGCGCAGGAGATGCCCAGTTCGGTGAGGCGGGTGGCCTCGGTCTCGGTGCGCACGTCGTCCGCCATCAGCGGCACGCGCAGGACGGCGGCCCACTTCATCAGCGCCACCGCCGCGCTCTCGTCGATCAGGTTCGCGCCCTCGGCCAGCCCGTGCACGATGGCGCCCGCGAACTTCAAGCCGTGCAACGGGATCTGCCGGACGCGTTCGCGGGAGACGATGCCGCCCGCCAGTTGGTCGAGCACGAGCCGCACCCCCCGCTCCGCGAGGATGTCCAGCTCGTCGGCCTGGTCCTCGGTGATGATGGCGGGCAGCGACTCGTGCAGCTCGAACCGGAGCAGGTGCGGGGGCAGCCCCGTGCGCTGGAGCAGCTGGCCGATCTCGGCGACGAGTTCGGGTTCCTGGCAGTGCCGGGAGATCAGGTCCATGCTCAGCACGGGCGCCGCGGCACCGAACTCGGCGAACCAGGCCCCGGCGTCCTCGCAGGCGCGGGCCATGGCCCAGCGGCTCAGCCGCAGCACCATGCCGGTGCTGGCGGTGAGCGGCAGGAACTGCTCGGGGTCCAGCACGCCGCGCTCCGGGTGGTCCCAGCGCAGCTTCGCCTCGACGGCGACCAGCGAGCCGTCCTCCAGCGAGCGCACCGGCTGGTAGTCGACGTGGAACTCGCCCAGCTCCAGGCCGCCGGGGATGGACGCGGCCAGCACGCACCGGTCGCGGTCGCGCAGGTCGCGCTCCCGGTCGTAGAGCGCCCACTGGGCCTTGCCGTCGGCCTTCGCCCAGCCGACGGTGATGTCCGCGCACCGCAGCAGCTCCGAGGCGTCCGCCCCGCGGGACCGGCGGGCGACGACGCCGACGCTGGCCGTGACGCCGATGCCGTGGTGGTCGATGTAGACGGGTTCGGTGAGCAGGTCGAGGGCCTCCTCGACCAGCGCGATCACCGACGGCGTGTCCTCGGGGTCCCGGACCAGCACGCCGAACTCGTCCGGTCCGATCCGCGCGATCCGCCCGACGCCGTCGAACACCGCGCGCAGGTGGTTCGCGAAGTCCACCAGGATCCGGTTGCCGACGTCGTGGCCGAACGCGTCGTTGACGACGCGGAACCCGTCGATGTCGAAGTGCGCCAGCACGAGGTTGGTCGGGCCCTGCGTGCCCGCCGCGTTCTCCAGCCAGCCGAGGTACTGCTGGCGGTTCGCCAGGCCGGTCTGCACGTCGTGCAGGCTCTGCCGCACGAGTTGCGACTGGAGCGCCCGCAGCTCGTTCATGTTCTCGATCATCGACACGAAGTACGCGGGCTCACCGGCGGGCGTGCGCACCAGGGACAGCGCGAGGAGCGTCTCGACGACCTCGCCGTCCTCGCGCAGCAGCCGCCGCTCGCCGCGGAAGTGCTCCAGCTCACCGGCGGCGAGCCGCTCCATCGCGACGGTCATCGCGTCCCGCTCGTCCGGGTGCAGCAGCGAGCTGGCGCGCACCGAGCGCAGCGCGTCCTCGTCGTAGTGCAGCAGGGCCAGCAGCGCCTCGTTGAAGTCGAGCATCCGGTCGTCGACGCCGATCACGGCGATGCCGATGGCCGAGGAGTTGAACACCGCCCGGAACTTCGTCTCGCTGTCGTGCCTGGCCTCCTCGGCCCTGCGGGTGGCGATGACGGCGGCGGTCTTGCTCAGCTCCTGCTGGTCGAGGGTGCGGTCGCGCAGCGCGTCGCTGTACCCGGCGGCCAGCGACCCCAGCACCCGCACGAGCCTGCCGGTCCACGTCGGCGGCAGGTGGAAGTGCGGGATCAGCGATTCGCCGATGAAGGCGATCGACCGCTCCAGCGTCTCCGAGGAGATGAAGTCGTGCTCGACCATCTCGCGGCCGATCCGGCGGCCCAGCTCGGCCACGGGCGGGTCGGCGCTGACCGCCCGGAGGACCTGCGTGGTCAGCGAGGCCAGCACCTGTTCGAGTTCCGCGCGCGGGACGTTGGACATCACCGTGCTGCTGATCAGCGAGGTCCAGCGGTGCGCGAAGTCCTCCCGGACGAGGGGGAACTCGTCGAGCGTCGCTCGTGGTTCGGGGGTCGTCCCCGAGTGGTCGACCATCGCGGTTCAGGCCTGTGAACCATTCGGGGAATGGTCGGGAGTCGTTCTCCGGGAACGGGAGAAGAGCACATCGTGGCTACCGCACCGTGGGGCGCTGTGCACGGACGCTCCTATTTCACTCGTTCGGGTTTCGGACCGATCGGTTGGCAGGTTAGCCGGTCCGTGTCACCCACGGCACAATCAGTCATGGCGTGTTGGCCGCGAGTGAGCTTACTGATCGATCGCGCTCGCCCCAACCTGAGCACCCGATTTTCGTCCTCAGGCGCGTCACTCGGTGGAGGGGTGTGCCTACTCGTCGGTAGGCTGCTAACCAAGTAGGCCGGGCCTTCCTCCGAGAGGACGACCCGGCCCCGGCTCCGAACGGATCAAGAGCGTTCCGGCGGACTGATCAACGATTCCGGGATCGCGGAATCGCGAGTGCCCCACTTCTCCAGGATTCGCTGGTAGGTGCCGTCCTGGATGAGCTTGTTCACCGCCTTCTGGAACGCGGGCGCGAGTGGTGACCCCTTCTTGAACGCGAATCCCACGTCGAGCCGTTTGAATTCGTTCAGGAACACCAGGTCGGGCTGTTCGGACGCGGCGTGCCGCAGTCCGTTGATCGTGCTCATGATCACGTCGATGTGCTGCTGCTGGAGGCCGAGGTAGATCCCGGCCGTGTCGGAGAAGCTGAGCACCTGGTACTCGGGCTTCCCGGCGTCGGGGCAGACGTGCTTCTCGCGCTCCAGCGTCGCCTCGAACGTGGTCCCGGCCCCGGTGCCGATCTTGAGCCCGCACAGCTGGTCGAGGCTCTTGACCTCCTTGACCCGGTCGTCGCCCCTGCGAACGGCGAAGCCCTGGCCGTCGTTGACGTAGGTGACGAAGTCGATGGTCTTCTTCCTGGCCTCGGTCACGCCGAAGTTGCCGGTGCCGACCTCGTACTTGCCGCTGCTCAGCGCGGGCAGGATGACCTCGAAGCTCGCCACCTCGCGGTCGATCCGCACGCCGAGCACCGTGCCGACCGCGGCGGCGACCTCGATGTCGACGCCCTGGACGGTCTTGTTGTCCTCGGCGTAGAAGGCCGACGGCGGGGTGCTGCCGACCGACGAGGCGAACTTGACCACCCCGGCCCGCCTGGTGGCCTCGGGCAGCAGGGCGGCGATGGCGTCGTCCTTCACCACGGAGCCCAGCACGTCGGCCGTCGGGGCCGTGGACCCCGTCGAGCCGCTGCCCGCTCCCGCGGACCCGCAGCCCGCCGTGGCGAACGAGATCGCGAAGGTCAGGAGCAGCAGCGGGTAGAGCTCGTTCCGTCTGGCGCGCACAGGTGCCTTCCCCATCAGGTGAGGGACTTCTCGAAGGGCAGTGGCCCGATGGTCAGCGGATCGGCCGACACGTCGAACAGCGGCGTGTAGCCGAGCGCGAGGTAGAGGCCCTTGGCCTCCGGCTGCCGCGGTCCGGTCGTGAGGTAGAGCCCGCGGTAGCCGAAGGCGACCGCCTCCTCCTCCAGCGCGGCCACGACCCGGCGGCCGAGACCGCGGCGGCGGTGCGCCGAGCCGGTCCAGATCCGCTTCAGCTCCGCGGTGACGGCGTCGTACCGCTTGAACGCCCCGCCCGCGATGGGCTCGCCGTCCTCCAGCAGGAGCAACAGGCTCCCGTTCGGCGGGCGGAACACCTCCGCCGGGTAGCGCGCCATCTCCTGGTGCGCGCCCTCGCCGTAGCGGGTCACGTACTCGTGCGTCAGCTCCGCCATCATCGGGCCGGTGAGCGGGTCCGCCGGATCGACCCGGCGGACCTCCAGCTGCTCGACGGTCATCCGTCGACCGAGATCGACTCGCGCACCGGCTCCCTGGCCTCCGCCGCCGCGCGCTCGCGGTCGCGCTTGGCGACCTCCTCGCGGACGATCGGGATCACGTACCGGCCGAAGTCGATGGCGTCGTCCAGGATGTGGTAGCCGCGGGCGGACAGGATGTCCACACCGAGGTCGTAGTAGTCCAGCAGCGCCTGCGCCACCGTTTCCGGCGTGCCGACCAGCGCGTTGGAGTTGCCCGCGCCACCGGTCGCCGCCGCCGTCGGCGTCCACAGGGCGCGGTCGAACCGTTCACCCCGCTCCGCCAGCGCCAGCAGCCGCTGCGAGCCGGTGTTCTCCGGGTTCTTCAGCGGGTGCCGCCGGGTCAGCGCGGCCGTGCCGCCCCTGGTGCGCTCCTTGATGGCGTCCACCGTGCGGTAGGCCTTCTCCCACGCCAGTTCCTCGGTCGCGCCGAGGATCGGGCGGAAGGCGACCTGGATGCGGGGCACGTCCGTGCGGCCCGCGTCCCGCGCCGCCCGCTTGACCGACTCGATCTGCTCGGCGGTCTGCGCGAGCGGTTCGCCCCACAGGGCGTAGATGTCCGCTTCGGCACCGCCCGCGCGGTAGGCCGCGGGGGAGGAACCGCCGAAGGAGACGCCGATCCTGGGCTGCTGCACGGGGAACGTGTCGCTGACGAAGTCGGCGAACCGGTAGTGCGCGCCCTCGTGGTCGAACGGCTCGCGCGAGGTCCACGCCTTCTTCACGATGCCGATGTACTCGCGCGTGCGGTCGTAGCGCTCGTCCTTGGTGAGGTAGTCGCCCTCGCGCCGCTGCTCGTGGTCGGTGCCGCCGGTGATGAAGTGGACGGTCAGCCTGCCGTCGCTGATCTGGTCCAGCGTGGCGAACGTCTTCGCGGCGAACGTCGGGTAGGACACGTTCGGCCGGTGCGCCAACAGGATCTGGAGCTTGTCCAGCTTCGTGGCCACGAACGCGGCGACCTGAGCGGGCTCGGGCGAACCGGAGCCGTAGGCGAACAGCACGCGGTCCCAGCCGTTGTCCTCGTGGGCCCTGGCCAGGCGGAGCGTGTAGTCCTTGTCGAAGGAGGCACCGGTGCGCGGGCTCGTCTCCGAGCCGTCGTTGGTGCCACCGATACCCAGGAATTCCACAGGCACGTCGTACTCCCCGGTGGTGGTGCGGAAAGGGCGCCCGCGGCGGTGCGGGCGTGCGAGAACCCGGAACGGGTCGGGGGAACGGCCGAGATCAGGCGTTGAGGGAGACGCGCTCGGCGGTGGGCCTCAGCGCGGACACGAAGCGGACCACACGCGACCGAGGTCGATGTGGTCGCGGGTGACCAGTCGCAGGCTTTCCACGACCCCAGTGCACCAGCGCTCCCGGTGTACGTCAACGAGGGCGGGCAGGTGTCCAACCCTCGGAATGCCTTGACTTCCCGGTGTCGAGCGCGCCTACCATCGGGTGCGGCGTTGAGGGACGCGGCACCCCTTCCCGTGCTGTCCCTCGCCTTCCGGAGACCTTCTGTGAGCGTTTCCACCGATCTCGTGCCGCCACCCACGGCCAGGACCGCCCCCGCGGCGGGTGTCGTGCCGCTGCGCCGACCCGGCCGCTGGATCTCCGCCGCCGTGGTGCTGGTGGTGCTGGCCGCCGTCGTGCGGTCGGTGATCACCAACGACGCCTTCCAGTGGGGCGTCGTCGCCGAGTACCTCACCGCCGAGGTGGTGCTGCGCGGCCTCGGCCTCACGCTGTGGCTGACCGTCCTGACGCTGGTGCTCGGGTTCGCCCTCGGCACCCTCCTGGCCGTGGCGCGGCTGTCCGGCAACCCGGTGCTCGCCGCCGTCAGCTGGGGCTACGTCTGGATCTTCCGATCCGTGCCGATGCTGGTGCAGCTGCTGTTCTGGTTCAACATCGGCGCGCTGTACCCGACGCTGTCCCTCGGTGTCCCGTTCGGACCGGACTTCGTGAGCATCAGCTCCACCAACCTGATCGGGCCGCTGGCCGCCGTCATCATCGGACTGACGCTGCACGAGGCCGCCTACGCCGCGGAGATCGTGCGCGGCGGCGTGATCTCGGTGGAGCAGGGCCAGGTCGAGGCCGCGCTGGCGCTCGGGATGGGCCGGGGCCGGATCCTGCGGCGGATCGTGCTCCCGCAGGCGATGCGGTCGATCATCCCCGCCGCGGGCAACGCCCTGATCGGCACGCTCAAGGGGACGTCGGTCGTGAGCGTGCTCGCCGTGCAGGACCTGCTGTTCTCCGTGCAGCTGATCTACAACCGGAACTACCTCGTCATCCCGCTGCTGCTGGTGGCGACCACCTGGTACGTCGTGGTGACGAGCGTGCTGAGCGTGGCGCAGTACCACGTGGAGCGGCACTACGCGCGGGGCGCGGCGCGAGCGCTGCCGCCGACGCCGTGGCAGAGGCTGGGGGGACGGCTGCGATGAGCGCCGCGACGGTCGTGCGGATCAGCGGCCTGCACAAGAGCTACGGGACCACGCCGGTGCTGCGCGGGGTCGACCTCGAGGTGCGGCAGGGGGAGGTCACCTGCGTGATCGGGCCCTCCGGCTCCGGCAAGAGCACGCTGCTGCGCTGCGTGAACCACCTGGAGAAGATCGACGCGGGGGAGGTCGAGGTCGACGGCGAGCTGATCGGCTACCGCAGGCACCGGGGGCGGCTGCACGAGCTGAAGGACCGGGTGATCACCCGGCAGCGGGCCTCGATCGGCATGGTGTTCCAGAACTTCAACCTGTTCCCGCACCTGACGGTGCTGGAGAACGTGGTCGAGGCACCGATCGGCGTGCGCGGCCTCTCCCGCGCCGCCGCCGTGGCGCTGGGCGAGGAGCTGATCGCGCGGGTCGGGCTCGCGGGCCGCGAGGGCTCCTACCCCCGGCAGCTGTCCGGTGGCCAGCAGCAGCGGATCGCCATCGCGCGGGCGTTGGCGATGGAGCCGAAGCTGATGCTGTTCGACGAGCCGACCAGCGCGCTGGACCCCGAGCTGGTCGGCGAGGTGCTGGCCGTCGTCGCGGACCTCGCGGAGGCGGGCATGACGATGGTCGTGGTCACGCACGAGGTGGAGTTCGCCCGCCGGGTCGCGGACACCGTGGTGTTCCTGGACGAGGGGAGGGTGGTCGAGTCCGGGCCGCCGTCCGAGCTGCTCACCGCCCCGCGGCACGCCCGCACCCGCGAGTTCCTGGCGAGGGTCCTGTGAGCGCACCGCCGTCGGTGCTCGTGCTGGTCGGCGGCGGGCCGCGCGCGGCCGGGCTGGTCGAGCGCATCGCCGTGAACGCGGCGGAGCTGTTCGGCGGAGCGGCGCTGGAGGTCCACGTGGTCGACCCGCACCCGCCGGGAGCGGGCCGCGTCTGGCGGTACGAGCAGTCCGAGCTGCTGCGGATGAACTCGATGGCCGTGGACGTCACGATGTTCACCGACGCGAGCGTGGTGTGCGACGGGCCGGTGCGCACGGGACCGTCGCTGGCCGAGTGGGCCTCGCTCGTGCGGTCCGGTGACCTGCGGGTGGACCTGCCCGAGGACGTCCTGGCCGAGCTGGGGCGGGTGGAGCCCACGACGTTCCCCAGCAGGCGGTTGCAGAGCGCGTACCTCGGGTGGTTCTTCGAGGACGCGGTCGCGGCGCTGCCGCCGGGGATCACCGTGCACCGGCACCGGGCCGTGGTGCGGCGGATCACCGGGTCCCCGCACGGGCGGCAGCGGGTGTGGCTCGCCGACCGGTCGTCGCCGCTCGTGGCGGACGCGGTGGTGCTGACGCTGGGCCACCTGGACGCCGAGATGGGTGCCGAGGAGCGGGAACTCGCCGACTACGCCTCCGCGCACGGGCTGGCCTACCTGCCCCCGGACTACTCCGCCGACAGCGACCTGTCCTCGGTCCTCCCCGGCGCGGACGTCGTGCTGCGCGGGTTCGGGTTGGCGTTCATCGATCTCGCGGTGCTGCTCACGCAGGGCCGCGGCGGGCGGTTCGAGGAGTCGGCCGAAGGCCTGCGGTACGTGCCGTCGGGGCGGGAGCCGCGGATCCACGTCGGCTCGCGGCGCGGGGTGCCGTACCACTCGAAGACGGGCTACCGGCTGCGCGGGGACCCCCTGCCGCTGCCCGTGTTCTTCGACGGGCGGGTGGTCGACGCGCTGCTGGCCTCGCCGGAGGAGTTCGACTTCCGCGCGGACGTGTGGCCGCTCCTGGCGAAGGAGATCGCCTGGGGGTACTTCCACGAGCTGTTCACCGGGCACCCCGAGCGGGTGTCCGTGTCGTGGGGCGAGTTCGCCGAGGCGTTCGCCGAGCTGCCCTGGTACAGCCCGGAGATGGCGGAGCTGGTGTCGTCGTCGGTGCCCGCCGTGGAGGACCGGATCGACTTCGAGCGGCTGGACCGGCCGTTGGCGGGGCTCTCGTTCGCGACGGGTGAGGAGTTCCAGGAGCACCTGCGCGCCTACGTCGAGGCGGACGTGGCCCGCAGGTCCGATCCGGCGTTCAGCGCGGACCTGGGGGCGTTCATGGCCCTGCTGTCGGTCTACGGCCAGCTGCCCCGCGTGCTGAACTCGCCGAAGCTGTCCCCGGCGTCGCGGCTGGCCGACGCGGACGGCTGGTGGAGCGGGTTCTTCAGCTTCCTCGCCAGCGGGCCGCCGCCGGACCGCCTGGAGGAGCTGCTCGCGCTGTCGCGGGCCGGGATCGTGAACTTCCTCGGGGCGGACGTGTGGGTGCGCGCGTCGGACGGCGTGTTCCTGGCGGGCAGCGCGAGCGTGCCCGACGTGGTGCGGGCCACCGGCCTGGTCGAGGCCCGGCTGCCGACCCACGGCCTGGGGCGCACCGCGGACCCGGTGCTGCGGGCGTTGCGCGGTGCGGGCGACGTCGTGGAGGAGAGGCTGTCGGACGGCCGGTCGACGGGCCTGGTGCGGGTCGCCGCGGAGGACAACCGGTTGATCGGGCGGAACGGCGAGCCGCACCCGAGGCGGTTCGCGCTGGGCCCGTTCACGACCGGCCGCGCGTTCGCCGCGTTCGCCAGGCCGGGCACGAACGCACCGGGCTTCCGGCAGAACGACGTCGTCGCCCGAGCCCTGCTGCGGCTGCTCGCCGAGGAGGGTTCGGGCGACGCCGAGAGCGTGGCCTGACCTAGTCCGCGCGAGGCCGGCCTCGGGCGGCCGAGCCGCCGTCCCCGGAGGAGCGGCCGACAACGGACGTGTAGCGCCCCTGGAACCTGATCAGCGGTGGGGTTCCGCCGGTGTGCTGGACCTCCAGGGGCTCGCCCACCAGCGCGACGTGGTCGCCGACGGCGATCCGGCGTGCCGTGCGGCAGCGCAGCCGCAGCGGCGCGTCCAGCAGGTGCGGGACGCCGTCGACGTCGGACTCCCAGTTGGTGCCGTCGCCGAAGCGGTCAGAACCCGTCCTGGCGAACAGGTCCGACAGGGCGCTCTGGCCCGCGTGCAGCAGGTGCACGGCGAACAGCGGCGCCGTGCGGAGCACCGGCCACGCCGAGGCGCCGTCGCCGATCCAGACGACGATCAGCGGCGGGTTCATGCTGGCCGAGGTGAACGAGCTGACGGTGACGCCCACCGGCCCGTCCGGGCCCTGGGCGGTGACGATGGTGACCGCCTGCGGGTGGTCGCGCAGGGCGCCCTTGAGCTCGTCCGCGAGGTCCCTCTTCGACTGCCGGGGTACGACGCTCATCCGGAGGTCCCTCCCGCCAGCGCCGCCGTCACGACGGCGGCCGTTCCGGTGTCCACCAGGTGCTGCGCGAGGGTCGCGACGAGGGCCTCGTGGTCCGCCAGCACCGACTCGTTGAGGAAGACCGCGGGACCGGGGACGTGGGCGCCCAGCTCGACCAGGACCGGGCGCAGGTGCAGTTCCGCGGCCAGCGCGTGCTTGTCCGACGCGGCCACCTGGAGCGGGATGGCGATCCTGCCCCTGAGCCAGCCGCCGGGGGCCTGGTCCAGCACCGCCTTCAGCAGGCCGGTGTAGGCGGCCTTGTAGGTCGGCGAGGCGACCACGAGGACGTTCGACCGCTCCAGCGAGGCCAGGGCGTCCTTGACGCTCGTGGAGCCGGGGGTGAAGACGTCCTGGGCCAGCTCCGCCGCGTCGACGACGGCGCCGTCCCCGGTGGCGGGGACGACCTGGCGGAGCGCGGCGCGCAGCGCCAGCGCGGCGTTGAGGGTCCTGGAGGCCGGGCGGGGGTTGCCCACCAGCGTGCCGATGAGTGCGGACATGAGGGCTCCTTGCTGGGCAACGGGACTCCGGCGTGGTCCTGGGCTACGGACAGCGGCAGGAGCACGTGCGCGCGAGGTCCACGTGGCGGCGTCGGGTCAGGAGCTGGGCTCGGTTCACCCCTCCGAGACTGCGGTGGTCGTGAGGTCGCGTCAAGGACGTTCAGTGAGCGGGACTTCGGGACGTCACCCGCTCGGTGGTCCGGGTGGTTCTGGGAGACCGTCGGCCGGTGCGGAAGGGGGGATTCCGTCCGGCCGACGGCGGTCGGCTGGCAGGGGCGCTCCACGAACGTCTCGGGGTGGGGTCGCGGCGGCCGAGGGGGCGTCCGCCGCGAACCGACGCCGGGTGCGGCTCCCGGTTGCCGACCACTGGTAGAACGGGTGGTGGCACCCCGGTGTTCCACCTGGTGCTCGACGTCACCCTCCGCGCCACCCCGGAGAACTGGGGTCATCGGTTGTCACGTCAATTCGTTACCGCTCCCGCCGAAGGTCGTCGTATTCACCGTTGACATGGGTTGACATTCCCTTCGATCAGCTCTTGACTGGAGCGAGGGTGTGCCAACCGTTATCGGAAAAACGGCCTCTAGCCTGGAAATGGCCTGCACACAAGAGACCTTTTAGTCCAATGTGGACTTCGACAATACGCTGATTGTCCTATTGTCCGTTCGTGCGCGGGGAGATGTGCTTCCAGCATTCTTCCCCCACGAAGGGTTTTCGCGTCGTGATCAAGTCAGGACTTCGGTGGAGACACCGCACCAGCGCGGCCCTCCTGGCCGCCGTGCTGGGTTCGACTGGGTTCGGCTTCGCCGCCGCCCCCGCACTCGCGCAGCCGCTGCCGCCCGCTCAGGCCGACAAGCAGCTCGACAAGCAGGACCGCGCCCTCCTCGTCGAGGCGGAGCAGACCGGCAAGACCGACGTCACCCTCCTGGTCGCCGCGGAAGCGGGCAAGGTCGACGCCGCCACCAGCGAGCTCCAGTCGCTCGGCGCCGTCGTCGAGCAGACCGACCGCGAGGTCGACTACCTCAAGGTGACCCTGCCGCGCGAGCAGGCCGAGAAGGCCGCGAAGCTCAAGTCGGTGAACGCCGTGGACGTCGACGGCCTGGTCGCCGTGGACAACCCGCGCCCCGAGGGCGCCACCACGCCGCTGCCGCAGAAGGCACCGGACGCGAAGACCCCCAAGGACAACCCGTACATGCCGATCGGCGACACGGGTGCCGCGCAGTTCACCCAGTCTCACCCCAAGTGGGACGGCCGCGGCACGACGATCGCGATCCTGGACTCCGGTGTCGACCTCGACCACCCGGCGCTGGCGACCACCACGACCGGTGAGCGCAAGATCGTCGACTGGTACAACGCCAACGCGCCGAGCGAGAACGACGGCACGTGGGTCGCGATGGGCAAGGAGCGCTACACCGGCGCCTTCACCTCGGGCGGCGTGAACTACACCGCTCCGACCAGCGGCGGCCCGTACGCGCTCGGCCTGTTCCGCGAGACGGCGAAGGACCTCGGTTCCGCGACGTCGGAGACCGGCGGCGACCTCAACCGCGACGGCGACCGGCTGGACACGTTCGCCGTGCTCCAGGACGTCGGCACCAAGGAGGTCCGGGTCGACCTGGACCAGGACGGTGACTTCACCGACCAGACCGCGATGATCGACTACAAGTACAAGAAGGACGTCGGCTTCTTCGGCACCGACAACGCCGCCACGCCGCTCGTCGAGCGGGTCGCGTTCGTCGTCCAGACCGACAGGTCGATCTACGACAACGGCGGCACCGCCTTCGTCAACCTCGGCATCGCGGGCGCCGCGCACGGCACGCACGTCGCGGGCATCACCGCGGCCAACGGCCTGTTCGGCGGCAAGATGACCGGTGCGGCCCCCGGCGCGAAGCTGCTGGCCGTCAAGGTCTGCCTCACCTCGTCGTCCTGCACCAGCAGCGGCCTGCTCGACGGCGTCCTGTACGCCGCGCGCAACGGCGCCGACGTCGTGAACATCTCGATCGGCGGCCTGCCCGCGCTCAACGACGGCAACAACGCCCGCGCGGAGCTCTACAACCGCACGATCGCCGAGTACAACGTGCAGATCTTCATCTCCGCGGGCAACAGCGGCGCCGGTGCGAACACCGTCGGCGACCCCTCGGTGGCCACGGACGCGATCAGCGTCGGCTCGTCGATCACCAAGCAGACCTGGCTGTCCAACTACGGCTCGGTCACCAAGCAGTCCGACAGCCTGCACGGCTTCTCCTCCCGCGGCCCGCGCGAGGACGGCGGCTTCAAGCCGGACATCACCGCGCCCGGCTCGGCCATCTCGTCCGTGCCGCGCTGGCAGGTCCCCGGCCCCGTCGCCGGCACCTACGAGCTGCCCGCCGGCTACGCCATGTTCAACGGCACGTCGATGGCCGCCCCGCAGGCGACCGGTGCCGCCGCGCTGCTCGTGAGCGCGTACAAGGCGACCCACGGCGGTGAGCGGCCGAACGTCGCGAAGCTGCGCAACGCCATCAAGTCCGGCGCCGACTTCAACTCCGACCTCGGCGCGTACGAGCAGGGCGCGGGCCAGTTCGACGTCAAGTCGGCCTACTCGATCCTGAGCCGCAACGGCGCCCAGGACGTCGTGACCTCCTCCGTCGAGGTGCACACCGCGCTGTCCGCCCAGCTCAAGCCCACCGCGGACCGGGGCGTCGGCATCCACGACCGCGAGGGCGTGACGATCGGCAAGGACTACACCCGCACCTACACGTTCACCCGCACCACGGGGTCGGCGAAGCCGGTCAAGTACCGCGTCGACTGGGACGGCGACACCAGGTCGTTCGAGTCGCCGAACAACGTCACGCTGCCGCTGAACACCCCGGTGTCCTTCGTCGTGAAGGTCAAGCCGAAGAAGGTGGGCATCCAGTCCGCCGTCCTGAGCCTGGACAACCCGTCCACACCGGGCGTCGACCTGAAGACGCTGAACACCGTCTTCGCCGCGCAGGAGTTCACCGCCGCCAACAAGTACGCGGTCACGCAGTCCGGTGAGATCGCCCGCAACCAGGTGACGAGCGTCTTCGTGCGCGTCCCCCAGGGTGCCAGCGCGCTCAAGGTGGACATGGTCGCCGGTGGCGACCCCGGCAAGGGCCAGGTGCGCTTCCTGCGCGTCGACCCGACCGGCATCCCGATCGACGCCACCACCTCCACGTCCTGCTACAACCCCGACGCCGGTGCGGGCTGCACGCCGGGCACGCCCCTGAGCCGCACGGTCAGCAACCCGCTGCCGGGCGTCTGGGAGATCGTGGTCGAGGCCCGTCGCACGTCCGACGCCGACAAGGCCCCGTACAAGGTGACCGCGTCGGTGCTCGGCACCACGGTCAGCCCGAACCCGGACACGATCGCGTCCGCCCCGCTCGGCCAGCCGGTCGCGCGGACCTACCAGGTGACCAACTCGCTGTCCGCGTTCAAGGGCGGGCTCGTGGGCGGTCAGCTCACCAGCGCCAAGGTCGCTCGTCCGAGCATCGCGAACCTCGAGTCGCAGACCTACGACCTCACGGTGCCCGCGGGCGCCAGCGCGGTCAGCGCGACCATCGGCAAGACCAGCGACATCTCGGCCGACCTCGACCTGACGCTCCTCAACTGCACCACGGGCACGTGCGTGGTGTCGAAGACGTCGGCGGACGGCGACTCCGAGGAGTCGGTCATCACCGCCAACCCGGCCGCCGGTCTGTGGAGGGTCGTCGTGGACGGCTACGCGGTGCCCGCGGGCACCACGGAGTACGACTACATCGACTTCTTCGCGTCGTCGGCGCTCGGCACCATCTCGGTGTCCGACCCCCACGCCGACCGCTCGGCGGGCACGTCGTGGACGGTCAACGGCACGGTCACCGCGAACGCCCAGCCGGGTGCCGGTCGCATCCTGCGAGGTGAGCTGCAGGTCGTGACCGCCGAGGGCGCCACGGTCGGCCGCGGCACGGTCCTCGTGCAGTCGGTCGCCTAGCGGTAGCGAACGACGAGGCCCCGTTCCCCCTCGACCACGAGGGGGAACGGGGCCTTTCCCGTGGGTGTTCAGCGACGGCCCCGCGCCTGGTGCGCGGAGCCGCCGCGCCCGTCAGGGAGTCGGGTCCGGGAAGCCGATCGGTTCCTCCACGTCCGCGCGCGAGACCCCGTCGAGGGTCGCGGCCCGCGCCGCCGCGGAGACCGGCACGGTGGCGCGGATGTAGCCCACCGTCGAGTCGACCGACTCCACCGTGGCGCCGAGGTCCCGCAGAGCCAGGGCGGTCGCTTCCGTCCGCCCCTCGGCGGCGGCGATGGTCAGCACCACCGTCCCCCGCCGGGCCTGCTCGGCCGCGGCGATCAACTCCTTCGCGCGCGGCGCGAGGCTGGGCCGCTGGTCCGGCGTGCTCACCGCGCTCACCTCCGAGGCGATCGGCCCGGCACCGCCCTGGTCGGTAGCGCGTCCGCAGCCGCTCAGCGCGAACGCGCAGGTGATCAGCACCAGTGCCCTCTGTCTTCCCGTCACCTGGCTAGACGGGGCAGGAGGGCTGGATGGTTGCACCGATCGGCCTCCGACCCGTGCCGGCGCGACTGGGCCGCGTCCGCGACGCTGGACAGGCGGCATGGCCGCGTGCCGGACCTTCGCCGGGACGCGGTCAGGAGCTTCTCCGATCCCGATCCGAGGTGGTGCGACCGATCAGATCCCGCGAAAGCGGCCGTACGCCCCAGCGGAAGTCCGTGCGGACCGGGTATCCCCGTGCGTCGGCGGAAGACGAACGCGGGGGGCTCGGGTGGGGTACTTGATCGGCGTGGGCGGGTTGTTCCTGGTCGCTGTCGCGGGCGTGGTGCGGTGGAAGTCGCGGGGCAAACGGCTTGCCGTCCTCGCCTACCTCGTGGCGTTCGCGGGGTGGTCACTGGTGGCGCAGTTCCTCCTCAAGCCGCTCGTACCGCGCTCCGTGGTGGTCGCGGTCCTGCTGGGCGGCATCACCGCGGGCATCCTCGCCGCGGCCGTCATCGGCAGACGTCGAACGAATTCGTGATCGCGGCGGGTCCGCCGGGGCTGACCACGCCGCCCTTCGAGCAGCCCGAACGGACCTGGCCAGTGTCACTGCGTCGGCGGGCCAGGTGGGACGGGACGCGTCACACGCCGGAGCGGCCTTCACCCGGAGGGGTGCCGTTGCCCGTCTCGTACGGGCTGGGGCTGGACGTGATCACCCGATTTGGTCGGGGGCGCGGTGTGCGTGCAGCACTTCGCCACGCTCCTGGTTCCCGCCGAACGTCTGCACCCGTTCCTCACCGTCCACGCTCTCCCCGAACACCCGTGCGTCCGAGTCGTGATCCCCCCGACCACGCACGCCACCGGACGACACCGCAGCCGTCATCGCGTTGACCCGAACCTGCGGCAACGCCCCCGGCTCCCGTCGCCGCAACCAGTCCACCAGGTGCTCCCGCACCACGCACCGCAGGTCCCACAACCGCGGTGCGTCCGGCGCGCTCACCAGCGCCCGCACCCGCACGAACGAGTTCACCGCGTCCGTCACCTGCAACACGCACACCCGTCCGTCCCACAGGTCCACGCCTTCCAACGCGCGCCGCAGCTCCTGCCGCATCTCCTCGACCGGGACGGTCCAGTCCACGTCCAGCTCCACGGTCCCGAGCAGCTCGGACTGGCTCTTGGTCCAGTTCTCGAACGGCGTCTTCAGGAAGTACGACGTGGGCAGCACGAGCCGCCGGTCGTCCCACAGGTGCACGACCACGTAGGTCAGCGTGATGTCCTCGACGCGGCCCCACTGCTTCTCCACCACCAGCACGTCGTCCAGCCGGACCGCGTCGCTGAACGCGATCTGCACCCCGGCGAACACGTTGCCCAGCAACGACTGCGCGGCCAGTGCCGCGATGGCGCCGATCACGCCCGCGGAGGCCAGCAGGCTCGTCCCGGCCGCCCGCGCCGCCGGGAAGGTCATCAGCATCGCGGCGGCGGCCAGCAGTCCGACCACGACCACCGTCACGCGCCGGACGAGGGTGATCTGGGTGTGCACCTTGCGCGCGTGCCGGTTGTCGGTCACGTCGACCCTGATCCGCGACAGCGTGGCGTCCTCCGCGACGGTCAGCAGGGTCGCGAGGAGCCAGGCCCCGGCCGCTATCAACGCCAAGCCGACCGCGTGCAGCACGGCGGGCCGCCAGTTCCCGATCCACGTGCCCACCCCGAGCGAGAACTGCACGGCGACCAGCACGGCCACCACCTGGGCGGGCCGGTGCGCCTTCCGCGCCAGTCGCGCGAACAGGGCGGACCGCCGCCCGATCCGCACGACGGCCCGGTGCACGACCGCCACCAGCAGGAGCGCGAACAGGACTGATCCGGCGAACGTCAGCAGCGTGGTTACCAGCATGTCGTCGCGGGTACCCACACCGCCTTCGCCTCAGGCCTTCCCCGTCCCGCGTCACACCGCGCCGGTCGGCCGCGGCCGAGCAGGCTCACTTCGGCAGCAGGTGGGCCATCCGGGCGACGAACCCCACCAGCCGGTCGGGCGTGAAGCGGTCCGGGTCCAGCAGGGCGAGGCGGCCTGCCATCTCGCCGAGCGCCAGCATCGCGTGGCCGAGCAGTTCCGCGTCCAGCTCGTCCGGTCCGCCGCGCGTCCGCAGTCCCAGTTCGGCCAGCGCGGCCACCTGTTCCACCAGCCGCTCCCGCACCGCCGACACCTGCTCGCGGAACTCCGGCGGCGTCCCCTCGGGCGGGAGCAGCACGAGCCGCCACCGGTCCGGCGCCTCCAGCACGGCGTGCACGAACACGTTCACGGCGTGGGCGAACGCGTCCTCGGGGCCGCGTTCGGCGAACGAGGTCGGCAGCGCCGCGAGCACCTGTTCCGTCGCCCGTTCGGCCTCGCGGTCCAGGAGTGCGGTGATCACCTCGGCGCGGTTGGCGAACTGCTCGTAGAGCACGGGCTTGGTGACGCCCGCCGCGCGCGCCACGGCCTCCATGGTGAGGCTGCCGAAGCCGTCGCCGATCAACCGCAGCGCCCCGTCGAGCAGCTGTTCCCTGCGCTCTTCGGGTGGCAGTCGGGCGGCGTACCTGCGACGTGTTGTGCCCACCACACCATATTGCTACGGTGGCGTAGCTTTCACAAAGCTACGCAGGCGTAGTAATTGCCGGAGGTCGCGATGGAGCCCGACAACCTCGTGCTGCAACCGAGGGACGTGCACTTCGACTGGGCCGAGCTGCCGATGCACTGGGTGCCGGAGGAGCCGGTGGCCACGCACGTGATGAACGTGCTGCACCTCCTGCTGCCCGCGGGCGAGCGGTGGTTCGTCCGCACGTTCCAGGAGGCCCTCCCGCTGATCACCGACGACGACCTGCGCGAGGACGTGCTCGGCTTCATCGGTCAGGAGGCGGTGCACGCCGAGGCGCACAGCGAGGTGCTCGACCACCTGCTGGCGAAGGGCCTCGACCCCCGGCCGTTCACCGACCGGGTGGAGTGGGTGTTCGACCGCGTCCTGGGCGAGCGGCCGAACCCGACCCCGGAGCGGCGCGCGGAGCAGCTCGTCGAGCGGATCGCCGTCGTCGCGGCCATCGAGCACTTCACCGCGTACCTGGGCGACTGGATGCTCAACGCCACGGCGCTCGACCGCGCGGGCGCCGACCCGACCATGCTCGACCTGCTGCGCTGGCACGCCGCCGAGGAGGTCGAGCACCGGAGCGTGGCGTTCGACCTGATGCGCCACCTCGACCGCCGCTACGGCCGCCGCGTCCGCGCGATGCTGATCACCGCCCCGCCGCTGTTCTGGCTCTGGGTGAGGGGCGCCCGCTTCCTGGTGGCGGCCGACCGGACGGCCGGGCCGCTGACCCCGCGCGACTTCCGCCGCGCGGGCCGCCGCGGGCTGCTGCCGACGGGGTACGACCTGTTCCGCGCGTTCCTGCGCTACTTCCACCGCGACCACCACCCGAAGCAGGAGAACTCGACCAGCCAGGCGGTCGCGTACCTGGCCACGTCGCCCGCCGCGCGGGACGCGCACTGATGGACCCCTTCCTGCGCGGCCTCGCCAGGTTCACCGACGGCTACCTGAGGGCGTTGCCGCTGATGGGCAGGGCCCGCCCCGGCCGACCGGGCTCGATCCCGCGGCTCGCGGTCGCCGAGCGGCGGGTCGTCGCGCGTGACGTGGTCGCCCTGCGGCTGGTCGGCGACGGCCCGCTGCCCGCGTGGCAGCCGGGCTGCCACCTCGACCTGCACCTCGACTCCGGCCTGCGCAGGCAGTACTCGCTGTGCGGCGACCCCTCCGACCGGACGGGCTACCGGATCGCCGTGCGCCGCGTCGGGGCGGGCTCGACCGAGGTCCACGCCCTTCGGCCCGGTGACCGGATCGCCGTCCGAGGCCCGCGCAACGCCTTCCCGTTCGTCGCCGAGGGCCCGGTCCTGTTCGTCGCGGGCGGCATCGGCATCACCCCGATCCTGCCGATGGTCCTGGAGTCCCGGCGGAGGGGCCTCGACTGGCGCCTGGTCTACACCGGCCGCTCGACGGACTCGATGCCGTTCCTGGACGAACTCCCCGGAGACCGCGTCGACGTCCGGGTCGGGCGCGCGGACGGACCGCTCCGCGACGCCCACCCCGACGGCGCGGTCTACTGCTGCGGCCCGCCGTCGATGCTGGCCGCCGTCCGCCGCGACTTCGCCTCGACGCGGCTGCACTTCGAGCGGTTCGCGCCACCGCCCGTCGTGGACGGCCGCCCGTTCGACCTGGAACTCCGGCGTAGCGGCGTGGTCCTGCGGGTACCCGCCGACCGGACCGCGCTCGACGTCCTGCGCGACCTGCGCCCGAACGTCCCGCACTCCTGCCGCCAGGGCTTCTGCGGCACCTGCGCCGTCGGCGGGGTGCGGGTCTGCGTGGACCGCCCCGCGGGTGACCGACTCGTCCTGGAGGAACTGTGAACGTGCTGTCCGGTGGGGTCCGCTTGGCGGTCCAGGAGCACGGCGACCCGGCCGCCCCCACGGTCGTGCTGGTGCACGGCTACCCCGACACCCACGCGGTCTGGGACGACGTGGTCCCGCTGCTGGCCGAGGACTTCCACGTCGTGACCTACGACGTGCGCGGCGCCGGCGACTCGGACCGGCCCCGCGAACGGGACGCCTACGCGCTGGAGTTCCTGAAGCGGGACCTGTTCGCCGTGCTCGACGCCGTGAGCCCCGACCGGCCGGTGCACCTCGTGGGCCACGACTGGGGTTCGGTGCAGTCCTGGGAGGCCGTCACGGAACCCGGCGCGCGCATCGCGTCGTTCACGTCGATCTCCGGCCCCTGCCTGGACCACCTGGGCACGTGGCTGCGCCGTCCCGGCCGCGAGCAGCTGCGGCAGCTCCTGCACTCCTGGTACGTCTTCGCGTTCCAGCTGCCGGTGCTCGCCCCGCTGCTGTGGCGGCTGGGGCTGGGCAGGCGCTGGGGGAGCCTGCTGCGCAGGCTCGAAGGCGTCCGGCAGAGCCCGGCGCCGACGCTGACGGGCGACGCCGTGCGGGGGATCGCCCTGTACCGGGCCAACGTCCTGCCGCGCCTGAGGGCTCCGCGCGACCGGCGCACCGACGTCCCGGTGCAGGTCGTGCAACCCCTGCACGACCGCTACGTCGACACGAGGCCGCTGCCGCTGGAGCGCTGGGTCACCACGCTGCGCCGCACCGTCCTCGCCTCCGGCCACTGGGCTCCGCTGACCCACGCGCCGGCGGTCGCGCGCCTGGTCACCGAGTTCATCCGCGACACCTCGCCGAAGCGCGAACTCGTCGTGGTCACCGGCGGTGGCAGCGGGATCGGCCGCGCCACCGCGCTCGCGTTCGCCGCACGGGGCGCGGAGGTCGTGGTGTCCGATGTGGACCTCGACGGGGCCGAGGAGACGGCCAGGCTGGCGGGCGGTCACGCCTACCGGGTCGACGTCTCCGACGAGCGGGCGGTGCGCGCGTGGGCCGCTGAGGTCGCGGCCGTGCACGGCGTGCCGGACGTGGTCGTGAACAACGCGGGCGTCGGCCACTCCGGCTCGTTCCTCAGCACCTCCACCGAGCAGTGGCGGCGGGTGCTGGACGTGAACCTGTGGGGTGTGGTCCACGGCTGCCGCGCGTTCGGCGAACTCATGGTCGAGCGCGGGGAGGGCGGCCACATCGTGAACCTGTCGTCCGCCGCCGCCTACCTGCCGTCGAAGATGCTCTCCGCCTACGCCACCAGCAAGGCCGCCGTGTTCATGCTGTCGGACTGCCTCCGCGCCGAGTTCGCCCCCTCGGGCATCGGCGTCTCGACGATCTGCCCCGGCGTCGTGCGGACGAACATCACCGCCACCACCACGTTCTCCGGTGTCGGGGAACGGGAGCAGGCGCGCAAGCGGGAGCGGGCCTCGCGCCTGTACGCGCTGCGCGGGTTCGGACCGGAGCGGGTCGCCGAGGAGGTCGTCCGCGCGGTCCGCACCGGCAGGCCGGTCGTTCCCGTGACGGTGGAGGCGAAGGCGGCCCGGCTGCTCAGCCGCGCCGCCCCCTCCGCGCTGCGCGCGTTCGCCAAGCTGGGCGTGCTCTAGGCGGGCAGCTTCCCCTCGTGCAGCCAGGAGCGGAAGAACGGCCCCAGCGGCAGGCTGGTGTGCCGCTGGGCCACGGCGATGAACTGCTCCGTGGTCGCCGTGCGGTGCCGGTAGGTGTGCGTCCACTCGCGCAGCGCCGAGAAGAACGCCGCGTCGCCCAGGACCGTGCGCAGGGAGTGCAGCGTCAACGCCCCGCGCTTGTACACGCGGTCGTCGAACATGTCGGCCACACCGGGATCGCCGATCCGCAGGTTCTGCGGCTGCCGCGCCAGCAGCGCGCGGGCCCTGGTCGCGAGCACGGAGGCCGGGGTGCCGCCGGACTCCGCCGACCACAGCCACTCCGAGTACGCCGCGAAGCCCTCGTTGAGCCAGATGTGCCGCCAGTCGGCCAGTCCGACGCTGTTGCCGAACCACTGGTGCGCGAGTTCGTGCGCGACCAGGCGTTCGAAGCCGCGCTTGCCGTCGACGTGGTTGGCGCCGAACACCGACAGGCCCTGGGCCTCGATCGGCACCTCCAGGTCGTCGTCGGTGACGACGACGGAGTACTGGCCGAACGGGTAGGGCCCGAACAGCCGCTCGAACAGGGCCATCATGGCGGGCTGGCGGCCGAAGTCCGTGGCGAACTTGGCGACCAGCCTGGAGGGCACGGCGGCGGGCTGGCCGTCGGCCAGTTCCAGCTCCTCGTACTGTCCGACCTGGACGGTGGCGAGGTAGGTCGCCATCGGCACGTCCTGCTCGTACACCCACGTCGTGGTGCTGCCGCCGACCCTGCCGTCGACCAGGACCCCGTTGGCCAGCACGGTGTACGGCGACGGCGCGGTCACGGCGATCCGGTAGGTCGCCTTCTCCCGCACGGTGTCGTTGCACGGGAACCACGAGGGCGCGCCGATCGGCTGGCTGGCCACGATCGCGCCGTCGGTGAGCTGGTCCCAGCCCAGGTCGCCCCACGCCCGCGTGCGGATCGGCCGGGGCGTGCCGACGTACCGCACCTCCACGACGAACCGCGTGCCCGCGGGGACGGGCTTGCCCACGCGCACGCGCAGCTTGCCGCCGCCGTGCGAGTACCGGACCGGCTTGCCCCCGACGAGCACGCGCTCGACCTTGAACGTGCCGAGGTCGAGCGCGAACGCCGTCAGCGCCTCGCCCGCGACGACCGTCAGCCGCGCCCGACCGGACAGCCGGGCCGCGACGGGCTTGTAGTCGATCTCCAGGTCGTAGTGCGCGACCCGGTATCCCGTGTTGCCGTGCGCGGGGAGGTACGAGTCGTTCAACGCCATGCCGAGATCGGGTTCCCGAGCCAGCGGGTCCCCGACGGCACGTCCTCGCCGCGCATCACCAGGGATGCGGGCCCCACCGTCGTGTGCGCGCCGATCGTCGAGCCCGGCAGCACGATCCCGTGCGGCCCGAGCGTCGCGCCCGCGCTGAGCGTCACCTGGTCCATGCGCAAGATCCGATCATGGAACAGGTGGGTCTGCACCACGCACCCCCGGTTGACCGTTGCCCCCTGGTCCAACCGGACCAGGTCGGCCTCGGGCAGCCAGTACGTCTCGCACCACACGCCGCGGCCGATCCGGGCACCCATCGCGCGCTGCCACAGGGTCATCAGCGGCGTCCCCGAGACCGAGCCCACGAGCCACGGCACGGCCAGGACCTCGACGAACGTGTCCGCCAGCTCGTTGCGCCAGACGAAAGCGCTCCACAGCGGGTACTCCCGCGCCCGGAACTTCCCGACCAGCGTCCACTTCGCCGCGACCGCCACCGCGCACGCCGCGACGCCCGCGGCCAGCAGCAGCGCGCCGCCGCCGAGCGCGGCGGCCCAGAAGCCGTGCCCGGCGAGGAACTCGAAGCCCGCGAGCGCCAGCACGGCCAGCGCGACGGACGCCATGACGGGCACGATCCGGCACAGCTCGACCAGCGCCCGCGCGACCACCAGCCGCCGGGGCGGGTCGAACGTGCGGCTGTCGTCGCCGGTCTCGACCGTGCGCGGCAGCTTGATCGGCGGCATCCCGAGGTACGAGCTGCCCGCCTTCGCGCGCTTCGGCGTGGACGACAGGACGCCGACCAGGCCGCGGTTCGGCACCGAACGACCGGGTGCCGTCATGCCCGAGTTGCCGAGGAACGCGCGCTTGCCGACGCGGGCCGCGGCGATCCGCAGCCAGCCCCCGCCGAGTTCGTAGGAGGCGACCATGGTGTCGTCGGCCAGGAACGCGCCGTCGCCGACCGTGGTCATCTTCGGCAGCGCCACGACCGTGGACGCCTCGACGCGACGGCCGACCTTCATGCCGAGCGCGCGCAGCCAGACCGGGGTGAACAGGCTGGCGTACAGCGGGAACAGGCTGCCGCGGGCCATGTTCATCAAGCGCTCGGTGGTCCACGCCTGCCAGGCGACCCGCCCGTGCACCGGGTGGTAGCCCTCGCGCAGGCCGATGCTCAGCAGCCGCACGGACACCAGCACGACCAGCGCGTACGCGGCCATCCAGACGAGGGTGGCGGCCGGGACGGTCAGCAGCGCCGTGCCCAGGGCGTCGGCCGGACCCGTGGTGCCGCGCAGGAGGTAGCCGACCAGCAGCAGCGCGGGCAGCGCCGTCACGGCGGACAGGGCGCTCAGCCCGAACGACGTCACGCCGTAGGCGAACTGCCAGCGGCGCGACCGCGGCGGGCGGGCGTCCGGCCAGCGGTGCGCCGCCTTGCCGTCCTTCATCGCGGGCACACCGGACCAGCGCTGGCCGGTCGGCACGGAGCCGACCACACCGGAGCCGGGGGCGATCTCGGCGCGCTTGCCGACGCGGGCGCCGGGGAACAGGGTGCTGCGGGCGCCGACCGTGGCGCCCGCGCCGACCCGGATCTTGCCGATGTGCAGCCGGTCGCCGTCCAGCCAGTGGCCGGACAGGTCGACCTCGGGCTCGACGGCGCTGTACCGGCCGAGCTTCAGCATGCCCGTGACGGGCGGCAGCGAGTGCAGGTCCACGCCGGGCGCGACCTTCGCGCCGAGGGCCCGCGCGTAGTGCGTGACCCAGGAGCCCGCGAGGTTCGTGGCGCCGCTCAGCTCCGCGAGCCGCTCGGCGGCCCACAGCCGCGTGTGGACGCTCCCGCCGCGCGGGTACGTGCCGGGGCGGACGTCGCGCAGCAGCAGGCGGGCGCCGCCCGCGGCGATGGCGAGCCGTCCCGGCGGGCTGATCACCAGCGCCCAGCCGACCGCGACCCACGCCCAGGAGATCGTGGGGGCCCAGGTGTACGTGCCGGTCAGCGCCAGCACGTTGTTGATCGCGGCCAGCGCGACCGTCCACCGCAGACCGACCAGCGTGAACAGCGGGACCACCAGCAGCGCCTGGAGGAGCTGCGTCGAGCGGGGCGTCGGGGCGACCTCGCGCGCGGACGCCGTCTCGGCCGCGAACTCGTCCAGCCGCGCGGCCAGCGCGCCGAGCGACGGGTAGGCGTACACGTCGCTGACCGAGCCGCTGGGGAAGCGGGCGCGGAGCAGCGAGACCAGCTGAGCGGCGGCCAGGCTGCCGCCGCCGCTGGCGAAGAAGTCGTCGGCCGGGCTGGTCGCGGGGGAGCCCAGCAGCTGCCCCCACAGCTCCGCCAGCCACGCCTGGGTGCCGTGCAGCTCCACGGCGGGCCCGGCGGCGTCCAGGGACGGCAGCGGCCACGGCAGGGCACCGCGGTCGACCTTGCCGGACGTCTTGGTCGGCAGCGTGTCCACGACGGCCAGCAGCGGCACCAGCGCGGCGGGCAGCGCGGCCCGCAGCTGTGCGATGGCGTCCGCCTGGTGGAAGGCCGTCCCAGCTGATTCGGCGACGACGACGTACCCGACCAGCAGTTGGGTGCCCGCCTTGGTCGTGCGCACGGCCGCGGCGGCCCCGGCGACGTTCGGCAGCGCCTGGAGCGCCGCGTCCACCTCGCCCAGCTCGATCCGGCGACCGCCCAGCTTGACCTGCTCGTCCGCGCGGCCCAGGAACAGCAGGCCCTCCGCCTCGGCGCGCACCAGGTCGCCGCTGCGGTAGGCGCGCTCCCAGCCCAGCGCGGGCAGCGGCGCGTACTTCTCGGCGTCCTTGGCCTCGTCCAGGTAGCGGGCCAGGCCGACACCGCCGATGACGAGCTGGCCGGTCCCGCCCATCGGCACGACCTCGCCCGCCTCGTCCACGACGGCCAGCTCCCAGCCGTCCAGCGGAAGGCCGATGCGCACCGGGCCCTCTCCGGTCAGCCGGGCCGCGCACGCGACGACGGTCGCCTCGGTCGGACCGTAGGTGTTCCACACCTCGCGGCCCTCGACGGCCAGCCGCTCGGCCAGCTCGGGCGGGCACGCCTCGCCGCCGAAGATCAGCAGCCGCACGTCGTCCAGCGCCTCGGTCGGCCACAGCGCGGCCAGCGTCGGCACCGTCGACACGACGGTGATCTCCTGCTCGACCAGCCACGGCCCCAGGTCCATGCCCGTGCGCACCAGCGAACGCGGCGCGGGCACCAGGCAGGCGCCGTGCCGCCACGCGAGCCACATCTCCTCGCACGACGCGTCGAACGCCACCGACAACCCGGCCAGCACCCGGTCGTCCGGGCCGATCGGGTCGTCGGCCAGGAACAGCCGCGCCTCGGCGTCCACGAACGCCGCGGCCGACCGGTGCGTCACGGCGACGCCCTTCGGCTTGCCGGTCGAACCGGACGTGAAGATGATCCACGCGTCGTTGGTCGGCCCGGGAGCCCCGACCAGGCCCACCGGCGTGCCGCGCAGCACCAGTTCGCGGTCCTCGCCGAGCACCGCGCAGACGGCGGCCTCGGTGAACACGACCTCCGCGCGCTCGTCCGGGTCCTCGGCGTCCACGGGCACGTACGCCGCGCCCGCGGCCAGCACCGCGAGGATCGAGACGTACAGGTCGACCGTGCCCGACGGCACCCGCACGCCGACCCGGTCGCCGAGACCGATGCCGTCCGCGGCGAGCTTCTGCCGCAGCTCGTCCACGGCGGTCAGCAGGCCGCGGTAGGTCAGCGCGGTGGTGCCGTCGTCCAGGGCAAACGCTTGCGGGTACCGCTTCGCGGTCTCCGCGAGCACGTCGACCAGCGTCCGCTCGGACGCGGCCGGGGCGGCGTCGAACAGCGCGGGCGGGGCGGTGGTGATGGGCTCGTCCTGCACAACGGTCACGGGATCAAGCCAGCCGAGCACGAACGCACGTCATCCTCCGGGATGGTGGGGAAGCTGCTCCGCACCCGGTGGTTCCCGGCCAAGCAGCTCTCGGGCGGCCGCAGCGCCAGCCCTCCGACCTGCGACTTTACCTCTGGGTAACGGATGTTGCCCCATTACCTATACCGCCAGTGGCTGTTGTCACAGGACGCTAACGCCCACGATGGCCCGAACGAGTGAGCCCATCCCGCCATCCGGAACGCCCTCGTTGTCACCTGGTCGTGGTGTACCCGAGGCTGCACCCGCGCTCCCAGGAGACGGCGTCGAGCAGCGGACGGGCCCGCTCCCGGCTCAGGTTCCAGGCGAACCAGTCCTCGGTGTCGTAGAGGTCGGACTTCATCCGCACGAGCAGGCAGTCCCGCACGTCCGCGGGCAGCGGCCCGAACGCGGGCACGGCGTCGACCGACAGCGTGGCCAGGTACGGCAGGTCGATCTTGCCGGTCTCCCGCCAGCGCTCGACGTTGTGCTCGGCGATGAACCGGTCCGGGTTCAGCGCGGCCAGCACCAGCAGCGTCGCGACCCCGGTGGCCACCATCGAGCGGGGCAGCCAGCCTGCCCGCAGCTTCACGCCCGCGCCGACGACCAGCAGGTAGACCAGGGCCAGCCACACCTCGCAGGAGAGGACGAGCAGCCGCAGCGTCGTGAACCCGTACGCCTGCTGGTAGGCCCACATGCGGTGCAGGGCGGACGCCACGATCACCAGGGTCAGCCCGGACAGCCCGCCGAGCAGGACCCGCAGCCACAGCCGGTCCGCCGCCGTCTCCGTCGCCGCGAACCGGGTCGCGACCGCGATCACCACGAGCGTGAGCACGGTGACCGCGAGGAGCTGCCAGAACCCGCCGCGCGCGTAGTCGGCGTAGGTCAGGTCGGCCGTGCGCTGCACGTGGTCGTCACCGCCGAACAGGCTCGCCAGCCGCACGCCGACGAACACGGTGAACACCGCGACCAGCAGCCCGATCGGCACCGCCCACTCCCGGCGCGACACCGTCCTGCGCTCCTTCGGCGGCGAGTCCAGCGGCAGCGACGCGACCTGCGCGTAGCAGGCGCCGATCGTGCCCAGCCCGATCACGACGAACAGGAACCCCCACTCGAACGGCGACCCGATGTCCACGACCGGGACGAGGTCGTGCAGCAGCGCCGCGAACGCCGCGTCCGCACTCGCGAGCAGCGGCACGAACACCAGCAGCAGGCCCGCGCTGATCAGGATCGTCCGCCCGAGCTTCCGGTCGCGGCGCGCGGGCCCGGCCGCCTTCAGACCGCGCACCGCCCACCCGATCGAGGGCACGGCCGCGAGCGGAACCGCGGCGATCCCCAGGACCACCCCGCGCAGCGTCCGCCCGTCCGTGACCGCGAGCGACCCCGCCGCGCACGCCGCCAGCAGGGTCAGGGCGAACAGCCAGCCCGACGCGAGGAACGTGGAGACGCCCAGGAGCAGCAGCGCGGCGGTCGCCCACGCGATGCTCTCCGGCGAGCGCCGGTTCGACACGGCGAACACGGCGACGACACCGACGATCCCGGTGAGCAGCCAGCCGAGGCCGGGCACGTCCACCGGCAGCACCGCCGCCGCCGCGATCCCGGTACCGGCGCCCGCGTAGAGCACGTGGCGCGGTGCCGGGTCGGTCGGAGCGGTCCACAGCGGCTTGGGCTGCCGCAGGAGCATCGGTGGCAGCGGCGGCGGGGACTGCGACGACTGCGGGGATGACGCCCTGGCGACCGGCGGTGCCGCCACCGCGACCGAACCACCGCCTGGAGATCCCCCATCCGAGTCCGGGCCCGCCGAACTCCCGCTCACCGCCCCCCGGCTCCCCGAGCCCCCACTCGCCGAGCCCCCACCTCCCGAGCGCTCTCCCTCTGACTCCTCAGCCCCTGTGCCCTCGCCCGCCGAGCCCTCGCCCGCCGAGCCCTCACTCGCCGAGCGCTCTCCCGCTGAGCGCTCACCCCCTGAGCGCTCACCCCCTGAGCGCTCACCCCCTGAGCGCTCCCCCTCCGCGCCCTCACCCCCTGTGCCCTCGCCGGCCGAGCCCCCGCCCGCCGAGGACCGCTCGGCGGCGGTTTTCCCCAGCACGGGTTCCTCGACCTCGGGGTCGGGTGCACCGGCCTTCCTGGGCGTGGACCGCACGGGCATCGCCGTCGTGGGAACGGCCCCGATGCGGCGCAGACCGAGTTTTCTGGGCACGCCGACGACAGGCTCGTCGTTCATGGGATCACTCCGGTTTCGAGGAGCAGGGACTCTCAGCAAACAGAGACGTCCGGCGGACGGGGAGGTTCAGCGGGAGGGCAGGGTGACGCGGATGCGGCAGCCGGGACCGTCGACGACGGCGATCGAGCCGCCGTGCAGGTCGACCACCCAGCGGGCGATGTTGAGACCGAGGCCGGTACCGCCGCCACCAGCCCGTTCCCCTCGGGTGAAGCGTTCGAAGATGCGCTCGCGGTCCTCGCGCGCGATGCCGGGACCCTCGTCCACGACCTCGACCACGAGTTCGTCCGCGGTGGACACGGCCCGGACGTCCACCCGGCCGTCGGCGGGACCGTGCCGGGCGGCGTTGTCCAGCAGGTTGACCACGACCTGGTGCAGCCGCGCCGGGTCGGCGACCGCGGTGGCACCGGGCGGGCTCACCTCCAGCGTGAAGTGCACACCGCGCTTCGCGGCCGACGCGGCGACCTCCGCCTCCGCGACCACGTCCGCCAGCAGCGGCTCCACCTCGAACTCCTCGTGGTTGAGCGCGAGGACACCGGCGTCCACCTTGGACAGGTCGAGCAGTTCGGTGACCAGCCTGCCCAGGCGCTCGGTCTGGACCAGAGCGGTCCTCATCGTCGGACCGTCGGCGGGTGCGACGCCGTCGACCACGTTCTCCAGCACGGCCCGCAGCGCGGTGATGGGCGTCTTCAGCTCGTGCGACACGTTCGCGATCAGTTCGCGGCGCTGCTGGTCGGCCGCGGCCAGGTCGGCCGCCATCCGGTTGAACGCGCTCGCCAGCTCGCCCACCTCGTCCCGCGCGGTCGCCCGCACCCGCCGCGAGTAGTCACCGGCCCGCATCGCGCGCGCCGCGGCCGTCATCTCCCGCAGCGGCCTGGTCATGCCGTGCGCGAGCACCTGCGACGTGAACAGCACGATGACCAGCGACCCGACCGTGCTCCTGACGGGCAGCCAGCCGATCTGCGACCAGAAGAACGCGAAACCGGCCGCACCCGAGGCCACCAGCAGGATGCCGAGCTTCAGCTTGATCGACCGCACCGGGTCCAGCGGTCGGGGCAGCTCCTCGACGAGCATCGCGACCATCGTGCGGAACACGGTCACCGGGGCACCTCCAGCGCGTACCCGACCCCGTGGACCGTGCGGATCAGGTCGGCACCCAGCTTGCGGCGCAACGCCTTGATGTGGCTGTCGACCGTTCGCGCGCCCGTGCTGTCGTGCCATCCCCACACCTCGCTCAGCAGCCGTTCCCTCGGCTGCACCGCGCGGGGCCGTTCCGCGAGGTGCACCAGCAGCTCGTACTCGGTGGGCGTCAGGTGCGCCTCGACGCCCGCGCGCTGCACCCGCCGTTCGACCAGGTCGATCTCCAGGTCGGCCAGCTCGATGCGCGACTCCGAGCGCGGCCGCGCGGCCCGGTCGACCCGGCGCAGCAGCGCGTGCACGCGGGCCGCCAGCTCGCGCGGCGAGAACGGCTTGGTGAGGTAGTCGTCCGCGCCGACCGCGAGCCCGACCAGCAGGTCCGTCTCGTCGCCGCGCGCGGTCAGCATCAGCACCGGGACCGGTTGGTGCGCCTGGATCCGGCGGCACACCTCCAGGCCGTCGTAACCGGGCAGCATCACGTCCAGCACGACCAGGTCGGGCTCGTTCGCCGCGACCGCGGCCACCGCGGACGGGCCGTCGTGCGCGAGTTCGACCGCGAACCCCTCCGCCCGCAGCCTGGCCGCCACCGACTCCGCGATGGCCAGCTCGTCCTCGACCACCAGTACCCGCCGCTGTCCCCCGGTCATGCGGCGACTGTAGGCCGCCGAGGTGGAGAGGTCCGGGGTGACTTGTGGAGGTCGTGTGGAGGTGTGCGCCTAGGGTTGGGGGCATGGCAGGCGAGGGAGCGGTCCTGGAGGCCGTGCTGGAGCGCATCACCTTCGCCAACGACGAGACCGGCTACACCGTCGCCAAGGTCGACACCGGCCGCGGTGGCGGTGACCTGCTGACCGTCGTCGGCGCACTGCTCGGGGCGCAGCCGGGCGAGTCGATCCGGATGCGCGGCCGGTGGGGTTCGCACCCCCAGTACGGCAAGCAGTTCTTCGTGGACGACTACACGACCGTGCTGCCCGCGACGATCCAGGGCATCCGCCGCTACCTCGGTTCCGGGCTGATCAAGGGCATCGGGCCGGTGCTGGCCGACAAGATCGTCACCCACTTCGGCGTGGACGCCCTCGACGTGATCGAGCGGACGCCGGAGCGGCTGATCGAGGTGCCGCGGCTCGGCCCCAAGCGCACCAAGCTGATCGCCGCCGCGTGGGAGGAGCAGAAGGCGATCAAGGAGGTCATGATCTTCCTCCAGGGCGTCGGGGTGTCGACCTCGCTCGCCGTCCGGATCTACAAGCAGTACCTGGACAGGTCGATCGAGGTCGTCCGCCAGGAGCCGTACCGGCTGGCGTCGGACGTGTGGGGCATCGGCTTCCGCACCGCCGACGTGATCGCCAAGGCCGTCGGCATCCCGCACGACAGCCCGCAGCGGGTCAAGGCCGGGCTCCAGTTCACGCTGTCCGAGGCGACCGGCAACGGCAACTGCTTCCTGCCGGACCAGTCGCTGATCGGGGAGGCCATCAAGATCCTCCAGGTCGACGCCGGGCTGGTGATCGACTGCCTCGCCGAACTGGTGGCCGAGGAGGGCGTGGTCCGCGAGGTCCTGCCGCTGGACGGTGAGGACGTCGCCGCGATCTACCTGGTCCCGTTCCACCGCGCGGAGATCTCCGTCGCGGGCCAGTTGAGACGGTTGCTGTCCGGTCCGGAGGAACGCATGCCCGCGTTCTCCTCCGTGGACTGGACGCGCGCGTTCGCCTGGCTCGGCGCGTCGCTGGAGGAGAAGCAGCAGGAGGCCGTGAAGCTCGCGCTGACCAGCAAGGTCGCGGTGCTGACCGGCGGACCGGGCTGCGGCAAGAGCTTCACCGTGCGGTCCGTCGTCCGGCTGGCCGCCGCCAAGGGCGCGAAGGTCGTGCTCGCCGCCCCGACCGGCCGAGCCGCCAAGCGCCTCACCGAGCTGACCGGCCACGAAGCCCGCACCGTCCACCGGCTCCTGGAGCTGAAGCCGGGCGGCGACGCGGCGTTCGACCGCGACCGGCCGCTCGACGCGGACCTGGTGGTCGTGGACGAGGCGTCCATGCTGGACCTGCTGCTCGCCAACAAGCTGATCAAGGCGGTGGCTCCCGGCGCGCACCTGCTGCTCGTCGGCGACGTCGACCAGCTGCCGTCCGTCGGTGCAGGCGAGGTGCTGCGCGACGTGCTCTGCGACGGCAGTCCCGTCCCGAACGTCCGCCTCACGCACATCTTCCGCCAGGCCCAGCAGTCCGGCGTGGTCACCAACGCCCACCGGATCAACTCCGGCGAGTACCCGATCGTCCAGGGACTGCCCGACTTCTTCCTGTTCCCGGTCGAGGAGTCCGAGGAGGCCGCGACCACGACCGTCGACGTCGTGGCCCGCCGCATCCCGGCGAAGTTCGGCCTCGACGCGCGCCGCGACATCCAGGTCCTCGCCCCGATGCACCGCGGCCCGGCTGGCGCGGGCGCGTTGAACACCGTCCTCCAGGAAGCCCTGACGCCTGCCCGCGAGGGTCTGCCGGAACGCCGCTTCGGCGGCCGCGTCTTCCGGCTCGGCGACAAGGTCACCCAGATCCGCAACAACTACGACAAGGGCGCGAACGGCGTCTTCAACGGCACGATGGGCGTCGTCACCGCGCTCGACCAGGTCGAGCAGAAGCTCACCGTCCGCACCGACGAGGACGAGGACGTCGACTACGAGTTCGGCGAACTCGACGAGCTGACCCACGCCTACGCGATGACGATCCACCGTTCACAGGGCAGCGAGTACCCGTGCGTCGTCATCCCGCTCACCACCAGCGCGTGGATGATGCTCCAGCGGAACCTCCTCTACACCGCCGTCACGAGGGCCAAGAAGCTGGTCGTCCTGGTGGGATCTCGGAAGGCGATCGGACAGGCCGTGCGCACGGTAGGCGCTGGTAGGCGACACACCGCACTGGACCACCGGCTCCGGTCGACCCCAGGTGTGGAAAAGTTTTTGTAGATCGTCCGGTGCGATTGGGGGCACACTTCTTCCCGGCAAGAACCCCGAGCCGTGAGGACAACCCTGTGCGCACACTGCTCCTCCTAACCGTCATAGCACTGGCCGCGACGGGATGCGGGGACAGCACAGCCGCCCCCGCGGGCTCCGGTGGCGACACCACGCAGCACGGCGCCCCCCGAGTCCGCACCCCCCTCGACTCCACGAAGGCCGCCAAGAAACCCTGCACCCTGCTGTCCGGACCCCAGCTCAAGACCCTCGACATGGTGGGCGTCGAAGGCGTGGAGGAATCCACCCCGACCGGCCCCATCTGCTCGTGGGACGACACCGAGGGCGACAGCGGCCAGTACGTGACCTTCACGTTCACCACCGGCAACGGCAACGGCGGCCTGGACCGCGTCTACGAGCTCAAGAGCACCTTCCAGCTCTTCGAACTCCAGGCACCCCTCCAGGACTACCCGACCCTCCTCAACGCCCCCACGGACGATCGCAGGAACGGCGTCTGCGCCCTCGTGGTCGGCATCACCGACACCCAGATCCTCACCACGACGGTGAAGCTCCGCACCGGGCCCAAACCCGCCCCACGGGCCTTCGAACCCTGCGCCGTGGCCCGTGAAGCAGCCGACCTGGCTCTGACGAGCATCCGCGAACAGGCCTAGTCGGACCGATCAGCCGGACCGATCACGTGGGTCGGTCAGGTGGGCCGGTCGAAGTGGACTGTTCGGAGCAGGGTCCGGTGGTCGAGGTGGTTGAACCGCGCCGGATCGTGTGGCGGTGCGTCGCGACCTGAAACGTGGCCGGGGGGAGCACCCGGCAGTTGATCGACGGCATCCGGTGGGGGGCCCTTGGCGGGACGGAGCCGGGTGATCACGCGGGGAGGGCCTGCGAGCCGCGCCTGGCCTGCGAGCAGGGGCGGGCCTGCGAGCCGCGCCTGGCCTGTGAGCCGCGCCTGGCCTGTGAGCCGCGCCTGGCCTGCGAGCCGCGCCTGGCCTGCGAGCAGGGGCGGGCCTGCGAGCAGGGGCGGCGGCTGTTGGCCATCCTGGTCACCGCTGGGGCGTGGGTGACAGTTCGCGGTGGTCGAGGCCCGTCCGTGCGTCCCGACCCCGAGGTCGGCCGTACCAGGCGTTGGACCGGACTGGCCTGGCACAGCCCGGTCAGCCAGTGCCGGGTTGGGCTGCTCGAACCGGCGAAGGTTCCGCACGCCGTCCCGTTGCCTTTTCGTAGCTCCTGTCCAAGGAGTCGTGGTCGCCAGGTCCGGCATGACTGATGCCTCCGGTCGAACCCGGAGATCCGGGGGTGGGGTCACCGGACCTGGTGGCATCGAGGGACCGCTGAGCGGCAGCGTCAGCGTGTTCCTCGGCCTGCGTGGGAACGCCTGCACGACGCGCCGAGTCCACTGTGACCGGCGACGAGACGAGGGCGTGAGAACCACAACCCCGCCCTGATCCGCCTGGTAAGACGGTGCGGCGACGCGGACACCGAGCAAGGAGGTCCCAGGCCCTCCGCGGTCAGTTCCCATGATGGGACCGCCGAGCTTGTCTCCGCGAGACCGGCTCCCGTGAGTCCGACTCCACGAAACCGGCTCCCACGAAACCGGTTCTCGTGGGTTCGGCTTCCGTGGGTCCGGTTCCCGTGGGTTCGGCTTCCGCAAGCCCGGCTCCCGTGAGCCCGGCACCTGTGGAACCGGTTCCCGCGAACCGTTCCTCCGGCCGGGCTCCCGCGAGCCTCACTCGTGCCACAGCGGCTCCGAGCGCAGGCGCCCTCTCCCTCTACCCGTCCTACTGGCGGTAGCCCTCCACGATGCCCTCGGGCCGTGCTTCGGCGGCGTCCGGGTCCATTCCGGCTGCCCTGCGGGCGCGGCGTTGGCGGAGCAGGTCCCAGCACTGGTCGAGGCCTACCTCGATCTGCTTGAGGCGCTGCGCCTCGTCGGTCGAGAGGCCCTCGCCGATCTTCGAGTTCTCCAGCTCGTGCTCCTCTTCGACGAGGTGCGAGATGCGCTTGATGATTTCTTCGTCGGTCATGGCTAAGGCCTACCCCTGCTCCGGGGTGTCACGCCACCCGACGCGCGCTCCTTCTCTTGGTCCATAACGCCCATGTATGGCCGGTTGGAGGGTGTTTTCGCCGCGGTTCGTGCCTCATCCTCCAGCTCAACCCTGCGAGAGGAACAACCGTGTTGTCGAGAAAACGTTCGATGGTGTCCATCGCGGTCGCCATCGCGGCCGCGGGTGCGGTGATCACCGGCGGTGTGCCTGGCACCGCGGGCCCGCTGCCGGTCACGACGGCGGCCCAACCCGGCCCCACCTACGTCTACAAGGTGCACGCACCGCTCGGCGAGCAGGCGCAGAACCTGCTGAGCCGCGGCTTCGACGTGCTGGAGCAGCGCGACGGCGACAGCCTGTTCGTGCTCGGCGCCAAGGACGAGGGGGCCCGGCTCCAGCAGGCGGGCTTCACCGCTGTCGTCGACCAGGTGCTGGCGCCGCCGGAGTGGACGCCGCCCGCCAAGAAGTCGCAGTCGGCCGCGGTCGAGGCCGCCGACATCAACGAGACCTTCTACGGCGGCTACCGCACGGTCAACGCCCACCACGCCCACCTGGACGCCGTCGCCGCCCAGTACCCGACGCTCACCACGCTGGTCGACTACGGCGACTCGTGGAAGAAGACCCAGGGCGCGGGCGGCTACGACCTGCGAGCCATCTGCATCACCAAGCTGAACGCGGGCGACTGCGCGCTCAACCCCAACGCGCCCAAGCCCCGCTTCTTCGTCATGGGCCAGCTGCACGCCCGCGAACTCACCACCGGTGACGTCGCCTGGCGCTGGATCGACCACCTGACGGCGGGCTACGGCACCGACGCGAGCGTCACCGCGCTCCTCGACACCACCGAGGTGTGGGTCGTCCCGCAGGCCAACCCCGACGGCGTCAACATCGTCCAGCAGGGCGGCAACTCGCCGATCTACCAGCGCAAGAACGCCAACGGCACCAACGGTTCCAACTGCTCCGGCTCGGCCAGCAGCCAGCTCGGCGTCGACCTGAACCGCAACACCAGCTCGCACTGGGGCGGCCAGGGCACGTCGAGCCAGCCGTGCGACCAGACCTACAAGGGCCCGAGCGCGGACTCCGAGGTCGAGACCAAGGCGCTTCAGGCGCTCTGGCGCAGCCTCTACAAGGACAAGCGCGGCACGGCTCCCGGTGACGCCGCTCCCGCGGACACCACCGGTGTCGTCGTCAGCATGCACAGCTACTCCAACCTGATCCTGTTCCCGTGGGGGTACGACGCCAGCCAGAAGGCGGGCAACGACGCCTCGCTGCGGAAGATGGGGTCGGACCTCCAGGCCATCGCGGGTTCCGGCTGGACCTCCGGCCAGCCCGGCGAGGTGCTCTACAACGCCGCGGGCGCGACCGACGACTGGGTGTACGACGACCTCGGCGTGGCGAGCTTCGTCTGGGAGATCGGCCCGAGCAGCGGCTCGTGCAGCGGCTTCTTCCCGACCTACTCGTGCCAGGCGGGCACGTTCTGGCCGAAGGTCAAGCCGATGCTGATGTACGCGGCCACCAAGGCGACCAGCCCCTACGGCACGAGCACCCCGCCCACGGGCTGCGACAAGAAGACCAACGACACCGACGTCGCCATCCCGGACCGCGGTGCCGCCGTCACCAGCACGATCACGATCGCGGGCTGCACCGGGAACGCCTCGGCCACCTCGCAGGTCGAGGTGCACATCAAGCACACCTACCGCGGGGACCTGGTGGTGGACCTCGTCGCCCCCGACGGGTCCTCCTACCGGTTGAAGGCCTCCGGCAACGACTCCGCGGACAACATCGACACGACCTACACCGCGAACCTGGCCACCGAGCTGCGCGACGGTGACTGGAAGCTGAAGGTGCAGGACGTGGCCTCCCAGGACGTCGGCACCATCGACACCTGGAGCCTGACCGTCTGAGACCGGTCCGGCGGGCGCGCGAGGTGCGCCCGCCGGACGCGGTGGTCGGTCGGGAGGCCGGAGGGCCGCCCGACCGACCGCGGACCGGGACGGGGGAGGCACGGGCCCGCCCGCCCCGTGAACCGCCGCGGTGGGACGGATCGCGGTCAGCGGCGGGGAGGGCCAGGGGGACGACCGGGCACATCGGTGGGTTCGCACAGGACCAGTGAAGCGGTGGGGTCCGACAAGAACCGCTGTTCTTGCGGTCACTCGAACAGGTGGAGTGGGAAGTCACCCGGAGTGAGCGGCTCGGACAGAGCGAACTCGGACAGAGCGGACTCGGACCAAGCGAACTCGGACCAAGCGGACTCGGACAAAGCGAGAGGGCCCGCGGCAGCAGCCGCGGGCCCTCTCGCTTACTGCGGGTCAGATCAGCCGAGGCCGTTCTTCATGGCCGTGATCAGCTCGCCGTTGGTCGTGTCTCCCGAGAGCTCCCAGAAGAACGCGCCACCGAGGCTCTGGTTCTTGGTGTAGGTCATCTTGCCGCCGATGGTGGCCGGGGTGTCGTAGCTCCACCACTGGTTGCCGCACTTGGCGTACGCGGTGCCCGCGACGGTGCCGGTGGCGGGGCAGGTGTTCTTGAGGATCTTGTAGTCCTCGATGCCCGCCTCGACGGAGCCCGGAGCCGGGCCGGTCGCGGTGCCGCCGGGGGCGTCCTGCGTGACGCCGGTCCAGCCTCGGCCGTAGAAGCCGATGCCGAGGAGCAGCTTGCTGGCGGGAACGCCCTTGCTCTTCAGCTTCTGGATCGCCGCGTCGGAGTTGAAGCCCGCCTGCGGGATGCCGTTGTACGACGTCAGCGGCGAGTGCGGGGCCGTCGGGCCCTGCGGGGTGAAGCCGCCGAAGTAGTCGTAGGTCATGACGTTGTACCAGTCGAGGTACTGCGCCGCGCCGCCGTAGTCAGCGGCGTCGATCTTGCCGCCGCTGCTGCCGTCGGCCGTGATGGCCGCGGTGACCAGGTTGCCCGAGCCGAAGCGGCTGCGCAGCGCCTGGGTGAGGTTCTTGAACGACGCGAAGCCGCTGGTGTCGCAGCTCAGACCGCAGGCGTTCGGGTACTCCCAGTCGATGTCGATGCCGTCGAACACGTCGGCCCAGCGCGGGTCCTCGACCAGCTTGTAGCACGACTCGGCGAACGCGGCCGGGTTCTGCGCGGCCTGGCCGAAGCCGCCGGACCAGGTCCAGCCGCCGAAGGACCACAGCACCTTGATGTGGGGGTACATCTTCTTCAGCTTGCGCAACTGGTTGAAGCTGCCGCGCAGGGCGCCCGCGTCCCAGGAGTCCGACGTGCCGTCGACGCTGCTCGCGGCGTCGTAGAACTTGTCGTAGTCCGCGAAGGTGTCGTCGGTGGCCGAGCACTGGCCGTTCTTCACGTTGCCGAACCCGTAGTTGATGTGGGTCAGCTTCGCGGCGGAACCGCTCGTGTGGATGTTCTTGACGTGGTAGTTGCGCGAGTACACGCCCCACTGCACGAAGTAGCCCAGGTTCTTCTTGGCACCGGACTGCGGCGGCGTCGTGGTGGTCGTGGTCGTCGTCGGGTTACCGGGGGTGGTCGTCGTCGTGGTGGTGGTCGTGGTCGTCGTGGTGGTCGTCGTCGGACCACCCGCGTCGCACGAGGCACCGTTCAGCTTGCACCCGCCGGGGGCCGCGAAGGCGCCCGTGTAGGTGACGTTGAAGCCGAAGCTGACGGACGCGCCGGGCGCGACGTTGCCGTTCCAGGAGTTCTTGACGGTCACGTGCTGGCCGCTGGCGGTCTGCGTGCCGTCCCACAGCGAGCTGACCTTGTGGTTCGCGGGGAGGTCGAACTCGACGGTCCACGTCGCGAGCGTCGACGTGCCGCCGTTCTTGATGGTGTACTTGCCCTCGTACCCGGTGCCCCAGTCGGAGCCCTTGGAGAAGGTCGCCGACACACCGCCCGCGCCACTGGCGGTGGGCACGACGGTGAGGCCGAGGACCAACGCGGCCACCGCCGCGAACAACGCTGTGAGATGCCATCGGATCTTGGTCATCGGGCTCCTTGTCACGGCAGGGAAAGCAAGGTTGGGTGAAACATGTGGTCCAGACCACTGAACGGTCAAGGTCTAGACCAGTTGTGTCACTCGAATGGCCTAACAAGTGAATCGATCAGGAGCCCTGAAACCGTTTTC
>NZ_DASUSQ010000031.1:0-75419 GCF_036375055.1 Umezawaea sp.
GCGGGCTCGGCCTCTGGTGGAGAAGGCCTATTCGGCTTTGCGGGAGTTGCACGCGGAGTTGGTTCGGTGAGGTGGGGGTAGGGGTTCCGCCGGTCCCAGCGGTGGTGGCCGATGCGACTCGGGGACCCCTCGATGTGACCCAGTGATCGGGCTGAAGGGCAGGTGGTGGCTACCTGCCCTTCCACCGGGGCAAGGGTCGAATCCCCCGAGCGACATCGGCCACTGCTCTAGGGAAGGCTCTGGCTCGTTGGTTGCGGGTCGGCCTTTTCGTTGTTCTTGGTCGTGTGTTTCGCTCTGTGGTCGAGGGCTGCGCCCAGGGCCGCGATGGCGGCGCCCGCTGCTCCCGTCGCCGCGAAGCCCCAGCCCGATGACGAGTGGTCTATGACGAAGCCCGCCAGTGGGGCTCCTGCTGCTGCTCCGAGGGTGAACGCTGAGCCTTGCAGGCCCATTGCCTCGCCGCGCACCGATGCCGGGGTCAGTTTGGTGATCACCTCGCCCGTGCTGGCGATCACCGGAGCCGCCAGCATGTTTGCCGGGACCAGTGCTGCTGCCAGTAGCCAGAGGTTGTCTGATGCCAGGCCCACCGGGATGGCCAGCAGGCCCAGTGAGGCCATGAGGGTTCTCGGGGTCGGGGCGTTCGTGAGGCCGCCGTAGATGAAGCCGCCCATCAGCGAGGCCGCGCACATGACGATGACCAGTGGGCCGGTCCACTGGATCTGGCCTTGTTCTTGCAGGGCGGCCACCAGGGAGACTTCCATCCCCGCCAGTACGAGGATCGCTCCGCAGGACGTCACCAGCACACCCAGGACCGGTGCCGTCAGCCATTCCCGCCTCGGTGGGCGTTCCGCGTGGGTTTCCTCCTCCTCGCTGCGGACCGGGGGGTTGGCGATCCACAGTGCGATCCCGGCCGCGACCATGGCGGCTCCCACCGTCCACAGTGCTGTGCGGCTGGAGGCGCTGGTGGTGAGCAGCACCGCCAGCGCCGGTCCCGCCATGTAGGCGACCTCGACGGCCATGGAGTCCATGGCGAGCGCGGTTCTGCGGTGGTCCACCGGTGTCAGCGCGGTGAGGACCTGGCGGCCGATGGACATCACCGGGAGGATCGTGAGGCCGGTCAGGAACGCCGTCACGAGCAGGACCGGATAGGACAGTGCCGGTGCGGTGAACCAGAACAGGCCCTCGGTGACCGTGCTGAGCGCGAGCATCGTGCGCAGTCCTCGGCGGTCGGTGAGGCGGCCCATCAGCGGGGCGCCCAGTGCGATGCCGATGGTGCTGGCCGTGCCGACCAGGCCCGCCGCGCCGTAGCCCCTGTCCAGCGACAGGACCACGTGGAGCGTCAGGGTCATGCCCGACGCCGTCGTCGGGATCCTGGCCAGGAGCATCAGCAGCATCGCCGGTCTGATGCCCGGCAGGCGGAGCAGGCTCAGGTACTTAGCAGGGTTCACGATCCCATCGTGCCCTGCGGGAGCAAGTCTTTAACCGCTCGTTTTCTTGACTCATTCCAGAAAACGTGGTCACATGGTCGGGACATGACACCTGACCCGCGTGAACTGCTGCGAGGAGCCGGACTGCGTCTCACCGCTCCTCGGCTGGCCGTGCTGGAGTGGCTCGGCCGGCACCCGCACTCGACGGCCGAGCACGTGGCCGACGGGGTGCGGGAGCGGCTGGGGACGGTGTCGACACAAGCCGTCTACGACGTGTTGAACACGTGTTCCCGGCTGAACCTCGTGCGCAGGATCGAGCCCGCCGGTCATCCGGCCCGCTACGAGACGCGCACGGGGGACGACCACCACCACCTGGTTTGCCGCCGCTGCGGCCGCGCCGAGGACGTCGACCACGTCCACGGCGCGGCGCCCTGCCTCGAACCCCCGAACTCGGCGGGCTTCACCGTCGACCGGGCCGAGGTGGTCTTCTGGGGCCTGTGCGGCGACTGCCAACTCCCACCACGGAACGAGGAGCCACCAGCGTGACCGAACCGCGCCACACCACGAACAACGTCGGCATCCCCGTCGCGAGCGACGACCACTCGCTGACGTTGGGCGCCAACGGGCCGATCCTGCTCCAGGACCACTACCTGATCGAGAAGAACGCCCAGTTCAACCGCGAGCGGGTGCCCGAGCGCGTGGTGCACGCCAAGGGCGGCGGCGCGTTCGGGTACCTGGAGGTCACCGAGGACGTCAGCCGGTACACGAAGGCGGCGCTGTTCCAGCCCGGTGTGAAGACCGAGGCGCTGGTGCGGTTCTCGACCGTCGCGGGTGAGCTGGGGTCGCCGGACACGTGGCGCGACCCGCGCGGCTTCTCGCTGAAGTTCTACACGTCGCAGGGCAACTACGACCTGGTCGGGAACAACACGCCGGTGTTCTTCCTGCGCGACCCGATCAAGTTCCCGGACTTCATCCGCTCGCAGAAGCGGCGGGCCGACACCGGTCGCCGCGACCACGACATGCAGTGGGACTTCTGGACGCTCCAGCCGCAGACGGCGCACCAGGTGGCCTGGCTGATGGGCGACCGGGGCATCCCGAAGACGTGGCGCCACCAGAACGGGTACGGCTCGCACACGTTCCTCTGGGAGAACGCGGTCGGCGAGAAGTTCTGGGTGAAGTACCACTTCAAGACCGACCAGGGCATCGAGACGCTGACGTCGGAGGAGGCCGCGCGGATCGCCGGTGAGGACGCCGACGCGCACCGGGCCGACCTGTGGCACTCGATCGAGCGCGGCGAGCACCCGTCGTGGACCCTGCACGTCCAGGTGATGCCGTACGCGGAGGCGGAGAACTACCGGTTCAACCCGTTCGACCTGACGAAGGTGTGGCCGCACAGCGACTACCCGCTGGTCAAGGTCGGCAAGCTGGTGCTGGACCGGAACCCGGCCGACTACTTCGCGGAGATCGAGCAGGCCGCGTTCGAGCCGACGAACCTGGTGCCCGGCATCGGGCCGTCGCCGGACAAGATGCTGATCGGCCGGATGTTCTCCTACCCGGACGCGCACCGGTACCGGATCGGCGCGAACTACGCGCAGTTGCCGGTGAACCGGCCGAAGTCGCCGGTGAACTCCTACTCCAAGGACGGCGCGATGCGGTACGGCAACGCGTCCGACCCGGTGTACGCGCCGAACTCCTACGGCGGCCCGCACGCCGACCCGATCGCGGCGGGCGAGGTGACGACGAACTACGGCGTCGAGGACGCCCCCGTGCGCGCGGCCTACAAGCTGCACGTCGAGGACGACGACTTCGGCCAGGCGGGCACGCTGATCCGCGAGGTGTTCACGCAGGAGCAGCGCGACCGGCTCGTGGAGACCGTGATCAACCACGCGGGCAACGGCGTGTCCGAGCCGGTGCTGGAGCGCGTGTTCGAGTACTGGCGCAACATCGACAAGGAGACCGGCGACCGCATCGCCGCAGGCTTCGGCAAGTGAGCTAGACCCGCACGCCACCACGCGCAACGGCCCCGGCGGCGCTCCTCGCGAGCGCCACCGGGGCCGTTCCGCCGTGCTCAGGCGGTCTTCGGCACGTCCTGGCGGGCGTTGGCCAGCGCGAGCCCGGTGCGCAGCGAGCCGACGGCCTCGGACACGGCCTCGCGGTAGATGCCGCCCAGGCCGAGGACGTTGGCGAACCCGTGGAACAGGCCCTCGTGGCGGCGGAGCACGACCGGCACGCCCTCCTCCGCGAGCCGCGCCGCGAACGCCTCGCCCTCGTCGCGCAGCGGGTCGAAGCCCGCGGTCGCGAGGTAGGTGGGCGGCAGGAGGCTGAGGTCGTCGGCCAGCAGCACCGAGATCCTGGGGTCCACCCAGGACTCCTCCTCGGGCGCGTAGTGGTCGCGGAACCAGTCCATCTTGGCGTCGGTGAGGAAGAAGCCGTTGCCGAACAGGTCGCGGGAGCGGCGGCGGGTCGAGGCGTCGACGGCGGGGTAGAGCAGCAGCAGGAACACCGGTGTCGGCCCACCGGCCTGCGCCGCGCGCAACGCGGTCACGGCGGCCAGGTTGCCGCCCGCGCTGTCGCCGCCGAGCGCGATGCGGTCGCGGTCCACGCGCAGGTCGGAGGCGTGCTCGACGGCCCACTCGAACGCGACCATCACGTCCTCCACGGCCGCGGGGAACGGGTGTTCCGGGGCGAGCCGGTAGTCGACGGCCAGCACGCGGACGCCCGCCTCGACGGCGAGGAACCGGCACAGGTTGTCGTGGCTGTCGAGGTCCCCGCTGACCCAGCCGCCACCGTGGTAGAAGATCAACAACGCGGAGTCGGGTGCGAGGCCGACGGGTTCGTAGACGCGGCCGGGGACCACGCCGCCGTCGCGGGGGATGCGCACCGGGCGCGTGGCGACGCCCTGCACGACCGGTCCGCACACCAGCGCGTTGCTCTGCGTCAGCGCGGCCCGGTTCTGCGCGGGCGTGGTGGTGTCCCAGTCCTGGCCGCTGAGCTGCTGGAGCTTGAGCAGGAGCTGGGCGTCGGGGTGCAGGCGCTGGCCGTCGACGACGACCGGCTTCCCGGTGATCAGCCGCCGCACCGGAGCGGGCAGGCCGAAGGCGAACCGCAGGGCCCCCGCGAGGACACCGACGGGGAGGGAATCGGCGAGCTTCGACATGAGTCGAATGTTACTCGCGGGTAGTCGATGTGACGAGCGTCCCCACCGGGTGGACCTCCACCGCGCTGGAGGTCGTACGGTCGAGTCGTTCGGTTCGCGCAGGTGGAAGGATCTCGACGCATGACGGTCACCGTGGTGGGCATCGGGGGCTCCATCCGCCCCAACTCGCAGTCCGAACGCGCGATGCGCATCGCGCTGTCGGGCGCGCGCGAAGCCGGTGCGCACACGATCGAGGTGACCGGCCCCGACCTCGTGCTCCCGTTCTACGACCCGCACGTCCCCGACCGCCCCGAGGCGGCGTCCCGGCTCGTGAAGGCGCTCCGCGGGGCCGACGGCGTCGTGCTGGTGTCGCCCGGCTACCACGGCACGGTGTCCGGCCTGGTCAAGAACGCGCTGGACTACGTCGAGGACCTCCGCACCGACGACCGCCCGTACCTCACGGGCCGCGCGGTCGGCTGCGTCGCCGCCGCGCAGGGCTGGCAGGCGTCCGTCACCACGCTGACCGCGCTGCGCTCGATCGTGCACGCGCTGCGCGGCTGGCCGACGCCGCTGGGCGCGGCCGTGCACTCCGGCGACGTCACCTTCGACGGCGACGGCGGCTGCTCGGACCCGGCCGTCGCGGAGACGCTGCGCGTCATCGGCCGCCAGGTCGCGGAGTTCGCCCTGTCACAGTCGGGTTGACGTTCGCACCTTCGGGTATGCCTTCGGCGGGTGAGTTGCCACACCACCGGGAGTCGAAGAGTGTCGGAGAGTGGTTACCAAGTAGTAGAACACCGGGAACCACCCCTCCAGCTCGAAGGAGAGCGTCACATGAACGTGCTCTACACCGCCGAAGCCGTCGCCCTGGGTGAAGGTCGTCAGGGCGAGATCCGGTCTTCCGACGGGGTGCTCGACGAGCTGGTGGCGATCCCCAAGGAGATGGGCGGACCCGGTGGCGGCACGAACCCCGAGCAGCTGTTCGCCGCAGGCTACGCCGCGTGCTTCAACAGCGCGCTGCGGACCGCCGCCCGCATCGCCAAGGTCGAGGTCGGCGTGACCGAGGTGACGGCGAAGGTCGGCATCGGCCGCATCGACGACCGCCCCGGCTTCCACCTGACCGTCGACCTGGTCGCCCGCGTCGACGGCGTCGAGCAGTCCGTGGCGGACAAGCTCGTCCACGAGGCGCACCAGCTGTGCCCGTACTCCAACGCGACTCGCGGCAACATCGAGGTGGCCGTTACCGCCACCGTCTGAAGGAGGCGCTGAAGTCATGCCCGTCAAGTCACCGATCAGCTCCCCGCTCGGCAACGCCGAGAGGGACGCCGTCGGCGAGGTGCTCCAGAGCACCCTGGTCGACCTGATCGACCTGTCCCTGATCGCCAAGCAGGCGCACTGGAACATCGTCGGCAAGAACTTCCGCAGCGTGCACCTCCAGCTCGACGAGCTGGTCACGTTCGCGCGGACCTACACCGACGAGGTCGCCGAGCGCGCCAGCGCGCTGGGCGTCTCGCCCAACGGCAAGGTGCGCACCGTCGCAGACGGCTCCGTGCTGGACTTCCCGGAGGGCTGGCAGGACGAGGACACGGTGATCACCACGATCGTGTCCGCCCTCGCGAAGCTCATCGAGCGGCTCCGCACGCGGATCGAGGCGACCGACAAGGCGGACCTGGTGTCCCAGGACCTGCTCATCGAGATCACCAAGCAGGTCGAGCAGGCGCACTGGATGTGGCAGGCCCAGCAGGCGTGAGACCGCGGCCGCCGCGGGTCCTTCCCGCGGCGGCCGCTCTCGCCTGCTCCCCGTGATCCGTGCTCGCCGTGGGCCATGCCCGTGCGGCACCCCGCGGCACCGCCGGCATGTACGGGTCGGGGTGGTGCCGGGACACGATCGTCATCGTCGGGTGGTGCCCCGCGTACTCGAACACGGAGCACAGGAACCCGACCCCACCGGCCAGGCCCGCGAGCAGCGGCCCGCTCGCCCGGCCGCCGAGGACGTTGCGCAGCAGCGCCGACCCGTGCCGCGTGCCACCGCCGGTGCGGACGGCCTGCTCGCCCAGCAGGTGGCGGCGGGCTGTGGAGCAGGTCTCCCCGGTGCGGGCCATCCGGCTCCGCACCAGGTGCCCGAACGACCTGCGCTCGGTCGTCGCGTGCCTCCAGGACGGACCCCACGCGCCCGCCCGACCCGTCGGGCGCACGACACCGTCACGACGCACCCCGAGGACGCGGGTCCCCTCCGCCCCCGCGATCGCCTGCCCGCGTGGGGGCCGGTCAGGAGGTAGGGCGCGGTACGGCGCCGTGCGACCAGACCAGCGCGGTGACCGCGATCCCCACCGGGTGTCGCGCGGCTCAGGTGCGGCGACGGCACCACGATGAATCGCCCTGGACGGCGCGAAACCCGGCGGGGGTCGCCTAGCTCGGCAGGTGCCGCAGCGCGAAGGAGACCTCGGCCGCCGTCTGCTTGAGCGACTCCTCGATCACCAGCGACCCGTGGCCCGCGTTCCAGCGGTACACCTCGTACACCGCGCCCCGCTCGGCCAGCCGGTCCAGGTAGTTGTCGATCTGCCGGATCGGGCAGCGCGGGTCGTTCTCGCCCGCGAGCACCAGCACGGGCGCGCGCACCGCGTCGACGTAGGTCAGCGGCGAGCACTCGCGGTACAGCTCCGGCAGCTCCTCCGGCGACCCGCCGAACAGCGCCCGGTCGAACGCCCGCAGCGGCTCCATCTCGTCCTCGTACGCCGCCAGGTAGTCCGCCACCGGGATCATCGACGTGCCGACGGCCCAGCGCTCCGGCTGGGTGCCCAGCGCCAGCAGGCTCAGGTAACCGCCCCACGACGCGCCGTTGACCACGCACCTCGCCGGGTCGGCGAAGCCGGTCTCGACGGCCCAGTCGTGCACCGCGGCCACGTCGGCCAGCTCGGTGAGCCCCGGCCTGCCCTCGATCGCGTCCCGCCACGCCGACCCGTACCCGGTGGAGCCCCGGTAGTTCACGTGCACCACCGCGAAGCCCGCGTCCAGCCACACCGAGCGGTACGCGGAGAACCTGTCCTCGTCCGCCGACTGCGGGCCGCCGTGCAGGCTGAACACCGTCGGCAGCGGCCCGTCCGGCGCACCGGCAGGCCGGGCGACGAGCGCGTGCACCCGGCCGCCGGGCCCGTCCACGAACACGTCGGCCACGTCCTGCGAACCGGGGGCCTTCGCCCCGTCCGACTCCAGCAGCACGCGCTCCGAGCCGTCCGGCGACAGCGCGCGGACCACGGGCGGGTGCGCGGCCGACGACCACGAGTACTCGACCGTCCCGTCCGGACGCACGGCCGCCGACCCGACGGTCCCGTGCGGGGTGTCCAGCTCGGACAGCTCACCGGTCATCAGGTGGTAGCGGTAGAGCGTGTTGCGGGCCTCGAACGTGTGCACGACGAGCAGCGCCGTCGCGTCCGGGTACCAGTCCGCGACGATCTCGCCGGGCAGGTCGATGACGATCTCCGACTCGGTGTCCGCCTCGACGTCCCAGAGCAGCAGCTCCTCGCGGCCCCGGCGCTCGTGCAGCACCAGCACCCGGTTGTCGCCCAGCACCGGGCTGAACGCGACCGTGCCGAGGCCCTTGCCCTCGCCGTCCCACTTCTCCGCGACGGTCGCGCCCGTCTCCACCGACAGCACCCGCAGCGCGGGGTGCCTGCTGTCGCCGTGCTCGGAGTGCGAGAGCACCAGCAGCGTCTCGTCCTTCGACAGCGCGTCCAGCCCGCCGTCGTTCTCGTGCGCGTAGACGACCTCCGCCGCACCGCCCTTGCGCGAGAGCCACACCGACGTGCCGTCGTCCGTCGACACGCCCACGGCGGTGACGTCCCCACCGATCTCCAGGCCCGCCGAGTACCCCGCGGGCACGCCCTCGACCGCGGTCCACGCGTCCCGGCCGTCCGCGGTGAACGGCTCGCTCACCCACAGGCCGAACTCGTCGCCGTCGTGGTCGGCGAACCACCAGATCGACTCGCCGTCCGGGCTGATCCGGTAGTGCGACGTGCCGTTCGGCCGGTCCGTCACCTTCCGGTGGACGTCGTCCGACCGGTCCCAGGCGTAGACCTCCCACACCCCGCTCGCGTTCGACAGGTACAGGTTCCGGTCGGGCGCGTTCTCCGCCCAGGAGGGGGCCGACATCCTCGGCGCGGCGAAGCGGGCCCGCCACCGGGCCTCGGCCTCGGGGTCGGTGAACAGCGGATTCGGAACCACGGCAGCGGGATGAGTCGTCACGACTGCGATCCTGCCTCAAGGGTCCGACACCCGGTCACCAGGTAGTAGTCCGCCAGCCCGCGCGCCACCACCCTGGTCCAGTTCCGGTCCCAGTCGTGGCGCACGCGGCCGAGCTCGATCCACCGGTCGAACCCGGCCCACACGTGCTCGCCGATGGTCGTGGCCACGACGTCGACGAACCCGGCCGCCCGCAGGTCGGCCAGCACCCCGTCCACCGGGTGGGCCAGGTCGAGGCCGCTCGCGAACGTCCCCAGCAGGTCGGCGATCTCGGGTCCGGCGTCGGCGCGGTTGGCGAAGAACGTCGCCACCGCGAGCCGCCCACCCGGTCGGAGCACCCGGAACGACTCCCGCGCGAACCCGGCGACGTCCTCGAAGTGCTGGGCCGCCTCCACCGACAGCAGCTTGTCGAACTCCCCGTCGCCGAAGGGCAGGTCGGACGCCGACCCCCGCACGAACGCCAGCCGCTCGTCGTGGTGGGCGGCGGACGCGCGCGCCACCTGCTCGGGTTCGACGTCCACCCCGCGCACCACCGAGGGCCCGCGCCCCACCGCCGAGGCCGCGCCCAGCCCGCGTCCGCTCCCGACCTCCAGCACCCGGTCCCCGGCACCGACGTCGAGCACGTCCAGCACCAGGTCGTAGAGGGCCTGCTGGCTCGCGATCCGCTGGTCGAGGGTCAGCTCGCCGTCGAGCGGGATCCCCTTCCAGTAGCCGAAGTTGATGTAGCCGCCACCGAAGATCGGCAGCTCGCTGAGGTCCCCGACGCCGTAGAACCGCCGCCGCAACTCGATCCGCGCTCGTCGCTCGTCCACGGGTCGAGGTTCCCACTAGCCTGGCGCCACGGGGAGGCCCACATGACGATCACCGCAGGCGACGGCACCGACGTCCGCGTGCACGACGAGGGCTCGGGGCCGGTCGTGGTGCTGCTGCACCCCGGCCTGGACGACGGCAGCCGCGACCACGAGCTGGCCGCGATCCTCGCCCGCCGGTTCCGCGTCCTGAGGCTGCACCGCAGGCAGTACCGCCTCGACCTGGACACCCTGCCGTGCAGCGTCGCCGACGAGGTCGACGACGTGGTGGCCGTGGTCCGCTCGGTCGGCGGGCCGGTCGTGCTCTACGGCCACTCCGACGGCGGCGTGGTCGCCCTGGAGGCGCTGGCGGCGGCACCGCGGGCGTTCTCCGGCGCCGTGGTCTTCGAGGCGCCGGTGGCCATCGGCCCACCCCTGGGCGGTGAGGTGGTCGCCGAGGCGAAGGCCGCGCTGGCCGCGGGCAGGCCGGGCCGCGCCATGGCGCTCTTCTTCCGCCGCACCGTCGGCCTGGCGCCGTGGCAGGCGACCCTCGCGGGCGCGGCCGTCGCCGCCGTCCCGAAGTACCGCCGACTGGTGCCCGGCCAGATCAACTCGCTGGCCGCGCTGGACGACCTCGGCGTGCGCCTGGACACCTACGCCCGCGTCACCGTGCCGACCGTCCTGCTCGGCGGCGACCGCAGCCCCGCCCACCTGGCCGAACGCCTCGACGCGCTCGCCGCCGCGATGCCCACCGCCGAGCGCGTGGTCATGCCGGGCCGCGACCACGGCGCCGACCTCAAGCACCCCGCCGAGGTCGCCGCCGTCGTCGAAGCGCTGGCCGACCGCGTGCTGCGCGCACGGGACGACCGCTAGCGGCCCGCCCTGGTGGACACCGACACGTGGTCGACGACCATGGACCGGTCCGGCGCGGTGGTGGCCGTCGGCGTGCCGCGGCCCGCCACGCCGTCGGGGAAGGCGCCGCCGACGGCGACGTTGAGCAGCACGAAGAAGCCGGTGTGCGAGGTCATCGAGGCCCACGCGGCCGGACCGACCCGCGCCTCGTCGACCGAGTGGTACCGCTGCCCGTCGACGTACCAGCGGAACTCGTTCGGGCTGGTGCCCCGGTCCCACTCGAACGCGTAGGTGTGGAACTCCGCCAGGCACGGCGAGCCGGGGCACGCCGAGTCGGCGCCGATGCCCCGCGGCTCGTCGCACGGCCCGCCCGCCGCGACACCGCAGTGCAGGACGCCCCACACCCGGTCCACGCCGTTGACGTTCTCCACGACGTCGACCTCGCCGACACCCGGCCAGTTCCAGTGGTGATCGCGGTAGGGCGCGCCGAGCGCCCAGAAGGCGGCCCAGTAGCCCAGCCCGGCGTCGCCCCGGACGTCGGGCATCCGCACGCGGCCCTCGATGCGCAGCGCACCGCCCTCGGGGGCCGTGAAGTCGGCGCGCCTGCTCTGGACGCGACCGGACGTCCAGGCGCCCGAGGCGTCCCGCCGTGGGGTGATCTCCAGGTTGCCGCGGCCGTCCAGGCCGATGTTCGACCGGTCCGCGGTGTAGGTCTGCACCTCGCCCGTGCCCCAGTTCGCCGGGCCACCGGGGTAGGCGGTGCCGGTGTCGAGGATCCAGCCGTCCGCGGCGGGCGGAGCGCCCTCGGCGCCGTCGAAGTCCTCGCGCCAGGTGACCTGCCAGTCCGGCTGCTGCTCCGCGCCTAGGTCGGGACTCGAACACGCCGCCGTCAGCAGGACCACCGCGAGGGCGATCACCGTGCGCGGGCGGGCGACTGTCATGGGACGGGCCTCTCGTCGGAGCTGCGGGGTACGCATGGAAGCGGTCCCGCGACCCCCGTGTCAACGGCGGCCACGCGCTCCCGGCACCGAACTGTGCGCTCCGTCGGGAAGATCGGCTACTCGGCCCTCTTCAGGGGCGTCGGCGCCTGCCGCCGCCGGTCGTCCAGCTCTTCGGCGAAGATCGCGTCCATGGTCCGCGCCGCCCGCGACAGCGCCACCCCGAGCGCGGTGACCAGCGTGCACGCGGCCGCGGTGAGGAACGCGAACAACGGCGTGGTCAGCACACCGACGAGGCTGGACAGCGTGACGATCGTCAGCGCGGTCGTCGCGGTGGTCACCCACGTTTTTCGGGCATGGTCGACCGAGGAGATGAAGCTCATGGAGTTTCTCCCGACGTGAACGGCGCCTTCTGGTGCGGACGCCATGTCTCGTTGTCGGAACAACCTCTATTCTCGTTACGCTGAGTCAGCTGAGATATCCTTTTTCACCCGATCGTGCGAACGGCGATGAGTTTTGGCGTAGGGAGTGGTCTCACCTCCATGAGTGAACAACTTCCACGAATCACGCACCGCGCCGAACAGCCGTACGCGGCCATCAGGGGCGTGGTCACCATGCGGACCTTCGGCGAGATCGCCGACCGCATGGGCGAGGTCTTCGGCTGGCTCGGCGCGAGGGGTGTCGAGCCGGCCGGAGCCCCGTTCTTCAGGTACAACCGGATCGGCGCGGAGGACGTGCTGGAGGTCGAGGCCGGGGTCCCCGTGGAGGCTCCCGTCGCAGGTGAGGGCGATGTGCTCGCCGGTGTCCTGCCCGCGGGGCGGTACGTGGAGATCACGCACACCGGCCATCCCGACGACCTGCTGGCCATCACCGAGGACCTGCTGGCGTGGGCCGCCGACCGGGGTCTCGCGTGGGACGTGGAGGACTCCCCGGAGGGTGAGCTGTGGGGGTGCAGGCTGGAGGTCTTCCTGACCGACCCGACCGTGGAACCGGACATGGCGAAGTGGGAAACGGCACTCGCGTTCCGCTTGGCCGACTGATCCGCGCCTACGCGGGAGGCACAGGGCGACGCGCGTCGCGGAGTGCTTTATCGCGTGGATTTCTCGCATTCGAGTTCCGATAAACAGTTTCACGCCGAGCTGATTCGTCGATCACCGGCGGGCCGGGGACGTGATCGAGTTCCCGGCCCGCCGGACGGTCGCGTCCCGGCTAGCAGGCGATGCCCAGGCACCCCAGCGGGTTGTTGACGGAGGTGTTCCCGCCGCCGTCGACCACCGTGCCCGGCTGGGCCCAGTAGCCGTACGCGTGGTTGTCGGCGGAGTGGTTGTCCCGCACCACCAGATCGCCCCCGCTCGGCAGGTAGAAGTGCGCCCCCGCGTCGATCACGTTCCCGCCCTTGTCCCAGGTGCTGGGGCGGAAGCCGTTGGCGGTGAACGTGTTGTGCTCGACCACCACCCTGCCCGCCAGCGGGGTGTCGAGGTTGACGGTCAGCCCGGCGGACGCCATGTTCGAGAACGTGTTGCCGCGGATCACGCCGTTGTCCAGCCTGACGATCATCATCCCGGTGATGTCGACGTCGAACCGGTTGCGCAGGACGACGAGCTTCGTCGCGTAGACGATGAACCCGTCCAGCGTGCTGTCGGTGATCGTCAGGTTGACGGCCCCGACCTGGTAGGAGTAGACCCGCGCCCCGCGGATCGTCAGGTTGGTGCACCCCATCCACGTGGAGTTCAGAAAGCCGCCCCTGAACGTCAACGACGAATCCTCGTCGCAGTTGAGGTAATCACTGATCTGGGTTTGGCTGTTGTCGATCCTGCACGGCGAAGAGGTGTAGCAGCGGAACGAGTAACCCTGGACACTCGATTCCGAGACGGTCACCGACGACCCTTCGGAGAACAGCGTCTGCGTGTACCAGTTTCCCTGGGTGACTTTGTGCAGGAGCGTGTTCCGCGCCCCGGTCCCGGCGATGCCCGCGGCGATGGTCGCGTTCGAGAAGGTGGTCCGCAGCGTGTTCTCCAGCTTCACGCCGCCGACGTTGTCGCCGGTGATCGCGCCGTTGCGGACGACCGTCCTCCGCACGTCCTTGACCAGCAGCGCGGTCTTGGCCTTGAGCTCGTGGCCACCGAGGTCGACCACCACCCCGTTGCCCGCGACGACGAGCCCGACGTCCGCGCAGACCAGGTCCGCGGTCAGCGCAACGCTGTGCGTGATCGTGGCCCCGCACTGCACCGTACCCGCCGAAGCCGGTGGTGTTTGTGAGCCGAACAGTGCAATTGTCGCAGCGAACAGCGTCAATAATCGCATTGATGCCTCCCCTTGTCCGGATGAACAAGGGTGGCACCTCCGCGCGACGAAGTCGCCGGTTCGCCGGAATTTCCACCGAACGTCCCAGGGGAATTGTTGATTCGATCGAAAAACCCGCAATTCTGCGATCCAGGCCATGCTGATTGTTAATCGCACCCGCGGGTGCTGGACGGACTGGTCGCTCCCGGAGGGGACGGGTGCTGGGACGAGAACAGGCCGGGAACCCTCGCGGGTTCCCGGCCTGTGTGTTCAACCGTCGGGATCGCGGGATTCAGGTTGAACTCTCGTCTGGCTCGCTACGTCCAGAACAAGATCAATGAGGTAGACGCATCCTAGGACTGCCTCCGCTGGCCCCGTGGACAGCCACAGGGGCCAGCGGAGGTGCTAGCGACCGGGTCGAGGAACGTCCTCGATGAAGTTCTCTTCGGTCGCGTCACGTCCCCGGAAGATCCTGATCATCGTTGCCCGTGGCTCGATCTGCTGGCGGAAGGCGTTAGCAGCCTCCGTGCGAGCTAACTCAACGGTTGGATGCCCACCACTGCTGGTGATCAACCTTCCCGAGGCCGAAAAGTAGGCAAGGCCAAATTCCTCCATATTATTGCTCCATTTCTGGGAAGCCGCCGGGCTCTGCGTAGCTTCCGTCTTCGTTGTATCGGAAGCCATGGCTAATGATGCCGCTCTTACTGCCATCGTTGTTCCTTGACCTCACGCCGCAAGCGTCAGCGAACTCGTGAGCGTCGAAGTTCGGATCGTTGTAACCCAACACTTGAGCAGTCACCCACATGACGTTCATGCGGATATTGGCAGCCTCGCCATCCGACAGGAACTTAGTGTCGCGGCCAGGATTGTCCCGAGGGCGTTGATGTCCCGCGCGGTCATTACGCCATGGGGCATCTGACCAGTCATGGTTTTTGATTTCCGCCGCAAACTGTGCAGCGATCTTGCTGAGAGGCATCTATACTCCTGGTATGCGGTCGATTGTACCCAATATCGTTCGCGTAGGGCAGAATGTTACCCTCGCTCAGCTATCGCGCACGATAAAGCAAGCTCGTTCATATAGCTCATCGAAGGTTATGATCTCCACGTCCTGAAAAGACTGTCTGAATAGCTCGAATGAAGACAGTTGCTGCGGATTGACCGCGCCATTCACTTTGAACTCATCAAGGTTACCGATGATCAGCGCTTGTCGTGGCTTGATAGTCGAAAACTGGATACCGGTGGGCGTTCCGTCATCCTTGTACAGATCATGCAGTTCCCGCGAAATACTCATGAGCGCTTTACTCACGGTCTTCTGAATCTGGGACAGCCCGCCACTGACTTCATCGGAAACCCGATACACGTCAGGTTTCCGGTAGACCCCAGAAGCGAGAAGTGACTTCTCGTGTGTTTTAATCTCACAGAATAACAGGCTGCTGATGTAGCCCTTCGAACGTAGAATCGCATCGACACGCTTGCCCGCACCCGTGAAAATGTTCGCTCCGGTTGTAATCCGCTCCATCTTCTCAGGATCAAGTGGCTCGCAGGCAACCAACTTCAGCCCATAGCCGAATATCCAGGTGTTGGCCTCAAAGAAGGCCTGCCAAAGTGCCTCCGGTCCGACCTTCTCCAGGCGCACACGCTCTTGCTCGAAGAACTCTTTGTCGGTCAAAAGCTTCTCAAACACCTTGAGCTGTGCCTTGCGGTTGCTGAGGAGCAGCATGTCTTCTTCAGTCAGCCCGCCGCCTAAGGCGATCCGCACAGCCTCAAGTACCGTCTGCTTGTCTGTTGACTCAAGCAGTTCTGCAAGCTGGGCACTGTCTTCGGCAACGACGCGAAAGTTGTCGTCTGGCAGCTCAACACCAGTAAAGCTTTGTAGAAAGTGAATAAGCTTCCACACGTTTTTGTGGGCGTCGCTCGTGTCAACTGTAGCCTTGATGATCCTTGTGACTTCATCCTCAGCGACTACGTGCGCCAGAGTCTTCTTCTGCTTATTGGTCTTATCCTTCTTCCAAAACCTCAGCCGCGGAGCGTACTTGCCGTCTTTCTTGATGAGCGTCACCTGGCACAGCGTTGCCACTTGAGGCCCATCCTTAAGCACGAAGTCAGTGATGAGCCGGTTTAATTTGGTGTCGTAGAAATACTGAAAGCCGCTTTCACTGCCACTATCCCGGATTTCCAGCATCGAGAAGTCGTCATCAGACACCGAGAATTCGGTCTCATCGGCTCGATAGCTAACTGAAAATGCCGTCATAGTGGTACATCCTTATTGACCATTCTAACGCAAAGATCGACTTACAAACACTGTCGTCCGAGGCGGCCAGTCTGTTACAGAGGCGATCTTGCTACAGGAAGTGGACATGACAGAGGGTTGAATTTGGCAACGTGACGCCGGTCACGTACTATGTCTACACGGGAGGATCACATGTCGGAAGAGACGCTCTACACGAAATCTGGAAAACCAGTTGCCTACTTGGCATCGGACAATGAGACCATCTATCTCTGGTCTGGGCGTGCCGTTGCCTACATGGATCAAGGCACCGTCTACGGCTGGAATGGGAAGCATCTGGGATGGTGGAGTGACGGGGTCATCTATGATCTTCAGGGCAGGCGTGTCGGCTTCACCCGTCAACGTTGCCCGAACGTTTGTCATGTGCCATCAGTTAAATCCGTGAAGCGCGTCAAGAATGTCAAAAGTATCCGTTCCATTCCAAATGTCAGAAGCGCGTTTTCAAGTAGTAGTTCTACGCAGGAGCTTGAAGACTTCCTTAAGCGCGGTTCGGCTTAGGTAAGGGCGAATGAGCATGTCGCAACTATCGTATGGATTACTATCGCAGCTGATTGACATTCCATGTTCAAGCTGTGGCTACCTCTTTGAGGTGCAACTCGTCGACGTCTACACCCAGACATTCAGAACGTGCCCTTGCTGTCGTCAGCGATTCCGCCTAGTTGATGGCGACGGCTCTGTCTACGGTACTATTCAGGATGTTGACCAGGCTATGCGCAACTTGCAATCCCAGATGAAAGGCCTCTTTGGATGAGGTACGAACGCGACCTTCAAGTTCGTATTCGGGAGCGCTACAAGCGTCTCTTTAAGACTGGTCATGACGTATACGACGTGCAATGCGGCTATGTCCGCGACTTCATCTTGAAGAGTCCAGCGCTTCGGGCCATCGTTGAGCAGCTCGAACATAGCCTTCCGGAGCTAGACGCGACAAAGTGGGTCGCAGACAACTTCGACTATCACAACCACAAGTGGCCAAACAGTGAGCAGGGGCGAGCAAAGGTTGTTTGGCACATGCTTCGCAGCTTCGCTGACGGCAGTGTTGATCCGCTACAGATCAGCCACTCCTTCTCGAATGAGCGCAATATTAACGCGTCTGTCCGTGAAATGACCGAACAGGTCATGGAGCCGTTCGTTGAATACCTTGAGGAACGGCTTGGCACCGAGAGTGAGACCCTCTATTTGCTAGAGCGCCTAAAGCAACGCATCGAGCGTTTTGATTCGGATGAGCTGTTTGCCAGGTACGAAGCTGACACCGCACACGGCGAAGATATTTATGATCGATACATCCAGAAGTTCCTGTTCGATCAAGGCGCTGATCATGTCATCGCGAAGCCGCGGACTGCTTCGGGCGAAGCGGACGTGGTTTCGAACCTCGACAGTGATGACGCTCTGATCGAGGAAACGAAACTCTATGACGGTGCCAGTTACGGTGTCTCGTACATCCGCAAGGGCTTCAATCAGGCGGTCCAATACGCGCACGACCACGGCAAGACGGCCGCCCACCTCATCGTGATCAATCTCAGCGATGATAATCTACAGATTGCCTCGGACGAGGACGTTGCGATCTGGCCGCCACGAGTTCACTCATCCGGCGTCACAGTCTATATCGTCGTGGTACGCGCGCGTCCTTCACCATCCGCGAGCAAGCGTGGTTCACAAAAGACAGTCCAGGTAACGCGAGAGAAGTTGATTCTCGCTACCGATCAGTGACCTATCCGGGAAAAGTTTGCCCGTTCAGTGATTCGAGTTGATGTAATCCAACTTGAATAACATATTGGGCAAGTTCTTCCGTGATTTGCTGACGAAGTATGCGTGAGTAGCATTTGAAATACAGACTAAGAAAACAACTTCTGCTCAATCTCTCGCAGAAAGCCAATCACTTCCGATGCTGATGCGGCAAGCTCTTGCCTTGCCTCTTCTTCATTGGCAGCACACCAGCCCTTCACATCGTGCAGCAACTGCTTCTTCGCTGCTCGCTTTTTCTCGCCATGAAGGGCGAAGGCTTCGCCCACGCGATCCTGGAAGTCGACCGGATAGTACCGCTCGAAATCGGTTTCGACCCATGTGCGGAAGTGGTCAGGTGAGTACGAGTCCTTGTAGGTTTTCGCGAGGTTTGCCGCAACCTCCTTACCGCGGTCATCACCATCAATGACGACCCAGGCGCGCTGTTTATAGCTTTTTTCGAGGTGCGTGAAAAGGAACAGGCGGTTAAGCTCGTTGAAGAGTGGTTTAACGCCGTCAACTCCCCTGCCGGAAACAACCTTAATGCGGGCAAGCTTCGGCGCAAACCATGGGATTAGATACTGTTCGATAATAGTCTGCGCCGACGCCTCCTCCAGAAACAACCATCCCTCGTACATATCGAAATCGGTAAGCTCATAACCGAGCTGTCGCAGCAGTGCGATGCGTGCTTCAGTAGTGTTCTCTACAAGCTTGATCGTTGAGGTTGGCGCTTGCCCGCGTTCGAACGTGGACTCCACCGAGAATAGACGTGCATCTGGTGCAGCACCGAGATACCTAGTAACGATATTGCTGTGCGTCGTCACAATAAACTGGTTGTTGGCAGACTTTTCCACGATGACACTTAGCAGAAACTTGAGCGCTTCTGGGTGCAGGTCGTTTTCCGGTTCCTCGATGAGAAACAGGTTTCCGTTGCCCCGACACAAGTTGACGATGAGTCCAAGCATGCTTGAGACGCCTTCACCCATTGCCTCAATAGCGATGTGCTCGTCATCGTCGCCAACAGAAATGCCAATCCTCTGGCCTGCATGCTCGACTGCATACGTGCTTAGATTAAAGCCAATGGCTTGCTTGCACAGTTCAACAAATTCTTCATTGCCACGATAGGTACTATCTGCGAGCCGAAAGACTTTCGCGGCAAGGTTTCGCAGATCGGATGCTACCGACTTGGTGCGCTCACTGTCGACAGATGGGTCGATTATAACCTTGCGTTTCGAATAATATGGATAAATAAAGTTGACTGGTTCAACTGGGGAAATTGGTTCCGCAGATGTCCGTCGACTCTCTCCCAAGTCGGCATACGAGTTCATTTCAAGGCGAGGACTAGTGCCATGGGAAAATTCAATTACCATGGTAAATTCTTCGTTCTCAAAAGAGTGCCCGAAACGTCTATCTGAAAGTGGCTGAGTTACATCGGCTAGAGACAGCCTGACTGAGCCGCTTTCATGGCCGATTCGAATGTCCGAGTCAAGGGCGTCCTCTCCGTACTGCATTAGATGTATCGCCCTCAGGACCGCGGACTTGCCACTATTATTGCGGCCAAGAAGGACGTTGATCGACCCCAGTTCGATGTCGCCCGTATCCTCGAAACTTTTCCAGTTTTGAATTCGAACAGATGTGACCTTCATGCAGTAACCCGCCAGAGTTTTACGTTGCACCGACTTTAATACAACTTCACCCGCCTACCGAGTCTCAGCAAGCGGGCGAAGTCTTGGACAGCAACGTCGCAGAGCTACCCGTTGCCATCCCGAATCTTCTTCAAGAACTGAGTCCACTCAACATCTCCCACGATCAGCACGCCGCCGTTGGGGTTCTTGGAATCCCGAGCGGCAACGACGTCACCGAGCAGCGCAACCTCTACGCACTGACCGTTGCCACTGCTACGGGAACTCGTGCGCCACACGGCGTGCGTAAGGTCTGCCTTGCGCATGGTGCCTCCTTACTCGATCTCTCTCGCGATGTGTGCAACCAGCTCGACTGAGCTGTCGGGACTGAGCGCTACGGCGCGCAGGTTGTCGAAGATGGTGCTGTAGCGGCTGATGTCGGCCTCCGACTCCAAGAACAGATCACCAGCCATGCTGTCGATGTAGATGAGGTCGGTGTCCATCGGGTCGGCGAAGTCCATCAGGACGAACGAACCAGGCATACCAGCGTGGGCGCCGGTGCTGTAGGGGATCACCTGCAAGGTGATGTGCGGTTCGCGGGTCACGTCCAGGAGGTGCCGGAGCTGGGCGTGCATGACTTGACCGCCACCGACCAGTCGATGTAGCGCGGCCTCGTCCACGATCGCCCACAGCTTGAGCGGCTGTTCCTTGCTCAGCACGCCACGCCGTTCCATGCGGGCTTGCACGCGGTCTTCGACCTCTTGCGTGTTGGCCATCGGCAACACGCCCCGGATGACCGCTCGTGCGTAGTCCTCGGTCTGGAGCAGACCTGGGATGAACAGCGACTCGTAGTTGCTGACGCCCAGCGCCTCGGCCTCGAAGCTGATGTAGGCCGTGTACTCCTCGGGCAGGTCGGAGTGGAAGCCGCGTAGCCAGCCTTGCTCGGTGGACTCCTTGGAGAGCGCCACCAAGTGCTCGCGCTGCGGTTCGTCGGTGTCGTAGTGCTTGAGCAAGGTGAGCAGCGTTCGCTTCTGCGGGCGCGTGCGAGCCGTCTCGATCCGGTACAGCGTCGAATCGTTGATGCCCGTCGCCTCGGCAACATCTTCACGGCTCAACCCGGACGCCGCGCGCAGGCGACGGAGTTCACCTGCAAGTCGGCGCAGACGAACGGTTGGCGTGTGCTTCTTGACGGCCACGAGTGTCGATCCTTCCTCAACTCCCGCAGGAGTAGCGCCAGTGTGGCGGTGATCTAGGACGAACTCAAACTACAGGGCACCTGCAAAACAGGCGTTTGCAGTCCTTGCATTTGCAGTCTTGCGCGGGCATGCTTGCGTCTGTACGGCGCGCAACCACCCCGACACAGCGCGTCGCTGCACCAAGCCGGGCTAGGCGGCGGCGCTCCCCGAAGCCGCCGCCTAGCCCGGTCACCAGCACGCCCCTACATCCGAGAACACCGGACGCCACACGTCCGGCGATGACGCACGCGAAAAAGGTGATCCCGATGGCTTCGGTGTCTACGCCTCCAGAGGACGCAGTACCCACCCCAAACAGTCCGTCTGTGGTCTACGGCTACATCCGCATGGAGGAGCCGGACGAGATCGAGATTGCCTTGCTGCGCAGGGACATCAGCCGCTACTGCACCGACCGCGGACTGTTGCTCGGCTCGACGTTCGTCGACCGCGACGTGCGAGGACACGAAATCGCCCGTACCGGCTTTACCGCGTTGCTCGACGTACTGACGTTCCCGGACAGCTACGGGGTGGTGGTGCCGACCGTTGATCACCTATCCACCAACGACGGTATCCGCAAGGTGTTGACCACCCGGATCGTTGGGGTGGGCCGCAAGCTGTTCGTCATCTACCCCGACGCCTCCGACACGGCGGATGCATCGTGACCACCCCGGCGGTGAACGGCGTAGATGGCATGCAGCGCGCCGCTCACTGGACGGGGCTACGGAGTACGAGGCGCGTAGACCTCACACGCCGATCAGGCATGCCGTGTTGAGCCGCGACGAACGCATCTTCCTAGGTGCTCTCGGACAGGCCAACCAGGAGCTTGGACGCTACGTCGTCCGTGTGCTCCAGGAGAGCACCGGTACTGGCGTCACGGAGTACTCACGTGCCCTCCCTGGCGTCGAGCTGGCGCTCGGCCTGGCGCTGCTCGACTTCGGCCACCAGCTCATTCAACGCGCTGAGGCCCGCGGACTGGTCGTGGTGGAAGGCGTTGCGCCCCAAGCAAAAGCACTCGATCGGCCCGTGGGTGAGCCGACTCAAACCGGACTTTCGGCAAATGAGGTACAGCAGTGACCACGTCGCCTGACAACGAGCAGCCCTCCTACCGGCTTGCCAACGCCCACAGTCGGGAACTCGGTGAGGAGTTGCGGCGGATTCGACTTGACCTGGGACTCAAGGGCACCGTCGTCTGCCAGGACGTGGAGTGGTCACCGAGCAAGCTCAGCAAGCTGGAGAGCGGCGTTCGAGGTGCGAGCGAAGCGGACGTCGCCACACTGCTGGGCCTCTATCGCGTGGGCAAGGCAGCCCGAACTCGCGTCCTCGGGCTGGCCACCGAGCCGGACTACGGCTTGTTCGTCCGCGCGCACCACAATGCCTCGCCGGACGACGTGCTGTGTGTGCGGATGCATGAGGCCACCGCCCGGACGCTCACCTGCTACCAACCGCTGCTGCTGCCGTCACTGCTGCACACCTCGGCATACGCCGAAGCCCTGCTCCGTCACACCTGCACCAGTGGCGAACAGCTCGGCGTCTGGCTCGACGCTCGTGCTGCTCGACAAGAAGCACTGCACCAGGAGGCCGCACCCGAAGCGGTGTTCTTCATCCACGAAGCCGCGCTGCGACTGGTGGTTGGTGACACGAGCGTGATGCACGACCAGTGCTTGCACCTTGGTTTCATGGCCGAACAGCCTCGGTTCACTCTGCGGGTGATACCGGTATCCACGGGTCACCCCGCGCTGCGGCACGCGGTGACGCTCTTGACCTTCGCAGCGCCTCTGAAGCCGCTGGGCTACAGCGAAACCGACACGGCCACGGTGTTCTTTGACGAGGACACCGCCATTGCCACCGTGCAAAGGAAATTCGCAGCGCTGGACAGGCTGGTGCTGGGGGTCGAGCAGTCGAAGGACGTCTTCAGGCACTGGGCTGATGTGTACGACAGCGCCGAACTCCCCCTCAGCGGGAGGTGAGCTGGAAGTGGATGTTGCAACCAAATCCGCGGTGATCGTGCTGGGGCTGGTGGGCTTCATCTGGTGGGTGATGAACAGCGCTACTCGGGAGCGTCGGCGGACACGAGTTAAGGCTTGGGCACGAGCGCAGGTAGCTCGGGCGGTGGTGTCCGACATGAGCGCAGCCGTCGACGGCCACCAAGCCGAAGCCAACACCTTCCCGATTCTAGCTCCGCGGGATGGCAAACACCACCTTGGCGAGGTGTCGTTCGAGGAAGCCGTCACGGTGCCGATGCTGCTTGCTCGGAACGTCGAAGAGATTGATCCGCCGCTAGCGCGGCGGTACATGCGGGACGACATGCCGACGAGGGAGATCGTGGTGTGGCGGGGAGAGCCATCACCTGTGTGGACGGAACCTACGGCACAACCACTTCCAGCCTGGTTCAGGGAGCCAACACAGCGGTCAACATTGAAGAGGTAAAGCCTGGCTGACGCAGCTTGGCTGAGATGTCCCAAAGGAAGCCTGTTGCCACTACCTAGGGTGACAGGCTTCCTTAGCGCGAAAGGAGCTGTAACAAATTTAACCGACAGATTGATAAAATAGTGCTGAAATATAAAAATGGAACAGCATCAACAGTGCGAGCAGGAACCAGAGGCGGCGCTCATCGAGAGAGCAGTCTTGCTAGCCTCAGCGTTTGAATGGGCTTATGTTGAAAATCCTGATATACCGTACGGCGGTACGCCAAACCCCACCGAAGACCTATCGAAATACATTGATGACCTTCCTAATGACAATCTTCCGCTTGCGCTGCACGTCTTCCAATTTTTAGGTCGCAGCGAAAACCCAGATGTCCGTCACTACATGACCGGCCTACTGGGCCCACTCTTCGACGCTGATTTAGACATGGGCATCGCGATAACAGGCAAGCTAATGCTTGACCATGTCCCCCGCGTTCGGACAGCAGCGTTTAATTCGCTAATGGATAATGTCATTCCCTACGAAGATAAACTCCTGTTTTCCCAAGTTGAGGGGCCAATCAACAAGTATCTCGAAATGTGGCACCCTACAGCTTTCCGTCCGAATAAAAAAGACAAATAAGCCTGATCACCCTTACTCTCCAAACTGCCACGCGATACCGACTAGGCGCGCGGGACGCATCGGTTTAGTAAACTCCATCTCATAGATATCAGTCGGCAATCTAGGGAGTCGCTTGTTTTCGTTAAACGGAAAATCTGGGTGGGTAGCTGTCATAATTGGATAGGGTGACTCAAGCCACCACACGCGTTCGGGGTGTTCATTGGCTCTAAATTCAACTGACAGCAACACTCTTTCGGTATGAACCATCTGCTGTTTGAGGACCATACCTACATCTTCAAACGTACTGCCGTCTGCGGTTATGTAGAACCGGAACGAAGCCCTCTCGCCTTCTTGCAAGGCTTCCGGAAGTTCAATGTGGAACACATACGAGTTTCTGGCGTGCCGCAGTACCCGTGCAACTCTAGCCGGAGCCTCTACGCCTATCCTGATGTTCTTAATCGGCGACTCTGGATCTTCATCGAAGCTGTAAGGAAAGACTCTGAATCCTGGCGCTGTAGCACGCACAACCCGAGAAAGTAGCGTCCGTTCAATGCCGCGAGTCTGACCTATGATATAACGCTCTTCGAGATTCAGCACGTGCAGCGCATCTTGCGCAACACGTACTACATCGGGGTGGTTACTTACGCGGGCGTGCAGTACCCCGGTGAGCACCAGCGCCTCATCGATGATGAAACCTTCGTCGTGGTACAAGCTATTCTGACCGCTCGGAATCTCAACAAGGACAAGAGCAGGCAGCATCCGCACCCGCTCAAGGGCAACCTATTTTGTGCCCGGTGCGGCCGACGCATGGGGATTACCTCACCCACCAATCGTTACGGCATAACTTACTCCTACTTCTATTGCCTTGGCCGTCAGAAGGACAACAACAGTTGTGAACAGACTTTCGTACCCATCGCCACGATTGAAGAGGAAGTCGCCAACTACTTCCGCCGCGTACGCATCCCGCAGGATCGTTTGGCCAGACTGCGGGCAGAGATCACGTACGCATTTGAGGGCAAGCACGATGATGCCGCTGCTGCCATCGACAAGCAGCAAGCCCGCTTGCTACGGCTGAAGCAACGGGCACAAAAGAACCGTGAGGCCTACTTCGCCGACGCGCTCAGCCTCGATGAGTTCAAGGCTGAGCAAGATCAGACTAACGGCGAGATTGCCGCTGCCGAGAAGGCCATTGCTAAGTGGTCGCTGACGCTCGAATCCATCGAGCAGAGTCTTGACCACGCGCTGAGCCTCATGGTCGATCCGTACCGGTTCTTCGTAGAGGCACCCGATGCCCTGAAGCTTCTGCTGACGCAGGCCATCTTCGACAAGCTGTGGGTGATGGACGCCGTCATCGTTGGCTCGGAGCTGACCGATGCCTACTTCGAGCTGATGACCTTGGACGCTCGTATGGCTGACGTGGACGCTGCCGCTGAAGACGACCCTGACGGCTTGAGCCTCGCTCCGACACCTCGTGCCTACTACCGACGCCGTGCGGCGCTCAGCGACAAGCTGAGCGAGGACGACGAGTTCACCGCCCTCATGCAGCGGCTATGGGTGGAGCGCCCACGTGGGCCGATACCCCTGGACAAGCAAGAAGCCGCCTCCCCGGAGGGGAGACGGCTTCTTGATCAACCGGGTTTGAACCAAACTCATCTGGTCGGGGTGACAGGATTTGAACCTGCGACCTCTTCGTCCCGAACGAAGCACGCTACCAAACTGCGCCACACCCCGGTTCGAACGAGGTGAACTCTACCGGACGTTCCCGCCTACTCCGAATCGGGTCTCCCTAAGTGATCCAGACCCACCCTGACCTGCGTCGACAGGTCGCGCCACGAGGGTGAGGAGGCTGGCCTCCGGTGGGCACGCGAAGCGCACCGGCGCGTACGGGGAGGTGCCCAGGCCCGCCGAGACGTTGAGCCACATGTGCGAGCCCCAGCGGGAGACGCCGCGGGCGCGGGCGCGGTCCAGGTCGCAGTTCGTCACGAGCGCGCCGTAGCCGGGGACGCGGAGCTGGCCGCCGTGCGTGTGGCCCGCCATGACGAAGTCGTAGCCGTCGGCCGCGAACGGGTCCAGCACGCGGGGTTCGGGGGAGTGCGTGACGCCGAGCCGGAGGGCCGCGTTCCCGTCGGCGGGGCCCGCGATGTCCTCGTAGCGGTCGCGCTTGAGGTGCGGGTCGTCCAGACCGGCCGCGAACACCGTCTGACCGGCCACCTGGAACGTCCTGCGCACGTGCGTGAGGTCCAACCACCCCCGCTCCACCATCGCGGCCCTGAGGTCGCGCCAGGGCAGGTTGATGCCGTGCACGCGCTTCGTCTTCGCCGACGGCAGCAGGTACCGGACCGGGTTCTTCGGGCGGGGCGCGAAGTAGTCGTTGCTGCCGAACACGAACACGCCGGGGCGGGCCAGCAGCGGGCCCAGCGCGCGCACGACCGCGGGCACGGCCTGCATGTGCGCGAGGTTGTCGCCGGTGTTCACCACGAGGTCGGGTTCCAGCTCGTCCAGCGCGGCCACCCAGCGCTGCTTGGACTTCTGGCCGGGCAGCATGTGCAGGTCGGAGATGTGCAGCACCCGCAGCGGCGACGAGCCCGGCGCGAGCACCGGCACGGTGGCCCGGCGCAACGTCCAGTGACGTCTCTCGATGCCCGCCGCGTAGGCGAGGGTGGCGGTCCCGACGGCGGTCGTGGCGAGCAGTGCGCGGCCGAACGTGTTCACGTCAACGAGCCTACGGGCGTCGACCGATGAGGAGTAATCGCCTGTTCCCGGTACCGTTCGGCCTCATGGCGGAGCTGAAGACACGGTTGCAGAACGACCTCACTGCCGCGATCAAGAGCCGGGAGACGGTCAAGGCCGGAGCCCTGCGCATGACGTTGAGCGCGATCACCAACGAGGAGGTCTCGGGCAAGAGCGCGCGCGTGCTCTCCGACGACGAGGTCCTGAAGGTGATCACCCGTGAGGTGAAGAAGCGCAAGGAGGCCGCCGAGGCCTTCGCGGGCGCGGGTCGCGCCGAGCAGGCGGAGCTGGAGAAGTCCGAGGGCAGCATCCTGGAGGGCTACCTGCCCGCGCAGCTCGGCGACGACGAACTGGTGGCGCTCGTCGACGAGGCGGTCGCCGAGGTCGCGGCCCAGCTCGGCGAGCAGCCGGGCCAGCGGCAGATGGGCCAGGTCATGAAGGCCGTCAACGCCAAGGTCGCGGGCCGCGCCGAGGGTGGCCGCGTCGCGGGCGCCGTGAAGGCGAAGCTCGCGGGCTGACGGCCCCGCCTCCGACCGCCCGCGGCGGTCGGAGGCACCACGGCGGTCAGCCGCTCGGCTCCACCGGGATCGTGATGCCGCCCGGCGGTGGCTCGCCCTGGCCCGGCGGCTGCCCCTGGCCCGGCGGCTGCCCCTGGCCCGGCGGCGGTTCCTGACCGGTCGGCGGCGGCACCGGCTCGTCGCTGGTCTGCGGTGGCGGCACGTAGCCGGAGCTGATGAACAGCACGATCGTGGCGCCCTTCAGCGCGTTGCCGCGGGGCGTCTGGCTCACCACCGTGCCCTTGGTCTGCTCGGAGTTCCGGTCCTGCGTGCTGACCTTGTACCCGGCCTCCTCCAGCGTCCTGGTGGCGTCGTTGACGTTGCGGCCGACGACGTCGGGGATGCGGATCTCGCTGCCGCCCTTGAGGTACCGCTCGTCGGTCGGCGGCAGCGGCTTGGCGGGGGAGTCGCCGAGGACGCGGGTCATGGTGTCGAACCACGTGCGCGCCGGGACGGTGCCGCCGTAGATGTCGCCGTTGCCGCACAGGCGGGGCTTGCCGCCCACGCAGATGCCGCGCGGCTCGATGCCGTCGTTGAAGGTCTGCACGGACGCGGCGTAGTCGGGGGTCGCGCCGATGAAGGCCGCCGACTTGTAGTCCTCGGTCGTGCCGGTCTTGCCGAGCATCGGGCGCTTCCACTTGAACTGGGCCGCCGCGGCCGCCGCGGTGCCGCCGCCCTGGTCGTCCTTGCTCATGCCGGTCGTGAGGGTGTTCGCCAGCGGTTCGGCCACGACCTGCTCGCACGGCTGCTCGTTGACCGGCACGGGCTTGCCGTAGCGGTCCAGCACCTGCTGCAACGGCGTGGGCGGGCACCACTTGCCGCCGCTGATGAGCGTCGCCGCCACGTTCGCCAGCTCCAGCGTGCTCACCGGCGCCGGGCCGAGCGTGAAGGAGGCGTTGCCGCCGTTGCCCTTGTAGAACTCGGCCTGCGAGATCCGCAGCTCCTGCTGCTTGGCCTTCGAGTCCGGCCGGACGCCCGCGATGTTCGTCGCCAGCGTCTCGCGCATCCCCAGCCGCGACGCCATGTCGACGACGGCCTCCATGCCGAGCTGCTCCTCCAGGATGACGAACCCGGTGTTCGGGGACGTCTGGAGCGCGGTCTGCAACGACATCGACGCCGGGTAGGAGGTGGACGCGTTCTTCAGGCAGTACCAGCGGGTGTCGGGCTCACCGGTGGGCGGGCACTTGTCGCCGCCGCCCTTGAACACCCGTGACGTGTGCGACGCGGGGGTGGCGATCGTGTTCTCGATCCCCATCCCCTTCTCCAGCGCCGCCGCCGCCGTGAAGGTCTTGTAGATCGACCCGGCGCCGAACTTGTTCTCCACGCCGCTGGGCAGGTCGAACTGGGTCTGGTTCGCCTCGGCCTTGAGGCCGTAGTCGCGGTTCGCGACGAGCGCGACCACCTCGTGCTTCTCCGTGCCCGGCCGCACGATCGCCATCGCGTTGGCGATGCCGTCGGTGTCCTTGGAGACCTGCGCCTCGGCGGCCTGCTTGGCCTGCTCGGTGATGCCGCGGTCCAGCGTGGTCCGGATGGTGTAGCCGCCGGTCTTGAGCTGCTCCTCGCTGAACCCGTTCTTCTGGAGGTAGTTGATCACGTACGAGCAGAAGAAGCCGTTCTCCGGGCCCGCGCCGACGCAGCCGTTGGGCGGGGTGCGCACCGGCACCGCCAGACCGAGCGGTTCCTTCTTCGACGCCTCGCCCGCGTCGCGGGTCAGCTTGTCGTTCTCGACCATCTTGTCGATGACCTTGTTGCGGCGTTCGAGCGCCTTCTCCGGGAACACCTCGGGGTCGAGCGCCGACGGGCTGTTCACCATGCCCGCCAGGACGGCGGCCTGCGGCACGGTCAGCTTGTCCGGCGTCGTGTTGAAGTACGCCTGGGACGCGGCGGCGATGCCGTAGATGGTCGAGCCGAACGGCACCACGTTGAGGTAGCGGGCCAGGATCTCGTCCTTGCCGAGCTTGCGCTCCAGCTGGATGGAGATCCGCGCCTCGCGGGCCTTGCGGGCGATCGTCTGCTCCTGGGCCTTCTGCTGCTCGACCTTGTTGTTCCGGGCGACGACGTGCACCAGGTAGTTCTTCACGTACTGCTGGGTCAGGGTCGACGCGCCCTGCGAGACGCTGCCGCCGACCTGGTTCGTCACGGCCGCGCGCAGCGTGCCCTTCCAGTCGACGCCCTGGTGCTCGTAGAACCGGCGGTCCTCGACCGAGACCAGCGCCGCCTTCATGGTCGCCGAGATCTGGTCGGGCGGCGTCAGCACCCGGTACTGGTCGTAGAGGTAGGCGATCGGCGCACCGTCCTTGTCCGTCACCGTGGTGATCAGAGGGGGATCGGTGGTGACCAGGTCCGCGGAGATGCTGTCGACCGTGTCGCTGGCTCGGTTGGACACGACTCCGAGCGCGCCCACGGCTGGGAACAGCGTGCCGGCGAGGAGGACGCCGGCAAGCAGACACAGGCCGAGCAGCTTCAGCAGGCCGTTCCTGACTCGCACGGCGGCCAGCGTACGCGGCACCTGAACGGGTGAGAGTGACCCACGACACTGATTACCGAGGATGAGTAGACGTACTCAAGACAGATAACAGGTGCGCAACCCAGGGTTGGAGGTGGAACCAGAAGCACCTAGAGTTCGTCAACGTCCAAGTAAGGCGCCGACGGTCGACCACTCACGTGGTGACCCTACGGCATCCGCGGCAGGGGTGTGGCGGATTTCGGAGTTTGGACAGCTCAAACGAGGTGGGGGTTATGGACCAGGGGGATTGGCGAATCAATGCGTCGTGCCGCGAGGAAGAGCCGGACCAGCTCTTCGTTCGGGGTGCGGAGCAGCGCAAGGCGAAATTGGTGTGCCTCGGCTGCCCGGTGCGGACGGAATGTCTGGCCGAGGCCCTGGACAACCGGATCGAGTTCGGTGTCTGGGGAGGGATGACGGAGCGTGAGCGTCGGGCACTGCTGCGGCGCAGGCCGGACGTCACGTCCTGGCACGAACTGCTGGACACGGCGCGTCAGGAGCACTTCGTCGACGTCGACGTGGACGTCAGGGTGAGCTGACCGCCCACCGCGGGCTCACTCGCCCGCCAGCCTGCGCCCGATCTCGTGCAGACCGTCGAGGTCGTGCACGTCGGTCGGCAGCGCGGGCACGCCGACCAGCGCCACACCGGGGTGCGCCTTCGTGAACCGCGCGATCAGGCGCTTCTCCCGGTCGGCGACGGCCACGCGGTCCGCGTGGAGGCGGAGCACGGCCGCGGCCAGGGGCGCGTCACCGGCGCGCTCCAAGCCGTCGGCCGCCGCTTCCGCCCTGGTGGCGGACAGCGTGGCCAGCACGGGGTGCGTGCGGTTGGCGACGAGGCCGATCAGCGGCATCCCCTCCTCGCCGAGCCGCTCCACGAAGTAGCTGGCCTCCCGCAGCGCGTCCGGCTCGGCCGCCGCGATCACCAGGAAGCCGGTGCCCGGCGAGCGCAGCAGCTCGTAGGTCTTCTGCGCGCGCTGGCGGAAGCCGCCGAACATGCTGTCGAACGCCTGCACGAACGTCGACGCGTCCTGGAGCAGCTGCCCGCCGACGATGGTCGACACGGCCTTGGTGAACAGCCCGAACCCCGCTCCGACGATCTTGCGGATGCCGCGGCCACCCGCGCGGGCGGGCGCCGACAGCATCCGGATCAGCCTGCCGTCCAGCACGGTCGACAGGCGCTGCGGCGCGTCCAGGAAGTCCAGCGCGGACCGGCTCGGGGGCGTGTCCACGACGATCAGGTCCCACTCGCCGTCGGCGACGAGCTGGCCCAGCTTCTCCATCGCCATGTACTCCTGCGTGCCGGAGAACGACGTCGAGATGGTCTGGTAGAAGGGGTTCGCCAGGATCTGCTCGGCCCGCTCGCGGCCCGCGTGCGCCAGCACCATGTCGTCGAACGTGCGGCGCATGTCCAGCATCATCGCGTGCAGCTCACCCTTGGGCTCGAAGCCCTCGGTCGTCACCTCGCGCGGGCTGTTGTCCAGTTCCCGCAGGCCCAGGGACTGCGCGAGCCTGCGCGCCGGGTCGATGGTGAGCACGACCGTGCGCCGCCCGCGCTCCGCGGCCCGCACCGCGAGGGCGGCGGCCGTCGTCGTCTTGCCCACCCCGCCCGAACCGCAGCACACCAGCACCCGCGTCTCCGGGTCGTCGATCAGCGCGTCGACGTCCAACAGCGGTGGCCTCACCGCACACCCCGCTCCACCATCAGCTCTGCCAACTCGTACAACGCGGCCAGGTCGATGCCGTCGGTGAGCTCCGGCAGCTCCAGCGACGGCAGGTCCGACTCCTCCAGCTTCTCCTTCGCCTCCAGCTCCATCGAGACCCTGATGGCGTGCTCCACCGTCTCCTCGACCAGCCCGTCGACGGTCTCGGCGTCCAGGTCCAGCCCGGCCGCCTCCAACCCCGCGCGGACCCGGCTCGCGTCCACCCGACCCCCCGCCGCGGCGACCACGGAACGGGCGGGCAGCCGCGCCGTCCGCACCCGGTTGAGCAGCACGGCCCCCGGCCGCAGGTCGGCCCCGTCCAGCTCGGCCACCGCGTCCAGCGTCTCCCGGACCGGCATCTCCTCCAGCAGCGTGACCAGGTGCACCGCGGTGTCGCCGGAGTGCAGCAGGTTCACCACCCCGTCGCTCTGCCCCTTGATCGGACCGACCTTCGCCAGGTCCGCCATCGCCTTCGTGACGTCCAGGAACTGCACCACCCGACCCGTCGGAGGGGCGTCCAGCACGACGGCGTCGTACTCGTGCCGCCCGGACGGGCCGGTGCGCCGCACGCACTCCTTCACCTTGCCCGTCAGCAGCACGTCCCGCAGACCGGGCGCCAACGTCGTGGCGAACTCGATCGCCCCCATCTTGCGCAGCGTACGACCGGCGAAGCCCAGGTTGTAGAACATGTCCAGGTACTCCAGCAGCGCCGCCTCCGGGTCGACCGCCAGCGCCCGCACCTCGCCACCACCGGGCGCCGAGGCGATGCGCTCCTCCGAGTACGGCAGCGGCGCCCGGTCGAAGAGCTGGGCGATGCCCTGGCGACCCTCGACCTCGACCAGCAGCACCCGACGACCACCGGTCGCCAGCGCCAGCGCGAGCGCCGCCGCCGCCGTCGTCTTCCCGGTACCGCCCTTGCCGGTGACGACGTGCAGCCGTGCTCGGGTGAGTTCCTGGGTCCAACCAGTCGCGGGGAATGCCACCTGGTCAGCCTAAACGCGCGTGCTCCACCGCGTTGGTCAGTCCATCATCGTGATGAAGAACACCGCCATGGCCGTCGCGGCCACCACGCCCCACGTGACGACCGACGGCAGCCAGAACGCGATGGCGGTCGCGAGGACCGCGACCACCGCCAAGCCGATCACCCCGGCCCGCACGACCTCGGCGTGGCTCGTGCGCTTCCGGTCGCGGACCTGCGCCATGGCCACGAGCACCATCACCAGCCCACCGAGCACGAACAACCCGGTGGCTACCGCGCGCCACGTTTCCATTGGATCAAGGTAGCTGCGCGTAGCCGTTCCGGGCAGGGTCTTCACCCGCCCGCCGGACGGCTAGGCTCCCCGCCATGACTAAGTGGGAGTACGCCACGGTCCCGCTGCTGATCCACGCCACGAAGGCGATCCTGGACCAGTGGGGCGCCGACGGCTGGGAACTGGTCACCGTGATCCCGAACCCGACCGGTGAGCAGCACGTCGCCTACCTGAAGAGGCCGAAGGCATGACGACCTGGTCGAAGAAGCTCGCGGACCTGGGCATCGAGCTGCCCGCCGTGGCCGCGCCGCTCGCGGCCTACGTGCCCGCGGTGCGCACCGGCTCGTACGTCTACACCTCCGGCCAGCTGCCCTTCGTGGACGGCGCCCTCGCCGCGACCGGCAAGGTCGGCGCCGACGTCAGCCCCGAGGAGGCCAAGCAGCACGCCAGGACGAGCGGCCTCAACGCCCTCGCCGCCGTGCACGCGCTGGTCGGGATCGACAACGTCGTCCGGATCGTCAAGGTCGTCGGGTTCGTGGCGTCCGCCGAGGGCTTCACCGGCCAGCCCGCGGTGGTCAACGGCACGTCCGAGCTGCTGGGTGAGGTTTTCGGCGAGGCGGGCGTGCACGCCCGGTCCGCCGTGGGCGTGGCCGAGCTGCCGCTCGGCGCCCCCGTCGAGGTAGAGCTGGTCGTCGAAGTCCGCTGAGCCGTGAAGGCCGGGTCGTGAAGGGCGTGATGTGAGATGTCGGACACCGAGTGGGCTTGCCACGAACTGCTGCTCCGGTTGGCCGGGCGGCTGCCGGACGACATCCTGTGGCGCTTCCGCGACTGGGCCGCGACGGACGCCGTCGTGGTGCTCGCACGCGCTCTACCGCGTGCTTTGCTGCACGACCGGATCGGTCTGACGGACCTGGAGATGAACCTCCTCGCTGACGCTGTGCTGTCAAATGGAGCCGATCGGGCGATGCTGAGTTCCGTCGAAGGGGTGGACGAACTCTCCGAATCCCGCTACACCTTCACAGCAGAATCACCCGATCGTGTTTCGATGGGGGATTCAGCGACCGCGGTGCTCGGTGCCACGCTGCGCGGTCGCCAGGGGGTCGGAGAGGTCCGGTCCAGCTGGCGGCAGGGCGGTGGGGACCAGGTGGCCAGGCGAATCGTCCTGATCGCCGCGACCGCGGACCACGCCCGTCTGACGGGCGAGGTCCAGCGGGTGCTCCGCGCACTGGGTGAACACGACCCGTGCGTCGAGGTCGTACCGCTCGGAATGGAACTGCCGCCCTACCACCAGGCGGCACTGGCGGCATCGGAGCCGATCTGCACCGGCGCCGAGGTCGATGGGCACCTGGTGCCCGTGTAGCGCTCGTCGATCGGCGGGCCGGAAGGAGAACAGGCGTGGCGAACGACGTGGAACTGCCCGTCCGGCTGCACGATCTCCTGTTGGCGCTGGCCGGTCGCGTCGATGACGACGCGCTGTCCCAGGCGCGGGAGCTGCTGGCCGTCGCGGAACCGGATCGGGCCGTGGAACTGGTCGTGGGCGCCCTGCTCGCGGGCCGGATCCCGGTCACCGACGCCGAACGCGGCCGGATCACCGACCTGCTGGACGAGCTGAACTCGGCGCGCTCGCTCGCCGACCTGCTCAACGTGGTCGACACCCTCCCCGTGCCGAGACACCGCTTCTCGGCCGAGTCCGACCCGGCCGACGGCGTCGCGGACGCGTTGGCGAAGGTCGTCACGAGCCTCCCCGACATCCGCTCGGTCATGTGCGTCTGGCGCTCGACACCCGCGGGCGCGTCACCCGGCCCGCTGCCGCAACGGCTCGTGCTGGTCGACATCGGCCCGCAGGGCTACGCCCCGGCCACCGCCTACCGGATCGACCGGGCGCTCCGCAGGGCCCGCCTCAGCGCCGCCGTCGAGGTCCTGAGGCCCGCGACCCAGCTCAGCGACTACCACGCGGCGGCCGTCACCACGGCCCGCGAGGTGAAGTTCAGCTCCTCGTCCTCGGGCGGTGGCCACCGGGACGAGTCCGGCGCCTGGTTCGACGGGCCGGAAGACGTTCGGGACCAGGCACCGGTGGTTGAGCCGACACCGGTGCCGGAGATCCCCGAGACCGGCTCAGAGTCCCCCAGACGCAACCGCGGCGAGGCCTACGAGGGCGGCCAGCCGTTCCCGCCGAAGCCGGTGAAGCGGGTCGTCCGCGACGCCGTCGAACCGGTCGAGGAACCACCGCTGCCGCCCGCGCTGAGCCCACCGACCCCGCCCCCGGTGTTCCACAACGCCGAGGTGACGATGGAACTGGGCCCGGACGACCTGGCGGCGCTCCAGGCCGCCCTGGCCGACCCGAACGGCCTGCCGCCCGGCGCGTCGGTCGCCGTCGAGGCCACCCCGGCCGCGGACGCGAAGCTGAGCGACCGCGAACGGGCGCTGCTGCAACAGCTCCACGAGGAGCTGGCGCAGCGCGAGGACCCGCCCGCGCAGGACGGCGACGCGGGCCAGTGGCAGATCGACCGCTCCGGCACGCAGGGCTCGTTCCAGCCGCCCGCGTGGATGGGCGCGCAGAACAAGGGCGACCTCGTCAACGGCGGCAAGCAGAACAACGGCCACCCGCCCTACCCGGCCTGACGCACGACCTCCGCACGCGCCCGGCTCCCCCTGGGGACCGGGCGCGTTGCTGTGCCGGGGGTCCGGATCCGGCAGCCGGATGATCACTCTCCGTCGCGATCGGGTCCGGGCTCCGCGGTCGGTCCCGCGCCTCGCTCGGCCACCGGTCGACCACGGGGTGTGACCGCTCGCCGTTCGTCTCGCGGTGGGCGATGAATGTGAGGAACAGTCAATTCGCCGGGCCGCGAATGATCGGAAGTGTTCCCCAACTTCACTCAAGATCACTCCACTGCGCACGGCGACGGAATTGTCAGACCTTCCCCGTAACGTGGAATTCGGGGGCCCATCCCTCGCGCGCGTGGTGGGGGTCCCCCCGATTTCCAGCGTAGCGCGGGGGTCCGACAAGATCGTTCCACTGGTTTCCGGCACGTTCGTTCCAGGAAATTGGGCCGGGAATGAGCCTGCGCGGGTTGGGGTTTCGGGTGGCGCGCGCAAGTTTTCGATCAAGATGAGCGTTGTTCGGGCGAGACGATCCGGTTCGCGGCCTCCCCGGCGGGGGCGGGGAGGCCACCGCGGCGCTCAGCCGCCCGCCCGGTCACCCGCCAACGCGATGATCCGCTGGAGGTGGAGGCCGCGCCGGACGTCGAGCGGGTGCTCGACGGTGCCGCTGTGGACCATGGCGACGAAGTCGTCGAGCAGCAGGGTGTAGCAGTCCTGCGCGGACGTGCCGCTGGTGGACAGCCTGCGGTAGCCGTGCTCGCCGTAGACGGTCACCTCGGCGACCGGCGGTCGCAGCGGCACCGTCATGGACATCGTGACGGAACTGGTCGCGCCGCCCTCGTGGGCGAAGATCAGTCGCCACAGACCGGTGGCCGAGACGGTCGCGGCCGTCACGTCGGTGATGCGGCCCAGCGCGACGTCGAGCAGGTCGAACACGTGCGGGCCGAGGTCGTGCAGGGCGCCGCGCTCGTGCCGCCACGGCGAGTGGGAGTACGGGCCGTCCAGCAGCGCGCCGGACAGCCACTGCGCGTCCGCGCCGGTCCAGCCGCCGGTGCGGTGGAGCTGCGCGAGCAGCTCCTTGGTCTCCGGGGCGTACCGGCGGGTCAGCAGCACCAGCGACGCGACCCCGGCCCGTTCGACGGCCGAGGCGAGCCGTTCCGCGTCCTCCACCGTGGACGCGATCGGCTTCTCCAGGATCAGGTGCCTGCCCGCCTCCGCCGCCCTGGTGGCGATCTCGGCCTGCACCTCCGGCGGCACGGCGAACGCGACCGCGTCCACACCGGACAGCAGCTCGTCCGGACTGGACGCCACGTCCGCGCCGTGGACGGCCGCGATCCGCGCCGCGGCTTCGGGCTTGCGCGCCCACACCGACGCGAGCCGGGTGCCGGGGTGGTCGGCGATGCCGGGCGCGTGCACCGCGGTCGCCCACGGGCCCGCACCGATGAGTCCTACGCGCAGTTGTTCTTCCACGGCCCCATCCTGCCCCTCAGCCCCCGCCGGCGGTCTCCGGCACGAAGATCTCGCCGCCGCCGTCGAAGCGCAGCCGGGTGCCGCCGTTCTCGAAGACGGCGTCCGGGTCGCTGTCCCAGCCGCGGGGGATCGGCACGACGGCGCCGCGCGACTCGTCGGGACCGATCCACACCTCGTAGCTGGTCGCGCCCGCGATGCTGTCGACCCTCTTGACGAACACCCCCGGCCCGCGCGCCGACTGCGGCGTCGAGTGCACGGTCGTGCGGTCGGGGATGAACAGCACCACCCCGGCGACGGCGGTCAGCACCGTGCCGAGGATCGCGCCGAGCATCATCACCAGGATCTTGACCAGGCAGCCGGTGACCAGTGGGCGGGAGTCGGAGACCATCGGCCCATCCTGCCCGGTGCCCGGAAGTAGGCTCGTCGGCATGCGCGAACTCCCCGCGGACATGGTGCTGCCCGAAGGAATGGTGCCCGACGAGCCACCGGCGACCCCGGTCGTGCCGAAGGACGCCGCGACCGTGGTCCTGATCCGCGACACGGAGGCCCGCCCCGAGGTCTTCCTCCAGCGCCGCGTCACCGGCATGGCCTTCGCGGGCGGCATGACCGTGTTCCCCGGCGGCGGCGTCGACCGCCGCGACGCCGACACGTCCGTCTCGTGGACCGGCCCCGACCCGGCCTGGTGGGGCCGCTGCTTCGACTGCGACCCCGCGCTGGCCACCGCGCTCGTCTGCGCCGCCGTCCGCGAGACGTTCGAGGAGTCCGGCGTGCTGCTCGCCGGTCCGGACGCCACCAGCGTCGTCGCCGACACCCGCCCGTACGCCGACGCGCGCCGGGCGCTGGAGAAGCGCGAGGTGTCGCTGGCGCAGTTCCTCTCCGAGGCCGGTCTGGTGCTGCGCGCCGACCTGCTGCGGCCGTGGGCGCACTGGGTGACGCCGATCGAGGAGCCGAGGCGCTACGACACCCGGTTCTTCGTCGCGGTCCTGCCCGAAGGCCAGCGCGCCGACGACGTGACCAGCGAGGCGTCCGACGCGCTGTGGCAGACGCCCGCCGCCGCCATCGCCGACTGGCGCGAGGGCCGCCGCGGCCTGATGCCCCCGACCTGGGCGGCGCTGGCCGACCTGGACGAGTTCGACAGCACCGCCGCCGTGATGGCCGCCGACCGCACGGTGGAGAAGATCATCCCCAGGGTCGTCCGCAGGGGTGGCGAGCTGCACGTGGTGCTGCCCGGCGACCCCGAGTACCCGACCGCCGGAACCGACAACGAGGTGGGACGACGATGAGCCGGTTTCCCGCGATCGGCCACCAGGCCCAGCACCCGGCGTACGGCATCCTGCGCCGGGTCACGCCGGTCGCCTCGGTGATGCTCGCCGACAACCCGTCGATCATGACGCTCGACGGCACCAACACCTGGCTCCTCAGAGCCCCGGACTCGGTGTCGTGCGTGGTCGTGGACCCCGGTCCGCTGACCGAGGCCCACCTGACCAGGATCGCGGCCTGCGGCCCCGTCGCCACGGTGGTGATCACCCACGGCCACCCGGACCACGCCGAAGGAGCCCGCCGCTTCGCCGAACTGGTCGGCGCCCCGACCCGCGCCATCGACCCGGACCTCTGCCACGGCGCCGACCCGCTGTCGGACGGCGACACCATCGCCGCCGCGGGCCTGCGCCTGCGCGTGCTGGCCACCCCTGGCCACACGGCCGACTCGCTCTGCCTGCTGCTGGACCACGAGGGCAGCTCGGCGATCCTCACCGGCGACTCGGTGCTGGGCAGGGGCACCACGGTCGTGGCCCACCCGGACGGCAAGCTGGCCGACTACCTGACGTCCCTCCACCGCCTGGCGGACCTCCCACCGGGCACCGTCGCCCTACCCGGCCACGGCCCGGAACTCCCCGACGCGGCCGAAACCGCCCGCCGCTACCTGACCCACCGCGAGCAGCGCCTGGCCCAGGTCCGCGACGCGGTCGAGCAACTGGGCGGTGGAGCAACGGCCAGGCAGGTGGTCGAGGTCGTGTACGCCGACGTGGACCGCTCGCTCTGGGGCGCCGCCGAGTGGTCCGTGGAAGCCCAGCTGGAATACCTGCGCACTGAAGGCTGATCTGCCTGGTTGAGCAGGGTGGGGTGGGGCAGGTTGGGCGGGGTTAGCTGGCTGAGCAGTGGCCGGGCAGGTAGGGCAAGGGCAGACAGGTAGGGCAAGCCATGCGGGGCAAGGCAGTCAGGCAGGAACGGCTGACTGGCAGGGCAAGGCTGGTAGGCAGGGCAAGGCAGGCAGGGCTGGCAGGCGGGCAGGGCTGGCAGGCGGGGCGAGGCAGTCAGGCAGGAACGGCTGACTGGCAGGGCAAGGCTGGTAGGCAGGGCAAGGCTGGCAGGCGGGCAAGGTAGGCAGGCAGGGGGTGAGGGGAAGGCTGGGAGGCGGGGAGGGCAGGTTGGGCGGTGCTGGCTGAGCGGTGGCAGGTGGGCTGGGTGCAGGAGATCCTGCGGACAAGCGCCAGCGCCGAGCAGCCGCAGCAAGCGGCGTACTGCCGACAAGCCGACAGCCACCCGCGGTGAAGCACTGCCCACGGCGCGCCCACCCTGGACAGGTGACCACCCCTGGTCAGCCCTAGCCGCACGAAAGCCGGGTCTTCCCTTCCCACTGCACCCCGCCCCACCCCCCGGGCCCGGCCCTCAGGACCTCAGGCCACCGTCCTCAACGGCACGACGAGGTACGTCAGCTCCACCCCGTCGTCCCCGGCGGGCGACGTCAGCACGGTCGACCGGAGACCGTCCTGGATCCGCAGCTCGATGCGCTTCCCCGTGAACGCCTTCAGCGCGTCGCTCAGGTACCGCGCCTGGAACGTCTTGGTCAGCCGGTTGCCGTCGACGGTGGCCTTGACGGACTCCTCCGACTCGCCGTTCTGCGGGTCGCTGCCCTTGACCCGCAGTTCGCTGTCGTCGACCTGGATGGTCACCGAACCGTGCGGGCCCGCGTACGGGGTGGCTCTGCGGACCGCGCCCGCCAACGCGTCCGCGTCGACCAGGACCGTGCTGTCGATGACCGCCTCCAGGAGTTTCCGTGCTCGATCGTCGGGGAAGGGAGCGGCCAGCAGCGCCGTGCTGACCGAGCCGCCCGGCCAGGAGAGGCCGAGTCGGTCGAGGTCGGCTCGGAGCGAGACCTGGTCGCCGGGTGAGGGTTGGCGGACCACGTCGGCCAGCAGCGCGGCCGGGGCCAGGACGTCCAGCGGGCCGGTGGGCTGCCACGGGAGCGTCGCGAACGCCATCCGGTACCGGTCGGTGGCCAGCAGTTCCAACCGGTCGTCGACGGCGTGCACGCGGATGCCGGTGAACACCGGCAGCGCGTCGTCGCGGGACGCCGCACCGGCCACCGGTAGGACGGCGGCGGCCAGCGAGGCGGCCGACACGTGCCCGGCCAGCGTGGGCAGCGGCGGCACACCGGGGTGGGCCGCGACCTCCAGCAGCGGCAGGGCGAAGCGGGCGTTCGAGGTGCGCACGGCCAGCCGCGACCCCTCCACGACGAGTCTCACCTGGGGCGAGTCGAGCGTGCGGAGCGTCTCCGCCAACGGCTTGGCGGGCACCAGCACCGTGCCCTCGGTGTGCACGGTCGCGTGCCGCACGAGGCGCACGGCCCGTTCCCGGTCGCTGCCCGCCAGTTCGACCTCGCCCGCCCCCGTCGTGCGCAGCACCAGGCCGGCCAGCACGGGGTCGTGCACCCTGGTCGGCAGGAGTCGGGCCACCTCGGCGGCGGCGCCGGCCAGGTCGGCTGTCGTGGCGGTGAGGTCCATGGTGCGCACGCTAGCGACGGGGTCCGACAATTCTTTGTCGTGCGAGGTCAGGGGCCGTCCGACTAGCGTGTGCCCGGTGAAGAGCGAACCGGTGCCGATGCCGACCCTGCGAGGCCGCGTCCTTGGGGGGAAGCTCCGCGACCTGCGGGAAGCGACCGGCTTCACCGTCGAAGCGGTGGCGAAGCGGCTGGACATCGTGGAAGCGCGCGTCCAACGCCTGGAGGACGGCGTCACCCCCGTGTGGATGCCCGACCTGCACGCCTACTTCCACGCGCTGCGCATCGAGCGCAGGCTGCGGGACGTGCTGATCGGTGAGGCCGTGCGGGCGCGCGACCTGTACCTGGAGTGCGACTGGGGGCCGGAGGCCGAGTCCGTCCTGACCCTGCTCGGGCAGACCGCGGAACGGGTGGACGTGCTCAGCCCGCACGCGGTGCCGACGGTGCACGTGAAGGACCCGAGCCGGTGCACGGTCTTCACCAGCGAGGGCGCCATGCCGAGCGACCAGCCCGGCATCACCGTCCGCCGGATCCCGTTCGCCAAGGGCGCCTACCCGGGGATCGGCCACCCGTGCACGCTGTTCCACATGCCCAAGGGGCCGTCCGTGGTCTACCTCGAACACGTGCACGCGGCCACCTTCATCGAGGAGCCCGACGAGGTGCGGGCCGCGCGCAGCGTGTTCGAGCGGCTGGACGTGTTCCTGGCCTAGTGCGGTGACCGCGCTAGCGGGCGGCGAGGTCCATCTCGACGCGCGTCTCGGCCGGGACGCCCGCCGCGACCGTGCCGCGGAGCAGCCACACCGCCGCCGCCACGAGCAGGCCCGCGCCACCGGCCGCGAGGAACGCGACCGACGTGCTGACGTGCTCGACGAGGTAGCCGCTGATCGACTGGCCGATGGCCAGGCCGACGGTGACGGCGGTGATGACCCAGCCGAACGCCTCGGTGGCCGTGCCCTTCGGCGCGACCTGCTCGATCGCGGCCGAGTGGGTGGTCGCCTGCGGCGTGACCAGGGTGCCGACGAACAGCATCGTGATGCCGAGCCAGATGAGCGTGGTCGGGACGGCCAGCAGCAGCGACAGCGCGCCGAACCCGCCGAGCAGCGCGGGCAGCCGCAGGTGCATGGACTTGGGGAACGGCCTCATCGCGTACAGCACGCCGAACACGACGGAGCTGATCGACCAGGCGCTCAGCAGCAGACCGCCCATGCTGAGGTGGCCCGCGTTCGCCGCGGCCGCGGGCACCGCGACCTCGATGAACCCGATCGTGATCCCGAAGCCGAGCGCGGCGAGCGCGACGGTGCGCATGCCGGGGCTGGCCAGCGCGCCGAGCAGTTGCCGGTTCTCGACGACGGCGGGGCGGACGGCCCGGACGGTGGGGTTGAGCGCGAACCACGTGGCGCCGATGACCATGCAGACGACGCCGATGACGACGCCGGTGCCCGCCCACGGCGCCGCGACCAGCAGCCCGGACAGGCCGGGGCCGAGGATGAAGAAGACCTCCATGCTGATCGCCTCGTAGGCGTAGCCCGCGAGGCGGGTCGAGCCCGGCGGCACCATGCGGGCCCACAGGGCGCGGGACGCGGAGCCGACCATGGGCTCGTTGAACCCGACGAGGAACGCCAGGGGCAGCATCACCGCGACCGGCGCCCTCGACTCGACGGCCGTGATCGAGGCCGCGGCGAACACGATCAGCAGCCCGGTCGCGACCAGCAGCGGCCTGGTGGGGCCGAGCCGGTCCATCAGCCTGCCCTGCACGACCGCGCCGACCGCGACACCGACCAGCGAGCCCGCCGACACCAGCCCGGCGATCGCGAACGAGCCCGTCGTGCGCTGCACGTAGAGCAGCAGCGACAGGCCGACCATCGCGATCGGGAGGCGGGCGAGGAGGGAGGCGACCACGGGGCCGCGCATTCCGGGGGTGGTGAGGGCGGCGCGGTAGTCGGCGAGGCGGGCGGAGTGGGACATGCGTACCAGTGTGCACCACAGTGGTACGCCCGTACCAGTCATTTGCCGGTGCGGTCCATCACCGGCCCACCCGCTGGGACCGCCGTTGCGATTCGGTCACGGCAGTGCGATGTCCGGGTGAAAGTTGGCAACGAATCAGCTGAACTCGACGTCTTACAGGGTGACAGGGCTTGATGTGCCGGGGAGTCGTCGTGCGATCGTGTGCACAACGGGTCTCCGGAGCGGTGCCCGTCCGTGAAGATCGGCGCAGGGGTTTGGGCCGAGATCGGACCGGGTATCCAGTCCTCCACACCGGCGACGAGGGTCGGGGCCTGAACGCCGGAGTTGGAGATAGCGCGGTTCGTCGGGGGATGGACCGCGCAGAGCAAAGGGACCGGTGCGCCGCGTCGGGGGCGGCGCCCGGTCCCTTTGTTGTGCTCCGAACCTAGCGGGCCCGGCGAGCCAGTCGCTCGGGGTCGAGGATCAGCACGCTCTTGCCCTCCAGCCGCAACCAGCCGCGGTGGGCGAAGTCGGCCAGCGCCTTGTTCACGGTCTCCCGCGAGGCGCCGACGAACTGCGCGATCTCCTCCTGCGTCAGGTCGTGGGTGACCCTCAGCAGTCCCGCTTCCTGGCTGCCGAACCGCTGGGCGAGCTGGAGCAGCGCCTTCGCGACTCGGCCCGGCACGTCGGTGAAGATCAGGTCGGCCAGCATGGAGTTCGTCCGGCGCAGCCTGCGGGCCAGGGCCCTCAGCAGCTGCTCGGCGATCTCCGGCCGGTTCGTGATCCACGTCCGCAGAGCGGGTCGGTCCATGCTCACCGCGCGGACCTCGGTCACCGTGGTGGCCGTGGACGTGCGCGGACCGGGGTCGAAGATCGACAGTTCGCCGAACATGTCCGAGGGTCCGAAGATCCCCAGCAGGTTCTCGCGACCGTCCGGGGACTTCCGGCCGATCTTCACCTTGCCCGACTGGATGATGTACAGCCGGTCGCCCGGCTCACCTTCCGCGAAGATCACGTGGCCACGCGGGAATTCAACGGACTCCAGCGTCTGCGCCAGTGCCTCCGCTGCAGCCGGTTCAACCCCCTGGAAGATGCCCGCGCGGGCCAGGGTCTCGTCCACCTCGTCCCTCCTGTCGAGACGCGACGGCATGGTCGTGCGCCTTCCGCCTTTTGGCGGAGCCAGCGCCGTGCCGTCGATCACTGAGTGCAGTCTAAGGGTTGTGCGGTGGATCGCCTTCCGGCTCGCCGTCCCAAGTGGAGACGTGCTGATCCTCACCAACCCCAGACAGCCCGGTAAGGCCCACGAAGGGTGCTTCGTGGACCTGGTCGGTGCTCGCTGTCAGCGACGTGTGCGCCGCTGACGCAGGTTCCTGGCACGACCGCCCAGCCGTCGCAGCCGGAACAGCTCCAGCGCGCGACCGATGCCGTGCCCGTAGAGCGCCCTGACCTCGTCGGGGCGCGCCTGCTCCAAGAACTCCTCGACCTCGTCCTCCTGCACGGCGACGTGCCGCAGACGAGCTTCCACGCGCTCCATGAAGAGCGCGAAGAACATGATGATGATCGGAACGGCGATGACGAACCAGGCAGTCATGATGGCTCCGATCCTTGCGCATCGTGTTTCGGGTCGCTCAAGAGGGGGTCCCTCCAGCGTGTCGAGCCTCTGACGTATGAGGACGCCTACGCCCGTACATTGGTTCCGTGCCCACCGCGAAGTTTCGCCAAACGCCTGCGGCCAGGACGGAGACCAAGTTGGGTCGCGTTCGGCGGGCCCGGCGCATGGTCCGCCTGCTCCAGACGGGGTACCCGGACGCCCACTGCGAACTCGACTTCACCACGCCGTTGGAGCTGCTGGTCGCGGTGGTGCTGTCCGCGCAGACCACCGACAAGGGCGTCAACCTGGCGACCCCCGCGCTGTTCCGGCGCTACCGGACGGCCGAGGACTACGCGTCCGCCGACCGGACCGAGCTGGAGGAGCTGATCCGCTCGACCGGCTTCTACCGGAACAAGGCGAACTCCCTGCTGGGCCTGGGCGCCGCGCTGGTGGAGAGGTTCGACGGCGAGGTGCCCTCGAAGCTGGAGGACCTCGTCACGCTGCCCGGCGTCGGCCGCAAGACGGCGAACGTGGTGCTCGGCGACGCCTTCGGTGTGCCCGGCATCACCGTGGACACGCACCTCGGCCGCCTGGTCCGCCGCTGGGGCTGGACGACCGAGGAGGACCCGGTCAAGGTCGAGCACGCCGTCGGCGCGATGATCGAGCGCAAGGACTGGACGCTGTTCAACCACCGGACGATCTTCCACGGCCGCCGCGTCTGCCACGCCAAGAAGCCCGCCTGCGGTGCCTGCTTCCTGGCACCGCAGTGCCCCTCCTACGGGATCGGCGAGGTCGACCCGGACAAGGCCGCGAAGCTGGTCAAGGGCGACGAGGCGCCGCACCTGATCGAGCTGGCCGACCGCGTGCGGGCGGGTGAGAGGCTCGGGTGAGGACGGCGACGCGGTGGGCGCTGGTGGCGCTGGTGCTGGTGGTGGCGGGTGCGGTCGCGCTGTGGCCGCGCTCGGACGACCGGTCCGGCCAGGAGCCCGTCGCCGCCGCGAGGCCCGCGGAGGACCTGGGCGTGGCCCGCAACCTCGCCGCGCTGCGCCCGTGCCCCCGTGGCGGCCAGGACGGCCCGCAACCCCTTCGGGGGATCACCGCAACCTGCCTGGGTGATGGCGCGTCCCTCGACGTGGCCACGACCGTCGCGGGCGGTCCGGCGCTCATCAACTTCTGGGCGACCTGGTGCCAGCCGTGCCAGGAGGAGCTGAAGGTCTTGGACACCTACGCCCAGCAGCCGGGAGCGGTGCCCGTGGTCGCCGTGCAGGTGCTCAGCGGCGAGTCGGACGGGCTGGAGCTGCTGGCCAGGCTCGGCGTCCACCTGCCGTCGCTGCACGACGGGGCCGACGCGCTCCGCAAGGCGCTGAGGGCGTCGCCGAACCTGCCCTCCAGTTTTGTCGTCCGAGCGAATGGTGACGTGATCCAAGTTACATCTCCGCTGATCTTCTCCTCGCCGGACCAGGTCCGGGAGGCCGTCCGATGACGCTCCTGGCCGACCCGGCCGACGTGCCCGAGTGGATGGCCACGCTCGTGAAGGCCTCCGCCCAGATCGACGCCTCGGTCTTCTCCCGGATGACCGCACCCGCTTCCGCGACGGCTCGCGCGGCCGCCGTGCTGATGCTTTTCGGCGAGGGCAACGACGGCCCTGACGTGCTGCTCCTGCGTCGGGCGGACACGCTGGGGTCGCACCCCGGCCAGGTCGCGTTCCCCGGCGGAGCCGCCGACCCGACCGACGACGGACCGGTCGACACCGCGCTCCGCGAGGCCCGCGAGGAGACCGGTGTGCTCCCCGAGGGGGTGCGTCCGCTGGTCGTCCTGCCGGACCTGTTCGTGCCCGTGTCCAGCTTCCTCGTGAGCCCCGTGCTCGCACATTGGCGTGAACCGTGTCCGGTGGAGCCCGTAGACCCTGCTGAGACCGCGGCGGTGGCACGGGTGCCGATCGCCCACCTCGCGGACCCGGCCAACCGGTTCCTCGTGGGCCACCCGTCGGGCTACGTCGGCCCCGCGTTCTCCGCACCTGGCATGTTGGTGTGGGGGTTCACCGCGGGACTGCTCAACGGCCTCATCTCACTGGGCGGCTGGGAACGCCCGTGGGACGGGACCGACGTGCGGGACCTTGATCTAGCGCTGCGCGCTACGTAGAAGCTCGTCGGAGGTTGTGGGCGTGAATTGGGTCGACCTGCTGGTGCTGGCGCTCGCCGTGTTCGCGGCGGTGTCCGGCGCCCGGCAGGGCATGGTCATCGCCCTGCCCGCGTTCATCGGTGTCCTGGTCGGTCTCGTGCTGGGCACCCAGCTCGCGCCCCTCGTGGTCTCGCAGTTCGACAACGTCGTGACCAAGGTGGTCTTCGCGGTCGGCATCGTGATCCTGCTGGTCGCGCTGGGCGAGACCCTGGGCGTCTACATCGGCCGGATGGTGAAGCCGCACGTCAACGCGACGCCGCTGCGGGGCCTGGACAACGTGCTCGGCGCGGTCGTCCAGGGCCTCGTGGTGTTCGTCGTGGCGTGGATGATCGCCCTGCCGCTGACCTCGGTGGCGGGCCTGCCGTCGCTGGCCAAGGCGCTCAACCAGTCCGTGCTGCTCAAGACGGTCGACGACGCGATGCCGCAGGCCGCCCGCCAGCTGTCGGACGACCTTCAGAAGCTGTTCGACGTGTCCGGCTTCCCGGCCGCGATGGACCCGTTCAACCGCACCCCGCTCAAGGACGTCGGCCCCCCGAACCCGGAGCTGGCGGCGAACCCGATCGTGCAGAAGCTCCGGCCCAGCGTGCTCAAGGTCCGCGGCCGGGCCCCGTCGTGCTCGCGGGCGCTGGAGGGCACCGGGTTCGTCGTCGCGCCCGAGCGGGTCATGACGAACGCGCACGTCGTCGCGGGCACCAGCGAGGTGACCGTCGAGGTCGGCCGCGGCCAGTTCGACGCCACCGTGGTCCTCTACGACGCGCAGACCGACGTGGCGATCCTCGCCGTCCCGGACCTGGAGGCCACGCCGCTCCAGTTCGTCAGCGAGGAGATCCCCCAGGGCACGGACGGCATCGTGCTGGGCTACCCGCTGGACGGTCCGTACACGGCGTCGGAGGCACGGGTGCGGGAGCGCATCCCGATGCTGCGCGGACCGGACATCTACGACGCGCAGACCGTGACCCGCGACGTCTACACCGTGCGGGCGAAGGTCCGCAGCGGCAACTCCGGCGGTCCGCTGGTGGACCCGCAGGGCCGGGTGATGGGCGTGGTGTTCGGCGCGGCCGTCGACGACCAGGAAACCGGGTTCGTGCTGACCGCGCAGGAGGTCCAGGCCGAGGTGGAGAAGGCGTCGCAGCTGGTCAGGAAGGAGTCGACCCAGAGCTGCGCCAGTTAGCGCGGGGCCGCGCCGGAGTCCGCGGAGCAGCGACCATCAGGTGCCGCCGAGGAACTCCGCCAGCACCCTGCTGGTCGTGTGCGGGGCTTCCTGGTGGGGGAAGTGGCCTATCTCCGGTAAGCAGCGGAACTTGGAGTTCGGGCCGAGCCAGTAGGACGAGTGGCGGGCGGTGGGTTCGAGCATGACCGGGTCCACCGCGCCGTGCAGTTGCAGCACCGGCACGGCGAGCCTGCGGTCGATGGTCTCGATGAACCGCCTGCCGTCGCTGCGGACCTGCGAGCGCAGCGCCCAGCGGTAGTACTCCAGCGCGCTGTGGGCGACGCCCGGCACGAGCATGGCCTCGCGGTTGCGGCGGACGACCTCGTCGAACTCGGGCGCGACCGTCCACTTCGGACCGGACCACGTCCGCAGGAGCCCGCCGACGTTGGCGGCGCCGTCGCCGGTCAGCCAGCGCTCGGGGTAGACCGGCGCCTGGAACCGGAACACGTGGCCGCTGGCCCGTCCCTGGCCGCGCGGGTTCTTGCGGATGGCCCGGCGCAGCGCGAGCGGGTGCGGGGCGGAGATCGCGGTCACCGAGCGCACGAGCCGGGGGTGCATCGCGCCGACCGTCCACGCGAGCAGCCCGCCCCACGCGTGGCCGACGAGGTGGGCCCGGCGTTCACCGAGAGCCTTGACCAGGCCCGCGACGTCACCGGCGAGCGTCCAGCCGTCGTAGCCGCGCGGGGGTTTGTCCGAGTCTCCGTAGCCGCGCAGGTCGACCGCGACCGCGCGGTAGCCCGCCTCGGCCAACGACGTCAGCTGGTGCCGCCACGACCACCAGAACTCCGGGAACCCGTGCAGCAGCAGGACCAGCGGGCCGTCGCCCATCTCCGCGACGTGCAGCCGGATCCCGTTGGCCGAGACGTCGCGGTGGGTCCACGGGCCGCTGATCCGCACCGTGGACGGATCAGGTGGCAGGCGCACCGCGCGCGCCTAGCGGGCTTCGCCGCGGTGTCGCAACGTGTCGACGATGTCCTTGGCCGATTCGATCGTGCGCTCGGGTTTCCGCAGCTTCTTGAGCTTGCGGACGCCCAGCAGCACGAACAGCCCGGTGACGAGCAGCATCGCCGCGAAGACCGTCAGGAACGACAGCGACAGCGGCCAGCCGAAGACGTCGTAGAGCGCGTAGCCGATGGTCAGGAACAGGAAGAAGAGGCTGAACAGCAGCACCGTGAGCGCGACGATGAAGTACACGCTGCCGGTGAGGCCCTTCTTGACCTCCTTGACGACCTCGGACTTCGCCAGTTCGACCTCGGCCCTGACCAGCGTCGACAGGTGGCCGGTGGCATCGCGGACGAGCCCGCCGAGCGACGTCTCCTCCGCGATCCTGGCCGCGTTCTCCGCCGTCAGCGGGATCGACGGGACGGGCGGCAGACCGTCGCTTCCACGGCCGCCGTTGGTGTTCTCCCTCGCGCTGGTCACCCGGTCATCGTGCCATGCACGCGGACGGGCAGCCGTTCGGCTGGCGGATCAGGTCGCTTCGTCGTCGCGCCGGTGCGCGCGACTGCGCCGAACGAGCAGGACGGCGGCGAGCAGCGAGGCCGCCAACGACGCCAGCAGGACGGCGGCCTTCGCCTGTTCAGCGGCGGCTCCGTCCAGCGCGAGGTCGGAGATCAGGAGGCTGACGGTGAACCCGACGCCGCCCAGCATCCCGACGGCGACGATGTCGCGCGGCCCCGCTCCGCTCGGCCACACCGCGGCGCCGAACCGCACCGCGAGCGCCGCCGCGCCGACGATCCCCACGACCTTGCCGACCACCAGCCCGGCCATGACGCCGAGCGCGATCCGGTCCGAGAACAGCGCGCCGAGCGCGTCGGCGCCGACGGGGACCCCGGCGGCGAACAGCGCGAACACCGGGACCGCGAACCCGGCGGAGTACGGCTGGAGCCGGTGTTCGAGGCGGACGGCCGGGGAGTGCCTCTCGCGCGGGTCCTTGCGGACGCGCGTCAGCAGGCCGAGCGCGACGCCCGCGATGGTGGCGTGCACGCCCGCCGCGTGCACCAGCGCCCACGTGGCCAGCGCGATCGGCACGTACAGCCACGCGGTGCGGACCCGCCGGTGCTGGAGGTAGGCGTAGAGCGCCATCAGCGCCACGGCCCCGAGCGCCGCGAGCGCGTTGAACGTCGAGGTGAACAGGACCGCGATCACCAGGATGGCGCCGAGGTCGTCGACCACGGCGAGGCTGAGCAGGAACACCCGCAGGCTGCTGGGCAGGCCGGACGCGGTGATCGCGAGGACGCCGAGCGCGAACGCGATGTCGGTCGCCACGGGGATGGCCCACGCCCGTTCGACGCCGGGCTCACCCCAGGCCACGCCCACCGCGACCAGAGCCGGGACGACCATGCCGCCTGCCGCGGCGATCACCGGCAGGATCGCCGCCTTGACCTTCGACAGCTCGCCGACGACCAGTTCGCGCTTGAGTTCGAGGCCCGCGACGAAGAAGAACACCGCGAGCAGACCGTCCTTGGCCCAGTCGCCGACGCTCAGGTCCAGGTGCAGCGACGCCGGACCGACCCGCAGGTCGCGCAGCCCCGTGTACAGGTCGGCCAGCGGTGAGTTGGCCCAGATCAGCGCGATGGCGGTGGCGCCCAGCAGGACCAGGCCGCCGACGGTCTCGGTGCGCAGGTAGCGGGCGAAATCGGTGACGATGGCTGGGGGGCGGGACTTCACCAGGTCAGCTCCGGGGTCTCGGGGACAGCACGATGTTGCTGCCGACCAGACTTCCCGGCTCACCGGAACCCACTCTAACGACCGGAAGGGCCCGCCGACGGATCGGCGAGCCCTTTCGTGACCGGGCTATCAGTCCTCGGTCGTGGTCTTCAACCCGCTGGAGATCAGGTCCATCACGGACGAGTCGGCCAGCGTCGTCACGTCCCCGACCTGCCGGTTCTCCGCCACGTCCTTCAACAGCCTGCGCATGATCTTGCCCGAGCGGGTCTTCGGCAGCTCCGGCACGACCATGATCTGCCGCGGCTTCGCGATCGGCCCGATCTCCTTGGCCACGTGCTCGCGCAGCGCCTTGATCGCCTCCGCGCCGGACGCGCTGTCGGCCACGCCACCGCGCAGGATCACGAACGCCACGATGCCCTGGCCGGTGGTCGGGTCGGACGCGCCGACGACCGCCGCCTCGGCCACGGTCGGGTGCGAGACCAGCGCGGACTCGACCTCGGTGGTGGAGATGCGGTGGCCGGACACGTTCATCACGTCGTCCACCCGGCCGAGCAGCCAGATGTCGCCGTCGGCGTCGTACTTCGCGCCGTCACCGGCGAAGTAGAAGCCCTGCTCGGCGAACCGCGACCAGTACGTGTCGCGGAAGCGCTCCTCGTCGCCCCAGATGCCGCGCAGCATCGCGGGCCACGGCTGGTCGAGCACCAGGTAGCCACCGCCGCCGTGCTCCACCTCGACGCCCTGCTCGTCGACCACCTTCGCGCCGATGCCGGGCAGCGGGCGCTGCGCCGAACCGGGCTTGGTCGAGATGACGCCGGGCAGCGGCGAGATCATGATCGCGCCGGTCTCGGTCTGCCACCACGTGTCCACGATCGGCGCCTTGCCCGCGCCGATGTGCTCGCGGTACCAGATCCACGCCTCGGGGTTGATCGGCTCGCCGACGCTGCCGAGGACGCGCAGCGAGGACAGGTCGTACTTCGCGGGGATGTCGTCGCCCCACTTCATGAACGTGCGGATCAGCGTCGGCGCCGTGTAGTAGATCGAGACGCCGTACTCCTGCACGATCTCCCAGTGCCGACCCTCGTGCGGGGTGTTCGGCGTGCCCTCGTAGACGACCTGGGTGACGCGGTTCGCCAGCGGCCCGTAGACGATGTAGCTGTGGCCGGTGACCCAGCCGATGTCGGCGGTGCACCAGTACACGTCGGTGTCCGGCTTGAGGTCGAACACGTTGTGGTGCGTGTACGCGGCCTGCGTCAGGTACCCGCCGGTCGTGTGCAGGATGCCCTTCGGCTTCCCGGTCGTGCCGGAGGTGTAGAGGATGAACAGCGGGTGCTCGCTGTCGAACGCCTCGGGCACGTGCTCCTCGGACTGGGCGTCCACGACGTCGTGCCACCACACGTCGCGGCCCTCCACCCAGTCCACTTCGGACTCGGTGCGCTTCACGACGAGCACGTTGGTGACGCTGGGGGTCTGCGCGACGGCCTCGTCCACGGCGGCCTTGAGCGACACGGGCTTGCCGCGCCGGTACTGGCCGTCCGTGGTGATCACGATCTTGGCCTGGGCGTCGTCGATGCGGGTGCGCAGCGCCTCGGCGGAGAAGCCCGCGAAGACGACGCTGTGCGTCGCGCCGAGCCGGGCGACGGCGAGGATCGAGAAGATCGCCTCGGGCACCATCGGCATGTAGACCGCGACCCGGTCACCGGTCTCCAGGCCGAGCGAGACCAGCGCGTTCGCGGCCTTGGAGACCTCGCGCTTGAGGTCGTTGTAGGTGATCGTGCGCTTGTCGCCGGGCTCGCCGACCCAGTGGATCGCGACCTGGTCGCCGTGGCCGGACTCGACGTGCCGGTCCACGCAGTTGTAGGCGACGTTGAGCTTGCCGCCGACGAACCACTTCGCGAACGGCGCTTCCGACCAGTCGAGGACCTGGTCCCACCTGGTGTCCCACTCCAGGCGGTCCGCCTGCTCCGCCCAGAACGCCTCGCGGTCGGCACTCGCAGCGTCGTACAGCGCGGATGTCGCGTTCGCCTGCGCGGCGAACTCCGCGCTGGGCGGGAACGTCCGGCTCTCCGTGTGCAGGTTGTCCAGGGCTGGGCCCTGGCCCGACGGCTGGGTCATGGTGCGAGACCTCCTACATTCCTGACCTACGTGCTGAGCGGCAGTGCTGACCGTAGTGCCGGACGACCCGGATCGACAGGCTCGGCACGCGAAAAGGTTCAGACCAATTCTGCGTCCAGTCGAAACACCTGGGTAACTGTGTAACTCCGCTCGCGCGCCAGTGCCACCGTTCTTCGGCTGAACGACCCGTCCGTTGCGACGAACGGCCCCGGCGTGACGCACCTCACCCCTGATCGGACCAGTTTCGGCTGGTCAGCCCTTCGCGCACGGCGGGCCACTCCGGTGCGGTCGCGGAGTGCGCCGCGGTGTCGCGCAGCGTGCCGTCCGGTCGCGCGCGGTCACGGGTCGGTCGAACCGGTCTGCGCTCACGGCCTGGCGCCATGGCGGAAGTGGCTACTCTTGCGGGCCCACTTCAGGGCAATGCCGGATATCCACTTTACCGGCGGGTAATGTCCGGGCCGTGACCGATCCGCTGGCTCCGCTGCTGGACCTGCCCGGCGTGGCCGACGCCGTCGCCAACGCCAAGAACGCCGTCTTCCAGGTGCACCGCCACCGGGTGAACCTGCGCGGCTGGGCGACGACGGCCGCCGAGGCGTCCGTGCGCGCCGCCCGCGCGTCCGCCGCCCTGGACGGCGGCCCGACCGCGATCCCGGAGGACGGCTCGGTGACCGACCCCGTGCTGGCCGGGTCGCTGCGGGTCGCCGAGGCGCTCGGCACGCTGCTGCCCACGTGGGAGCGCGCTCCGTCGCAGGCGCTGGCCCGGCTGCACCTGCTGGCCGCCGCCGACTTCGACGGCGAGCTGGGCAGGCCCCGGCTCGACCCCGGCGTCGCCGACCGGCTCGACCTGCTCGCGGGCCTGCTGACCGGCGGCACGAAGGCACCGGGTCCACTCCTGGTGTCGATCGTCCACGGCGAACTGCTGGCGCTCTCGCCGTTCGAGAGCGCCAACGGCGTCGTGGCGCGGGCCGCCGCGCGGCTCACGTCGATCGCCACCGGCCTGGACCCGAAGGGCCTCGGCGTCCCCGAGGTCCACTGCCTGCGGCGGCAGAACGAGTACGACGCCGCGCTGGTCGGGTTCACCACCGGTGAGCCCGAGGGCGTCGCCCGGTGGATCCTGTTCTGCTGCTCAGCCCTGGAGGCGGGCGCCCGCGAGGCGTCGAGCATCGCGGACGCCGCCTCCACGTGATCAGCTGACGAAGTCGCCCACGTACCCGAGGCGCGCCGGGCCGGTCAGGGCGGCCTTCGGCCACTTCACCATCACGGTCCGGTCGGTCGCGGCGGTCGACGGCAGGGTGAAGGACGCGGCCGCGGGCGTGTAGCCCTCACCGGTCCCCTTCTTGGAGGCGAGGTACACCACCTTCGGGTTGCCGGGCACCAGCACGGCGGGCTTGGCGTTCGCCGGGTCGGGGGAGACGACGGGGACGGGCAGCGGCATGTTGGACCGGTCCACGAAGACCAGGTCGCCGAGCGTTCCGCTCATCGTGCACGCCGTACCGGGTTTCGCCTCGAAGATGATGCCGAACAGCTGGTCGCCGGGGTTCGGCGACGTGAACGTCGCCACCTCGGAGAAGAGGGTGGACGCGGTGCACTGAGGGGTGGGGATGGAGGCGTCCGCGACGCCCGCCGAGCCGAGGGCGAGCGCCACGGCGCCGACGAGGACTGAGGCCAGCTTGGAAGTGGTCATACCCGTGAACACGCCTCGGTCCGGACGTCGGTGGCCCGGTCGCGAGATGTGCCACAGGAGGACAACCGACACCCGGACCCGAGCGTGATCTAGAGGACCTCGGCCAGGGCCTCGGCGGCCCTCCGGGCGTCGGAGTACCGGGTGTACAGCGGCGCGAACCCGAATCGCAGCACGTCAGGGGGCCGGTGGTCGCCGATGACGTTCCGCGCGATCAGCTTCTCCATCAACGCCGCCGCGTCGGGGTGCCGCAGCGAGACCTGGTGCCCCCGCCACTCGTCGGCGGGCGTGATCACCTCCACGCCCGGCAGGTCCTCCACGAGCGACCGGAAGTACGCCGTCAGCTTCAGCCCCTTGGACCGCACGTCGGCCAGCGACACCCCGTCCCACACGTCCAGGGCGGCGTCCAGGGCCAGCATCGACAGGATGTCCGGCGTGCCGACGCGACCCCGTGCGATGCCGGGGTCGGGTGTGAAGGCGTCCTCCATCGCGAACGGCGCGCGGTGCCCGGTCCACCCGGTCAGCGGCTGCTCGAACTCGGCCTGCGCGGCCGTCGGCACGTAGAGGAACGCGGGCGCGCCCGGCCCGCCGTTGAGGAACTTGTACGTGCACCCGACGGCGAGGTCCACGCCCAGCGCGTCCAGCTCGATCGGCAGCACGCCCGCGCTGTGGCAGAGGTCCCAGACGACCTTCGCGCCGACGGCGTGCACCTGCTCGGTCACGGCGGCCATGTCCAGCATCCGGCCGGTCCGGTAGTCGACGTGGTTGAGCAGCACCACGGCCGTCCGCCCGGTCGGCTCCAGCGCGTCCGGCGCCGCGGGCCGCAGGTCGAGGCCGGTCAGCTCCGCCACCGACCGGGCGATGTACCCGTCGGTCGGGAACGTGCCCGCGTCCACCACGACCTCGCCGCGGTCGGTGCCCCTCACCGCGGCCATCAGCGCCTTGAAGATGTTCACGCTGGTCGAGTCGCCCACGACGACCTGGCCCGGCGCGGCGCCGACCAGCGCGCCGATCCTGTCGCCGACCCGCTGCGGAGCCTCCCACCAGCCCTCGGACCAGCTCCGGATCAGCCTGCGGCCCCACTGCTGCCGCACGACCTCCTGCACCCGCTCCGCGACCGCGCGCGGCGGTGCGCCCAGCGAGTTGCCGTCCAGGTAGACGACGTCGTCGTCCAGGTCGAACAGGTCGCGCAGCGGCGCCAGCGGGTCGACGGCGTCGAGGTCGGTCACACGAAGCTCCTCGCGGTCCACAGCTCGGGGAACACCGAGCGCTGGGTGCGCTTCTCCAGCCAGGCCACGCCCGCCGAGCCACCCGTGCCCACCTTGGCACCCATCGAGCGGCGGGTGGCCAGCAGGTGGTCGTAGCGCCAGCGCGCGAACTCCTCGGCGATGTCGGTCAGCGCCTCGCCGAGCTCCAGCAGGTCGCGGTCGTCGCCGCGGTAGACCTCCGCCCACACCGCCTCCACGTCGGCGTTGGGCTCGTAGGCCCTGCTCAGGTCCCGCTCCAGCACGTCGAGGGGCACGCCCAGACCCCGGCGGTGCAGCGCGGCGAGCACGTCGTCGTACAGGCTCGGCGCGTGCAGCCGCTCCTCCAGGGCGTCGTGCAGCTTCGGCACGGCGCGGTGCGGGACCAGCATCGACCGGGACTTCTCGCCGAGCAGGAACTCCATCTCGCGGTACACGCCGGACTGGAAGCCGGAGCCCTCGCCGAGCGCGTCGCGGAACGAGTTGAACTCGCCCGGCGTCATCCGAGCGATCGGCCGCCACGCGGCGTTGAGGCCCTGGAGGTGCAGGTCGCTGCGGCGCAGCGTGCGCACGGCGGCGCGCAGGTCGTCGACCCGCAGCTCCCGCTGCGCCTGGCGCCACTCGAAGCACAGGAGGCCGAAGTAGAGCTCCATGATCTGGGTGATGACCAGGAACGACATCTCGCGCGGGTCGTCGGAGGCCTGCTCCTGAAGCGTGTGCAGGACCGAGGCGTGGACGTAGTCCTCGTACGGCGTGGTGCCGCCGAAGTCGAGCTTGGGGGCCTCTTCGCCGCTGTGGATGACCGGGCAGGTGCTCATGTCGTCATCATGCGTGGTCGAGTGGCATTTCTGAATGCACGTCGACGACCATCGGGCCACGGAGTTCTCATGGCTGAAAGCCGTTTCGGCGGATAGCTTTGCGTTCATGAGCACCGACCTGGACTCCGTGGACTGGGCCCTGCTGGAAGCCCTCCAGGAGGACGCCCGGCTGTCGTACAACGAGCTGGCCAGGCGGGTGCACGTCTCGCCGCCGACGGTCGCGCAGCGGGTGCGGCGGCTGGAGAACGCGGGCGTGATCACCGGCTACCGGGCCGCGGTCGACCCGACGGCCGTCGGTCGCTCGGTCGTCGCCCTGGTGCGGATGAAGTGCTACGGCCCGAGGTGCATCACCGTGCACCCGGAACTGCTCGACGACTGCCCGGAGGTGGTCGAGGTCGTGCGGCTGACCGGCGACATCTGCTCGGTCGTGAAGGTCGTGACGACCTCGGTGCAGGAGCTGGAACGGCTGCTCGTGCGGCTCGGCGGCCACGGTGAGACGTCCAGCGCGATGGTCCTGTCGACGCCGATCCCGTGGCGGCCCGTCCTGCCGAACAAGGTCCTACCCGGTGCCCAGTGACACCATCGCCTGGCGCACGTGCCCGTCGGAGCCGACCAGCGCCTCGGCGGCCCGCGCGATCGTCGCGCCGGACAGCAGGTGCACCAGCGCCACCTTCAGGTCGCCGCCCGCGTCGGCCAGCGCCTCCGTGCACTCCTGCTCGCCCAGCCCGGTCGCCTCGTGCAGGATCCGCACGGTCCGGCCGCGCAGCTTCGCGTTCGTGGCCCGCATGCTGACCATCAGGTTCGAGTAGGTGCGGCCCAGCCGCACCATCACCGCGGTGGAGAACGACGTCAGCACCAGCTTCTGCGACGACCCCGCCTTCATCCGGGTCGACCCCGCGATGGCCTCGGGACCGGTGTCGAGCGCGATCAGCACGTCGACCTCGCACGGCGGGGGCGCGACCGGGTTGTTCGACACCAGCACGGTGTGCGCGCCCAGCGCGCGGGCCTCGCGCAGCGCGCCCACGACGTACGGCGTGCGGCCGGACGCCGTGATGCCCACGACGAGGTCGCCCGCCGACGCGTGACGGCGGATCTCCGCCGCGCCGCTGCCGTCCTCGACGTTCTCCATCGCCCGCACCAGCGCCTCCGGACCACCGGCGTGGTGCGCCATGAACCAGTCCGGCGGGGTGTTGAACGTGGGCGGCAGCTCGGCCGCGTCGAGCGTGGCGAGCCTGCCCGACGTGCCCGCGCCGACGTAGTGCACCCGCCCGCCCGCGCGCAGCGCGCCGACGGCGAGGTCGGTGGCGAGCGCCAGCTGCGGCAGCACCGCCGCCACCGCGTCCGGCACCGTCCTGTCCTCCGCGTTGATCGCCCGCAGCACGTCCACGGTGGACATGCCGTCGATGTCGAGGGTGCGCGGGTTCCGCATCTCGGTCGGGGAATCCACGCGCACCGCCACACCGTTGCCGGGCGAGGTCATTTACCGTTCTCCCGTCGTCGCCTGCCGTCGGGCCGCGCTCCCAGCCGGTGGCCGGACACCGCGTCGTACGTCGCCTCCAGCGCGGTCTTCGCGCTGTCGACGTGCTGCTGCGCCACCCCGATGAACAGGCAGTCGACCACCGTCAACTGGGCGATCCGGCTGGACATCGCGCCCGAGCGGAACGTGGTCTCGCGCGCGGCCGTGGTCAGCACGTGGTCGGAGACCTCGCTGATCGGCGACCGGGGGAAGTTCGTCAGCGCCACCGTCGTCGCGCCGTGCTCCTTGGCGACCCGCAGGGCCTCCACGGTCTCCGACGTCGAACCGGTGTGCGAGATCCCGACCGCGACGTCGGCGCTGGTGAGCACCGCAGCGCTGGTCAGCGCGATGTGCGTGTCGTTCCACGCGAAGCACACCCGGCCGATCCGGTGCAGCTTCTGCTGGAGGTCGAACGCGACGAACGCGCTCGCGCCGAACCCGTAGACGTCCACCCGCCCGGCGCCCGCGACGGCCTCCACGACCCGTTGCAGGGTCTCGACGTCGAGCTGCTCGGCGGTCTCCTCGACCGCTCGCGCGTCGGCGAACGCGACCTTGCCGACCACCTGGCGCAGGTCGTCGGTGAGCGCGATGTCACCGCCGAGGTCGCGGTCGACGCGGGCCGCGGTGCGCGCGGTGTCGGCCGCGAGCGCGATGCGCAGCTCGGGGTAGCCCCCGACGCCGATGGCCTTGCAGAAGCGGGTCACCGTCGTCTCGCTGGTGCCCGCGGCCTCGGCGACCTCGGTGATGCTGCGGTGCGCGACCGTGGCGGGGTTCTCCAGGACGACCTTGGCGACCCGCTGCTCGGCGCGGGCGAGGCCCGGCAGCAGGGAGCGGATCTTGACCAGTGGGCTGGCGTCGACGTAATCGGGGTTGTGGCTGGACACGTGGGAAACTTACTAACCGTTACTTCCCTGGTCAACGGACGGGAGGAGTAACTCGGGCAGGATTGCGAGCACTTCTCACCCGGATGGGCGTCAGCTCCTCACGGACCGTCCACACAGGTCGACGCAGGGTGTTCACCGGTTCGCCGGTCGCCAGCCCGCGGCCGTCAGGGCCTCCGGGTTCCGCTCCCCGTCGAGCAGCGTCCCGCGGTCGTTCGAGACGCGGATCCCGTCCAGGTAAAGGCCTCTGCCGCCGTAGCCCGTGCCGCGCGTGTAGAGCCAGCGGAACCGGGACGCCTCCGCGACCACATCGACCCGTTTCCACGTCCTCGTGCCCGTTCCGGTGAGCGTCCGCAGGTCCCGCCACGTCGTCCCGTCGCCCGCTTGGAGCACGACGCTGTCGCCGACGTCGAGGTCGACGAACGCGTCGAACGACACCCGCCGCGCGCCGGGGAGGTCACCCGTGGTGAGCGTCGCGCCGGTCGCGGTGGGCGTCCACGCGTCCGGTCCGCGCTGGGGGCGCACGGCGAGCGCGCCCGCCAGGCCGTCCGCGACGGCACGGCGGGCGGGGTTGATGGAACCCCAGTCGCGGGACGGGTGCACGCGGTTGGTCAGCAGCACGGCGATCGAGCGCGACATCGGGTCGATGACGAGCGTCGTGCCGGTGAACCCGGTGTGCCCGGCGGTGCGCGGTGAGCTGAGCGCGCCCATGTACCAGCGCTGGTCCAGCTCGAAGCCGAGGCCGTGCGCGTTGCCGGGGAACTCGGTGTTGTGGTCGGTGAGCATCCGCTCCACGGTCTTCGGCCGGAGGATCCGGTGGCCCGCGTAGGTGCCGCCGTTGAGGATCGCCTGGCCGAGCACGGCGAGGTCGCGCGCGGTGGAGAACACGCCCGCGTGCCCGGCGACCCCGCCCAGCGACCAGGCGTTCTCGTCGTGGACCGTGCCGCGGACCACGCCCCGGCTGGTGTTCGGCTGGTACTCCGTCGCCGCGATCCGGTCGAGCTTGCTCGCCGGGGGGTTGTAGCCGGTGTCGACGAGGCCGAGCGGGCGGGCGATCCCGTTGCCCACCAACCGGTCCAGCGGCTGGCCGCTGACCCGCTCCACCAGCACGCCCAGCGTGATCAGGTTGAGGTCGGAGTACGTGTAGGTCGAGCCGGGCGGGTTCTTCGGCGCCACGTCCATGACGGCCTTGATCCGCGACGGCACGTCCGGCCACCTCTGCCACAGCGGCAGGTACGGCTCCAGGCCCGAGGTGTGGGTGAGGAGCTGCTCGACGGTGATGTCGGCCTTGCCGTTCACGCCGAACTCGGGGAGGTAGCGCGACACCGGCTGGTCGACGCGCACGCGACCCCGGTCCACCTGCTGCATGACCGCGATCGACGTGAACAGCTTCGAGATGGACGCGAGGTCGAAGATCGTGTCGTCGGCCATCGGCACCCTCCTCTCCACCGGCAGCTCGGTGGTCTGGTCGGCGTACCGCACCGCCCAGCCGGTCGGCTCGTGGGCGACGACCTCGCCGTCGTGGACCATCAGCGTGACCGCGCCGGAGAACAGCGGGTGCCCGGTCGCGTCGGCCTCGGTGTAGCGGGTGACCTGCGCCAGCGCGGCGTCGATCGGCCCCTGCTCCAGCTCACCGGGGTGCAGCGTGGTCCACGGGGGCGAGAAACCCGTGTGCGGGCGGTCGAAGCGGCCGGTCGACGGGTCGGCGTGGACGGGGCTGACGGTCATGGCCACCAGGGTCACCAGGAGCAGGGCGAGCAGGCGCATCGAGGTCCTCACCGGTAGTGGAGGTACGGACGTCTGGTGCGGCGGAACGCGGACAGCTCGGACTCCCAGGCCCCGACGACCTCGTCGACGCCCGCGCCCGCGTCGACCATGCGCCGCAGGCGGTCGGAGCCGCTGAGGTTGTCGATGAAGTTGTCCGGCCGCCACGCGAACAGCGCGGGGTAGAGCGACCGGGCGGTGACGATCATCGCGACGGCCGAGCGGATCGCGTCGAAGCCGGACGGGTCGGTGAGGTGCAGGGCCACCCCGCCGCAGGCCTTGCCGACGAACTTGCCGAACGTGGGGGAGAAGTACGTCTCGCGGAACCGCACACCGGGCAGGCGCAGGCCGTTGAGCGCCTCGGCCCACCGCCAGTCGACGTCCGGCGCTCCCACGGTCTCGAACGGCCTGGTCGTGCCGCGGCCCTCGGAGAACACCGTGCCCTCGAACAGGCACGTGCCGGGGTAGACCAGCGCGGTGTCCTGCGTCGGCATGTTCGGGCTCGGCGGCACCCACGGCAGCCCGGTCGTGAGGTCCGCCCGCCGCCAGCCCTTCACCCAGACCACGTCGAGGCTGGTCAGCCTGCCGCCGTCGGACGGGAGGAACTCGCCGTCGAACAGCCCGGCCAGCTCACCGACCGTCATGCCGTGCTGCTGGACGATCGGCTTGCGGCCGACCCCGGTGGCGAACGCCGGGTCGAGCTGCGGGCCCCTCGCCGTGCCGCCGACGGGGTTCGGGCGGTCCAGCACGAGGAACGCCGCACCGGTCGCCGCGGCGGCGCGCATCGCCGTGTAGAGCGACCAGATGTAGGTGTAGAAGCGCGCGCCCACGTCCGCGATGTCGAAGACGACCGTGTCCACGCCTGCCTTGCGGAAGAGCGCCGCGACCTGCGCGGCGTCCTTGCCGTAGGTGTCGTAGACCGGGATCCCGGTGCGCGGGTCGGCGTAGTCGCCCTCGGAACCGCCCGCCTGGGCCGTGCCGCGGAAGCCGTGCTCGGGACCGAAGACGGCCGTCGGCCCCTGCCCGGCGGCCACCATGGAGTCGACGACGTGGGTCTGGTCGACCAGGACGCCCGTCGGGTTGGTGAGGACGCCGACGCGCCTGCCCGCCAGGCGCCGCCAGCCGTCGCGCGCCAGCAGTTCCGCGCCCGTGACGACCTCGGCGCCGCCCGCCGCGGCGGGAGCGCTCGCCAGCGTCAGGGCGGGCACGGCCAGCGCACCCGCCTGGAGGAGCTGCCTGCGCCTCACCACGTGATCCCGTGGCCGAAGGGGTAGGCCGTCGGACCCGGCACCGCGACCGGCAGCTTCCCCGCGGGAGCGGCCTCGCCGTGGACGACCCTGGCCAGCGACTCCATCGACCCCGCGCCGTAGGAGTAGGTGGCCAGCCAGGTCGGGGCGTCGTGGCCGACGTCGTACGGGTTCTGCACGGCCACCGCGACCACCGGTTTCCCGGTCGCCAGGAGCCTGGCCAGCAGCGCCTGCTGCGCGGGCTGCTTGCTCAGGGCGTTCGTCAGCAGGAAGACGACCTCGGCCCGTGAGGCCTCCTGCTCCGCCGCCGCGATCTGCGCCTCGGTGGGGGTGCTGCCGGTCGTGAGCCGCGTCGTCGCCGTGCCGCGCGCGGTCATCCGTTCGGCCAACGCCCGCGTCGACGCATCACCCCAGCCCGTGACCAGTGCGGACGCCGGTTTCGCGCGCAGCGGCAGCACGCCGCCGTCGTTGCGGACGACGGTGGTCGTGCGGTCGGTGATCTGCTGGGCGGACTCCAGGTTCGCGGGGGAGCCGACCGTGCGCGGCACCGCGTCCACGTCGACGAGGGGGCTGGTGAGCATGCCCCGGAGGAACTTCATCCGCAGCACCCGCAGGACGCTCTGGTCGATGCGGCGCTCGCTGATCTCGCCGCCGCGAACGGCGTCCAGGACGCTGGTGACGGCCAGTTCGAGGTTCACCGGCATCAGCAGCTGGTCGACGCCCGCCTTGAGCGCGAGCACCGGGATCTCCGCGTCGGAGTGCAGCTGCCGCACGCCCGCCATGCCGAGCGAGTCGGTGATGACGACGCCGTCGTAGCGCAGCTCCTCGCGCAGCAGACCGGTGACGACGGGCTTGGACAGCGTCGCCGGTTCACCGGAGGGGTCGATCCGCGGCGTCTGGATGTGCGCGGTCATGATCGAGTCGATGCCCGCCGCGATGGCCGCGCGGAACGGCGGCGCGTCGACCTCCCGCCACTGCTCCACCGTCCGGTCCACCACCGGCAGGCTCGTGTGGCTGTCCTCGGACGTGTCTCCGTGGCCGGGGAAGTGCTTCGCCGTCGCCGACACCGCGCCCCTGGCCAGGAAGCGCTGCTGGTAGCCGCGGACCTGCGCGGCCGTCATGTCCGCCGCGAGCGCGGGGTCGCTGGAGTACGAGCGGACGCCGATCACCGGGTTCGCCGGGTTCGAGTTCACGTCCGCGTCCGGCGCGAAGTCCTGGTTGATCCCCATCGCGCGCAGCTCGCTCGCGGTGATCGTGGCCGCCTTTTCGGCGTCCGCCGTCGAGCGGCCCGCGCCCAGCGCCATGTTGCCGGGGAACTGCGTGGCGGGTGCACCTATTCGGGTGACGATCCCCATTTCCTGATCCGTGGAGATTGCGAGAGGAATTCGGCTTCCACTTCTCGTCGCGGCGCGCTGGAGACCGTTCGACAGCGCGGCGATCTGCTGTGGGGTGTCGATGTTGTCGCGGCTGGAGTTGTTGAAGTAGATGACCCCGCCAGGGTGAAACTTCTCTACCACCTGTGCCGGAGTGTCAACACCGAAGTCCTTCCGGTTGACTGGATTCACCTCGTCGGGCGATTGTCCATTCAGGTAGGTCACGAACAGTTGACCGACCTTTTCCTCCAACGTCATCCCGCGCACGAGCGACGTGATGTTCTGCGGCGCCACGGGATCAGGCTCGGCGGCAGCGGTCAGTGGCGTGCAGATACCTGCCGTGACCAGCACGGCAGTGGCTATCGAGCGTCCGACCCGGCCCACACGAGCCTCCCCAGGCGTGTTTTCCACAGTTGTCCGGACATGTTCGCAAGTTACCCACGTCTTGCGGGTCGGTCAACGGGTTGGGGATTCTGCCGCGCCCCGTGGAAAACCGCCGGACGACGAAAAGGGCGGGGGCCCCGCACTTTCGTGTGGGGCCCCCGCCAACAGCACGGGCTTTCGAGTTACCAAGCGTGCAACTCGTGCCGTATCAACATGGCCTCGGCGTCCAGCGTCCCAGTACGCAGGCCCTTGACGGCAAGCCTCCCGCGGCGTGCTGCGCGTGGGTGCTCGAAGTCCGTGCACGGAGCTCTGCCGGGGTGGACGTCGCTTATCCTCTGCTTCGTCCCTGGCCGACCGGAGGTCCGCACCTCCATTTGTAGACCGTGTTCGCCGTCACAGCAAGGCCTCGGAAGGGTGCACCGTTCAAGCGACGTTCAGTAGCGAAAGTGGTGCGCTCGCGGACATTCCCGCGTCGGGTACCGCTGACCGGGCGGAGGGTGTCACCCACCGGCACCCCACGGGCTAGCTGCGGCGCCTGCGGCGCATCCCGTACCAGGCGACACCCGCCGCGGCGGCCGCTCCGATCCCGATCGCGGTGACCGCGACGGCCGTGCCCGACGGGGTGGGGATCCGGGCGCGCAGCGACACCGGGTCGGAGAACGTGAGCACCGGCCAACCCCGTTGGGCGGCGACCTTCCGCAGCGCCCGGTCCGGGTTGACGGCGGTCGGGTGGCCGACGGCTTCGAGCAGCGGCAGGTCCGTGACCGAGTCCGAGTACGCGAAGCAGTCGTCGAGGTCGTAGCCGTGCTTCTGCGCGAGCTGCTTGATCGCGATGGCCTTGTTCTCGCCCGCGCAGTAGAAGTCGACCTCGCCCGAGTAGCGGCCGTCCGCGACCACCATGCGGGTGCCGACGCTGTGCGTCGCTCCGATCATGCCCGAGATCGGGGCCACCAGTTCCTCGCCCGAGGCCGACACCACGACGACGTCGTGGTCCTCCGCCGTGTGGTCGGCGATCAACTGGGTGGCTTCCTTGTAGACCAAGGGGTCCACGATGTCGTGCAGCGTCTCCTCGACGATGGACCTGACCTGCTCGACGTCCCAGCCCTCGCAGAGCGCGGTGATGTGCGAGCGCATCCGGTCCATCTGGTCCGCGTCCGCGCCGGCCAGCATGAAGACGAACTGCGCGTAGGCGCTCTTGAGCACCGCGCGCCGGTTGATCAGGCCCTCCTGGAAGAAGGGCCTGCTGAACGCCAGCGTGCTCGACTTGGCGATGACCGTCTTGTCCAGGTCGAAGAACGCGGCGACTCGGTTGCCTTGTGCGGGGGCTTCGCCGCTGCCGGGATCGGTCACGGGCTCAGTTTAGGGGTTCGGTCCCGGGGTGGCGTTTCGCTTGTTGACGAAGTCGGTGTGCGCCGGATGACGGAAATTCCTCGCGTCCTCCAGCGGAAGACAAGCACCAGTCAAGGTTCTGGGGATACAGTGGTGCTGTCCGGTTCTGCCGGACCGGTTCAGTCCGACCCCCCGGGACTGAACCATGACGACCCCCGTCCCTCCCCCCTGGCGGGGGTCGTCCCATGTCCGGGGTCGGATCGGCCGCCCTCTTCCCGGTGTTCGGCGCCCAACCCCCCAGTCTGACCCACCGCACCGACAAAGCCGGTCATCGTCCGGCGACTTGTCCACAGCCCCGGTGCTTGTCCACATGTCGATCTTCCTTCCTTGTCGCTCCTCCCACGACAGCCCACCGTTGACCCCGGACCTGCACCGAGTCGATTGGGAGGTGAGCCGGGTGGACGCGAACCGACCCGTGGCTCTCGTGGGCGACGAACCACTGCTGGACGACCTGCTCCGCCTGGCCGCGGCGGCGGGCTGCGACCTGGACCGCGTGGCGGACGCGGCAGCGCTGCGCACGCGCTGGAAGGACGCGCCCGTCGTGCTGCTGGACGAGTGGGGCGCGTTCGAGTGCGGGGTGCTCGACCTGCCGCGCCGCACCGGCGTGTACCTGGTCTGCGACCAGCCGCCGTCGCAGGCCGTGTGGCCGGAAGCCGTGGCGCTGGGCCTGGAACGCGTGGTCGAACTCCCCGCCGCCGAGCAGTGGCTGGCGGGAACGCTGGCCGACCTCGCCGAAGGCCCACCCAGCTCCGAGGGTCGGGTGGTCGCCCTGCTGGGCGGCCGGGGCGGGGCGGGCGCCTCCGTGTTCGCCGCGGCCGTGGGCCAGGCCGTCCTCACCTCGGGCGGCCACGGCCTCCTCGTCGACTGCGACCCGCTGGGCGGCGGCCTGGACCTGACGCTGGGCACCGAATCCGCCGAGGGCCCGCGCTGGCCCGAACTGCACCTGACCGGTGGCCGGGTGGCCGCCTCGGCACTCCACTCGGCCCTGCCCGGCCGCACGGCGAAACAAGGTCGCTTGACGGTCCTGTCCTGCGACCGCGACGGCCGCGGCCCGGAACCGGACGCCGTGGCAGCGGTCGTCGAGGCGGGCCGCCGCGCGGGCGAGACGGTGGTGTGCGACCTCCCGCGCCAACTCACCGAGGCGGCCTGCGCGGCCCTGGACCGAGCAGACCTGGCCGTCCTCGTGGTCCCGGCCGAGGTCCGCGCGACCGCGGCCGCCAAGCGCGTGGCCCACCACATCACCGAACGAGGCGTGAAACTGGCCGCGGTGGTCCGCGCCCCAGGCCCGACGGGCTTGCGCGGCAAGGACATAGCCACAGCCGTCGGCGTCCCCCTCCTCACCTCGATGCGCCCCGAACCGGGCCTGGCCATCGCACTGGACAGGGGCCACTTCCCGGAAAACCGAAGAGGCCCGCTGGCCAAGGCGGCGAAGGCCGTCCTGGACGCCCTGCACGCCGACTGACCCACGACCGCCGGGCCTTCGCCGCGCCGACGGGGAGACCGCCCGCCTCGGCTCTGGTGATCGCGCGGGCAACCGCGCTCGCCCCCACCGTCGTCAGCGACCACTCGGCGGGGGAGGCCCGCGTTCCGCCACGTCCGGTGATGACGACGAGTGCCTTGCCCCCGACCGGTGTCGGCGTGCGCGTCGGACCAGCGATCGGTCGTGTCGATCTGGACAGGCGGTCACAACAGCCGAGTCGTTCTCGATCCACGACAGCGATCTCGACGCGGTCGCCTCTCGGACCTGGCACCCCACCTCTACCGTCCGCTCTCCGCTCTCCGCTCTCCGCTCTCCGCTCTCCGCTCTCCGCTTCCGGCTTCCGCTTCCGGCTCCGCTTCCGGCTCCGCTTCCGGCTTCCGCTTCCGGCTTCCGCTTCCGGCTCCGGCTTCCGCTTCCGGCTCCGGCTCCGGCTTCCGCTTCCGGCTCCGGCTCCGGCTCCGGCTCCCGCTTCCGGCTCCGCTTCCCGCTTCCCGCTCCCTGCTCTCCGACTTCCGTCCGGCGCCCCTGTTCTCGGTTCTTCACCGCCTGCTTTCCGCCCACCGCTCGCCCTTGGGGCGAGCGGTGGCGCTGACGGCCCTACCTCAGAAGATCCCTGTCCGCGGTCCTCAGTCCGCGGCGACTGAGCTGCTCGTGGTCGCTGAGCGGCCAATCGGCTCCCGCGTCGGTGATCGCGTCACGTGCGTCGCCTGCGTCGTGTCGGTCGCAGCGTCGTACCGCCAGCCGTGCCCGCACTCGCCTTCCTCTTCGCCTCGGAGCGTCGACCGTGACTCGACCACCGCCAGCAGCCTGCTCTCGCAATCGGTTGCCACGTCGCGCGGTCCGCCTCGATCGCGACCTCGTTGACCAGCCGCTCCCGACCGCTCCCCGACCACCTCCAGCGGCGCGCTTGGCGCTCCCCGACAACGAGGGCCCACCAACCGCCTCCGATCCAGCACCCAGGCCGACCGGCCACCCCGTCCAGGTCGATGTCGCGGGCTTCGTCCCCGACCGTTCCCGCGACCGTCGACCATCCCGCCGGTCGGGCGCCCGCCCCGCCCGACCGGCCCCCAACCACCCGAGGAACTCCCATGAGCGCAGACCTGGTCGAACGAGTCCGCCGCCGACTGGCGGTGAGCAGGGCCGAGCTGACACCGGCCGCGGTAGCGGAAGCCGTGCGCGACGAAGCAGGCGGCGTCCTGGGCGACGCCGAAGTCCTGTCCGCCTTGACGTTGCTGCGCCAGGAGTTCGTCGGCGCGGGCCCCCTGGACCCGCTCCTGGCCGACCCCGACACCACCGACGTGCTCGTGACCGGCCCCACCGACGTCTGGGCCGACGGCGCGCAGGGCCTGCGCCGCACCGCGATCACGTTCCCGGACGAGGCGGCGGTCCGCAGGCTCGCGCAACGCCTGGCCGTGGCGGCGGGTCGTCGTCTGGACGAAGCGGTGCCCTACGTGGACGGCTGGTTGCCGGGTTCCGGTCCGTCGGGCCGGATCCGCCTGCACGCCGTCCTCCCGCCGATCGCCGCCGCGGGCACCTGCCTGTCCCTGCGAGTCCTCCGCCCGGCCGTCCACGACCTGGACGAACTCCGCGCCCGCGGCACCTTCGACACCGAGACCGCGACCCTCCTCCGAGCCGTCGTCACGTCCAGGCTCGCCTTCCTGGTCGTCGGAGGTACCGGCTCGGGCAAGACGACCCTCCTCGCCGCCTTGCTGGGCTGCGTCCCCCACACCGAGCGCGTCCTGTGCGTGGAGGACGCGGGCGAACTCCAACCGGACCACCCCCAGGTCATCCGCCTGGTGGCCCGACCGGCCAACATCGAGGGCGCGGGCGAGGTCCCGGTCCGCGAACTGGTCCGCCAAGCCCTTCGCATGCGTCCCGACCGCATCGTCGTCGGCGAGGTGCGGGGAGCCGAGGTCTGCGACCTGCTCGCCACCCTCAACACCGGCCACGACGGTGGTGCGGGCACCCTCCACGCCAACTCGCCGACCGAGGTGCCCGCTCGTCTGGAGGCACTGGCGGCGCTGGGCGGGCTGGACCGCACCGCCCTGCACAGCCAACTGGCCGCGGCGGTCCAGGTGGTCCTCCACATGCGCCGCGCCCCGGACGGCGCCAGACACCTCGCCGAGATCGGCGTCTTCCACCGCACCCCCACGGCCATCGAGGTCCGCACGGCCTGGCACCGCGCCCACGGTCAGCGGGAAGCGTGGCCAACCCTGCACTCCCTGCTGAACCGCGCCTGCTGAGGCGACCGTCCAACCCGAACTCGAACAGCGAGGTGACCGAGCGATGACCACTTCGGACTCACCCGTGGTGCCACTGGCCGTCCTGGCCGCGGCACTGCTGGTCCTCCCGGCCTCCGCGGCGGCCCGCAGACTCCGCGCGTTGGGCCCTCCTCGTCCGCGGAGTTCGAGAAAACCCCACCGCGGAGCCGTTGTCGTGGCGGTCTGCGTCCTGCTGGGACTCCTCGCCGGACCAGCAGCCCTCGTCGCGACCGCGATGGTCGGAACCGCCGTCCGGCGCGGAGTCCGCTCACGCGCGCGGCACCGAGCCCACCTCACCGCCACCTCGGTGGTGGCCGACGGCGTGGCGGCGTTCGTGGCGGAGCTCAAGGCGGGCGCGCAACCGGCCGCCGCTGCCGCGGGCGCCGCGCAGGACGCCGAGGAACCGGCCACGACCGTGCTGGCCGGGATCACCTCCACCGCGCGGCTGGGCGGGGACGTCACGACGGCGCTCGACACGATGTCCCGCACCAGACCCGAACTCGCCGCGGCACTGGGCCCCCTGGCACGGGCCTGGCGGCTGGCCGACCACCACGGCGTGCCGCTGGCCGACGTGCTGGACGCGGTTCGCCGGGACCTGGAGCGGCGAGTCGCGTTCGCGGGCCAGGTCAGGGCGCGCATGGCGGGTCCGGAGGCCAGTGCCGCCGTCCTGGCGGGACTCCCGCTGTTCGGCATCCTGCTGGGGGAGTTGAGCGGCACCCGCCCCCTGCACGTCCTGACCTCGACCGGAGCCGGTCAGGTGCTGCTCGTCCTGGGCGCGGCGCTCATCTGCGCCGGTCTGCTGTGGAGCACCCGGCTGACCAGCAGGGCGGTCGGAGCATGACCCTTCTCCTGCTGGCCCTGGCACTGCTCGTCCTCCCGTCCCCGCCGCCGGTGCTGAACCGGCTGGCCGGGCCGAGGACGGCACCGCGGCGTCCCGCGCCTCCGGCGGCGGACGACCCGCTCACGGTCGCCGCCACCTGGGACCTGCTGGCCGCCTGCCTCCGGGCCGGGCTGCCGGTGGCGAGCGCCGTGCACGCGGTGGTCGACGGCCTGTCGCCACCGGCGGCGACCGCCCTGCGCCAGGTCGGCTCGCTGCTCTCACTGGGGGCCGACCCCGTGACGGCCTGGACTCCGGCCCTGGCCCACGAGACCACCGCGCCGCTGGCCCGTGGCGCGCGCCGCACCGCTCGGTCCGGCGCGGCGCTGGCGGTGTTGGCGGCCGACCTCGCCGCTCGCGTCCGCGAGCAGGTGGTGGACCAGGCCGAAGCCAGGGCCCAACGGGCGGCCGTCCTGGTGGCGGGTCCGCTGGCCGCCTGCTTCCTGCCCGCCTTTCTCTGCCTAGGAGTGCTGCCGGTCGTGATCGGACTGGCCACTCGATTCACCACGACCTGGTGACCACCAGACGAGGAGCGAACCCGATGCACCACCTCATCCGCGAAGCACTGCGCGGCGACGACGGCATGACCACCGCCGAGTACGCGCTCGGCACCCTCGCCGCGGCGGCCCTGGCGACCGCCCTCTACGCGGTCCTGAGCGGCGACACCGTCGCGACCATGCTGAAGGACCTGGTCCAGAGCGCCTTCTCGGTGGGCGTGTGAGACCTCGACGCCGTTCGCGCTCTCCGAACGACAGCGGCACCGTCACGGTCGAGACCGCGATCGTGGTGTTCCCGCTGGTGATCGTCCTGGTGCTGGGAGCGTGCGCGATCACGGCCGTGGTGGACCAACTCCGCTGCACCGACGCCGCCCGTGAAGCGGCGCGCCTGCTGGCCCGCGGCGAACCGGAACGGGCCGAGTCGGCCGTCCGGTCCATCGCACCCGCCGGCGCGAACCTGACCGTGCGCACCGACGGCGACACCGTCCACGTCGAGGTCTCGGGCAGTCCCACCGTCGACCTCCTCCCAGGGCTGCACCTGACCGCCCGCGCCTTCGCCGTGCTCGAACCGACGACGGACGGCTGACCGCCGCGCAAGGAGCAAGGAGCGGGGCAGGCCATCGAGTCGGTCGCCGGTCCTGTCCGTTGACCGGCGGTCAACGGACAGGACCGGAGAGGAGGGCTGTACCTCGGCGGTCTTGAGCACAGGTGCGGGTCATCGGGTCGAGGTGTCGGTTTGCCCGTTGACCGCCGGTCAGCGGGAGACGGCGTTCCTCCGCGGGGTCGCCTGAGGTTCGTTGACCGCTGGTCCACGACGAGCGGTGGGGTCGGTTCCTGGACGGCGAGGGTGCTGCCGGGGGGAGGTCGTTGGCCGGTGGGCTACAGCGAGAGGAGGCGTGGGTGGGTGGTGACCGGGGATCGGCGACGGTGCTCGGGGTGGCGTGGTTGGTGGTGTTCGCGCTGCTCACGAGCCTCGGTGTGCAGGTCGGTGGCGCGGTGGTGGTGCGGCACGAGGTGGAGGGGGCGGCTGATCTGGCCGCGTTGGCCGCCGCCGCTCACCTCGCCGACGGTGTGGGACCTGCCTGCGACAGGGCGCGGTGGGTGGTCGAGCGCGCGGGCAAGCGGTTGATCGGCTGCGCGGCGAGCGGTTGGGAGGTGGAGGTCGACGTCGAGGGGATCGTGCCGCTGTTCGGCGCGGTGAGCGTTCGGACGCGTGCCGGTCCGGCTGAAGGGTGAGGGGGTGTCGGTCGCGGTGAACGGTCATCCATCCACGGTGAGCGGACTCACAGGCTGGTCGCGGTTGCTCTTAGCGTGCTCTCAGGTTCAGCCGGCAGTTCAGTCGCCCGCAGCGGAGGCTTCGTTCGCCGTGCCATTCCGACCAGTTGTCGACGGGGAGTTACATCCGGCGCTGTTGATGCCGTTAATTGGAGTAGCGGCACCGACACGGTGTCCGGCAACACCGACACAGTGTCAGTGTTCAGGTAGTTGGAGGCGACAGAGCATGGAGTGGTCGGATAGCTGGCGCGGGGCCTTCCGCATCGAGCTGCGGGCAGAGGCGGTCGGCCTCGCGTGGCACGGGTGGCCTGTGCTGCCGGGGACCTATCCGGCCGGTTCGGAGAACGGCGACGTCCAGTGGGCCGGGCGCGGCGGTGTCGAGACCGACGGTCCGGTGCCGGTGCACGGTGACTGGCAGGAGCGCATCGGCACCCAGCCGAACCAGGTCGCGCAGTGGTGGGCCGGTCAGTCGTACAGCGTGCTCGGTGCCACGGGCTACGTGTTCGACGCGATCGAGGTGAGCGCGGACCTGGGGCGCCGGGCCGCCACGGCGCTGCGCACCATCGGGCTGCCGGTGCCGATCGTCGCCACGCCCGCCGGGGCGTGGATGTTCCTGGTCGAGTCGGGCCAGTCGCTGGGCTCCGACCTGGTGGCGCACGACGACGTCCGCCACTACGGCAAGGGCGAGTACATCTCCCTGCCGCCGTCGCCGGTCCAGCACGGTGTCGTGCACTGGCGGGTCAAGCCGCAGATCTGTGGCTGGAGCCTGCCCGCGTCGCGGATCGTGCAGGACGCGCTCGTCGAAGCCATCCAGATGCCTTCGCTGTTCCAGGCCAACGCTCAGCGGCTGGTCGCCGCCGAACGGGCCTGACCCTCGAGCTGGCCGTCCTGGGTGCTGTTGGTTTTCTCCCCGACAACCCCGAGAACAGTGCCCAGGACGGCCATCCCACCTGCCTTGTCCAGCGGTTCGTTGCCATTCCCGCACTTCGGCGACTGAACGCAGGACGGGCAACCAGCCGGACACGTACACGAAGCGATCGCTTCCCGAGTAGCGACCAGCCAGGGGATCACAGCGGCGAAGCCGCGGTCGGCGAATCCGGCCCCTCCTGGATGACCGTCGTGCACGAACACCGTCGCCTCCCCGGTGTCAGCGTGCAGCGCGGTCGACACACCGCCGATGTCCCAGCGGTCACAGGTCGCGAACAGCGGTAGCAGGCCGATCGCCGCGTGTTCGGCGGCGTGCAGCGCACCGGGGACGCGCGCGGGATCCAGACCCGCGCCCCCCGGTGCGCTGCTCGCCAACAACTTCTCCGACACCGTGTACCAGACGGCCCTGGTGAGCAGCACCTGCTCCGGCAGGTCGAGCGGCACCTGGTCGATCACCTGCCCGGACGGCAGTCGGCGCAGGTAGCCGACGACCTGCGACGTCACCTCGACCTCGCCGAGGCACACCGAGACGCCCTCGTAGTCCCGCCGCTCCAGCGTGCTGACGACCGTGATGTCCACGGTCTCGCGGGCCATCGTCGACCAGTCCGGCCGGTCCGTGTGCACCAGCGCCAAGCCCTGCTCCAGGTCCAGGTCGTCCACGACGTACGACTCACCCTGGTGCAGGTACACGGCGCCGGGGTGGACCGAGCGGTGCGCGGCGCCCGGATCGACGGTGCCGAGCATCCGGCCCGAGTCGGCCTCCACGACGACGACCTGCTCGCCGCCGGTGCCGCGGATGTCGACGGCCGCGTGCGGGCGGTCGTGCGACGCCCAGTACCAGCCGTTCGGCCTGCGGCGCAGCAGTTTCCGCTCCACCAGGTCCGCCAGCACGGGCAGGGCCGCGGCGCCGCCGAACTCCGCCAGCCCGGCCTCGGTGAGCGGCAGTTCGGCCGCGGCGCACGCCAGGTGCGGGGCGAGCACGTACGGGTTGGTCGGGTCGAGCACGGTCGCCTCGACCGGGCGGTCGAACACCGCGGGCGGGTTGTGCACGAGGTAGGTGTCCAACGGGTCGTCGCGGGCGACGAAGACGACCAGCGCGCTGTCGCCCGAGCGGCCCGCGCGACCCGCCTGCTGCCAGAACGACGCCAGCGTGCCGGGGAAACCGGCCACCACCACGGCGTCCAGGCCCGCGATGTCGACGCCCAGCTCCAGCGCGTTCGTCGTCGCCACGCCGAGGAGTTCACCGCTCGACAGCGCGCGCTCCAGGGCGCGGCGCTCCTCCGGCAGGTAGCCCCCTCGGTACGCGGCGACCCGGCCGGGCAGTGAGTCGTCCACTTCGGACAGCAGGCGCCGCGCGCCCATCGCCGTCAGCTCGGCGCCGACGCGCGAGCGGATGAACGCCAGCGACCGCGCGCCCTCCACGACCAGGTCGGCCAGGATGCGGGACGCCTCCGCGCCCGCCGAGCGGCGGACGGGAGCGCCGTTCTCGCCCGCGAAGTCCTCCAGCAGCGGCGGTTCCCACAGCGCGACCGTGCGCGAGGCGCGCGGCGAACCGTCCTCCGTCACGGCGGCGCACTCGGCGCCGAGCAGGCGGCCCGCCGAGACGGCGGGGTTCGTCACCGTGGCGGAGGCCAGCACGAACACCGGGTCGGCCCCGTACTTGCGGGCGACGCGGCGGAGCCTGCGCAGCAGCAGCGCGACGTGCGAGCCGAACACGCCGCGGTAGGCGTGGCACTCGTCGACCACGACGTACTTGAGCCGCTTGAGCAGCCTGATCCACCGGGTGTGGTTCGGCAGGATGCCGCGGTGCAGCATGTCCGGGTTCGTGAACACCCAGTTGGCGTAGGCGCGCACCCAGTCGCGCTCGGCCATCGGCGTGTCGCCGTCGAACGAGGAGGCGCGCACGTCCGGCACCGCCAGCGCCTCGACCGACCGCAGCTGGTCCGCGCCCAACGCCTTCGTGGGCGCCAGGTAGAGGGCGGTGGCGCGCGGGTCGGTGGTCAGCGTCGTCAGCACCGGCAGCTGGTAGGCCAGCGACTTGCCGGACGCGGTGCCCGTGGCGAGCACCACGTCGCGCCCCGACCAGGCGAGGTCGGCGGCCTCCACCTGGTGCCGCCACGGCCGCTCGACGCCGCTGGAGCGCACGGAGTCGATCACCCGTTCGGCCGCCCACGATGGCCACTGCGCCAATTGGGCGGCGCGACGTGGCATATCGGTGACGTGCGTGAGGGGTGATTCCCCGCTGGGCACCCCGGCGAGGACCCTCTCCAGCAGTCGGCGTCCCTGGTCGGCCACGGTCGGCAGCTTCGCACACGGCACCGACAGTTCCGACACCGTCGAAGCACCGCGTACCGCTTCCTGCGTAGATAACGGTGTGTGCACGGATCGGGACGTATCGTTGCAGGCTTGCCACCTATGAATAGACTCCGCCGAATCGCATCCAATGAGGGATGCATCACGTGGTGTCTGGGCTGACGCGCGGTCGGCCGCTGGTGGCGCGACGCGATGCGGTCCCCTGTTGGGCAGACACTCACCAGGAGGACGGATGTCCCGGCAATTCCTCGCGGAGGGCCTTGAACTCTCCGGAGGTGATCGCGGCGTTGTCGCCGTGATCGCCGTGGTCGCCCTGGCAGCCCTTGCCGTCGGCTACGTACTGCTCAGGGAGGTGCTGGCCGCAGGCCAGGGCACCCCCAAGATGCAGGACATCGCCAAGGCGGTCCAAGAGGGCGCAGCGGCTTACCTCAACAGGCAGTTCCGCACGCTCGCACCCTTCGTGGTGATCGTTTTCGTCCTGTTGTTCGCCCTACCCGCCGAAGACCTGAACGAGCGGATCGGCAGGTCGCTGTTCTTCATCATCGGCGCCGTCTTCTCCGCGAGCATCGGCTACCTGGGCATGTGGCTGTCGACCCGCGCCAACGTGCGCGTCGCGGCCGCGTCGAAGGAGGACGGCGGACGGGAGAAGGCGACCCGGATCGCGTTCCGCACCGGTGGCGTCGTCGGCATGATGACCGTCGGCCTCGGCCTGTTCGGTGCCGCGGTCGTCGTGCTCGTCTACGCGGGCCAGGCCCCGAAGGTGTTGGAGGGCTTCGGGTTCGGTGCCGCGCTGCTGGCGATGTTCATGCGCGTCGGCGGCGGCATCTTCACGAAGGCCGCCGACGTCGGCGCCGACCTGGTCGGCAAGGTCGAGCAGGGCATCCCCGAGGACGACCCGCGCAACGCCGCGACGATCGCCGACAACGTCGGCGACAACGTCGGCGACTGCGCCGGGATGGCGGCGGACCTATTCGAGTCCTACGAGGTGACGCTCGTCGCCTCGCTGATCCTCGGGGCCGCCGCGTACGCGGACTCCGACGTCGGCGCGATCGCGGGCGTGATGTTCCCGCTGTTCGTCCGCGCGGTCGGCGTCATCACGTCGATCATCGGGATCCTCGCGGTCACGCCGCGCAGCGAGGACGAGCACGGGATGAAGGCGATCAACCGCGGGTTCTTCCTCTCGGCCGCGATCTCGGCCGCTGTCGTGTTCGTGATCGCCGGGGTCTACATGGAGGACTACCGACCGGGCGTCGCGGTCCTGTTCGGCCTGATCCTCGCGAGCGTGATCCAGGTCCTCACGCAGTACTTCACCGACACGAAGTACAAGCCGGTGCAGGAGATCGCCGAGGCCACGCAGACGGGCCCGGCGACGACGATCCTGTCCGGCTTCGCGGTCGGGCTCGAGTCCACGGTGTGGGCGATCCTCGTGATCGCCGCCGCGGTATCCGGCGCGTTCCTGCTCGGCGACACGACGGCCGAGGCGTTGTACTTCATCTCGCTCACCGGGATGGGCATGCTCACGACGGTGGGCGTCATCGTCTCGATGGACACGTACGGTCCGGTCTCGGACAACGCGCAGGGCATCGCCGAGATGTCCGGCGAGTTCGAGGGACGGCCCGCGCAGGTGCTCCGCGGGTTGGACGCCGTCGGCAAC
>NZ_DASUSQ010000032.1:0-11091 GCF_036375055.1 Umezawaea sp.
CCTCGCTGTCATGAGCCAACGCATCACGGCCGCGGCCGAGGTCCGGCGGTTGTTCAACGTCACCGAGGCGTCGAGGGACCGCTTCAACAACTGGCACAGCACCCGGCCGCGCGTGGCCGCGCACGCGCTCGGGCACGCCGCGGTGGTCGTCAACGCGCTCACGTCGGCCGACACCGGGGCCGTGTTCCGGGGGGATTCGCTCGGGGCCGCGTTGAGCGCTCGGGGGCAGCCGGTGCTGGAGATCGACGGGTGGCGGCCGGAGTTCGCCCTGTCGCACGTGTTCCACCACGCCGTGGAGGAGCTGGGGCGATTACCGGGCTGGGCCGAGTTCCGGAGGTTCTGCCAGGGCGACGACCGGGCCGTGGTGATGCTGTGGGGTCCCGCGGCGGAGTTGGTCGGCCGGGTGGTCGACCGAGGCGTCGAGGGGTCCGTCGCGCGGGCCGCGATGCGGCGGCGGATCGGGCGGGAGTTCGCGGAGTTCGTGCGGTCCCTGCACGTGGCCGCCGCGCTGCGGGAGCGGGGGCTGGAGGTGCTGACGCACCCGTTGGCGGAGGCGGTGTTCGGGGTGGACGCGTGGGCGGGCCGGGTGGTGTTCGTGCAGCGCGACGGGCCGCGGCGGGCGGAGGAGCTGCTGTTCCAGGCGATGCCGCCGTTCTTCTTCGAACGCGTGCCGGGGCTGGAGAGGGGGTTGCCGTCCGACCGCGACCTCGACACCGTGGTGCGGCGGCTGACGCCTGCGAGATGATGTCCCGATGGAGCGGCTGTCCACCACGGAGGCGACCCGCGCGCGGATGAGCGGGCAGCGCTCGCGCGACACGGGGATCGAGGTGGCGCTGCGCCGCGAGCTGCACAAGCTCGGGCTGCGCTACCGGGTGCACCGCAGGCCGCTGCGCGCCGTGCGCCGGGAGGCGGACGTGGTGTTCGGGCCGTCGAAGGTGGCCGTGTTCGTCGACGGCTGCTTCTGGCACGGCTGTCCGGACCACGCCACCTGGCCCAAGCGCAACGGCGAGTTCTGGCGGGCCAAGATCGAGGCGAACCGGACGCGCGACGCGAACACCGACGTGGTGCTGGCCGAAGCCGGGTGGCTGTCGGTCCGGGTGTGGGAGCACGAGCGGCCGGAGGTCGCGGCGGCACGGGTGCACGAGGCCGTCACCAGCCGTCGTTGAGCGTCGAGCACCGTGACCTGGCCCTTCACCTCCGGGTGCGGGTTCGCGGGCACCACCGCGGTTCGGGTCGACCTCGAACCGGGCGGTCCACGGCGGCGGTCGCGCGGGCGGACGCGGTCCGGATCGCGGTGATCGGCGAGCGCCCGCGAGCCCTTACGCTGGTCCGGTGACCGAGCAGCCCATACCGATGATCGACTTGTTCGCCGGCTGCGGCGGCATGACGTCGGGGTTCGTGGCGGCGGGCGGGTTCCGGCCGGTCATGGCGGTCGAGTGGGACCTGCACGCGGCGGCCACGTACGCGGCGAACTTCGGCGAGGACCACATGCGGTGGGCCGACATCGCCACGGTCCCGGACGCCGAGGTCCCGAGCGCCGACGTGATCATCGGCGGTCCGCCGTGCCAGGGCTTCTCCAGCCTCGGGGCGCAGGACGTGCACGACCCGCGCAACAAGCTGTGGCAGGAGTACATCCGGTTCGTGCGGCACGCCGCGCCGCGGGTGTTCGTGATCGAGAACGTCGACCGGTTCCTCGCGTCCGGCGAGTTCGACCTGCTGCGGTCCGAGGTCCGACCGGGCGGGCTGCTGGAGGAGTACACGCTCACCGTCGCGCTGCTGCTCGCGGCGGACTTCGGCGTGCCGCAGCGGCGCAAGCGCGCGATCGTCATCGGCTCCCGCATCGGCGAGATCCCGGTCCCGGCGCCCACGCACGCACGGACGGGCGACCTGCCCCGCTGGCACTCGGTGCGCGACGTGCTGACCGGGCTGCCGGAACACCCCGCCCGCACGTCGCTGCCCGCGTCGAAGGTCGAGTTCTTCGGCGTCGAGGTGCCCGGCCGGTTCAAGTCGGAGGACCTGCACATCGGCCGCAACCCCACCCCGCTGTCGCTGCGGCGCTACCGGTCGATCCCGCCGGGCGGCGGCCGGTTCGACCTGCCGTACGAGCTGATGCCGCGCTGCTGGCAGGAGAAGAAGACCGGGACGACGGACGTGATGGGCCGGATGCGGTGGGACGAGCCGTCCCTGACGATCCGGACCGAGTTCTACAAGCCGGAGAAGGGCCGGTACCTGCACCCGCAGTGGGAGCCGGGTGAGGACGGCCACCGCGTCGACCGGCCGATCACGCACCTGGAGGCGGCCCGCCTCCAGACCTTCCATGACACTTTCGAGTGGTGCGGAACGAAGATCCAGGTGGCGAAGCAGATCGGCAACGCGGTCCCACCGATGTTGGCAAAAGCCTTGGCACACCACATAAAGCCGTACCTGACGGGCGCCGATCCGACGCCGTCGCCGTGCGGTCTCTGTCCGCTGTAGACGCTCCGACCCCACCGAGAATTGTCGGACCCCGTCCCTAACGTCCCCACCATGACGACGACCAGCACGTACGACAGCCGGATGCAGCTCGGTCCGATCAGCTACCGGGTGCAGGCCACCGCCCGGCAGGACGTCCTGCTGGAGGTGTTCGGCGCCGATCCGAACGGCGCCGTCGTGGCCGAGGGCATGATCCGGCTCCCCGTCGCGGGCGGCACGACGATCGGCAAGCTCCTGGGCCGCGTCCTCGACGGGTTGACCAGGATGGGCGCTCCTCCGCCTGGCCGCCCCCAGCCCGCGAACGCGAAGCAGCCGTGGACCACCGAGCTGGACGAGGAGCTGCGCGAGGCGTGGCTGGACCGGACCGACCAGGTGCCCGTGGCTGAGCTGATCAGGTCGCTGGCCGACCGGATGGGCCGCTCGCCGACGTCGATCCGCTCCCGCCTGCCGAGGGTGGGCTGCGACCCGGACATCGTCGGCAGGCCGCTCTCCCCGGACGCGGCCCGTGTTCTGGGCGTGACCCCGTGATCCGCCGCTGGGTGCGGTTCCTGGCCGCTCGGGTCGCCGCGTTCCGACGGCGGGGCGTCCCCGTGCCCGACGTCCGGCTCCGCACGGCCCTGCCGAGCGGAGGCGGAGAACGTGCCTGCTCCCCGTGGCGGACCACGAGGAGCAGGCACGGCAGGAGTGGTGGCAGGGCGGGTGGGCTACCAGTTCGTCAGGCCGGCTCCGAACGGGTAGAGGGGGTTGCCGTAGGTGCTGGGCACCGGTTGGTCGGCGTCGATCCTGGCGCGGATCTCGGCGCGCTGCGCCGCGGTGGCCCCGAGGTCGTAGGGCAGGTCCCAGTGCTCGGTGGCGTCGGCGGGGATGTCGGAGCCGCCGGGCCGCAGGACGTCGGCGAGGCTGCGGGGCAGCTGCCACGGGAGCTTGCCCTTGGGCGTGTAGTCGCCGAAGAGCAAGCCGGCGAACGCCGGTCCCATCTCCTCACCTCCTCGGTAGGTGACCACGATGGAGCTGGCCAGGTCGTTCCACTCGGTGATGACGTAGGGGCGCGGCATGACCAGCGCCACGACGACGGGGATGCCCTGGCGCTGGAAGTTCTGGATGAGCGCCAGTTGGTCGGCGGGCAGGTACGGCTGTTCCTTCACCCAGCTCGTGGCGTGGGTGTAGGAGGTCTCGCCCACCGCCACCACGGCGAGTTTCGGCGCGGGTCCCGTGTCCTGGTAGACGTTCACGCCCGCTTGGGCGGCTCTCGTCCTGATGGCCTCCAGCATGGTCTGGGAGCCGTACTCCTGGTGCAGGAAGCTGGTCCAGATGCAGCACGCGGCCGTGTCGTTGGCGCGGGGCCCGGCGACGACGATGTTGTCGCCCGCGTTCAGCCGCACCGGCAGGGTGCCGTTGTTCTTGAGGAGGGTCATGGCCTCCCGCGAGGCCTGGTTGGCGAGCGCGGTGTAGGCCGGGGTGTGGAACCGGTAGGGCCCGTTGACCGGGTCGCCGTAGGGGTTCTCGAAGATGCCGAGCTGGAACTTGAGCCGGAGGACCCGGCGGACGGCGTCGTTGATCCGGGCGGCGGGGACGTTGGCGGTGAAACCCGCGATGGTGAAGCCGACCGCGCCGGGGTCGGCGCCGCCCATGACGTCGGACCCGGCGTTGGCCGCGCCGATCCACGAGCCGGAGGGGAGCCAGTCGGTGGTGATCAGGCCGGTGAAGCCGAGGTTCTGGCGCAGGTAGGCCAGGATCTTGGCGCTGTCACCGGCACCGGGGCCGCCGGGATCGATCAGGGAGCTGCCCGCGTAGCCGGGCATGATGTTGACCGCGCCCGCCTCCATCGCGGCCCGGAACGGGATCATGTGGTACTTCACGGTCACCTGGTCGTAGACGATGAGCGCCTCGCCGCCCGCGCCCTCGCCGGGCCAGTGCTTGACCGTGGCCAGCACGGAGCCGGGGTTGAGCTCCGGGCCTCCCTGCAAGCCCGCGACCAGTGCGCGGACCTGGGCGGCGGCGACCTCGGCGCTCTCGCCGTTGCCCTCCTGGATGCGGGGGTAGAGCACCTTGGTGCCGACCTCGGCGAGCGGGCCGAGCACGCCTCGGGTGCCGACCTCGAGCTGCTCGCGGCGCTGCATGTCGCCGAGCTTGTAGTCGAGCGGGTAGTTCTTGGCCGCCGCCAGGGCGCTCTGCGTCGGGTAGGTGGTCTTGTAGCCGTGGATGGTGTCGCCCGCCGACACGGTGGGGATGCCGAGCCTGGTCCCGGCCCCGGAGCGCAGCACGGTGTGCAGGTCCTGGGCTTCGGCGGGCCCGAAGTGCCAGCCGGACTGCGGGAACTGCTGGGCGTTGTAGAACATCTGGTAGGCCTTCTCCTCGATCGTCATGCGACCGAGGAGGTCGTTCACCCGCGTCTCGACCGGCTGGCGCCAGTCCTCGTACGGCTCGATGGTGCCGTTCTTGTTGAGGTCGCGGCTGCCGTTGACGGTGCGGACGCCGTCGTCGACCGTCGTGAGGGTCGGCAGGTAGAGGCTGAAGGTGCGGATGTTCGAGGCGCTGGTGGCGTTCGCGCCGTCGACCGCGACGACGTACCACCGGTAGGTCCAGCGGTCGGAGATGTCCCAGGTCGGCGTGTAGGTGGTGCCGGTGGTCTCGGCGACCTTGGTGTAGAGGTCGATCAGGTTGCCGGAGGCGGCGAAGTCGTAGTCGGTGCGGCTGACGTTGAGCCACACCTGGTAGCGCACGGCTCCGCCGACGGCCGCCCAGGAGAACGCGGGTCGCCGGGTGGTGGTGATCATGGCGTTGTCGGCGGGCGCGGTCAGGGCGAAGCGGCCGGTGGCGGCGGGCGCCTTGGTCGGGCCGGACAGCAGGGGTGCGGTGGTGGCCGACTCGTCGATCGTGCCGAAGACCTGGAACTCCCACAGCGAGTAGCCGTAGCCGGTCGCGCGGGCGGTGCCGTAGAACCGCAGGTACCGGCCGGTGCCGCTGACGGTCAGGTTCTCCGTGCCGCCCGCCCCGGTGGTGGTCGAGTAGATCGACGTCCAGGCGTTGCCGTCGGTGGACACCTCGATCCGGTAGCCCTTGGCGTAGGCGGCCTCCCAGGTCAGCGAGACGCGGTTGATCGTGGCGGTGGCGCCGAAGTCGACGCGCAGCCACTGCGGGTCGCTGCCGTGCTGGCTCGACCAGCGCGTGCCGGACCGGCCGTCCAGTGCCGCGGCGGGCGCGTTGCCGCCCTCCCACGACGACGCTGCGACCTGCTTGAACTGGGAGATTGGCGTGGCACCCACCGGGCCGCCACCCGTGGTGCCGTACACCTGGAACTCCCACAGGGAGTAGCCGTAGCCGGTCGCGCGGGTGGTGCCGGTCAGCCGCACGTAGCGGCCGTTGCCGGTCACGGCGAGCGACTGGACGCCGCCCTGGCCCGTCGTGGTGGTGTAGATCGGCGTCCACGCGGCGCCGTCGCCCGAGGTCTCGATCCGGAAGGCCGTGCCGTAGGCGGACTCCCAGTTCAGCACGACCCGGTCGATGGCGGCGGTGGCTCCCAGGTCGACCTGCACCCACTGCGGGTCGGCGAAGGTGCTGGACCAGCGCGTGCCGAGGTCTCCGTCGGTGGCGGCGGTCGCGGGTGTGCCCGCGTTCTCGGCCGTGGAGGCGGTGGTGGGCTTGCCCTGTGACAGCAGGGTGCCCGCGGCCTCGGCGGGGCGGGCGGTCGAGAGCACGTAGCTCGCGAGGAGGGACGCGATCACGGCGAACACGAGCATCAGACCTCTGCCCCGGCGTCGGGACAGAGGATGGACGAGGGACGAGAAGGGCATGGCGACTCCTGGCAGGGCGAGAACACGACTCGGCGCCGCCGTTCACGGTGCGGGGTCAACGGCGGTGTCGACATCTGGGAGAGCGCTCTCCCAGTCAGCGTTGTTCACCCGACCCGAATCGTCAAGGCGTTCGACAACCGGTTCTTTTCGAGCCGCTCGGCAGGCCTGGGAGTCGGGCCGACTAGGGTCCGACGGGTGTTCGTGCTGCACGGCTTGTGCATGGTCGATGGCCGGTTGGCGCTGTGGGCGGAGGACTCACGGCCAACCGAACGCGCCTCCGAGCCGCCGGCCCACAACACCCCCGACCCACCCGGCCAACCGGCGGCCAACCCACCCGAGCACGGCGGCCTCGGCACCACTGAGCATGGCGGCCTCGGCACCGCCAGGCACGGGGTCCCCGACACCGCCGAGCACGGTGACCTCAGCAACGCCAGACATGGTGTCCTCAGCACGGCCGAGCAAGGTGCTTTCGGCACTCCCGATCAGGGCACTCCCAGCCCGCTCGAACACGGTGTCCTCATGGCCGCCGAGCACGGTGTCCTCGACACCGCCGAGCAGGGTGCTTTCGGCACTCCCGATCAGGGCACCCCCAGCCCGTCCGAACACGGTGCCCTCGCCACCGACCAAGGTGGGCTCGACACGCCCGAACGCGGTGCTTTCAGCCCGCTCGACCAGGGTGGTGAGAGCACGCCCGGCGGGGAGGCCATCGGCATCTCCGGCGCGCCCAGCCAGGTGGGCGCCAGCGCGCTTGGCCGTCAGGCGTTCGGCGCGCTCGGTCGTGGGGCGTTCGGCGCGTTCGATCGCAAGGGGTCCGGCACTGCCGGCCGCGACGCCACCCGCTCCCACGCTCGGGACGCCTCCGACGCGTTCAGCACCCATGCTTCCGGCACACCCGGCACACCCGGCACACCCGGCACACCCGGCACGCTTGGGATGCCCGGTACGCCCGGCCAGCCCGCCTCGCGCTCCGGCTCCGGTTCTCCCGGTCACGACCCGGCTCCGCATCCTTTCGCGGTCGACGGTGACGTGCTGCTGGACCTGCTCGGTGGCGGCAAGGCTGACGCGGTGGTGGTGCGGTTGCCGTCGTACCCGGCGTCGCCCGCGGCCTCGCCGGAGCTGGTGCGCGATCCGCTGACCGAGGACCCCGACGAACCCGAGGGCCCCTCTCGGCTGCGGGGGTGGCTCGTGCCGGTCGTGGTCGTGGACGTGCCGCCCGTGTCGGTGCCGGACTGCCGGACCGGTGCGTCCGTCCGGTACCTGGTGGACGTCGCCGAGTTCGCGCGCGACCTGGTGTCGCGCGGTCGGGTGTTGCCGTCGGTCGACGCTGACGCTCCCGTCGCCCGGTGGAGTCCCGCGCTGTCCGGAGTGGACTCGATGCGGTTCGCGTCGTTGCGCGACTCGATGCCGCCGGTGTGCCGCGGCGCTGAGGGGGTGGGCAGTCCGGAGACCGCGTTGCGCGGTGCGTTGGCCACGTTGGTGGACACCGGGGTTCGTGGTGCGCTCGGTGGGTCGGTGTCCTTGACGAGGGGCCGCACGCCGATGGACCTCTGGTTGCGGGCGCTCGTCGGCGAGCCCGTGTTCGAGGCCGGTCCCGCGGATCTCGTGGAGCTGAGGGCGAAGCTCGGGGCGTGGCGGGCGAGTGCTGAGCGGGACAGTCCGGTGCGCGTGTGCTTCCGGCTCAGTTCGCCGGAGCAGGGCGGGTTCGCCAACGAGGGGTGGCGGCTGGAGTTCCTGTTGCAGGCGGTCGACGAGCCGAGCGTGGTGGTGCTCGCCGAGCAGGCGTGGCGGGACGACGGTGTGCTGTGGCGCTGGGTCGACCATCCGCAGGAGTTGCTGCTGGCCGATCTCGGGCGGGCCAGCAGGCTGTACCCGGAACTGGACGTGGCGTTGCGGGAGCGGCACCCGACGAGGTTGGACCTGGACGCGGCCGGTGCGTACGAGTTCCTGAGCCGTGCCGCGCTGCTCGCGCAGGCGGGGTTCGGGGTGTTGCTGCCGTCGTGGTGGCGTGAGCCGCGGCGGCTCGGGCTCCGGCTGACGACCACGACGGCGAAGCGCGGCGATCCGGGCGTGGTGGAGTCGGAGAGCAAGCTCGGGCTGAAGGCGCTGGTGGAGTACCGCTGGGACCTGGCGCTGGGTGAGGACCGGCTGACCGAGGAGGAGCTGGCCGAGCTGGCGGCGGCGAAGGTGCCGCTGGTGAAGGTGCGCGGGCAGTGGGTGCACGTCGACCAGCGGCGGCTGACGGCCGGGCTGGCGTTCCTCAAGCGCGGCGGTACCGGGCGGATGCCCGCGGAGCAGGTGCTGTTGCAGTCCTGGTCGGAATCGGAGGCGGCGGCACTGCCGCTGCCGGTCACGGGCGTGCACGGCGACGGCTGGCTGGGCGACCTGCTGTCCGGGCAGGCGGAGCAGCGGCTCGAACCCGTCGAGCCGCCCGCGGGTCTGCACGCCACTCTGCGGCCGTACCAGGTGCGCGGGTTGGCGTGGCTGGCGTTCCTCGACGAACTGGGGCTGGGCGCGTGCCTGGCCGACGACATGGGGCTCGGCAAGACGATCCAGCTGCTGGCGCTGGAGGTGTGGAAGCGGCAGGACGGGAAGCGACCGCCGACGCTGGTGGTGTGCCCGATGTCGGTGGTCGGCAACTGGCAGCGCGAGGCCGCGCGGTTCGCGCCGGGGCTGGCGGTGCACGTCCACCACGGCAGCGACCGGCTGTCCGGCCGGGAGTTGCGCGACACCGTCGCGGAGCACGACCTGGTGATCACGACGTACGCGCTCGCGGCTCGGGACGCGCTGCCGCTGGCCGAGGTCGAGTGGGACCGGGTGGTGCTGGACGAGGCTCAGAACGTCAAGAACGCCTCCACCCGGCAGTCACGGGCGGTTCGCGGGTTCCCGGCGCGGCACCGGGTCGTGCTGACCGGCACACCGGTGGAGAACCGGTTGGCGGAGCTGTGGTCCCTCATGGACTTCGCCAACCCCGGCGTCCTGGGGACGCTGAACACGTTCCGGGCGCGCTTCGCCGTCCCGATCGAGCGGTACCGCGACGAGGACGCCGCCGTGCGACTGCGCAAGATCACCGGGCCGTTCGTGTTGCGGCGCCTCAAAACCGATCCGCGGATCATCACCGATCTGCCGGACAAGCTGGAGATGAAGCAGCTCTGCACGCTCACCACCGAGCAGGCGACGCTCTACCGCGCCGTGGTGAACGACATGCTGGAGCGGATCGAGGACGCGCACGGCTTGCAGCGCAAGGGAATGGTGATCGCCGCCATGTCGAAGCTCAAGCAGGTCTGCAACCACCCCGCGCAGCTGCTCGGTGACGGTTCGCGCGTCGCCGGGCGCTCCGGCAAGCTGGACCGGCTGGAGGAGGTGCTGGAGGAGATCATCGCCGACGGTGACAAGGTGCTGTGCTTCACGCAGTTCACCAGGTTCGGCACCATGGTCGTTCCGCACCTGGCCGCGAAGTTCGACACGGAAGTCCTCTTCCTGCACGGCGGAACGCCCAAGGGTGCTCGCGACAGGATGGTCGAGCGGTTCCAGTCGTCCGGCGGGCCGTCGATCTTCGTGCTGTCGCTGAAGGCGGGCGGCACCGGCCTCAACCTGACCGCCGCCAACCACGTCATCCACCTGGACCGCTGGTGGAACCCCGCCGTCGAGGACCAGGCCACCGACCGCGCGTTCCGGATCGGACAGCGCAACCACGTGCAGGTGCGGAAGTTCGTCTGCATCGGCACGCTGGAGGAGAAGATCGACCTCATGATCGAGGAGAAGCGCTCGCTGGCGCAGCTCGTCGTCGGCGCGGGCGAGAACTGGCTGACCGAGCTGTCGACCGGCCAGTTGCGCGACCTGCTCACGCTGTCGCCGGAGGCCGTCGGTGGTTGAGTGGCACGGCGTCCCCAAACCCGCGTCGCACCCCGTCCGCATCGCGGGTGGGCTCACGTTGCGCAGCAGGCGCGGCGAGGTCGCGCAGACGTGGTGGTCGCGGCGGTTCCTCGCCGTGCTGGAGTCGTTCGGCATGGCAGGCCGCCTGGAACGGGGCCGCGCCTACGCGCGCACCGGTCAGGTCATCAGCATGTCCCTCTCCACCAGCCTGGTAGTCGCGCTCATCGCGGGCACCCGGCCGGAGCCGTACCGCGCGCGCATCGGCGTGAAGAAGTTCGACGACGAGGAGTGGCGCCGGATCGAACGCGCCCTGGCGGGCCAGGCGATCTTCACCGCCAAGCTGCTGGCGGGCGAGATGCCGCCCGAGATCGAGGACGTGTTCACCGAACTGGGCCTGACCCTGTTCCCCGAAACCATGCGGGAACTGTCGATGGACTGCACCTGCCCCGACTGGCAGGCGCCCTGCAAGCACCTGGCGGCGACCTGCTACCTGCTGGCCGAGTCGTTCGACACCGACCCGTTCGAGATCTTCGCGTGGCGCGGCCGCGACCGCGAGGACCTGCTGGAGAACCTGCGAGCCCTGCGCGGCTCGCTGGCGGCCCAGGAACAACGCGCCGACAAGCCGGTGGCAGCGCTGGAGGACTGCCTGGACACCTACTGGGAACGACCACCCGCTCCAGCAGCCCCGGCACCGGACCTCGTGGTGACCCAACACCCCGACGCCCTGCTCGACCAACTGGACCCACTCCCGCTGACCGTCCGCAAGCGCGAGGTCACCGACCTGCTGCGCCCCGCGTACCGCGCCATGGTCAGGGGCTCCGGCCAGCTCCCGTGAGCACGAGGGGAACACGCGCCACGGGAAGCTGACAGCGCGAGAACCGGGCACGACAAGATCGGCCTCGGCGCCATGGTCAAGGGCTCCGGCCAGCCTCCCGTAGCCACGGGGGAAACA
>NZ_DASUSQ010000033.1:0-9374 GCF_036375055.1 Umezawaea sp.
CGGGGGCCACGGCTCGGCCTGAGCGACCGTTCGCTAGTTCTGCGCTTCCTGGTGCGAGACCTCGACGAGCGCGCCGTCCGCGACCATGTCCTCGACCGAGGTCGGGAACAGGTACGCGGTGCCGCCGCCGGGCTGCTCGAACCACGGCACGGCCACGCCGGTCAGCACCTCGACCGGACGCCGCAGCCGGTACACCCGGTACGCGCGGTTGATCCACGACGGCACGAGCGACCGCTCCTCGAACGGCGTGCCCGCGGCGTAGACCAGGTTGCCCACGGGCTCGCCGAACCGGTCGACCTCGAACCCGGCGGGCAGCTCGACCATCTTCTTGTGGCGGAACAGCGTGAGCGGCGGTTCACCGTTCATCGGCTTGATCGGCCAGCCGCGCTTGCCACCCGACTCGGACTGCTGCTGCGCCTCCTGGCGCGGCGCGTCGACCCGTGCGGCGTTCGCGGCGATCGGCTCGGGCCTCGGCGGCTCGACCCTCGGCAGCGGCTCCGGACGCGGGAGTTCCGCGCGCGGCAGCGGCTCCGGACGGGGCATCTCGGCGCGGGGCAACGGCTCCGGGCGCGGCGGTTCCACGCGGGGCAGCGGCTCCGGCCGGGGCATGGGCGCGACCTGCACGACCTGCGGCGGCATCGGGCGGCCGTCGCGGAACCCGTTGACGCCGTTGGGCGGCGGACCCTGCGGCCCACCGGGGGGCGGGCCCTGCGGCGGGCGCATCATCTGCGGCGGCGGGGGCTGCCTGCGCGGCGCGCGGCGACCCGTGAGCACCAGCTTGCCGATCAGGAACGACGCCGCGTCCTCCAGCCGGTCGAACCGGCTCGGGTTCTTCGGACCGTTGTCGAACCAGGCGACGACCCAGCTGCTGCCCTCGGTGCGCAGGTTCCACGTGCGGTCGACGGGCTCGCCGATGCGGTACGCGGCGGGCGGCACGTCGAGGTCGTCCAGCGCCCGGCGGACGCCGGACAGCTCGCGCTCCTCCTCGGGCGTGACCTGCCTCGGCACCTCGGGCTCGGCGGGAGGCTGCTCGACCACCACCGGCTCGATGTCGAACTGGGTCTCCTGGTCGACCTCGAACCTGGTCGTCACGTCGGAGTGCCTCGGGTCGGCCTCGACCTCGAACTTCGGCACGACGTCGACCAGGTCGGACTCGACGAGCCGCGCCTGCTCCGCGACCGGTTCCTCGACGGGCAGCGGCTCCGGCTCCGGCTCCACCGGCAGCGCGTCGTTCGACGCTTGGCCTGCGGCGGCGAACGGGCTCCACGCGGCGGTGTCCTGGTCGGCCCCGGCGCTCTCGTACCTGTTGGGGGCGAACAGGTCCATGCCGTCGACGTAGGAATCCCGGCGGTACCGGTCGTCGCGAGGCGGGGTGGGCTCGGTGTCGAAGTCGAACTGCACCCGGTACGGCGGACCGTCCTGGGCGGCGTCGAACTGGCTCTGGTCGAACTCCAGCACCTCGTCGGCCTCGGCGACCGTCGCGGGCCGCAGGTCGACGAGGTCCATGGTCGCGGTGTCCTCGACGTCCGGCTCGTCGACCGGCATCGGCTCGGGCCGGGGCTCGACGAGCTGGTCGGCGGGCTCGGCCTCGGGCTCGCGGGCGGGCTCGGCGCGGAAGCCGTGGTCCACGTCCGTGCGGAACACCGGCTGCGCGTCGAAGTCGTCGGCGGGCTGGAAACCGGGGCCCGGTTCGGCCCGCAGCAGTTCCGGCTCGTCGTCGGACCGGTGCTCCGGCTCGGCGTAGCCGTCCTGGTGGTCGGAGGTGGGCGGTTCGGACGGCCTGCGGTCGTCCGGGTAGAAGTCCTGGCCCGCCTGGAACCCGACGGTCGCCGAGTCGCCCTCGACGGGGAAGAAGTTCGACTCGGGGTCGTAGTCCGACTCGCGCTTCGGCGGCTGCTCGGTGTGGAAGTCCGGCCGCGGCTGGAACTCCGTGTCCGGCTGGGACTCCCGCTCCACGGGGGCGCTCGCGGTCGGGAAGAAGTTCTCGTCGGCGCTCGACCGCTGCTCCGCAGTCGCGCTGTCGTCGGGGAAGAAGCTGTCCCCGTCGCCGTACTCCGGCCTCGGCCGGGACTCCGACCGCTGCACCGACTCCGGCGGAGCGTCCAAACCCGACGGCGACGCCAACCGGGGCTGCGCACCACCCTCGGGGAAGAACTGCTCCTCCGCACCCGAAGGCTGCGACCGACCGCCCTCCTCCGGGAAGAAACTGTCCTCATCCCGGTACTCCGGCCTCGGCCGCGACTCCGACCGCTGCACCGACTCCGGCGGAGCGTCCAAACCCGACGGCGAACTCAACCGAGGCTGCGCACCACCCTCCGGGAAGAACTGCTCCTCCGCACCCGAAGGCTGCGACCGACCACCCTCCTCCGGGAAGAACTGCTCCTCGACGCCGGGCGGCTGCTCCGTCTTCGGACCGTCCTCCGGGAAGAAACTGTCCTCGGCATCGAACTCCGGGCGGACGCGCGCGACCGGCTCCGGCGGCGGAGCGTCCAGACCCGTCGGCGAACTCAGCCTCGGCTGCGCACCACCCTCGGGGAAGAACTGCTCCTCCACGACCTTCTTCGAGTCGTCCTCGCCGAAGAAGTTCTCGTCCGACTCGACCACGGGCTTGGCCTCGGGCTTCGCCGAAGCCGACTGGGTCGGCGCGGGCTGGACCGGCGGCTGGTGGGCCGGACCGCCCTCCGGGTAGAAGTCCTCGCTGGGCTGGTGCCGGGCGTTCGGGTCGTTGGTGTCGCCGGGGAAGAAGTTGGACCCGTCCTCGAAGTCGGGCCGGGGGTGGAACTCCGTCGCCTGGTCCTGGCCACCGGTCCGCTCGGGCACGGGGTCGGCCGGCGGCTCGTCCTCGATCACGGGCAGCGGCGTGGCGACCGTGGCGTGCGGGTCGTACGGCTGCGTGGAGCGGTCGTCGCCGAACGGCGAGAACTCCTCGGCCTCCGGCTCGGGCACGATCGGCACGGCGGGTTTGGGCAGCGGTGTGCCGCGGGGCGCGGTCGGGGCGCCGAGGTTCGCCGCGGCGGCGACGCGCGACTCCTCCGACACCTCGGGGCTGCGGAACTCGGCGGCGCGGGCGCGCTCGACCAGCTCGGCCTCCGGGGGGATGCCGTAGGCGCGCAGGTAGTAGCCGACGGCGGCGGGCCAGATCCAGTGGCCGTCCGTCTGGAACGCGACCGGCACGACGGACGGCGCGTCGGGGTCCAGCACGTCGGCGTCGAAGCCGCGACCGGCCACCGCGACCGGCGCGCGGTCCAGGTAGTCCAGCAGCGCCTCGCGCTCGTGGTCGGGGATCGCCGGGCGGTTGACCGACGGGCGGCCGTCCGCGCCCGCGCCGTCGAAGACCCGTGCGGTCCGGAAGCCGCGCGGCACCTGCGGGGGCGGGGGCGGCGCGGCGGGGGCCTGACCGGACGGCAGCCACTTGCGCAGCCACTCCGGCACGTTCTCGTCGGCGCGCGGGAAGAAGCGCATCTCGTCGACGTAGGCCTGCGGCGGTGGCGGCGTCTGCCACTTCGGCTCGGTCCGGTCGAAGTCGAGGTTGTAGCTGGCGGGCTGGTCGAGCTGGTAGCGGGCGTTGGACCAGCTGCCCCGACCCTCGCGGTGCATGCCCGCGCGGAGACGGGAGAACAGGGCGGCCACCTCCTGCGGAGGCACCCACCCCTGCGAACTCCCGTCGGCCGACCGCACCTCGGCGGCCAGCTCGAAGTAGCGGCCGGTCGCGCGGTAGTCGGCGACGACGTTCTGCCAGCCCTCGGGGGCGGCCCGCATCAGGGTCAGCCCGATCTGCTTGACCAGAGCGTCCTGCTCTGTCGGGTTCAACGGCTTCGGCTCGGACACACCAACATCTTCCCCCGCGACTCCGCGTACCGGAACGGCCCCCTGCTGGGCCGAATCAGAGCAACCACCACGCCGGCCCGACCATAACCCGATCGGCGCGCGCGGGAAAACCGAAGCGGAACCGGCTAGGGGCTAGGGGGCTGAGGTCTGGGGCGGGGGTGGGGTGCTGGTGGCTTCCGCCACCTCGACCAGGCTGCCGTCGGCCAGCAGATCGCGGACCGACCTGACCAGGAAGAAGCCCGTACCACCACCCGGTTGGCCGAACCACGGCACCGCGATGCCCTTGAGCGCGGTGGTCGGCCGCTGGACCCGGTACACGTGGTAGCGGCGGTTCAGCCAGTCCGGCGGCAGCGAGCGGTTGCCGAACATGGTTCGAGCCGCGAAGACGAGGTTGCCGTTCTCGTCGCCGAAGCGGTCGATCTCCACCCCCGGCTGGAGCGAGACCGGCTCGCGGTCGCGCAGCAGCGACAGCGGCGGTTCGTCGGGCAGCGGCTGGATCTCCTGCGGCGGGCCCGCGGCGACCGGCGGCGCGGGCGGCGGCACCGGGGCGGGAGCGGGTGCGGCCTGCTGGGCGCGGGCCGCGTCGCGCTCGGGCGACCACAGGAGGGTGCCGAGCATCGTCTGCGCCGCGGCGGCCGCGTTCGGGAACACGGTCGGCCTGCCGCTGGGGCCGCGGTCGGCGTCCCAGTACTGGAGCTGCCACCCGCTCTCCGTGCCCGGCGCGGGCTCGATGACCAGGGCGTCCAGCTTGGGCTCCACGATCCCGTACTCCTGGGGAGCGACGCCGAAGTGGTTCAGCCGGTCCTGGAGCTGAGCGAGGGACCGCCGGTCGTGCTCGGCGATCTGGCGCGGCCGGTACTCCGGGAGCGGCAGCGACTCGACCTGGCCCGTCGCGACCGCGGTCGCGGCGTCCACGGCGGCGTCGTCGACCGGCGGCACCTGGTAGCCGTTGTCGTGGATGTGCTGCACGAGCTGCGGCACGGGGTTCACGCCGTGCTTGCGGAAGTAGTGGGCGACCGCGCCCGACCACACCCACGTGCCGTCGGTGTGGAACGTCTGCGGCACGTCCGGCTCGGCGCCGGGCTGGAGCAGGTCCGGCCCGTAGCCGCGGGCCGCGAGCACCACGGGCGCGTTCTCCAGGTACTTCAGCACGTCGTCGCGGTCCTGCGGGTGCACGGCGGGGCGCGGGGCGATCGGCCTGCCCTGCTCGTCGCTGCCGTCGAACACCGGGGCGTCGTACAGCCGGACCGAGCCCTGGTCACCCTCGGCGGGGGTCTCCACCAGCCACGCCGGGACCTCGGCGCGCGGGAACATCTCCAGTTCCTCGGCGAAGTGCTTCGCCGAGGGCCGGTGCGTCCACGCCGGTTCCTCGGTCCGGTTGTACTCGATGGAGTACACGTTCGGGTGAGCCAGGTGGAACCGCGCCGAGAACCAGGTGCCCTCGCCCTCGCGGTACATGCCCGCGCGGAGCTCCAGGAAGAACGGCAGCGCCTCCTCCGGCAGCGTCCACTCGACGGACTGGCCGAAGATGTTCAGCACCGAGACCGGGGCCTCGACGTAGGCGCCCGCCGCGCGGAAGTCCAGGAAGAGCTGGCTCCAGTCACCCGGCAGCCGGTGGACGAGCAGGGTCGTGACCGAGGCGAGGATCGCGTTCTGGTCCTCGGGCGACAGCCGGGGCTGCGTGGACGTCATGCCTTCTGCTCCTCGTTGCCTGCTTCCGCGATCCGGGTGCGCAGCCAGCCGGGGACGAACGCCTCGTCACGAGGGAACACCTCCAGGTCGCGCACCCAGAACTCGGCCGGGATCGGCGGGTTCCACAGCGGGTCGTGGTCCATGTTGTAGGAGAAGTCCATCCGACCCGGCGCGTCCACCGTGAGCCGCGCCGAGAACCACGTGCCCCGACCGGGCCTGTGGTGCAGCTGGCGCAGCTCGGCGAACACCTTGGTGATGCCCTCGGGGGGCACCACCTCGGCCGTCTTGCCGTTCTCCAGGTACACGGCCAGCTCCGTGTCGTGCACCTTCACGTTGAGCTTCACCAGCAGGTCGATCCGCCGCCAGCCCTCGGGTTCCACTTCGAGCAGCATGGCGCCGATCCGCTGCATCAGCTCTTCCTCGCGGTCGTCCGGCTCAGAAGTCGGATGGCCAGAGGGCTGCGTTGTGGTCATTCGGATAGCTCCTGACGTGGATCTTGAAGCGACCGTCCGGCAGTGTCTCGCGCCACCTGGTCTGGTACGTGTGCGGGTGGTCCTGTCCCGGCTCCCGGATCGCGAACGTGTCGACCAGCTCGATCGACCCGCCCGAGGCCGCCTCCAGGTCCGAGCGGTCCCGCTCCATTTGATACCAGGTCTCCTCGCGCACGAACGCGGGCCGCTCCAGACCCGAGTTCTGGTCGCGCTGCTGGCTGGAGACGTTGATCAGCTCGCCGGGGCCGCCGGACTCCTTGCCCTGGTGGTGGCCACCGTCGGCGAGGTTGCGGTTGTCCGGGCCCTTGCCCGCCAGCGCGCCCGCGTCGGTCTGCGACGTGGTGTCGCGGCGCAGCTCGGTTCCGCCGTCGTAGACGGGCGTGCCGCTGGTGGCGACCGTGTTGGACCGGTCGTCGGTCAGGAACCTCCACCGGCCGCTGTCCACGTCGTAGACCGCGGTGGGGCGGGGGTTGTTCAGCTCGGCGCTGAACGGCGGCGCGGTGTGGACGTGCGAGACCGCGCCGTCCTCACCGCTCTGGAAGGTGCTGTACGGCCCGCGCTCGTCGGAGAGGGTGAACCGGGTGCCCGGCGGCAGGTCGCGGGTGACGAACGGGTCGTTCGGCCGCACCGGCCGCTCGACGGCCGCGCGCTGCTCCGGCGTCCACCCGCTGGTGTCGCCGTCGATCCGCACGGTCCGGACGACCTGCCTGTTCTCGTCCTTGAGCGGCTTGCCGTCCTCGCCGAGGACGATCTCCTGGGTGAGGCGGACCTCGCCGTTCGGCGGGTCCGGCCACGTCGGCGTCTGGGCCGCGCCGGTGCCGTAGTACGGGTCGGTGGTGATGTCCGCGCCCTCGGGGGCCCGCGCCACCTCCGGGTTCAACCGCCCGCGCTGGCCGGAGTCGGTCTCGACGTGGGTGAGACCGCCGTCCTCGATGAACACCCGTGTGCGGACCCGGTCGCCGTCCCGGACCACGTACTCCGTGTCCGGGGCCAGCGGCTGCCCGTCGTGCTGGGTCAGCGGCCGGTTCTGCGGCAGGCCGGTGACCTCGACCTGGTTGCTCGTCGTCGGCCGCTCGTAGGTGACGCCCGGCTCGGGGCGGCCCTGCGCGTCGGTGCTGAACTCCTGGTAGAGCGGGCCGCGGTCGACGTTGTAGTTCGAGCCGGGGATCGGGTTCGCGACCTCCGGGTTGGGGCGGTCGCCCGCGTTCTCCGGCGCGGCCACCCACCGGGGCGTGCCGTTCCCGTCGGTCTGGACGGTGCCGCGGTGGTTGCCCTCGGTGTCCGTGACGTCGAACCGGGTGTTCGCGGGCAGGTCGCGGCGGGCGGTGAACGCGTCGTCCGGACCGGGCGCCATCGGGTGGCCCCGGCCGATCGTCTGCTCGCCGTTCGCCGGAGCGGGCGGCTCGGTGATCGTCACCGGCCGCGTCACCTCGACGGACTTGCCGCCGATCTTGACCTTGTCGTCCTGCGTGAGCGGCGACCCGTCCGGGCCCGCCACGAACACGTCGTTGTGGCTGCCGACCCGGACGCGGTAGTCGGCGTCCGGGTGCGGGTGGGCGATCTCCGGGTTCACGCCGTCGCGGGTGTTCGGCGCGATGGTGTCGACGCTGACCGCGCCCTGCGCGTCCACGTGCACCGTCGTGCGGAGGCGCCCGTTCTCGTCCAGGACCCGGATGCTGGTGTCCAGCGGCAGCTCGCGGCCGTCGAACAGCGACTGCCCGTCGCGCATCCGCACCGTCTGCCCGTGCGTGGTGCTCGGCTCGGTCCACGGGGTCTGGACCTGCGGGTGGTGGTTGCGGTCGGTGTCGCCGCGGTGCTCGGCGTCGATGCTGTCGGCCAGGTCGCCCGTCGGCGCGTGACCGGGCGGCATCCCGTTCTCGCCGACCGGCGTGCTCGTGCCGTCCGGCTCGAACGCGTGCCAGCCGCCGTCCGGCGGGATCCTCGGGTGCTGCTGGCCGTTCGTCGTCTCCGGGGAGCTGGAGTAGACGTTGCCGTGCCGGTCGGACCACGCCAGGCTGTCCGGCGCGATCACCTGCTGGCCGGTCTCGCGGGCGACGTGCGCGGCGAGGCTGTTCTCGCCGCCGGCCGCCGCGTCGCAGCCGACCAGCATGATCGGCCGTCCGGCGAGGTCCGGGTGGTTGTTGATCAGCTCGACCAGCTCGGCCCGCGTGTAGTGGGTCTCGCCGATCCGGACGCCGTCGCCCGCGGTGTGCACGTCCAGGACGGCGTGGTCGCCCGCCGGGATCCGCGACGCCAGGTCGCGCAGCGGGGCCTCGGAGTGCAGCGCCACGCCCGCCGGGGTGACCTCGCTGGAGCGGATCGCCTGGTCCACGCGCGGCGACACGTCGCCGAGGGGCGTGGGACCGGTGGGGGTCGGGTCGGCGGTGGGCGTGCTGTCGGTGGGCGTGGCGTCGGTGGGCGTGCCGTCGGTGTCGAACGCGCCGTTGCGGGCGTCCGCGACCGTGGCCGCGTCGGGGGTGAGGACCGTGCTGCCGTCCGGGCCGATCGTGCCGAAGTCCGGCGGCAGGACCCGGCCGTCCGGCGGCGGCGACGGCACCTCGTGCAGCACACCGGCGTCGCGCAGGCTGTCCAGGTTCACCCGGCCGGAGGCGTCCGCCAGGCTCGGGTCGAACACCGGCTGCAACTGGCGCGCGCCGCCGGGCTGGTCGAACGCGGGTGCCACGGTCGCCAGCTCGACCATCATGGGCCGGTCCAGCACGTACACGTGGTAGCCCTTGCCCAGGCTGTCGGGCAGGATCGCGCGCTCGCCGAACCCGTACGGCTGACCGTCCGGCCTCAGCGGTGACAGGAAGTCGCCCTGGGGGCTGCCGAACCGGTCGAGCACCGTGCCCGCGGGCAGCTCCACGACCACTCGGGCACCCACCGCGCCCTGGTTCGGCGGCCACGCGATCGGGCCGTCGACCGTGCCGTCGGTGGTGTGGTGGCGCATGAACTCGTCGAACGTCCCGTGCGGGCCGTACGGCTGGTAGGTCGGCTCCACGATCGCCGCCACCCGCTGGTCGTACGTGCCGACCTCGCGGTCGTTCGGGCCGGTGCTCTCGTGGACCGACACGTACGGGCCGTCCTGCGAGAAGCCCTCGACGACACCGGCCGGGTTGCCCCAGACGTTCTTGTGGGGGTCGGTGGCCGGGTCCGCGCTGGGGCCCGCAGTGGGGTCCGGGGGCGTGGAGTCCGTGCCGCGGCTGGCCGGGGCCGGGTCCTGGGGCCACTGGTGGCTGGAGACCGGGGAGCTGCCGTCGGGGTTCGGGGCGGGTGTGGGGTGCTGCGGTGGGGAGTCGGGGGTGGTGCGGTTGTCCGGGGCGCCAGGGGGGCGCTGGTCGGGGGTGCGGCCGTCGGGGGTGC
>NZ_DASUSQ010000034.1:0-3466 GCF_036375055.1 Umezawaea sp.
TAGTCGCACCCCCTGGTGATGGCCTGGTCGGTCGGCGGCACGCCCGCCGCGAGCAGCGCGACGACCGCGTACGCGGTGTACGCGGGCGCGGAGGACTGGCCGCGTTCGACGGCCCGCGCGTGCGTTCCCCAACCGCCGTCCGGGCACTGCGCGGCCCGCAACCACGCCACCCCGCGCGCCGCGGGGCCGGTGCGGCCGAAGGCGGCGAGCGCTCGCACCGCCGTCGTGGTCGGGAACACCGCCGCGTCCGGGTCCTGCGCGGACGACGACCAGCCGCTGTCCGGCTTCTGCTGCTCCTCCAACCACTGGAGCCCCCGCCGCGCGGCCTCGTTGCCGCTCGACCTCCCGGTCGCGGCGAGCGCCAACAGGCACGAGCACGTGCTCTCGGTGATCGACAGCGCGCTGGGGGCCACGACCAGCGACCGCCGGACCTGCCAGCCGCCGTCGGGGTTCTGGTGCGCCTCCAGGGTTTCCGCGGGCCGGTCCACGTACTCGCCGCGCACCCCCGCGTGCACGTGGGCCATCAGCGCCTCTCCCGTCGACAGGGTGCCGAGGTCGCTGCTGACCTGGTACTGGTTCCACCCCCAGAGGTCACCCTCCACCGACAGGTGGTCGTCCAGGTGCGCGATCGACGCGTCCACGGCCCGCCGGACGGCCGAGTGCAGGTCGGGCGCCAGGCGCGTCGCGGTGAGGAGTTGCTGAGCGGCCTCCAGGTGTTCGGCGTCCTCGACGTCGCGGCGCCTGCTGCGGATCTCGGCGGGGGCCACGAGCCGCAGCGAGCGGTCCACCGCGAGGTCGGGGTCGTCGTTCCGCACGACCGCGGCGACCAGCAGCCGGTTCCCGTTAGGACGTCCGACGTAGGCGAGCACACCGAGGAACTCCGCCTCCAGCCGCAGGACGGCGTGGACCGCGCGCTCGACCGCGTCGCTCAGGCCCTGCGGCTCGTCGACCGCCAGGGTGAACCGCAGCGGGGCCAACGAGTTCCCGCTCGCGCGCAGGACGAACCGCGGACCCTCGCGCACCAGCAGGACGACGTCCACCTGGTGACCGTCGACCTGCCGCGCCTCGGTCCTCGACCGACGCCGGTCCTCCGCTTCCGCCCGTGCGAACACCCGTCACCCCGTCGTCTCAGCCGACCAGCGCCAGCACGCCGCGGATCTCCTCGGCCACCGCGTCCCTGGACAGCCGGGTCAGCTCGACCTCGTCACCGGACTTCAGCGCGTGCTCGGCGTACACCTCGACCACCGTCGACGGCTGGTGCGGACCTTGGAGCACCAGGGAGACGGTCGTGTCGCCGGGCGCGCTGACGACCCGGTGGAGCACGTCGGAGGTGAGCAGGTACCCGCTGCCGGAGGGGAAGAAGGCGTTGAACGTGCACCGCAACCCCGCCTCACCGGTGGACCGCAGCCCGTAGCTGTCCTGGCCGTCGTGCCCCAGGTACCGGTAGGAGTGGAACCGCTCACCGGCCTCGTCGACCACGAACTCCTGGAAGCGGTACCCGCCGAGCAGGAGCCGCGACGCGAAGTCCCACCGGTGGCTGTGCACGTTCTCGACGACCGGCTCACCGGTCAGCCCCGGCCGCCACACGTGCAACCGAAGCTGGAACGTGGGCTCCGACATGAGCACGATCTTGAGGAAGCCGTTCGGGTGGAGGTAGGAGTTCCGCGCCACCCGGTCCAGCAGCGCCCCGCGCTCGTCGGCGAGCGAGGTGAACGTCGGGTGCAGGAACCGCGGCCGCAGGATGTGGTCGAGGCACTGCGCCAGCGCCGGTTCGCGGCCCCGGCGGTGGTGGCCGATCAACCGGGCGATCTCGTGCGCGGAGTTCCGGATGTCCACGGCGTCATCCCAGCGCGATGTTCGCGTTCGAGTAGGCCGGTTCCCCGGTCACCTCGCGGTCCACCCGGAGGAAGTCGGGCAGCACGACCTCCCGCTCCTCGTGGTCGACCTGGACCTCGGCCACCCAGCACTCCCGCGTCGCCGGTCGGGCTATGTGGTCCAGTTCGACCACGAGGTCCCCCCACGAGAAGCAGGTGCGCGTCTTGCGGACCGGGTGCCTGCTCGTGTCCGACAGCCGGGAGAGGCGGCGGTACTCCACGTCGTCGATCACGTGCTCGTCGACCCGCCGGACGCCCCGGCCGAGCGGGACGAGGTGGGCGAACGCGTAGGTCGTGACACCGGCGCCCGACGTCCGGCGGATGCGCTTCTCCTCGACCTCCGACACCAGGAGGTAGATCTGCTCCAGGTCGACCGTCCGGCTGTCCGACGGCAGCGTCGACCGGTCGTGGACCGGGTGGAGGAGGAACTTGCGTTCGATCTCGATGGACACCGAGCCTCCCGGCCTTCGTCGGAGTGATGCCCCCGGCACCATCGGACTGCTCGGGAAAGCGTACTTCGAATGATCTTGGGGCTTTCTGCACAAGGGCGGACTCGCTCGCGGTTCGCCCCTTCGGGTGAGAATGGGATCCGGTTATCCTCCTTCGGTGAAGATCACGGTGCTCGGCTGTTCGGGCAGCGTGCCCGGTCCTGACCTGCCCACGTCGGGTTACCTCGTCGATGCGGACGGTTTCCGCATGGTCGTGGACCTCGGCGCGGGCACGTTCGGGAAGTTGCAGACGCATTGCTCGCCGTTCGACGTGGACGCGGTGCTGCTGTCGCACCTGCACCTCGACCACTGCGCGGACTTCGCCGCACTCACGACGTTCCGAAGACACCACCCCCGCCCGCCGTACGACCCGCGTGAGCGGAAGTTGCCGGTGCACGCGCCGTCGGGGGCGTCGGTGCGGTTGGCCAACGCGCACGCCGCCAGCCGCTCCGAACCGGAGTCGCTGGAAGACGTTTTCGAATTCTCGGCATTGCGGCCCGGCACTTTTCAACTCGGGCCCTGCACCGTGACCGTGGCGCAGATGAGGCACATCTGCGAGGCCTACGGGTTCCGGTTCGAGGTGGGCGGGCGGTCGTTGGTCTTCTCCGGGGACACGGCCGTGTGCCCCGAGTTGGTGGAATTGGCTCGGGGGGCGGACGTGTTGATGGCCGACACCGCTTGGCAGGACCGAGGGGGGCGTCCGGACAACCTGCACATGAGCGGGGTGGAGGCGGCCGGGGTGGCCGTGGAGGCCGGGGTGGGGCGGTTGCTGCTGACCCACGTGCTGCCGTGGTCGGATCGGTTGGGGGTCCTGGCTGATGCCGAGCGGGTTTTTCCAGGGCGGGCGTTGCTGGTGGAGCAGGATGCTGTTTATGAGGTGTGAGTCGGCTGCGACTTCCAGCCGATCGGGTGGCTGCCGGTTCCAGCGGGGTGGCCGATGTGACTCGGGACCCCTCGATTCGCCCCTTGGTCGGGCTACTTGTCATGGGTGCGCTGTTTGCCGCATGAGCAGTGTGACCACGTCCTTGAGGCTTCCTCGTTGTTGGAAGGCCCGTCTTTGGCGGGCTGCGCCTGAGCCGTCCAGGAGGATCCTGTCCGCCGCGT
>NZ_DASUSQ010000035.1:0-24333 GCF_036375055.1 Umezawaea sp.
AGCGCGGCGACCGCCTGCCAGCCCTCCCCGTCGGTGTTGTCCTTGGTCCCGCCCGCGTGGTCGCTGATGGCGCGCACCGTCGCCATCGGGACGCCGTCGTTGAGGTGACCGGCGAGCGCGAAGCCCGCGCTCTCCATCTCCACGGCGATGGCGTCGTTGTAGTTCTGGTTCAGGTGCCGCGCCTGCTCCGACGTCCGGGAGTCCAGCACGACGTCACCGGCCGCCACGGGGTGGAAGTGCACCTCGGGCACAGCACCACCGCCATCGGACGGGTACCAGTCCCTCGCCCGGTGGACGCGCCGTGCCGCCTGCTCGATCTTGTGGGAGATCTCCCAGGAGCGCGGGCGCTGGCGGAAGCCCCCGTCCTCGCTGCGGCCTCCGTGGTAGGCGTACACCTTGGTCGCCACCACCACGTCACCCAGTTCCAGCCAGTCGCGCAGGGCGCCCGCCACGCCGACGAAGAGCATCGCGGAGGGCTGGAACTCCACGATGGCCCGCTCGGTGAGCGCGGCGGCGGTCAGGTTGCCCATCCCCGTCGCGGCGACGGCGATCCGCCGGTCCGGAGCGGCCTTGAGGACTCCGACGTCGAACAGCGTTCCAGCCTTGTGCCTGTGCACCTCGACTTCGGCGAGGTGGCTGAGGACCGCCGCGTACTCGCTCTCCAGGGCGGTCAGGATCACGATCATGGATTCGCTCCATCACGTTGTGCCGTAGGGGTTTCTTCATCGGTCCGACGAGGTTCCGACGTGGTGCGGGACCTTCGCGGCGCGGCGCGGGAACAGCGCTCCGGGAAGGAACAGGGGACAAGAGCTGGGTTCGTGGCGTGACAGGGGGCCACAACGGGGACGGACGCTAGCCCAGCCGCTCAATTTTTGTCAATCTGACCAATATTCCACGCGGCCGAGCCCGAAGGGGCACGGGTATGCTGTTGCATGTGGACGGAAGACCACGCAGGGTAACGGATTTCGCCGACGCCGAGTGGGCGATCCCCGAGGTCGCGGTCGCCGTCGACCTCGCGGTGCTCACGGTGCGCGCGGGCGCGCTGCACATCATGCTCGTCGAGCGCGGCATCGACCCGCACCTCGGCGAACTCGCACTACCAGGCGGTTTCCTCGCCAGCACGTCCGAGGACATCGACGCCGCAGCGGCGCGCGAACTGGGCGAGGAGACCGGGTTGAGCCCACAGGGGCTCCACCTGGAACAGCTGCGCACCTACGGCGCCCCGGACCGCGACCCCCGACGCCGAGTGGTCACGGTCTGCTACCTGGCTTTCGTACCGGACCTGCCCTCCCCCACCGCGGGCGGCGACGCCCGAGCGGCCACCTGGGTACCCGTGGAGAAGGTCCTCCGCAGACGGGTCAAAGTCGCGTTCGACCACAAGAAGATCATCGCCGACGCGGTAGAACGAGCGCGGAACAAGCTGGAGTACACCACCCTGGCCGCGGCCTTCTGCGGTCCCGAGTTCACCATGACCGAACTGCGCCAGGTGTACGAGACCGTCTGGGACGAGGAGTTGGACGCGGGCAACTTCCACCGGAAGATCATCGGGATCAAGGGTTTCCTGGTACCGACGGGCGTGCGCGCCCCGCAGCAGGCGGGCCGACCGGCCACCCTGTACCGACGCGGGCCCGCCGCGCTCCTGCACCCGGCGATCCTGCGCTCCACCCGTTCGACACCGTAGCCGAAGAACGACCGAACCACCGGATCACGGCATCCCCGACCACGTCCCGGTGGTCGAAGGCGACCCGGCCACCGGGGCGGAGGAACTCCACCAGGGGCAACCACCCCGCTGCTCGCGCATCGCTCGCGGGCACCGCGTCGGCCGGGTCGACCACGCACGCGCAGTAGACCTCGCTCACCACCGGCCCTCTCGGATCGCGCCGCGGCGCGCCGTAGCGACCCACCAGGACCAGTTCCCCCAACCGCACGACGATGCCGGTCTCCTCACGGAGTTCACGCACCGCCGCGTCCCGCGCACCCTCCCCCGGCTCCACGAAACCACCGGGTAAAGCACGACAGCCGCGGAACGGCTCCTTCGCCCGCTCGATGGCGAGGATCGAGAGAACACCCCGCCTCTCACCGAACAGCACCACGTCCACCGCCGACCCGACCCGCGCACCCGTCATCCCGTCCATGGCACCACCGTAGGTTATTGTCACATTGACATCAACCCCTGGTGCTACGTAAGTTCCTCAGTAGAGCCAATTGTCACTCGTACACGAACGGAGTCGACATGGAGATCCACTGCCGAGCGGGTGTCGCGGCACGAACGGTCCTGGCCGCGTTCATCGTGGGCGCGGCGCTCGGGGCCACGATGACGGTGATCTCGCTGGACACGACGACCCACCGACCGCACGTGGACCACGTGGCGTCCCTGGAGTCGCCGGACCCGGTCAGCCCAGGGACTGCCGGGGCCGCATCATCGGCGGCGTCAGCACGTCAGCCGGACCGGAGCGGTACAGGGCCGCGGGACGACCGTTCACCGTCGGCCTCTTGCCGCCGGTGGGGACGATGAAGCCGTCCACGTCGGTGACCTTGCGGTGAAAGTTGGGCTTGTCGAGTTCGACGCCCCAGACCACCTCGTACACCGCGTGCAGGTCGCCGATGGTGAACTCCTCTTCGCAGAACGCCGTGGCGACCGCGGTGAACTGCAACTCGACCCGCGCCAGCTCGACCGCGTCGCGGAGGATCTCGTCGTGGTCGAACGCCAGTCCCGTCCGCTGGGCTTCGGACACCGGCGACCACCTCGCCGCCCTGGCGTCCGATCCGGCGACGGGCAGCGGGAGGTTCGGCGCGATGGCCAGGTAGGCGCTGGTGATGACCCTGGGGTCGCGCGGGTCGCGGTCCGGCGCCGAGTAGACGCCGACCTGCCGGAGGTGGAAGGTCGACGGGTCCAGCCCGGTCTCCTCCAACAATTCGCGGCGCGCGGTGTCGAGGAGGCTTTCCCTCCCCCGCAGGAATCCGCCCGGCAGTGCGAGCTTCCCGGCGAACGGGTCGTTCGCGCGTTCCACCAGCAGGACGGTGAGCTGTCCCTCCCGGATGGTCAGGATCACCAGATCGGCGGTGACGGTGACCTTCTGCCGAGCACGGCGCGTCGTGGACACGTCGGAAGGCTACCCTCTTGTCATTTCGACAGGAAGTCGGCCCGCCCCGGCACCGCCAGAGGGCAGAGCCGTCCGCGACCTCGATGACCTGGGCGTTGATCCAGCGGTTGTCGTCGAAGCGCGGGCCGGTACAGACCCGCCTCGGTGACCTCGGCGACGGGGTTGTCCGCCCGGTGGCCAGCGTTGTTGACCAGGTGGTCGGAGTCGGCGCGGTCCCACGTCGCCCGCAGGGCGGTGGCGACGACCTCGCCGATGCCCCGACTGCCGCCGGTGGTGATCGCGGTGGTCGGCCGGGCGTCGCTGGTGGTTCCCGTCGACTTGAGGGGCGGTTCGTCCTCTCCGCGACCGCCGACCACCGATTGGCAGGTGTCGAACAGGATCGGACCGCAGTCGACCGGTCGGAGGAGTGCCACGTCCGAAGTGGGTGTCAGTGCCCGAGCGGTACCGGGCAGGGATCGCACGGCGTTGTGAGCACCCGTGGCTGATGACCGGCCCTCGGAGGCGGATCCGCGGTTCACCCGCTCGCGGCGGGCGATCGCCGACGCCCCGGCCGACCTCGTGCGGCGGACGGGTCGTGCCCGTCGCTCTCCGCGCCTGCGGGAGCCGCGGACATCCACCGCGCACCTTCCACAACCACGTCGACCCCGTCGAGGAAGCCGCGGTGTACGTGGTCGCGGACGAGTTCCGCGCCCCGCACCACCTGAGCACCAGCGACCGGCGCAGGGGCGCGGACCCGACCGCCGTGGCCGTGGCGACGCTGACGGCCGTGCCCGACACACAGCGGCAGCGCAGGAGCCTCTTCCTGCCGGCGTCGACCTGGCGCTCGCCGAGCGGGCTGAGGGGCATCGGCGACCTGCTCCTTGAGCAGCTCCAGGCGCTCCGCCGCGACCTCGGTGTCGACGACCGGGAACCCGGCCCGCCCAACTCGGTCGAGGACGTCTGCACGGCGTCTTCTCGGCCGTCGTCGGCGGCGACAGCGGCCGCGACCAGGAGGAGGTCGCCGTCCGCCTGCACGGCCTGCTGCCCGACTGGGTCCGCGATCCACCGTCGAACTAGTCTGTGGCACTCCCCGAGTGCTGGAGGACACGTGGTCCCGCTGCCCGAGAGCGACCTGTCCCCGTTGCTGCGCACCGACTTCTCCGATGACGCGGCGTGGTCCGAGGTGTGCGAGGAGGTCGACGACGGCTGGGTGAGCGTCGTGGCCGACCCCCGCTTGGAGGGGCTCCCGCTGGAGCGCCTGCTGGAGTCGGTGCCCGCCGGGCGCGCGTACCCGGTGCTGGTCGTCGCCGACGACGTGACGTTCTCGCACGACGACCGCGCGCTGCTGGTCGTGGACCTGGTCGACGAGCCGGGTCGGGCGTTCCGCGCCGATCCCCGCGCGACCCGGTCGATCGTCGGCAACCTGGCGATCCAGAACACGTACTTCGGCGACCACGCCGACTCGGCGGGCGACGGCGTCCACCGGCTGTCGCCCAAGCACTTCCAGGCGCTGGCCGAACTGAGCGGCACGACGCCGCCCGACCCCGCCTGAGGACGGGGTCGGGATCGCGTCACACCGCGGGCGGGCGGTCCTCGTACGGCGTCGAGAGCACGACGGTCGTCCGCGTCGACACGTTCGCGGCCTCGCGGATCTGCCGGAGCAGCTCCTCCAACGCCCCCGGCGACGCGACCCGCACCCGCAGCACGTACGAGGCGTCGCCCGCCACCGAGTAGCAGGCCTCGATCTGCGGCAGGTGCTCCAACCGCTTCGGGTAGTCGTCCGGCGCGGCCGGGTCGATCGGCGTGATCGAGATGAACGCGCTGAGCGGCAACCCGATCTCGTCGCCGTGCAGCCGGGCCCGGTAGCCGAGCAGGACGCCGCGCTGCTCCAGCCGCTTCACCCGCTGGTGCACCGCCGACACGCTCAGGCCGACGCGTTCGGCCAGGTCGGTGAAGCTGCACCGGCCGTCGGCGGCCAGCTGCTTGAGGATGGCTCTGTCGATGGGTTCGAGGTTCGCCGTCACGCGGGCAGCACCACCAGGTCGTGCGGGCGGTTGTTGACGCTCTCCACGCCGGTCCCGGTCACGACCACGATGTCCTCGATGCGGGCGCCCCAGCGCTCGGGCAGGTAGATGCCCGGCTCGACGCTGAACGCCATGCCCGCCTCCAGCACCAGGTCGTTGCCGCCGACGATGTACGGCTCCTCGTGCACGTCCATGCCGATGCCGTGCCCGGTGCGGTGGACGAAGTACTCGCCGAAGCCCGCGTCGGCGATGACCGACCGCGCGGCGGCGTCGACCTCGGACGCGGTCACCCCAGGGCGAACCGCGTCGACGGCTGCCTGCTGCGCGGCCTGGAGCACGGCGTAGGTGGACCGCACGTCGGCGAACCGCGGCTCGCCGACGGAGTAGGTGCGGGTCGAGTCGGAGCAGTAGCCCTCGGCCACCGGCCCGCCGATGTCGACCACCACGACGTCACCGGCCTCGATCACCCGGTCGGACAGGCTGTGGTGCGGGCTGGCGCCGTTCGGCCCCGATCCGACGATCACGAACTCGGCGACGGCGTGGCCCTCCTCGACGATGGCGGCGGCGATGTCCGCGCCCACCTCGGCCTCGGTGCGACCCGCGCGCAGCCACTCGCCGACACGGGCGTGGACCCGGTCGATCGCCGCACCGGCCTTGCGCAACGCCGCGATCTCGACCGCGTCCTTGCGCATCCGCAGCTCGCGCAGCACCGGCCCGGCGAGCACCTGCTCGCCGCCGATCGCGTCGCGCAGCGCCAGCGCGTGCAGCGCGGGCATCATGTCCGCCACGGCGGTCCGCCCGGTGCCGCGCAGCGCGCCCGTGACCAACCGGTACGGGTCCTCGCCGTCGACCCAGGTCGCGACCTCGACGCCCAGCTCGTCGGTCGGCAGCCCCGCGTACCCCGGCGCCTCCAGCTTCGGCACGACCAGCACCGGTGCGCCACCGACCGGCAGCACCAGGCAGGTGAGCCGCTCGAACGACGTGCCACCCACCCCGAGCAGGTAGGCGAGGTCCGAGCCGGGCGAGATCAGCAGCGCGTCCACGTCGGCCGCGGCGGCGGCCGCACCCGCGCGGTCCAGACGGGCGCGCAGCGCGTCAACATCGATGGGACCAACACTCGTCGACATGCCGCCGAGCCTAGTGGGCCGTCGTCTGGCAGTCTTGCCGCGTGGCCCAACCCCTGGTTCTGCTCGACTCCGCCAGCCTGTACTTCCGCGCCTTCTACGCGCTGCCCGAATCGATGACGGCACCGGACGGCACCCCGATCAACGCGGTGCGCGGCTTCGTCGACACGATCGCGCGCGTCATCACCGAGCGCCGCGCGAGCAGGCTGGTCGCGTGCATGGACGCCGACTGGCGCCCCGAGTTCCGCACCAACGCCCTGCCCTCCTACAAGGCGCACCGCGTGGCGACGGAGGCGGCGGACGGCTCGGAGGAGGTACCGGACACCCTCACACCGCAGATCCCGATCATCATGGAAGTCCTGGACGCGGTCGGCATCTGCACGGCGGAGGCGGCGGGCTACGAGGCCGACGACGTCATCGGCGCCCTCGCCCACCACGAGGAGAAGGACCCCGTGGAGGTCGTGACGGGCGACCGCGACCTCTTCCAGGTCGTGCGCGACACCCCCACCGAGGTCCGAGTGCTGTACGTGGGCCGGGGCTGGGCGAAGGCGGAACTGCTGGGCCCGGAGGAACTGGCCGAGAAGTACGCGCTGCCGGTGGGTTCGGCGGGCGAGGCCTACGCCGCCATGGCGGTGCTGCGCGGCGACCCGTCCGACGGCCTGCCGGGCGTGGCGGGCATCGGCGAGAAGACAGCGGCGAAGCTGATCACCGAATTCGGCTCCCTGGAAGCACTGCTCGCAGCGGTGACGGACCCGCGAGACCGCAAACTCACCACCAGGGCCAGGAACAGCCTCATCGCGGCGGAGAGCTACCTGGCTGCGGCCCCCACGGTGGTCACCGTGGCGGTGGACGCACCGGTGGTCAAGGACCGCCCGGACCACGTACCAGCCGCACCGGCAAACCCGGACAAGGTAGCCGAACTGGGCAAGCGCTGGGGCCTGGGCAGCTCCCTACCCCGCCTGCTCTCAGCGCTGGAACGCCGCTAGAGCAACAAAAGCAGCAACCCACCACGGAACGGGACGCCGCCCACGCGACCGTGGCCGATCCCGCTCGGGGGACTCGCCCCTTGCCCCGGTGGATCGGGCAGGCGGTCACCACCTGCCCTGGAGCCCGGTCGCAGGGGCGGATCGAGGCGTCCCCGAGCCACATCGGCCATCCCCGCTGGAACCGGCAGCCGCCGCATCCGGCGGAAGCGGCAGCCGCTGGAACCGGCGGAACCGGCAGCCACCCGATCCGGCGGAACCGGCGGCCGCCGGAACCCACCACGGCGCCCCAGCTCACCTCTTCCGCAGCGACAGCAACGCTTCCAGGTTCCTCCGAGAGCCCTCATCCCCCAACGCGGCCCCCGACCGGTACCACCGCTCCGACTCCTCCTCGTCCCCCATGAAGTCGTAGTGGTCCCCCAACCCGCCCATCGCCTCGGCGTGCCCGAGGTCAGCGGCCTTCCGGTACCACTCGGCCGCCTCCTCGTGCTCGTCCCCGTGGTACAGGAACTGCCCGAACGCGGTCATCGCCTCCACGTCACCGCTCTCGGCGGCCCGCCGGAACCACGTCTCGGCCTCGGCCAGCCTCTCGTCGTCCTCCTCGTACCGCGGGGTGAGCAGGTCACCCAACTCGATCATCGCCCGCACGTCGCCCGCGTCCGCGGCGATCCTCAACCCGGCTTCGTCGGTCACGCCGCCATTCTGGCCGACCCGATGTCCGCCAGCACCGCCTCGGCCGCCCGGCGCCCGGACACCAGCGCCCCCTGGATCGAACTGGTGTCCCGGTGGTCCCCGCACACGTACTTCCTGCCACCGACCCGCACGGGCAGCCGGAACCGGTGCGGCGCGGGCATTCCCGGCAGCGCGCGGGGGATCGAGTACCGGGCCAGCAGCTCCCACGAACCGGCGTCCACCCCGTAGAGCTTCCCGACCTCGGCGCGCACGTCCGCCTCCCCCGCCGACGCGTCGAGCACCGAGGCCTGCACCAGCGGCCCACCGCACGGCACCACCTCGGAGATCACCGCGGTGTTCACCACGAGCCCGCCGTCCCCGTCCACGACGAGCGTGGGGTCCCGCAGCGGCGACTCGGGCGGCCGGAAGTACCACGTGGTCACCCCGTTCCACGACGGCTCGCGCAGCCCCGGCAGCAACCGGGCCGCCACGCTGCCGTCGGTGGCTACCACCACGGCGTCGGCCTCGACCCGCTCCCCGCCCGCCAGCTCCACGCCGTCGTCGCTCACGCGCACGACCTCCTCCCCCAGCCGCACCGCCCCCGCCGGGAGCCGGGAGGCCAGCTGGCGCGGCAAGGCGGCCATGCCGTCGGCGGGCAGCGCCGCGCCGCCGCGCGCGAAGCTGCGCCACACCAGGTGGAAGAAGCGCGAGGACGTGCTCAGCCCGGACTCCAGGAACACCCCGGCCAGGAACGGCCGCAGCACCGCGTCGACGGCCCGGTCGGACAGCCGCCACCGCTTCAGCTCCTCGGCGGTGGTCCGGTCGGTGGAGTCCACGATCGACCGGTCCGGCCCGAGCCAGTCGCGCGCCGACACCGCTCCGAGCGCGAGCAGGTCGCCCACGCCGAGCACCTGCTGCGCCACGGCTCCCTGCCACGCGGACCGGCCGGTGCGCGGGTCGGCGAGCAGGTCGTGCCGCCCGCCCTGGTGCACGAACGCGCCGGACCGCAGCGGACGCAGGTCGAGGGCCGCGAGGTCGAACCGCCGCACGACCTCGGGGTAGGCGGGCAGCAGGATCTGGAAGCCGCGGTCCACCCGGACACCGTCCACGACGTCCGTGCGCACGCGACCGCCGACGTCGTCACCGGCCTCCAGCACCGACACCGACACCCCGTTGCGCGACAGCACCTCCGCCGCGCTCAGCCCGGCCAGGCCAGCACCAACCACCACGACATCAGCCATGGGCCGACGCTAACCGGCCCCCACCTCCCCCGCACGACGACGATCAGCTGCCCAGTGCCGTGCGCAGGGCGGTCACGTCGTGGCCCGCGTCGGCCAGCAGCGGCCCGACCGGTCCGTCGAGCAGGACGGCGACGAGGTCCTCGGTGCCGACGGCGGAGGCCCCCCGGTCGGCGACCCGCAGCCGGGCGGCGTTCACGCTCCGGCGGGCCTCCGCGCCCAGCGCCACGGACTCCCCGAGCGGTGCGGGCGCGACCCGGACCAGGGGCAGGAGGCCGGGCAGGTCGACGCCGTGGGCGTGCAGCACCTCCAGCGCCGCGCGGTCCGGCAGGCGGTGGCCCGACCACTCGACGAGCCGGTCCAGCGACAGCAGCCCCAGCAGCAGGTCGACCGGTTCGACCTCGGCGCCACCGCGCCGGACGGCCTGCCGCGACGCCTCGGCGATGACCGCCGTCAGCACCGGCGAGCCGACCCCGGAGGACAGCCAGCGCATCACGAGCCCCGGCTTGCCGCCGAACGCGCCGGACTTGCGCAGCACGGCGACGGACAGGGGCTCGGAGGGGTCGTCCAGGGCCGGGTCGACGGCCGCGGCCACCGCGTCGGCGTCGATCCGCCGCAGCCGCAGCGCTTCCACGGCTCGGCTCCCCCGCAGGTCCAGCAGGCCGAGCAGCAGGTGCGAGGGCAGGACGGGGTCGGTCCCGGCGTGGACGAACGCGCGGCGCAGGCACGCCCGCAGCGCCGGGGTGGGTGGGGGCGGCTGGCCCACGATGCGACCGCGCTTGCGGGTGGTGTAGTGGGCTTCGCGGAGCGCGGCGGTGACGAGCGCGTCGGCCTCCTGCTCCGGCGGCTCGGTCTCGTCGTCCGCGCTGACCCAGTGCGGCGGGTCCAGGGAGGCGATCACCCCCATGAGGCTCCCGGCGTCGCGCGCGCCCGGCGTGAGCGCCCTGGCGGTGGACGCCTCGGCGTTCAGCATCACGAACAGCAGGTGGTCGGTCGCGGTCACCTCGTGGTCGAGCCGGGCCGCGCGGGCCAGCGCGCGGGACAGGAGGGTGGTCGCGTCGGTGGTGGGTTCGCCTGGGTGCATGTCGGCACGCTACGAACCGCGCGGGCACGGGCGCGTGTGCCGATCGACCGCGGATCGTGGCCGATCGGCCATCGCGGACGGCCGATCGGCGCGCGGGGCCCGTGCGAGGATCGGTGTCCCGGCGAGTGTTCCTGGAGGACTGGTGCGGCAGAACCCGCCGTGGCGGATCGGGTGGCGCGACACGGCGCTCGTGGTGGTGGTCCTCGCCCTCGGTGCCGTTCCGGCGCTGCTGGGCGAGCACGTGCCGTTGTGGACGGTCGCGCTGGCGTCCGTCGGCGGCGCGGCGCTCGTGGTGCTGCGCACGCGGTGGCCGCTGGCGTGCCTGCTGGGCACGATCCCGCTGTTCGCGCTGCCCTCGCTGGTCCCGGTGCTGTGCACGGCCGTCATCGCGTTCACGGCGGGCAGGCGGTCCAGGCCCGTGTGGCGGTTCTGGCTGGCCGTGGCGACCACCGGCGCGGCGGGGCTGCTGCTGTCGCTGCTGTTCGAGGAGCGGCGCGACGGCGGACTGCTCGCCGCCGCGGTGGGGTCGTTCGTGTTCCTGATCGGGATCCCGGCGCTGGCGGGCACGCTGCTGGGCGGGCGGCGGCCGATGGTGCGGCTGCTCAAGGAGCGCAACGAGTACCTGGAGCGCGCGCGGGCGCTGACCGCCGCGCGGGCCCGCGCGGACGAGCGGACGCGCATCGCGGGCGAGATGCACGACCTGCTGGGCCACCGGCTCAGCCTGATCTCGATGCACGCGGGCGCGCTGGAACTCGGCGCCGCGGACGCCGCGCCGAAGGTGAGCGACCAGGCCAGGCTGCTGCGCACCACGGCGGCCACGGCGTTGACCGAGCTGCGGCAGATCCTGGGCGTGCTGGGCGTGTCGTCGGACGGGCTGGACGAGCAGACCGGGACGCGCGCCGACCTGGCGGCGCTGGTGGAGCAGTCGCGCGGCGCGGGCGTGGCCGTGGAGCTGGCGTGGACGGGCGGTGACCTGGACGACGTCGACGCGCGGACCCGCTACGCCGTGCACCGGGCCGTGCGCGAGGGCCTGACGAACGTCCACCGGCACGCGCTCACGGCCCGCGCGACCGTGGAGGTGCGCCGCACGGAGGACCGGGTGCTGGTGACCGTGGCGAACGGGCCGGAGGCCCTGGCGCGGCGGACCCCGCCGGGCACCCGGCGCGGACTCGCGGGGGTCGAGGAGCGCGCGGTGCTGCTGGGCGGCTCGTTCACCGCGGGCCCCACGCCCGAGCGGGGCTTCCGGCTGGCCGTGGACCTGCCGGTGCGGCCGGGCGAGCCCGTGCTGGACGAGGCGGTGCCGCCGCCGGGGACCGAACCACCGGAGGTGATCACCGCGCAGGTGCTCACCGCGCCCAGGCTGGTCGGCGCGGGCTGCCTCGCGGTGCTGCTCGCCACCCCGTTCGTGATCGCTCTGGTGGGAGTGGTGATCACGCTCGTCGTAGGGTGACGAGCGTGATCCGACTGCTCATCGCCGACGACGAGGCGTTGATGCGCGCGGGCATCTCGATGATCGTCGAGCACGCCCCGGACATCGAGGTCGTCGCCGAGGTCGCGGACGGGCGCGCGGCCGTCGCGGGCTGCCGCGAGCACCGGGTGGACGTGGCGCTGCTGGACATCCGGATGCCCGGCGGCGACGGGCTGACGGCGGCGGCCGACATCGCCCGCCACCACCCGGCCACGAACGTGGTGGTGCTGACGACGTTCGGCGAGGACCGCTACGTCGCCGAGGCCCTCAGGGCCGGTGCCGTGGGCTTCCTGCTCAAGGACACCGGTCCCGCCGACCTGATCCAGGCGATCCGCGTCGCGGCGCGCGGCGAGTCCGTGCTCGCGCCGACGATCGTCCGCAGGCTGGTCGACCGCTTCCTGGTGCCCGACAGCGCCGAGTCGGCCAGGAAGCGGCTGGAGCGGCTCAGCCCGGCCGAACGCGACGTGCTGCGCGAGGTCGCCACCGGGGCGTCCAACGCGGAGATCGCCGCCGCCCTGTACATGGCGTCGGGCACGGTGAAGGCCCACATCAGCCGGATCCTCACCAAGCTCGACTGCGCGAACCGCGTGCAGGCGGCGATCCTCGCCCACGAGGCCGGACTCCACTAGCGGGCGGCTCAGCGGGTCCGGTAGTGCGCGTGGAGCAGTCCGCTGGGGAAGGAGCGCTCCTCGACCAGGTCGAGGTCCAGGCGCACGCCGTCGGGGAAGAACCGCTTGCCGCCGCCGACCACGCTCGTGGTGATGAACAGGTGGTACTCGTCCACCAGCCCCGCCTTGATCGCCTGGGCGGCGAGGGTCGGGCCGTCGACGGTGAGGTCGTGCTCGGCCTCGGCCTTGAGCGCGCGGACCGCCTCCGGGTCGAACGTCCGCTCGATCCTGGTCTTCTCGCTGGACACCGACTCCAGCGTCGTGGAGTACACGACCTTCTCCGCGGCCCGCCAGTCGCGCCCGTACTGGAGGATGTGCGGCGGCACGTCCGGCTTGGTGTGCACGGTCTCCCAGAAGAGCATCGTCTCGTACATCCGCCTGCCGTAGAGGTACGTGCCGACGGGCCGGAAGAGGTCGTTGATGAAGGTGTGCACCTCCTCGTCCTCGGCACCGGTGCCGAGGTCGCCCTCCGCCGCCTCGGCGTAGCCGTCGAGCGAGGTGATCATCGAGTAGATGAGCTTGGCCATGCGTCTCCTCCGGGTTCGAGCACGCCGGCCTTCCGGCGGCCCTGAACCCTATGACCTCAGCACGACCGAGAACTCATCGTCTGCGCGGTGACCCGCGTCGCAAACCGGTCATCCACGTCCAGTGCGGGGTGCACGGCTCGTCCCGGATCAACCAGGGCGAACGCCGGTTCGGGTTGCCCGCCGAGCAGAAGATCAAGCGCGGTGCCCCCGCGAGCGTGCGGGCGTCGTCGACGGATTCCCGACGCAGGACACTAGAAGTACGTACCGGACCACGGCGCGCGGGCCGTCGCGAACAGCGCGTCCGCGCGGGCCGGCGCCGCACCGTCGAGCACGTCGATCCGGCCCGCCCCCGCCAGCTCGGTGAACGACACGTCGCCGAGGTAGGTCGCGCCCAGCAGGTCCACGTCCAGGCTCACGTCGGCCGCGGCGGTCGTGCGCTCGACGCCGTCCGGGGTGATCCGGTACGCGCCGTCGTTGTCCGGCAGGTACCGGTCGCGGACCTCCAGCACCACGGGCTCGGCCGAGCCGTACCCGCGGGCGGCCAGCGCGGCGGGCACGTCGACCAGCCGCAGCCACGTCTCGTCCTCGACGTCGGTCACCTTCACCGCGCGCCGGTCCACCACCAGCCATTCGAGTGGCTCGTCGAGCGGTCGCAGCTCGCCGACGACCTGGTCCACGACGTCGACGCGGAACACGAAGCGCCACAGCTCCGCCCACACCTCGGGGGTGGTGGCGACGAGGTCCTCGACGGTGAGCACGGACGGGCTGCCGGAGTCGCCCATGCCGCCCTTGACCGAGTACACGACGTACCCGTCGTCGCCGTCCGCGCCGCGGTGCACCGCCATGCGGGAGTTGTCGTAGCGCAGCGCGCGGTCGACGTTCATCGTCCACCACGCGGGCCAGCGCGACGTCATGCCCGGCCGCGTCAGCCCCGCCCTGGTGTAGACCTCGGGCGCCACCACCACGGCGGTGTCCAGGTCCACCAGCCGGATCCGCCCGCCCGTGCCCGCCGACGGCGCAGGCGTGACGCGGTGCCGGTCGAGCTTGAGCTGCCTGCCGCGGGACGCGACGCCGTACCCGAACCGGCCGTAGATCACGGCCTCGGAGGCGCGCAGGACCGACACGACCTCGCCCGCCTCGCGGAAGGCCTGGAACTGCCTGCGCATCAGGGCGCTCAGCACACCGCGCCGCGTCCAGTCCGCGCGCACACCGACCCGGCTGACCGCCGCCGCCGGCACCTCGGCCCCACCGGGCACGGCCAGCAGCGCGGGCCACGACTGGGCGGTGCCGATCATCTCGTCGTCCTGGAACGCGCCGAACGCCCGACCGGGGTCGTAGGAGCGCTTGACGTGCTCCCACCTGTCGTCCTCGGCGGGGGCGCTGTGCAGCGAGCCGCGGAAGAGGGAGTGCGCGGTGCGGTAGTTCGATTCGTCGAGGACGCGGATGTCATGGTCGGCCACACGGGGGATCCTGCCTCGTGGGCAGGCCGAGCGCGACCGAGTATTCGACGCGGAAGGGCCACCGGGGCGGTGCCCCGGTGGCCCTTCCGCTCGTCAGAGGGTCAGCCGGTGGGCTGGCCGACCTCGTACTCGCCGTCAGCGGTCTTGACGGTGATCTTGACCTTCTTCTCGTTCCCGCCGACCTGGACGGTGCAGTCGAAGGTGGCCCCCACCTTGACCTGGTGCTCACCGGAGCAGGTGGCGCTCTCGACGTCCGGGATCTTGTACTCGTCCTTCAGGATCGAGACGACGCCCTTCTGCACCTCGGCGTTGTCGAACACCTTGGTGACGAAGAAGCCGGGCGCCACGAAGCCGGTGATGCCGACCGCGGCCGCCACGAGCACGACCAGGGCCACCACGACCCACAGGACCGCGCCCGACTTCTTGGGCTGCTGGCCGTACGGGTCGCCCTGGCCGTACGGGTTCTGCTGCTGCCCGTACGGGTTCTGCTGGCCGTAGGGGTTCTGCTGCTGCCCGAACTGACCGCCCTGCGGCGGCGTGCCGTACGGGTTCGGCTGCCCGAACTGGCCACCCTGCTGGGGCGTGCCGTACGGGTTGCTCTGCACCTGCTGGGTGGGGTCGTAACCACCACCCGGCGGGGCGTACGGGTTCTGCACCTGCTGGGTCGGGTCGTAGCCGCCCGGCGGCTGCTGCGGCGCCGCGTACGGGTTCGGCTGCTGCTGCGCGCTCGGGTCGTAGTTGCCCTGCGGGTGCACCTGCGTCGCTTGCTCGTGCGGAGGCAACTGCCCCCACTGCGGCTGCTGCTGCGGGTCGGGCTGCCCGTAGGGGTTCTGAGCGGGGAACCCGCCCGACGGAGTGCCGGAGTACCCACCACCCTGCTGCGGGGGCTGCTGGCCCCACTGCGGCTGCTGCTGCGGGTCGTTCCCTCCGGACGGACCGTACGGACTGGTCATGCTCGGCCTCCGGAGATCGGTTCGCGCACACGTGTGACGCGCTACAGGTTGCGGGCGCGATCAAACCACAGGACGGGCCACCCGACCCATCCGCCCCGCCAAGCTTTCCCAGACCGTGGCCAAGACCACCACCTGTGTCAACCAGGACGGAACCACCACACGCCCCTCAGTTGTGAACCAGACCATTCGACCACCAACAGCCGACCAGCACCAGCGACCACCACCCCCCATCCCCGAGCAGACCAGGACAACCGGGTGGCGACCACGGGAGCAACGGCCTTCCCCTCCCCGCCCACCAGGGGGCAGAAGGACGCCGACGACGGACCGTGGCCGGGGTGACGTGGGGTTTCGAGCCGTGAAAGGGGGTGATCGGACAGGCCTTCGACCTGGCCTTCAGCCCGATCGAAGGCTCACAGGAGAGCACTGGGACCACCTCGGCCGCACCGCGCTGGAACAGGCAGCCACCCACCCCAGGGCGGCACCGAGCGCGCCACGCCGCGCCCGGCCCACCCGACCTGCGACCCCTACACCGTCGCCATCGCCACGACACCCCGCCGAAGCGCCTCCACGGCCTTCCCGGCAGCAGCCCCCACCGGATCCCCGTGGCCCATCACGTTCCGGATCTGGTCCAGCAGGTCCACCACCTGCCGACACCACCGCACGAAGTCCCCGGCCCCCAACTCCGTACCCCCGGTGTCCCCGGAATCGAGCACCTTCTCCAACGACTCCCCCCGAGCCCACCGGTACACGGGCCAGGCGAACCCCGGATCCGGCTGCCGGGTCCGGTCCAACCGGTGCCGCCGCTCGTCGTCCTCGATCTCCGCCCACAACCGAGCCGTGGCCAACATCGCGTCCGAGATCGGCCCACCGGGCAGACTCGTCTCCACCGGCCCGTCCCGCCGAGCCTCGTACACCAGCGACGACACCACGGCCGCCAGCTCGGCAGGGCCGAGCCCCTTCCACACCCCGTGGCGCAGGCACTCGGCGGCGAGCAGGTCGGACTCCCCGTAGATCCGGGTGATCCGCTTCCCGTGCTCCGTGACCTCCTCACCGGGCCCGTTCTCGTGCGCCTCCAGGTACCCGCGCTCCCGCAGCAGGGCCCGGATCCGGTCGAACTCCCGAGCCAACGAGTGCGTGGTGGCGGCGACCTTCCGCTCCACCAGCTCCGTCTCCTGGAGCAACCGGTGGTACCGCTCCCCCCACCGGGCGTGGTCCTCCCGCTTCTCACACGCGTTGCAGGGATGCGCCCGCAGGGCCCGCCGCAACGTCGCCAGCTCGGCGTCGTCATCCGCCGTCGTCTTCCGCCGACGCACGGTGGGCACCTGGATGCCGGTGTTCCGCACCGTCGCCGCCAGGTCCCGGCGGGACTTCGGCGACCGCACGTCGACCTGCTTGGGCAGCTTGATGTGCCCGAGCACCTCCACGGCGACCGGGAAGTCGGCCGACGACAGCCGCCCGGCCCACCGGTCCTCCGTCACGACCAGCGGCCGAGCCTCACCCATCGGCTCGTGCCCCGGATCGATCACCACGGCCAGCCCGGACCGCCGCCCGGACGGCACCGCGATCACGTCGCCCTTGCGCAGCCGCTCCAGCGACGCCGCCGCCTCGGCCCGCTTCGACGAGCTGTTCTGCTTCGAGAGCGCCTTCTCCCGCTCCGTCACCCTCCGCCGCAGCGCCGCGTACTCGGTGAAGTCGCCGAGGTGGCACGTCATGGCCTCGGCGTACCCCTCCAGCGCCTCCCGGTTGCGCTCGATCCGGCGGGCCAGCCCGACCACGGACCGGTCGGCCTGGAACTGCGCGAACGACTGCTCCAGCAGGTCGCGGGCCTTGGCCGCGCCGAGCGCGTGCACGAGGTTGACCGCCATGTTGTAGCCGGGCCGGAACGACGACCGCAGCGGGAAGGTGCGCGTGGACGCCAGCCCGGCGACCTGCTTGGGGTCGACACCGGGCTGCCACACCACGACGGCGTGCCCCTCGACGTCGATCCCCCGCCGCCCCGCACGCCCCGTGAGCTGCGTGTACTCACCGGGGTTGAGGTCGACGTGCGCCTCGCCGTTGTACTTGACCAGCTTCTCCAGCACGACCGTGCGCGCGGGCATGTTGATGCCCAGGGCCAGGGTCTCGGTCGCGAACACGACCTTCACCAGGCCCCGGACGAACAGCTCCTCGACGGTCTCCTTGAACGCGGGCAGCAGCCCGGCGTGGTGGCTCGCGACCCCCCGTTCGAGGGCTTCGCGCCACTCCCAGTACCCGAGGACGCGCAGGTCGGGCTCGGGCAGGTCCTTGGTCTTCTCGTCGATGATGCCGCGGATGACCTCGGCTTCCTCCATCGTGTTCAACCGCAGACCGGACCGCATGCACTGCGCCACGGCCGCGTCGCACCCGGCGCGGCTGAACACGAAGTCGATCGCGGGCAGCAGGTTGGCCGCCTGGAGCCGGTCGATGATCTCCAGCCGCGACGGCGGCTTGAACCCGGAGCCGCGCGGCGCCCCGCGCCCGCCCCTGTCCTTGTTGTTGCGCGACCGGCTCCAGGGCACGTGGAAGCGGGCCAGGTCCTCGGTGTGCCGCAGGAGCTGCGGGTTGATCCGCGCCTCGCCGTCGGTGTTCTCCCCGATGAACAGGTCGAACATCCGGCCGCCCGCCATCATGTGCTGCCACAGCGGCACGGGGCGGTGCTCGTCCACGACGACCTTGGTGTCGCCGCGCACCTCGACCAGCCACTCGCCGAACTCCTCGGCGTTGCTGACCGTCGCGGACAGGCCGATGAGCTGCACCTGGTCCGGCAGGTGCAGGATCACCTCCTCCCACACGGCGCCGCGGAAGCGGTCCGCGAGGTAGTGGATCTCGTCCATGACGACGTAGGCGAGGCCTTCGAGGGTGTGCGAGTTCGCGTAGAGCATGTTGCGCAGCACCTCGGTGGTCATGACGACCACGGGCGCGTTGCCGTTCACGGACGTGTCGCCGGTCAGCAGGCCCACCGACTTGGCGCCGTAGCGAGCGACCAGGTCGGCGTACTTCTGGTTCGACAGCGCCTTGATCGGTGTCGTGTAGAAGCACTTCAGGCCCTGCGCCAGCGCGAGGTGCACGGCGAACTCGCCGACCACCGTCTTGCCCGCGCCGGTGGGGGCGCAGACGAGCGCCCCGTGCCCCTCCTCCAGCGCTTCGCAGGCGACGCGCTGGAACGGGTCGAGGTCGAACGAGAGCACGGACAGGAAGTCCGTCAGACGCGGATGGGATGCCCGGCGCCGGGAGTCGGCGTACGCGGACGCCGGGGACCGGGAGGAGGGAGCGTTCGAGCGAGGAGCCACACCTCAAGGCTGTCACACGGCACCGACAAAAGCGGTGAAGATATCCGGGGCCCGGCGGGGTGTCCGGGCTTCCCGTCCGCAGTCGGGGGGTGCTGGGGACGGGAAGCCCGATGGTGCGTGAGCACCTGCCACCATTGTCGCGGACGGCCGTTCGGGCGTTACACCGGATGGCGTACCGGAGTCACCCGTTCTTCGGCATGAGGGCGTACACGCTGGCAGGAGACCCGGAGCCGCCCCTGTTGACGGTGCCGCCGACCAGGATCCAGGCGCCGACGGGCGGCAGGGCGTCGAGGTTGGCGAGGACCTCCAGGCTGATCCGGTGCTCCCGGTAGAGCAGCTTCGACACGGCGAACGTGTCGTCGACGCCCACGTCCGGGCCGAACGTGTCCGTGCCCAGCGCGCCCCGTCGGCCCAGCTTGCCGGTCTCCAGCAGCCACTCGACCGCGGCCACCGAGAACCCGGGCTGGTGCAGGCGGCCGTCGGCGTCGGCGTTCGCGAACGCGGGCGTGCCCCAGCGGGCCTCCCAGCCGGTCTGCAGGACGACGGCGCACTCCGGCGGGATCGGCCCGTGCTCGGCCTCCCACGCCAGCAGGTCGGCGACCGCGACGGCGTGGTCGGGGTCGGCGCACCGCGCCCGGACGTCGACCTTCACGGCGGGCAGGAACAGGTCCTCGGTGTCCAGCTCGTCCGCGCCGGGCTGGTCGGCGTTGAAGTGCGACGGCGCTCCCCAGTGGGTGCCGGTGTGTTCACCCTGCTGGAGCAGCCGCAGGTGGTAGCCGTCCTCGGCGACGGTCGCCACCGTCGTCGCGGTGAACGGCGGGTCGCCGGGGTAGAGCGAGGTGCGGTCCGGGTCGTTGAGGTGGGCGAGGTTCACCACGCGGTAGTCACCGAGCACGACGGTGAGCCCTGGTGAATATTTCTCCCGCGCGCGTCCCCCGCCGGGGAGTCACGGGGTAGTGGATACTGTGAGTCACGTACAAGAGACCACACACGGGGGCAAGACCGCGTCAACACCCATTCGGGTGGTCAGCGCAGGCGGCTCGAACGGGTGTGCGACGATCGTTGCAGGTCAAGCACGACGAAACGGGGATCTGTTGTCCAACCCGCGCCAAGTGGTCAACCAGTGGATGTCCTTCACGGACGGCGAACTGACCGACCACGTCCGACACCTCGTCCGCAACCAGGGCCCGCAGACCACCCAGGTCTGGGCGCAGGTCCGCACCAACGCGGTTCTGGCCGGTCGAGTCCGCGGCACGCTGTCCATCCTGCGCGCGCAGACCAGGGACAGCCGTGACGCCGCCATGTGGACCGCGTGGATCAGCAAGGCGCAGCAGGAGCTGTCGACGCCGCCCCCTGCTCCCGTCGCCGCGCCCGTGGTCGAGGAGCCGGTCACCGAGCCCGTGCCCACCCCGGCCGCCGAGCAGAAGCCCGCGGTCGAGCCGCCGTCGGCGATGGAGAGCACGCTCCAGTTCAGCCTGCCCGACGCGCCGTCGCGGCAGCAGAAGCCGACCAGCGCGGCCCCGGCCGTGATGTTCCAGGCGCCGGGCCAGTAGTCGCAGCCGGACGGGTTCCCGGGGGGTACCCGTCCGGTCCGGTGCTCGGTACGGTCGAGATCGTGGAATTCCAGGACGTGGTGCGCCGCAGGCGGATGGTCCGCACGTTCACCCCCGACCCGGTGTCCCCGGAGAGCCTCGACCGGATCCTGCACAACGCCACCCGCGGCCCGTCCGCCGGGTTCTCGCAGGGCCAGGCGTTCCTGGTGCTGGAGGGCGCGGAGCTGGAGACCTTCTGGACCGTGGGCGCCGCCTGGGTGCACGAATCGGCCCGCACGGCCCCGCTGGTGATCGTGCCGCTGTCCTCGAAGCGGGTCTACCTCGACCGCTACGCCGAGGACGACAAGGGGTGGACCGACCGCGCCGAGTCCCACTGGCCCGTGCCGTACTGGCACATCGACACCGGCATGGCCGCGCTGCTGATCCTCCAGACGGCGGTGGACGAGGGTCTCGGGGCGGTGTTCTTCGGCATCGACCCGTCGCTCGTCACCGAGTTCCGCGAGGCGTTCGGCGTGCCGGAGGACCACGAGCCCATCGGGGCCATCGCGATCGGGCGCTCGGCCGAGCCGAAGCCCACCAACACCTCGGCGATCACCCGGCGGCGGAGGTCGCTGGACGACGTCGTGCACCGCGGCCGCTGGTAGTCGGGTCACGGGACCGCGGGGAACTCCTCGACGCCGAGCACGCGCAGCAGGTCGAGCCGTTCGCGCGTGGCCGCGTCCGCCGGGGTGAGCACCAGCAGCTGCTGACCCCGGTCCGGGGTGACCAGCGTTTCGCAGTTCATCACCAGGTCGCCCACCCCCGGGTGCACGAACGTCTTGCGGTCCGAACGCCGGACGGCGACCTCGTGCCCGGCCCAGAGCCCGCGGAACTCGGCGCTGGCCTCCACCAACCGCGCGACCAGCCCGGTGACCTCGGGGTCGTCGGGCCGACGGCCCACGACCGCGCGCAGGTCGGCCACGAGCCCCCGGCTGTGGTGCTCCCGCTCCTCCGGCGGGCACAGCTCGCGGGCGGCGGGGTCGGTGAACCAGCGGTGCGCGACGTAGCGCCGGTCGCCGGGCAGACCGGTCTGGTCGCCCGAGAGCAGGACGGCCGCCCGGTTCTGGGCGAGCACCTCCCCCAGGTCGGACAGGACCAGCGCCGGGGTGTCGCCGAGCAGGTCGAGCAGGCGCAGCAGACCCGCGCGGGCCAGGCGCGCCACCCCGTCGGCGGGTGGCGGCTGGTGACCGGCCAGGTGGAACAGGTGGTCGCGCTCGTCGTCGGACAGGCGCAGCGCACGGGCCAGCGCGCCGAGCAGCTGGGTCGACGGCCTGCTGCTGCGCCCCTGCTCCAGGCGCACGACGTAGTCGACCGACATGCCCGCGAGCATCGCCACCTCCTCCCGGCGCAGGCCGGTGGTGCGGCGGCGGGGGCCGTCGGCGAGGCCCACCTCGGCCGGGCGGATCGCCTCCCGCCGCCTGCGCAGGAAGTCGGCGAGCTGGTCGCGCTGCATGGCCCCATGCTGCTCCCCGGCGCCGGTCCCGGCCAGGGAGCCGCGCTCCCACGATGAACGCTCCGCTCCCGCGCCTCCCGGCCAGGGCGCAGGGTGGCAGGCATGACGACGATGAAGACCCGAACGCTGGGCAGGACCGGTCCGACCGTGTCCGCGCTGGGCCTGGGGGCGATGGGCATGTCCGACGCCTACGGCCCGACCGACCGCGCCGAGAGCGTGGCCACGGTGCACGCCGCGCTGGACGCGGGCGTCACGCTGATCGACACCGGCGACTTCTACGCCATGGGCCACAACGAACTGCTGCTCGCCGAGGCCCTGCGCGGCCGGGACCGGGACAGCTACGCGCTGAGCGTGAAGTTCGGGATGCTCCGCGGGCCGGGCCACGAGTTCGGCGGGCCCGACAACAGGCCCGAGGCGGTGAAGAACTTCCTGGCGTACTCGCTGACCCGGCTGGGCACCGACCACGTCGACGTCTACCGGCCCGCCCGGCTCGACCCGACCGTGCCGATCGAGGACACGGTGGGCGCGATCAAGGAGATGGTCGAGGCCGGGCACGTGCGGCACATCGGCCTCTCGGAGGTCGACGCGGCGACCGTCCGCCGGGCGCACGCCGTGCACCCGATCTCCGACCTCCAGATCGAGTACTCGCTGCTGTCGCGGGCGGTGGAGGCGGACGTGCTGCCGACGCTGCGGGAACTCGGCATCGGTCTGACCGCGTACGGCGTGCTCGGCCGCGGTCTCCTCTCGGGGACATGGACGCCCGGCAGGCCCGGTGACCACCGCGGCACCACGCCGCGGTTCTCGGCGGGCAACGTGGAGCACAACCTCGCCCTGGTGGAGGCGCTGCGGCGGGTCGCCGAGGCGAAGGGCCGCACCGTCGCCCAGCTGGCCATCGCGTGGGTGGCCGCGCGGGGGGCGGACGTCGTGCCGCTGGTCGGCGCTCGCACCCGTGACCGGCTGGCCGAGGCGCTGCCCGCGGTGGACCCGCACCTCACCGCGGACGACCTCGCCGAGATCGAGGGGGCCGTGCCCGCGGGGTCGGCGCGGGGCGACCGGTACCCGACCGCGCACATGGCGAACCTGGGCGTCGGGAACTAGAACGTCACGACCTGGCGGATGGCGTCGCCGCAGGCCAGGCGGTCGAAGCCCGCGTTCAGCTCGTCCAGGGCCAGCGTGCCGGACAGGAGTTCCTGCACCGGCAGCTGGCCCGACCGGTACAGCGCGACGAACCGCGGGATGTCCCGGCGGGGCACGCAGGAGCCGAGGTAGCTGCCCTTGAGGGTCCGCTCCTCCGCGACCAGGCTCAGCGCGGGCAGCACCAACCGCCGGTCCGGGTGCGGGAGGCCGACGGTGACCGTCGTGCCGCCCGCCCCCGTGGCCGCGTAGGCCTGCGCCAGGACGTGCTCGCTGCCGGTCGTGTCGATGACCTTGTCGGCCCCTCCTCCGGTCAGGTCGCGCACCGCCTCCACGGCGTCCGGACCGCCCGCGACCTCGTGCGTCGCACCGAGCTTCCGGGCCAGTTCGCGCTTGTGGGCCACCACGTCCACGGCGACGATGGTCGACGCCCCGGCCGCCTTCACGGCCAGCAGCGCGGCCAGTCCGACGCCGCCGAGGCCGAACACGGCCACCCGGTCCCCCGGCGCGACCTGAGCGCTGTGGAACGCCGCCCCGGCCCCCGTCAGGACCGCGCAGCCGAACAGCGCGGCGATCTCGGGCGGCAGGTCGGCGTCCACCCGCGTCGCGGAGGCCGTGGACACCACGGTGTGCTCGGCGAAACCGGACACACCGAGGTGGTGGTTCGGCCGGCCTCCGTCCGGCGCCCGCCAGCGCGTGGCGCCGGACAGCAGCGTGCCCGCCCGGTTCGCCGCCGCGCCGGGCTCGCACAGGGCCTGGCGGCCCGCGACGCACTTGCGGCACGACCCGCAGGCGGGCACGAACGACATCACCACGTGGTCGCCGACCGAGAACTCCGCCGTCCCGGGCCCCAACTCCACGACCTCACCCGCGGCCTCGTGCCCCAGGACCATCGGGAGGGGACGCGGGCGGGAGCCGTTGAGCACCGACAGGTCGGAGTGGCACAGCCCGGTCGCGCCGACGCGGACCAGCATCTCGCCGGGGCCGGGCGGGTCGAGGACCAGGTCCTGCACCTCGATCGGCCGGGAGTCGGCGTAGGGGGCCGGACGCCCGGTTTCGAGCAGCACAGCGGCGCGCACGGTCATGCGACCAGCAAACCCGCCATCGCGCCCCGCAGTCCAGTAGGTACTTCCACCGGTTTGCGGGTCGTCCGGTCGACGAACACGTGCACGAAGTGCCCTTCGGCGATCAGCGTGTCGTCGGCCGCCAGGAAGGCGACCTCGTAGCGGACGCTGGAGCGGCCGAGGTGGCCGATGCGGAGGCCGCCGTCCATCGCGTCCGGGAAGGAGAGGGAGGAGCGGTAGTTGCAGTGCGACTCCACGCACAGCCCGATGGCCGAGCCGCCGTGGATGTCCAGACCGGACTCGATGAGCCAGGTGTTGATCAGGGTGTCCATGAACGCGTAGTGGACGACGTTGTTGACGTGGCCGTACACGTCGTTGTCGTTCCACCGCGTGGGGATCCGCTGCCAGTAGCCGTAGTCGTCGCGCACGCGACGCACCTTACGGGGATCCGGTCGAACCGCTCAGCGCCCGGCGAGGAGATCCAGCTCGGCGAGGATC
>NZ_DASUSQ010000036.1:0-92067 GCF_036375055.1 Umezawaea sp.
CCTGACGGAGGCCACCACAGCCCGCGCGGCGCACACCTGACCGGCGCCAGGTTCGCCCTGCACGCCCCCGAGATACGCACCGGCGGCCAGGTGCACCTCACCGACCTGCGCGCTTCGGGCACGGTCAAGCTCGACGGTGCCCGCACCGGTGGCAACCTCGGCTGCGACGGTGCCTGCGTCGGTGGCAACCTCGGCTGCGACGGTGCCTGCGTCGGTGGCAACCTCGGCTGCGACGGCGCCCGGCTCACCAGCAGCACCGACGCGGCGCTGGTGGCCGCGGACCTCCAGGTCGACGACAACCTCCTCCTGAGCAACGGCTTCCACACCACCACCGGTTCCACCGCCGTCGCGGCCGTCCGCATCCGCGGCGTCCGCATCCGCGGCGCTCGCGTCGGCGGTCAGCTCGTCCTGCGCGACGCCAAGGCCACCGGCACCGTCGCCCTGGACCTGGAGCAGGTCCGAGTCGGTGTGAAGATCCTCTTCGCCCCGGATTTCCCCGACGGCCTGGTCGACCTGACCTAAGTCGGCGTCTCCCGCGACGCCGCCCTGACGGACTGGCTGGACCTGCTGGCAAACCGCACCAGCCGCTACGCCAGCCAGCCGTACCTCCACCTGGCCGCCGCCCACCAGGCGGCGGGCAACGCTGCCAGATCTCGACCACCACCGGCCTGGTTCGCAAGACGACGTGACGGAGCGGGGGAGGACACGACCTCCCTTCCGGCCGACGCACGGCACACCAGCCGAGCAGCGTTCCGCATCAGGCTGGCCGGGAGCCGACACGGCTGAGCTTGCCCGCAGGACAACCTGACCAACCTGATCGCTGGACGAGTTGACGAACCTGATCGGGCCCTGCGCGACTGGACCAACCGGCCTCGCTGAGCTTGCCGACCGGCTGCCTCATCTGGCCGAGCATGGCGGGTCCAGCCAGCGAGGCGCAGCCGGCGTGGCTGAACCTGTCGCCTGGTGCAACCGACGTGACCCGTCCTGACTGGCTTCAGCCAATGCCAGTAGCCCAGTCGAGCCAGCCAGCCGAGCCGAGTCTGACCCAACCCAACCCAACCCAACTCAACCCAGCACAGCCGAGCCGAGCCGTCAGGTTTCTCAGACCGTTCGGCTACTCAGGTCAACCCGCCGACCGTCAGCCAGCGGCCCCAGGGCAGCCGCGGCCCGATACCGCCCCTCCTCCCACACTCACTCCCGGACAGGGTCGAACAGGGCGATCTCAGCCGCGTCCGGTGGTTCGAACTGGGTCGTGTAGTGCTCCAGCATCGACCGCGTGATCGGCACCATCCCCGGTTGGTCGTTGCGCACCTCCAGCCGTCGCACCAGCTCCTCGAACGGCACGTCCAGGAACCGCAGCTCCACGCTCGCACCCAGCGCCCTGCCCTCCCGCAACACCACCTCCCGCTCCGCGCGCGACCAGAAGCCGTTCTCCAGCACCACCGTCACCCCCTGCACCAGCAGGGCCCGCGCGTGGCGCCAGAACACCGCCTCCAGGGCGGCGCGGAAGCGCTCGTCGAACAGGTCGACCCCGAGTGCGGCCATCCACTCGTCCGGGCACAGGCGGATGGCGGGCAGTTCCGCCGCCAGCTTCCTCGCCAGCGTCGTCTTGCCCGCCCCCGGCAGGCCGCACAGCACGATCAGGCGCATCTACAGCGCTCTCAGGTCCACCGCCGCGGCCATGGCGCGGTAGCCCGCGTCGTTGGGGTGCACGTGGTCACCGCTGTCGTACGCGGGCAGCAGAGCGCGCGGGTCGGCGGGGTCGGCCAGTGCGCGGTCGAAGTCGACCACGGCGTCGTACTCGCCGGACGTGCGGATCCACGCGTTCACCTCCGAGCGCACCGCCTCGATGCGCTCGCCGTAGGTGGCGAACCCCTTCACGGGCAGCAGCGTCGCGCCGACGACCCGCACACCCCGCGCGTGGGCCTGCCGGATGAGGGTGCGGTGGCCCGCGATCACCTCGGCGGCGGTCACCTCCGGGTTCGGGACGAAGCACTCGAACTCGACGTCGCTGGAGATGATGTCGTTGATGCCCTCCAGCACGACCACCGTGCGGACGTCCGGTCTGCCCAGCACGTCGCGCGTGAAGCGCTTCGTCGCGGACTCCCCGAAGCAGGGCGAGTCGTTGAGCACGCGGTTGCCGCCGATGCCCTCGTTGAGGACGCCGAACCGGCCGCGCAGCCGCTCGGCCAGCTCGTCGGGGTAGCGGTTGTCGGCGTCGACCGTCGACCCCACGCCGTCGGTGATGGAGTCGCCGAACGCCACGACCGTGCCACGTCTCGGCGAGGTGTCCAGCACGTCGACGCCCGTCAGGAAGTACCACGAGCGGGTGGTCTCGGTGAACGCGGCGGCCGACGTGTCGGACAGGTGCTCGCCCGACGCCCGGAAACTGGTCGCGAGGGCACTCGCGTGGAACGTCGCGGGGCCGGTCGGTCTCGCGAAGTGCAGCGTCACCGCCACCTCGTCGAGCGGACCGACGGGCAGGGCGGCCGCGTCGCTCACGATCTCGCGCCCCGCCGGGATCTCCACGCCCGCGCGGTGCCCGAAGGTCAGGCGCCGCACCGACCCCGGCCGCACCGCGCCCCCGTCGGCGGCACGGGCGATCGTCGCCCCCGTGAGCGACACCGGGCCGCTGTGCACAGTGGACAGTCGTACTCGGAGCAGCGGGCCGCCCGCGGTGACGCGGACCACCTGCCGGACGCTCTGGTCCGCGAAGCCCTCCCGCGACCAGTTCGGCTCGAAGCCCGCGACCGGCGCCTGGGGCGACGCCCCCCAGCCGCCAGCCCACCGCGCCTCGGCGGCCGAGGCGGCCGAAGGTGCGCTCATCAGCAACGATGTCGTGGCGACCAGCGCCACCGCGGTGCGTTTCACGTCCTTACCCCCGTTGGTTCGCGAGTTCTGAGGACAAGGTAGCGGCGGGGTCCGACAATTCCGGTCCGAGCGCTTTCCTGTCGTACTCCTCTGGTAGACCAAAGGGCATGGCGAGCAAAGCGACGACGAGGCGTGGTGAACGCACCCCCGCCGAGGTGCTGCCGGTCGCGCGCGTCTGTGTGGACGTCCCGCTCGCGCACCTGGACCGGGCGTTCGACTACCAGGTGTCGGCGGACCAGGCCGAGGCCGCGGTTCCGGGGTGCCGCGTGCGGGTGCGGTTCGCCGGTCAGCTCGTCGACGGGTTCCTCCTCGAACGGGTGGAGGGTTCGGAGTACGGGAAGAAGCTGACGTACCTGGAACGGGTGACGTCCCCGGAACCGGTGCTGTCGCCGGAGGTGGCGGAGCTGGCCCGCGTGGTCGCGGACCGGTTCGCGGGCACGCTGATCGACGTGCTGCGGATGGCGATCCCGCCGAGGCACGCCAGAGCGGAGGGGCAGCCGTCGCCGGAACCGGCCCCGCCGCCCGAGGTGCCGGTGGCGGCCGGGTGGACGCGGTACCCGTTCGGGCCCAACCTGCTCGACGCGCTGCTCTCCGGTCGGACGGCGCGCGCGGTGTGGCAGGCGCTGCCCGCCGAGGACTGGCCCGCGCGGCTGGCCGAGGCGGCGGCGACGGTCGCGAGCACCGGCAAGGGCGTGCTGCTGGTCGTGCCCGACCACCGCGACGTGGCGCGGTTGCGAGCGGCGTGCGCGGCGCTGGTGGGGGAGACCGGTGTGGTGACGCTGTCGGCCGACCTGGGGCCGTCCGAGCGGTACAAGAGGTGGCTCGCCGTGCGGCGCGGCTCGGTCCGGGTCGTCATCGGCACCAGGGCGGCGGCGTTCGCGCCCGTCGCGGACCTCGGCCTGGTCGTGGTGTGGGACGACGGCGACGACCTGCACTCCGAACCGAGGATGCCGTACCCGAACGTGCGGGACGTGCTGGTGCAGCGCGCCCACCTCACGGGGGCCGCGTTCCTGGTGGGCGGGTTCGCGCGCACGGCGGAGGCGCAGCTGCTCGTGGAGAGCGGGTGGGCGCACGAGGTGGTCGCGGCGCGCGAGACGCTGCGCACGGCTGCGCCGAGGGTCGCCGCCGTCGGCGACAGCGACTGGCAGGAGGTCAAGGACGCGGCGGCGCGGTCGGCCCGGCTGCCGTCGATCGCGTTCGACGCCGCGCGCGCCGCGCTGGCGGCCAGCGCTCCGGTGCTGATCCAGGTGCCGCGCCGCGGGTACGTGCCCGCGCTGGCGTGCGGGAGCTGCCGCGCGCCCACCCGGTGCCGGCGCTGCGCGGGCCCGCTGGCGCTGCCCGGCGGGTCGGACGACGGACTGCCGCGTCCGCCGTACTGCCGCTGGTGCGGGGCGACCGAGGCCGCCTACCGGTGTCCGGCGTGCGGTTCGCGCAAGCTGCGCGCGCAGATCGTCGGCGCCAGGAGAACGGCCGAGGAGCTGGGCCGCGCGTTCGCCGGCGTGCCGGTGCGGACGTCGGGCGGCGACGAGGTGCTGGCGTCGGTGACCGGCAAACCCGCGCTGGTCGTCGCGACACCGGGGGCCGAGCCGGTCGCCGAAGGCGGGTACGGAGCCGTGCTGCTGCTGGACGGCTGGTCGCTGCTCGGCCGCGCGGACCTGCGCGCCGCGGAGGAGGCGCTGCGCCGGTGGATGGCCGCCGCCGCGCTGGCGAAACCCGGTGTCGAGGGCGGGAGGGTCGTGGTCATCGCCGAGTCCGCGCTGGCGCCCGTGCAGGCGCTGGTCCGCTGGGACCCGGTGTGGCACGCCCGGCAGGAACTGGCCGCGCGCACCGAACTGGGGTTCCCGCCCGCGGTGCGGATGGCCACGGTCGACGGCTCGCCGGACGCGGTCGCGGCCCTGCTGGACGAGCTGCGGCTACCCCCGAGCGGGGAGGTGCTCGGGCCGGTGCCGCTGGACGAGGAGGGCACGAAGGAGCGCGCGCTGGTTCGGGTTTCCCGTGCCGAGGGGCGTGCGTTGGCCGCCGTGTTGACGGAAGCTCTTGGGGTGCGCAGCGCACGCAAGGACCCCGACCCCGTGCGCGTGAAGCTCGATCCGCTGGAGGTGCTGTGACCGTGTCACCCTCGGGTACGAAGAGGCCCGTGATCCGTGTGATCGCGTGTGCTCTCGTCGCGTCCACCGTTCTGCTGCCGGGCACCGCGCGGGCGAGCCAGGCCCCGCCGAGAGCACCCGAGGCCACCGGCTGGGGCGGTGCGGTGTCCAGCATCGATCCCGACGCCTCGCAGGTGGGCATCGACGTGCTGCGCCGCGGCGGCAACGCGGTCGACGCCGCCGTGGCCACCGCCGCCGCGCTCGGCGTGACCGACCCGTTCTCCGCTGGCATCGGCGGCGGCGGCTTCTTCGTCCACTACGACGCCCGCACCCGCCAGGTGTCCACCGTGGATGGTCGCGAGACCGCGCCCGCGTCCGCCACCGACGGGCTGTTCGTGGAGAACGGGGCCGCGATCCCGTTCGACCAGGCCGTGACCAGCGGGCTGTCCGTCGGCGTGCCCGGCACGCCCAGGACGTGGCAGGAAGCCCTGAAGCGGTGGGGCACGCTCTCGCTGCGCGAGGCGATCAGCCCGGCCGAGCGGATCGCGCGCGAGGGCTTCACGGTCGACGCGACCTTCGCCACGCAGATCACGAACAACGCCGCTCGCTTCGCGGACTTCCCGTCGACCAGGGAGCTGTACCTGCCGCGGGGCGCGGCGCCCGCGGTCGGCTCGCGCTTCCGCAACCCCGACCTCGCGGACACCTACCGCGAGATGGGCCGCCGCGGCGTGGACGCGTTCTACCGAGGCGAGATCGGCGCCGACCTGGTCGAGACCGTCCGCACACCCCCGGTCGACCCGGCTTCGACGCGGGTCGTGCGTCCCGGCGACCTGACCAGGTCCGACCTCGCGCGCTACACCGCGCCGCTGCGCGAACCCAGCCGCACGAGCTACCGGGGCCTCGACGTCTACGGGATGGCGCCGCCGTCGTCCGGCGGCACGACCGTCGGCGAGGCGTTGAACATCCTGGAGGGCGTCGACGTCGGCTCCCTCACCCCGACCCAGTACCTGCACCGGTTCATCGAGGCCAGCAGGCTGTCGTTCGCCGACCGCAACCGCTGGGTGGGCGACCCGGCGTTCGTCGACGTGCCCACCCGCGAACTGCTGTCGCAGCGCTTCGCCGACAGCCGCGCCTGCCTCATCGCGCCGGACAAGGTCCTGACGAGCCCGGTCGCTCCCGGCGACCCGCGCAATCCCGCCGCGTGCGCCACCGTCGGCGCCGCCGCGCCGACGCCGTACGAGGGCGAGCACACCACCCACCTGACGACCGCCGACCGGTGGGGCAACGTCGTGGCGTACACGCTGACGATCGAGCAGGAGGGCGGCAGCGGCATCGTCGTGCCGGGTCGCGGGTTCCTGCTCAACAACGAGCTGACCGACTTCTCGTTCACCCCGGTCACGCCCGGCGTACCCGACCCGAACCTGCCGGGACCGGGCAAGAGGCCGCGCTCGTCGATGGCGCCGACCATCGTGCTCGACCACGGCAAGGCCGTGCTGGCGGTGGGATCGCCGGGTGGCGCGAGCATCATCACGACGGTGTTGCAGGTGCTGGTCGGACAGGTCGACCGGGACCTGCCGCTGGTGCGGGCCATCGCCGCGCCGAGGGCTTCACAGCGCAACGCCGCGTCCACGCAGGCCGAGGCCGCGTTCCTGGGGACGCCGGAGGCCGCGGCGCTCCAGGCGCTGGGGCACCGGTTCACGTCCACGACGGAGATCGGGGCGGCGACCGGGGTGGAGTTGTTGCGCGATGGCCGGTGGAGGGCTGCCGCTGAGACGACTCGGAGGGGTGGAGGGGCTGCGAGGGTGGTGTTTCCGACGAAGTGAGGGTGGGGCTTGGTCAGGCCGTGGTGGGCCGGGTGGTGGGGGAGGACTCGGCTGCGGCTCTGGCTGGCTGAGTGCCGCTGGGTGGGGCGCCGCTGGGTGAGGCACTGCCGCGTGGGTGGTGACGGCTGGCTGGCTGGCGTGATGGTTGCCGGAGCGGTGGTGGCTGATCATCTCCAGCGGCGGATTCCAGCCGCCTGTGCCCAGGCCGCATCTGAGCCTCTTGGGCAGCACGGTGGTGACCTGCTCCGGGGCACGACGGTGCTGTGAGCCAGGGTCTTCGAGCTCAGTTCCCACCCCGCCCCCGATCCCCAGCGCCCTCATGGTCGGCCGTGCCGTGTCAAGGCATCTTTCCCGCCTTGACGCGGTGCGTCCGGCCATGGAGACCATCGCGCAAGCGGGGGGAGGTCCAGTGGTCGCAAAACGGCTCCCCACGGCAGCGGACCAGCAGCAGGCCACCGATCCCGGCACGGGCTCGGCGCTCCCGACAGCCGTCGACAGACCGAGCGCGCAGACCGAGCGCGCAGACCGAATGCAACGTATGAGGTCACTTCCGCATTAGGGGTGCGGAATCGAGGTCTGGTCGACGATCGGGAGTGGCCGATGGAGTTCGCTGAATACGTGGCAAGGCAGCGTCCCGCGCTGATGCGGTTCGCCACGGTCCTGACCTGCCGGACCTGGCTGGCCGAGGACCTGGTGAGCGATGTGCTGGGTCGGGCGTTCGAGCGCTGGGACCGGATCTCGGTGATGGCCGAGCCGAACGCCTACGTGCGGCGGATGGTCGTCAACGAGTACCTGTCCTGGCGCAGGAGGCTGACCCGTACGTCCCCGCGCGCCGAGGTCGAGCCGATGGTGATCTCGGACGGCGCGACCGAGCGGGCCGAGCGGGACGAGATGGTTCGCCGTCTCGCGGGTCTGCCCAGGAAGCAGCGCGCGGCCGTGGTGCTGCGCTACTACGCGGGCCTGTCCGACAAGGAGATCGCCACACAGCTGGGGTGCCGGGAACCGACCGTGCGCAGCCAGATCCACCGCGCGCTCAACGCTCTGCGCATCGACCTCACCGCCAGCGCCCCCAACTTCCAGGAGACCTCATGAGTGACCTGCGGACCCTCCACGACGCCTTCGCCGAGCTGGAGCGGCGCGCCGACGCCGCGGCCGCGGGTACGGCTACGGGTACGGCCCCGGTCGTGCGACCGCGGCGGGCCGTGCGGCTGGTGCCCGTCGCGGCCACCGTCGTCGCGGTGGCGGCCCTGGTCGCGGGTGCGGTGTGGCTGGTGCCGGGCGATCCCGGCTCGCACGTCGCAGGCCCGCAGTCCCCGTCGTCGCCCGCACCGACCACGACCACGACCACGGCGCGCGGCCCGGTCCCCGCGACGCCGGAAGACCTGATCGCCCGGTTCAGGGTGGTGCTCGGCGACACCGCGACGTTCGAGGTGGTCAAGGGGGTCACCGTGCCACCCCCGTCCTCGGCGAACCCCGCGCAACCGGGGACGGGATCGGCCGTGGCACCGCAGCGGGAGGACGCGAACGCCCCCACCAGCGCGTTCATCGACGGGACCCTGACCTCCGCGGGCGTCACCGGGGGCTTCAGCCTGACGATCTACCCCGGCGACTCCGAGCCCGACGTGTGGTGCGACTACTCCCGCATGGAGGTCTGCGACGTCAGCACGCTGCCCGACGGCTCCCGGCTGGCGACCGGGACCGCGAGGCGGTTTCCCGGCTCGGTGTCGTACCTGGCGTGCCTCAAGCGGCCCGACGGCACGATGGTGCTCATGCACGTCGGCAACCAGGAGGACCCCAGGGGCGCCGAGATCAACTCGCCGGGCGGTGCGATCTACGCGCCGAGGCCGCCGGTGACCCTCGACCAGATGAAGGCGATCGTCGCCTCCGACAGGTGGTGACGAGGTTGCGGGGTGGCCCGCCACCGGACGTCGAACGACGGGCCACCCCCGCGCGGGCGACGGCCGCGCCACCGCACGTGCCTGGTCACACTCGTCGGGACGGGAGGCTTCGTTGCAGCAGCACGGTGTCCAGGGTCTTCCCGTGCTTCACGCCCACGCCTGTCAGGCGGCCCGCTTCGACGAAGCCGCAGCGTTGGTGCAGGCGTTCCGAGGCCGCGTTGCCGTTGTCCGCCACGACGGCGATGATCTCGCGGATGCCCGCCGCCCCGCACCGGTCGACCAGGCTGGTCAGCAGCACCGTGCCCAGGCCCCGGCCCGCGGCCGAGGGGGCCAGGTAGATGGTGCTCTCGGCGGTGTAGCGGTAGGCCGTCTTGGTCTTCCAGGGTGAGCAGTACGCCATGCCGACCACCTCTCCCCCCACCTCGGCGGTGAGGAACGGCAGGCCGCGCGCCGTCAGGTCGGTGAGCCTGGCCTGCCACTCCGCCGCGTCGGGGGCGGTTTCGGCGAACGTGACGGTGGTGTTGTCCACGTAGTCGGCGTAGATCGCGGCAATCGCGGGCAGGTCGTCGGCGCGGGTGTCGCGGACCCGCTGATCGGCCACAATTTCCTCTATAGTGCTCACCATTCTACTATAGCGTCATGTTTGACCTGGATGAACTCGCCCGGCGGATCCAGCGGCTCCGGGCCGAGCGCGGGCACACCCTGTCCGCGCTGGCCACGCGGTGCTCGGTGAGCGTGAGCATGCTGTCCGCGGTCGAGCGGGCGGAGAAGGCGCCGACCGTCGTGGTCCTGGCGCGGATCGCGGACGGGCTGGGGGTGCCGTTGGTGTCGTTGCTGGAGGACGACGAGGAGCGGCGGTTCGTGGTTCGGCGCCGTGCGGAGCAGGAGCGGTCGACCCACCCCGGCGGGTGGGAGAAGACCGTGGTGTCGCCGGTGGTGGCCGGGGTCAACTTCGAGCTGGTGCGGGTGGTGCTGCCCGTCGGTTGTGACGCGGGCGGGTTCCCGGCCTACGCGCGCGGTTCGCACGAGTACGTGGTGGTCGAGACCGGGACGCTGCGGTTGACGGTCGGCGAGCGGGTGGTCGGCCTCGGAGCGGGCGATTCCGCCTACTTCGAGGCCGACCAGGAGCACGGGTTCGCCAACGCGGGCGGCGAGCCGTGCGTCTACCACGTGGCCGCGCTGATCATGCGGCCACGGGGGTGACCAACAGGCCCGGCGACGATCCCCGCCCGGCCCGACTCGTGGCCGGACGGGTGAACACGAGCGAGCCGGTGGTGCCCGCGAGGGTCGTCACGCCGCTCCCCGCCGGCTGGTCCGCTCCAGCCTCGTGGTCGGTGGGTGCCCACCGCCCGGCCGGGTGGCACGTCCGGGCCTACGACCAGGGGATGACGGCAGGGCGCTACTCCGAGTGGACGCGGGCGCACCCCCGCGCGGGTGATCCTGGGACCACCGAACGAAGAGGAGCCCGCCATGGTCACCACCACGATCGCCACGCCGCACACGCCCGCCGCCGTCACCGCGGCGGGCCGCGGCATCGTCAACGCCGCCCGTTTCGCGGGCCACTTCCTGCTCGCGCTGGTCGGCGTCGTGTTCCTGGGCACGGGCCTCGACCACTGAACCCGACGACTCTCCTAGACTGGTCGTCTGCCCAGTGCGAGGAGAGTGCGTGACCGTCCAACCCATCCGGCTGTTCGGCGACCCGGTGCTGCGGACACCCGCCGCCGAGGTCACCGACTTCGACGCCGAGCTGCGCACCCTGGTCAAGGACCTGTGGGACACGATGAGCGAGGCGGGCGGCGCCGGTCTGGCCGCACCGCAGCTGGGTGTCGGCCTGCGGGTGTTCACCTACCACGTCGACGGTTTCGCCGGACACCTGATCAACCCCACCTGGACCGTCGTCGGCGACGAGTTCCAGGACGGCCCCGAGGGCTGCCTGTCCATCCCGGAGATGCACTGGGACTGCCGCCGCCACCTGAACGTCGTGGCCAGGGGCTGGAACATGCACGGCGAGCCGGTGGTCGTCGAGGGCACGAACACGCTGGCCCGCTGCATCCAGCACGAGACCGACCACCTGGACGGCGTGCTGTTCCTGGACCGGCTCGACGCCGAGACCCGCAAGCAGGCGATGCGGGAGATCCGGCAGGCCGAGTGGTTCGACGGCGGGGTCCCCGTCCTGAAGCAGAGCCCGCACCCGCTCTTCGGGGGTAGGTAGTCGTGCGGTTGGTCTTCGCGGGCACACCGGAACCGGCGCTGCCGTCCCTCCGCGCCTTCATCGAGTCGCCGAACCACGAGGTCGTCGCGGTCGTCACCCGCCCGGACGCCCCCGCGGGCCGCGGTCGCCACCTCGAACGGTCGCCGGTCGGCGCGCTGGCCGACGAGCACGGCATCGAGGTGCTCACGCCCGCCAAGGCGAGCGACCCCGACTTCCTGCGCAGGCTCGCGGAGCTGGCGCCCGACGCGTGCCCCGTGGTCGCGTACGGCGCGCTGCTGCCCCAGGCCGCGCTGGACATCCCCACCCACGGATGGGTGAACCTGCACTTCTCGCTGCTGCCCGCCTGGCGCGGCGCGGCCCCCGTGCAGGCGGCCGTCCGCAACGGCGACGACATCGTCGGCGCGTCCACGTTCCGCATCGTCAAGCCGCTCGACGCGGGCCCGGTGTTCGGCACGATCACCGAGGAGGCCCGCCCCCGCGACACCGCCGGTGAGCTGCTGGCCCGGTTCGCCGAACGCGGCGCGCGGCTGCTGCTGGCCACCATCGACGGTATCGAGGACGGGACGCTGCGCCCGGTCGAGCAGCCGTCCGAGGGCGTCAGCTACGCCCCCAAGATCACCGTCGAGGACGCCCGGCTGGACTTCACCGCGCCCGCCGCGGCGGTCGACCGGCTGGCGCGCGCGGTCACGCCCGATCCGGGAGCCTGGGCCGAGTTCCGGGGCGAACGCCTCAAGCTCGGGCCCGTGACGCCCGTCGTCGTCGAGGAGGGCCAGGAGCCTCGGGAGAAGCTGGCTCCGGGAGAACTCCTGGTGCAGCGCAAGCAGGTGCTCGTCGGCACCGCCACCACACCGGTGGCGCTGGGCGACGTCCAGGCACCTGGCAAGAAGCGAATGGCCGCGACCGACTGGGCGCGCGGCGTCCGGGTCGAGGCAGGGGAGCGGATCTCATGAACGGCAATTCCTCCTCCCGACCCTCGCGGCCGTCCCGGCCGCGCAAGCCCGCGCCGCCGCGCAGGCGCGTGGGCCCGGAGCGCCCTCCCGTCGAGGACCCGGCCCGCCTGGCCGCGCTGGACACGCTGCGCGCGGTCCGCCAGCGCGACGCCTACGCGAACCTCGTGCTGCCGAAGCTGCTGCGCGAGCGGCGGATCACCGGCCGCGACGCGGCGCTGGCCACCGAACTGGCGTACGGCTCGGCGCGCGCGCAGGGCCTGCTGGACGCGGTGATCGGGGCGTGCTCCGACCGGCCGCTGTCCGATGTGGACGGGCTGCTGCTCGACGCGCTGCGCCTGGGCGCGTACCAGCTGCTGCGCACCAGGATCCCGGCGCACGCCGCCGTGGCGTCCACTGTGGACCTGGTCCGCGCGGGCCAGGGCTCCGGTGCGGCGGGCTTCGTCAACGCCGTCCTGCGCCGCGTCACCGAGCAGGACGAGGCGTCCTGGGTCGACGAGCTGGCCCCGGACCCGGATTCCGACCCGATCGGCCACGTCGCCCTCGCCAACGCGCACCCGCGCTGGATCGCGCAAGCGTTCGCGGAGGCCCTGGGCAGCCGCGACGAGCCGCTGCGCGACGCCCTGGCCGCGGACGACACCCGTCCCGAGGTGCACCTGGCCGCACGGCCGGGCGAGGTCAGCGCGGAGGAACTGGCCGCGATGACGGGCGGCGAGGTCGCCCCGTACTCGCCCTACGGCGTGCACCTGGAGTCCGGCTCCGGCGACCCCGGCGACCTCGACCCGCTGCGGGAGCACCTCGCCGTCGTGCAGGACGAGGGCAGCCAGCTCTGCGCGATCGCGCTGACGAACGTGCCGGTCGAGGGCACCGACGAGCGCTGGCTCGACCTGTGCGCGGGCCCCGGCGGCAAGGCCGTGATGCTCGGCGCGCTGGCCGCGTTGAACGGCGGCGCGCTGGACGCCGTCGAACTGGCCCCGCACCGCGCCGAGCTGGTGCGCAAGGCGACCAAGGGCCTCCCGATCACCGTCCACGTCGGCGACGCCCGCGAGACCGACCTGCCCGAGGGCGGCTTCGACCGCGTGCTCGTCGACGCGCCGTGCACCGGGCTGGGCGCGCTGCGCCGCAGGCCGGAGGCTCGGTGGCGGCGGCAGCCGTCGGACGTCGCGCCGCTGACCCGGTTGCAGCGCGAGCTGCTGACCAAGGCGCTGAAGCTGGTCCGGCCCGGCGGTGTCGTGGCGTACGTCGTGTGCTCGCCGCACCTGTCCGAGACGGTCGGCATCGTCGCGGACGTGGCCCGGCGGACCGGCGCGGAGCGGTTGGACACCAAGGAGTTCTTCCCCGGCGTCCCGCACCTGGCCGACCCGCACAACGTCCAGCTCTGGCCGCACCTGCACGGCACCGACGCGATGTTCTGCGCTCTGCTGCGGCGGCCGGCCGAGGCATGAGGAGCAGCGTGAGCGGCACCCGGTGAACGGCGGGGTGCTGGGTCTGGTCACCTCGGGCGCCGGTGGGGTCGAGCGGTGGTTCCGCACCGGCCTCGCCGCGCCCGCGGCCGACCGCGGCTGGCGGCTCGCCGTCACGCTCACGCCGACGGCCGCCCGCTGGCTCGACGAGGCGGGCGAGCTGGACCCGCTGGGGGCGCTGACGGACCTGCCGGTGCGCTGGACGTCCCGGCTGCCCGGTGAGCCCAAGCCGCACCCGCCACCGGACTGCTTCGTGTTCGCGCCCGCCACGGCGAACTCCGTGGCCAAGCTCGCGCTGGGCATCTCGGACAACCAGGCGCTGACCGTGCTCTGCGAGGCGCTGGGGACGCCGGACGTGCCGGTGATCGTGCAGCCGCAGTCGAACGAGGCCCAGCGGCGGCACCCGGCGTGGACCGGGCACCTGGAAACCCTGCGGAACGCCGGGGTGCTGGTCGTGCCCGAGGGCGGGCCGGAGCCGGTGCTGGCCGAACTCGACCGCTGGCGATGATCTTGCCCGGAGCCGCTCCCGCCGGGTCGCACCTGCTCTGACCGGGCCGTTCGGCCATTAGAAGTATTCATTCCACGCGAATTGACAGGCGCCGGACGGGCGTTGCACGCTGCACCGTGTCGATGGTCTCCGGGCGTGCGCGTGAATGGGGTTCGGTGCGCCGCTTTCTGCTGGCGGCGGGCTCCGGAGCCGGTGGTCTGCTCGTCCTGGACGGCCCGCCCGTGTCCGGCAAGACCCTCCTGCTGCACGAGGCCGTGCGCGTCGCCCGCGACCAGGACCTGCCCGTCGTGCTCGTCACGGCGACCTCCGGTGACCTGTTCGGCGGGTCGACCGACGCCGCCGAGGCGCTCGTCGCGGACCACCCGCTGCTGATCGCCGTCGACCACGCCCACCTCGACCCTGCGGGCGTGCTCGCGCTGCTGCCGAAGCTGAGCGGCACACCGCTGGCCGTGCTGATGGCGGTGAACGGCGCCACGGCGGGCACCGAGGCGCAGCGGGCCCTCGCGGCCCGCGCCGAGGTCGTCGTGCTGGGGCCGGTGGACGACGAGGCCGTCGACGAGATCGCCCGCGGGCTGCTCGGCGCGACCCCGCACGCCGACCTGCGCGCGCTCATCGCGGGAGCGGGCGGCAACCCGAGGCTGGTCACCGAGCTGATCGAGGGCCTGCGCGAGGAGGGCCAGCTGGAGCTGCGCGGCGGTGTCGCGCACGTGCGCGGCGGCTGGCTGCCGCAGCGGGTCGCGGCCCTCGTGCGCGACCGCGTCGACCTGCTGTCCGCCAAGGCGACGCAGCTGCTGCGGGTCGCCGCCGTCGTCGGCCGGTCGTTCCTGCTGCACGACGTCGCCACCATGATGAGCGAGACCACTGCCTCGCTGCTGCTGGCCGTGGACGAGGTCCTCCAGTCCGGTCTGCTCGTGCCCGCGCACGAGCGGCTGGAGTTCCCCAGCGACCTCGTGCGGCGCGCCGTCGTCGAGTCGATCCCGCGCTCGATCCTGCACGCGCTGCGCCACGACGTCGCCGTGCTGCGCCCGCCGTTCGCCGTCGAACCGACCGCGCACGCGCCGCTGCCGGGTGAGGTGGGCGGCGACGTCGTGCAGGGCGTGCGCACGCTCGCGGCGAGCGGCAGGCTCGGGTCGGCCATCGCGCTGGCGCGGGAGACGTTGGCGCAGCGCGTGCCCCCCACCGTCGCGGCGGAGCTGCACTGCGTGCTCGCGGGCATCCTGCTGGCCGACGGACGCCCCGGCGACGCGGTCGTGGAGACCGACCACGCGCTGACCATCCCGTCGGTGACCGGACCGCTGCGCAGGCTGTCCGCGGCGGGGCGGTTGCTGTCGCTGTACTTCGCGACCGGCAGCCGGGTCCGCGAGCACGCCCTGTCGCTGCTGACCGTCCGCGACCGGGACGCCGGCGACGCCGACGCCGTCATGGCCGCGACGGTGCACTCCTGCCTGGAGTGGAACGCCGGGAACCTCGCCGAGGGCGTCTACTGGGGGCGCGAGTCCACGAAGTGGCTGCCCACCGGGCCGTCGGCGTGGTGGTTCTCGCACACGCCCGTGGCCTACGCGCTGAAGCTGGCCGCGCTGGGGGAGTTCGACGAGGCCGAGGAACTGGTGGCGGGTGACGGGCCGGTCACCGACGACGCGGTCACCAGCGGTGCGCGGGCGGCCCGGCTGATCGCCCGGTCGCGGGTGCTCGTGCAGGCCGGGCGGTTGGCCGAGGCGCACTCGGCCGCTCGGGCCGGGTTGGCGCTGGCGCACGACCGCGGGCTGAGGTTGTTGGTGCCGTTGGCCTCCACGGTGCTGGGGACGGTGGCGATCTACCGCGGCGAGTACGAGGTGGCCGCCGAGCACGTGCGGCGGTACCGGGGTGACCTGGCCGGGGGGGAGGCGGTGCTGCACTCCGGGCAGTACGACTGGGTGGAGCTGCTGCTCGCCCACGCCTCCGGGGGGCCCGCGCGGGCCGTCGGGTTGGCTCGGGAGCGGGTGGCGGAGCGGAACTCGTTGCGGCGCATGGTGATCGAGGAGCCCGGTGCCGCTCCCTGGTTGGTGCGGCTGGGGTTGGCGGTGGGGGACAGCCGGATGGTGGCCGCCGTGCTGGTGGCCGCGGACGACCTCGCCGCGAACAACCCCGGCTACGGGTCGGTGTCGGTGTCCGCCGCTCACGCGCACGCGCTGGCGGATCGGGACGTGGAGGGGTTGCTGGTCGCCGCGGGGCGGCACCGGCATCCGTGGGCGAAGGCGTGCGCGAACGCGGATCTCGTCGCGCTGCACGGGGAGCGGGGGGAGGACGGCGGCCCCCACCTGGAGGTGGCGTGTCGGATCCTCGGGCAGATGGGGGCCGATGGGGAGATCGGCCGGTTGATGGCACGGCCCGTGGAGGGGGTCGGGGCCGGGGGCGCACGGGAGTGGCGGCGGTTGTCGGAGCCCGAGCGGGACATCGCGTTGTTGGTGGGGGCCGGGTTGACCAACCGGCAGGTGGCGAAGCAGTTGTTCCTGTCGCCCCACACGGTGAACTACCACCTGCGGGGGATCTTCCGGAAGTTGGGGATCAACTCTCGGGTGGAGCTGGCTCGGATGGCGCACGAGGAGGCTTCGTCGAGGTCTTGACGGGTGGCGGGGTGGGTCTGGGTGTCGCCCTGGCTGCGTGCGTCCCGTTGGGCGGGCGGGTGGCTGGGCTGGTTGCGTTGCCGCGCTTGGGGGTGGTGGGGCGGAGGGCTTGGGCGCGTTGCCTTGCGACCTGGAGCCCGGTCGTGGTGCCTGAGCACCCCCAGTGCTCAGGCACCCCCTACCGCCTGCGGGTTCGGCGGGAGGTCAGGCGCCCACGGCTGTGCCGTCGGCGTGGTGGGCCAGCGCTGCCAGGACGGCCGCCGTCACCGAGGTGGCGTGCGCGTTCTGGTCCGCCACCGAGCGGAGCACCGGGGTTTCCGGGCGGGTCGGGGTGATGACCGTGCAGTGGACGCCGTGGCGGGTGATCTCGGCCGCCAGGCCGTTGGCGTAGGTGGTGGCCGCTGCCTTGGACGCCGCGTAGGCGGTGAAGCCCGGCTGGTGGGGCGGCAGGGTCGTCGCGACGGTGACGATGGAGCCGCGCCCGCGCGGGACCATGCGGGAGGCCGCCGCGCGGCTCAGGTGGAAGACCGAGTGGGTGTTGATGGCGAAGCTCTGCGCCCAGTCGTCGTCGGTGAGGCCGGTGGCGCCGCCGGTGCGGAGCAGGTCCGCCGCGTTCACGGCGATGTCCACGGGGCCGACCTCGCGTTCCACCTGGTCGACCAGGGCCTCGACGGCGGGACCCGAGGTGATGTCCACCTGCCTGCCCGCCACGCGCAGGCCCTCGTGCTGGAGGCGTTCGACCAGGTCGCAGAGGGCGCGGCCGTCCCGGTCCACGGCTGTCACGACGGCACCGCGAGCCGCCAGCGCGGCGACCACCTCGGCTCCGACGGCGCCGCACGCGCCGGTCACCACCGCGGTCTTGCCGTCGAACTGCCGGTTCATCGCTGCCACTCCCAGATCGAACCCCCGCCCCGACGGTATGCGCCCCGGTACTCGGGTGGAACTACCTGCGTGAGTAGTGCGTCCGACGCGATGTCTTCGCAGCTCAGGGCTTTGTGGACATTGTTACCGCACAAACGAGTAGTCCGGGCCCGCGCGGTGGGGCGGCGGTACCTAGACTCCTGTTCCGTGGTCCACCAGCCGATGATCGCCCCCAGCATCCTGTCCGCCGACTTCGCCCACCTCGCCCGCGAGGCCGCGGCCGTCACCGGAGCGGACTGGCTGCACGTCGACGTGATGGACGCGCACTTCGTGCCGAACCTGACGCTGGGGCTGCCGGTGGTGAAGTCGCTGCTCAAGGCGACGGACATCCCGCTGGACTGCCACCTCATGATCGACGATCCGGACAGGTGGGCGATCGGCTACGCCGAGGCGGGCGCGCACAACGTGACCGTGCACGTCGAAGCGGCGGCCGACCCGGTCCAGCTCGCGAAGGACCTGCGCGCGGCGGGCTCCAAGGCCGGGCTGTCGATCAAGCCCGGCACGCCGCTGGAACCGTACGTCGAGGTGCTCAAGCACTACGACACGCTGCTGGTGATGTCCGTCGAGCCCGGTTTCGGCGGGCAGTCGTTCATGGCCGAGGTGCTGGACAAGGTGCGCACCGCGCGCAGGCTGGTCGACACCGGCCACCTGCGGCTGGTCGTCGAGATCGACGGCGGCATCAACTCCGACACCATCGCCGCCGCCGCGGAGGCCGGTGTCGACTGCTTCGTCGCGGGCTCGGCCGTCTACGACGCCGAGGACCCCGGCCGCGCGGTGGAGGCGCTGCGCGCGCTCGCCGCCGCGAACTCGACCCGCTCCTGATGCTCGACGAGGCGATGAGGCGCGCCATCGCCGCGAGCGAGCTGGTCAGGGGAACGACCAGCCCCAACCCGCCGGTCGGCGCCGTCGTCCTCGACCGCGACGGCGAGGTGGTCGGCGTCGGCGCGACGCAGCCGCCCGGCGGTCCGCACGCCGAGGTCGTGGCGCTCGCCGAAGCCGGTGGACGGGCACGCGGCGGCACGGCCGTCGTGACGCTCGAACCGTGCTCGCACCACGGCCGCACGCCGCCCTGCACGGGTGCGCTGCTCGCCGCGGGCGTGGCGCGCGTCCGGTACGCGGTGGCGGACCCGAACCCGAAGGCCGCCGGGGGTGGCGCGGTGCTGCGGGCGGCCGGGGTCGACGCCGAGGGCGGGCTGCTGGCCGTGGAGGTCGAGCGCGGACCGCTGCGCGCGTGGCTGCACTTCGCCCGCACCGGCCGCCCGCACGTCACGTGGAAGTACGCCTCGACGCTGGACGGCAGGGTCGCCGCCGCCGACCGCACGAGCCGGTGGATCAGCTCCGAGGAGTCGCGGGCGCAGGTGCACCTGCTGCGCACCCGGATCGATGCGATCATGGTCGGCACGGGCACCGTGCGCGCCGACGACCCCAGCCTGACCGCGCGGGGAATCCCGGAGGCCCGCCAGCCGTTGCGGGTGGTGGTGGGCGAGGGCGACCTGCCGCCGGGCGCGAAGGTGTCCGACGGCGGGGCCGAGACGCTGCACGTGCGCACGCACGACCCGGACGAGGTGCTCGCCGAGCTGGCGGCGCGCGGCGTCGTGGACGTGCTGCTCGAAGGCGGCCCGACGCTCGCCGGGGCGTTCGTCGCCGCGGGCCGGGTCGACCGGGTGTTGACCTACGTCGCGCCGAAGCTCCTGGGCGCGGGTCCGGTGGCGTTGGGCGATGCTGGGGTGGCGACCATCACCGACGCTGTCGGGTTGGTGGTCGAAGAGGTCAGTATGTGCGGGCCGGACGTGCGGATCTCCGCCGTTCCGGTGGGGTTGGACGGCTGAGGAGGAACGGTGTTCACCGGGATCGTTGAAGAGCTGGGCGAGGTTGTGGGGGTGACCGACCTGCCCGACGCCGCACGGCTGACCGTTCGAGGTCCGCTGGTGACGAGCGATGCCAAGCACGGCGACTCCATCGCGGTCAACGGGGTGTGCCTCACCGTCGTGGAGGTCGTCGACGGCGCCTTCACCGCGGACGTGATGCGCGAGACCCTCGTGCGCAGCAGCCTCGCCAAGGTGGCCACGGGCGACCGGGTCAACCTGGAGCGCGCCGCCGCGGTCGGCCAGCGGCTGGGCGGGCACATCGTGCAGGGCCACGTCGACGGCACCGGGACGGTGCTGGCGCGCGAGGCCACCGAGCACTGGGAGATCGTCCACATCGGACTGCCGCCGTCGCTGGCGCGGTACGTCGTGGAGAAGGGCTCCATCACGGTCGACGGCGTGTCGCTGACCGTCGTGACCGTCACCGACGACGAGTTCACGGTGAGCCTGATCCCCACGACGCTGGAGCTGACCACGCTCGGCAGGCGCGGCCCCGGTGACGCGGTCAACCTGGAGGTGGACGTGCTCGCGAAGTACGTCGAGCGCCTCACGATGCCGCACCTGCGCCACACTGGGGTCACGGACAGCGCCGAAGAGGGGGTGACCCGCTCGTGAGGGACTTCTCCGACATCGAGCAGGCGATCAAGGACATCGCGGACGGCAAGGCCGTGGTGGTCGTGGACGACGAGGACCGCGAGAACGAGGGCGACCTGGTGTTCGCGGCCGAGATGGCCACGCCGGAACTCGTCGCGTTCGTCATGACCGAGTGCCGCGGCCTGCTGTGCACGCCGATGGAGCCCGAGGCGCTGGACCGCCTGGAGATCGGCCAGATGGTCTCCCACAACACCGAGCGCATGGGCACCGCGTTCACCGTCTCCGTCGACGCCCGCGAAGGCGTCACGACCGGCATCTCGGCCGCCGACCGGGCGCTGACGATCCGCACGCTGGCAGACCCCGCGACGACCGCGTACGACGTGGTCCGCCCAGGTCACGTCTTCCCGCTGCGCGCCAGGGAGGGCGGCGTGCTGCGCCGCCCCGGCCACACCGAGGCCGCCGTCGACCTGGCCCGCCTCGCGGGCCTGCACCCGGCGGGCGCGATCTGCGAGATCGCCAACGCCGACGGCACCATGGCCCGCATGCCCGACCTGCGCGTGTTCGCCGAGAAGCACGGCCTGACGCTCATCTCGATCGTCGACCTCGTCGCCTACCGCCGCAGCCACGAGACCCAGGTGACGCGGGTCGCCGAGGCCCGCATCCCGACCGCGCACGGCACCTTCACCGCCGTCGGCTACGACAGCCTGCTCGACGGCATCGAGCACGTCGCGCTGGTCAACGGCGAGATCGGCGACGGCGAGGACGTGCTGGTCAGGGTGCACTCCGAGTGCCTGACCGGCGACATCTTCGGCTCGCTGCGCTGCGACTGCGGTCCGCAGCTCGACGCGGCCCTGGAGGCCGTCTCCGCGCAGGGCCGCGGCGTCGTGCTCTACATGCGCGGCCACGAGGGCCGCGGCATCGGCCTGATGCACAAGCTCCAGGCCTACCAGTTGCAGGACCAGGGCGCGGACACCGTCGACGCCAACCTCCAGCAGGGCCTGCCCGCCGACGCCCGCGACTACGGCACCGGCGCCCAGATCCTCGCGGACCTGGGCATCAAGTCCATGCGGCTGCTGACGAACAACCCGGCCAAGAGGGTCGGCCTGGAGGGCTACGGGCTGCGCGTGATCGACCGCGTGCCGCTGCCCATCTCGCCGAACCCGGAGAACCTGCGGTACCTGCGCACCAAGCGCGACCGCATGGGCCACGAGCTGCACCAGCTGGAGCAGTACGAGGCACAGGGCACCGACGGCGTCGTGGTGAGCGCGGAGAGCGCCGAATGAGCGGGCAGCACCGGATGAGCGAGCTGGGGGGCAGGGCATGAGCGGCGAGGGTCGTCCGGACATCGAGGTCCCGAGGAGCGAGGGCCTGCGGCTGGCGGTCGTCGCTACCCGGTGGCACGCCAGGATCACCGACAACCTGCTGGCGCGCGCCCTGGAGGCCGCCGCCAAGGCCGGTGTCGAGGACCCGACGGTGGTGCGGGTCGCGGGTGCCGTCGAGCTGCCCGTCGTGGTGCAGGCGCTCGCCCGCGACCACGACGCCGTGGTCGCGCTGGGCGTCGTCATCCGCGGTGGCACCCCCCACTTCGAGTACGTGTGCGACGCCGTGACGGCGGGTTTGACGCGCGTGGCCCTGGACGAATCGACTCCGGTCGGGAACGGTGTGCTCACCTGCGACACCGAGGAGCAGGCGCTCGCCCGTGCCGGCTTCCCGGACTCGGTCGAGGACAAGGGCGTGGAGGCGACGTCCGCCGCCCTGGACACCGCGCTGGTGCTCCAGGACCTGCGGCGGACGAAGGCGGAACGGGAGATCCGGTGAGCGTGGCCGTGGCCAAGACGGTGGAGTTCCGACCCAAGCGCATCCGCAAGGTCACCGTCGTGTGCGCGGTCGGGCTCGTGGCCGTGTTCACCGCGGTCGGGCTGCTGCTCGGCGACACGCCGACCGGGGTGATCTTCCGGGTGTCCGACCAGATCGCGATGGTGTGCCTGGGGGTGCTCCTGGCGTGCGGCGTGCTGCTGCTCGGCAGGCCGCGGGTGCGCGCCGACGCCGAGGGCGTCGAGGTGCGCAACGTGGTCACGGCCAGCCGGTACTCGTGGCAGGACGTCCTGCACGTGAGCTTCCCGGACGGGGCTTCGTGGGCGAGGCTGGAACTGCCCGACGACGAGTACGTCTCGGTCATGGCCGTGCAGGCCGTCGACCGCGAGCACGCGGTCGCCGCGGTACGGGCACTGCGGGAGTTGCACAAGGCCGCCACAGCACGGTGAGGGTTGTGAGCTGGAGGTGTTCGAACGGTTGAGGGGTTGGCGGGGCGTGCGCAAGGACTCTGCGGTGCAGGCGGAACGTGCCGTTCCAGCGGAACGCGCCGTGCAGCAGCAGCAGATTGTGGTGGAACAGGTGGCACCGGTGGAGCAGCAGCAAGAAGTACGCCCCGAACCCGAGCAGGCGGCCCCCGCACCCGCGGCCAACGCCTCCGTGGTCTTCGCGGGAGCGACACTCGTGGTGGGACCACCGGAGGGGGCGAGCCAGGCGGCGCTGACACTCGCGCGCTCCCTGCCCGCCGACCGAGGCCGGACCGTGGTCGTCATCGACTTCCCGTCGGGCAGCGAGAGCACGTTCTGGCAGGCGGCGGCGAACGCCCTGCGCGGCCGGGGCGGCATCCGGCTGGCGGTGTCGTTCGCGGGCAGCATGCGCCCGACAGCACCGGCCCAGTGGCTGGCGTCGCAGCTCAACGCCGAGGTCATCGCCCCGGACGGCGCGCTCACCACGGTCCCCGGCGCCGCGTTCGTGACCGGTTCGTCCGGCTACGGCAGCTGGCTCCGCTTCCTGCCCGGCGCGTCCCCGACGCCCTTCGGCAGGCGCTTCCCCGTTCCCGCGTGGGAGGCCATGGACCCGAACTCGGCGTGGCCGACCGGTGACGTCGGCATCGCCGAACCCATCCCCGCGGGCCTGTGGCTGCGCGCGCAGAGCGTGCCGTTCGACCCGAACTCCGCGGACGCGCGCGCCATCGTGGCGCTGCCGTGCCGCGAGAACGTGCTGACGATCGTGATCGGCGGGCCCGGCCAGCCGTCGATCCCGACCGAGGAGATCTGCAAGCTGCTCAACGCGCTGCCGTCCGCGGCCCGCAGCCGGGTCCGGCTGGTGCAGTACGACATCGAGTCGGGCACCGACCAGGCGCAGCTCGTGGCCGAGCAGCTCGGCGAGCCGATCACCGTCTACACCGGTCTGCCCGTGTCGAACCTGCGCGAGGGCGGCGGTGCCGTCGTGGTCGCGGTGAACCGGCGCGGCCAGCCGACGTGGCACCCGTTCGTCACCGAGCTGCGCTGCATCCCGCGCGCGATGAAGGACGAGAACGAGGTCTCCGGCTACCGCAACCCCGTGCCCGGCCTCGCCGAGCTGAGCCCCGGCGTGTTCGGGCTCGGCGACGGCGTGGTGCTGGAGGTCGTGGCCTCCGGGCTGTGGGTCCGCGAGGCCACCACCACCGGGGGTGCCGACGTGCGCTCCCTGCCGGTCGACCCGGAGTGGGCCCGCCTCACCGTGGGCACGCCGGGCCGGTCGACGCCGGGCGCGGTCGCCGTCGCGGGCGCCGCGCTGGTGGAACGCCTCGAACCCGAGGTGCGCAAGCTGCTGCGGCTGGTGTTCTGCGACGCGACCGAGACGGCCATCCCGTGGCCGACGGCCGTGGAGGAGGAGAGCACCCGGCCGACGCCGGTCTTCTCCGAACCGGACGAGCCCGTCCGCTCCGCCCCCGCCCACGCGCTGGCCGCCGAGCCCGCCACCGTCGTGACCGCGAAGCTCACCCCCGAGCCCGCCCCGGCGGCCCCGGCGGCCCCGGTGGTCGCCCACCAACCCGCTCCCCAGCCGGTCGCCCAGCCGCACGTCGAGCTGCCGACCCAGGTCACGGCCACCGCGTCGATCGAGGAGTCGGCAGGGCGGCACGAGGACCTCGCCGACTCCGAGGTGCCGCTGCGCGTCGAGGGTCCGGTGCCGACGCCGCCGTCGCCCGCGTGGGAGCCGAAGAACTCCAAGTGGGGCGAGGAGATCCACAACGAGCGCGAGACCGTCCCCGCCGACCACCGGACCACCGACCAGGAGCGCGACTCGGTCCGCCGGATCCTCGGCGAGCGCTACCCGTCCTACGCCACGGCCGTCGGCAGGCTGCTCGCGCAGCGGTCCGGCCCGCTCGTCGACACCGTGCCGGTGGAGACCCTCGTGACCGAGCTGGCGGCGCTGGCGGCGTTCGTCGGCCAGGACGAGGAGATGATCGTCGAGACCCTGCGCAAGGGCACGCTCGGCAGGCTCCGCCCGTACGTCGCGGCCATCGTCTCCGGGCTGAACAGGCTGCCGCTGCACCAGGGCATCACGACGTGCTGGAGCGTCGCGCCCGCCAACGTGGCCAACCGGTTCCGCACCGGCGAGGTGCTGGTGGAGCACGGCATCCTCAACACCCACGCCAACCCGCAGGAGTCGTTCGACGGCGGCGTCGAGTACCTGGTCTGGTCGCTCAGCGGCAGGCGCGTGGAGGTCGTGGACCGCCGCGCGGGCGTCGTGAACGAGCGCGTCCTGTTCGCACCCGGCTCCTGCTTCAAGGTGCTCGCGGTGTCCGAATCGGACGGTGCCGCGCCGACGCAGGTGCTGCTCCAGGAGGTCGCGGACTCGCGCACCGAGCGGCAGCTCGCCCAGATGCGGCCGGGCGTCCTGACCCAGCTCGAACGCGCCGCCGTGGCGCTGCGGTCGCTGTCCAACGCCTGACGCCGACCCCCTGACCGCACCCGGCGGCGCGGTCAGGGGGTTCGTCCGGCAGCGCGCGGCGCGCCAGGGGAGGGCGAGCACCACCATCCGAACCCGCGACGCGGTGGCCACGCCGTCGACGGTGCCCGGTGGGAAGCGGTGGCGCAGCTGAAGGTTCGTGGCCGAGCGTCAATCCGCGCTGAGGTGCTCGGCCCCGGCGGCCCTGGTGAACCGCTCACCCAGCACGCGCAGGTGTTCGCGCAGCTCCGGCGGGTCGAGGACCTCGAAGTCGAAGCCCATCACGCCGAGGTGGATGGCGAGCACGTCGAGGCGTTCGGCACCGGTCGTCATCAGGCAGCTGTGCTCGTCGACGGCCTCCAGCGACGCCGAGGTCGGTGACGTCTCCTCCCGCACGGCCTCGATCGGCGCGTGCACGAGCAGCCGCGCCCGGTGCCGGTACACGACGCTGCTCACCTGCCGCGACACGTACACCGCGAGGTCCTCGTGCGGGGGCTCGCGCGGGGTGAAGCGGGCGGCGAGCGTCGGGTCGCCGTCGATGCGGTCGAGCCGGAACGTCCGCCAGTCGGCGCGGTCGAGGTCCCACGCGACGAGGTACCAGCGCCTGCCGGTGTGCACCATGCCCCGCGGTTCCACGTGCCGGGGGGCCGCGTCCGCGTCGCGGCCCTGGTAGCGGAACCGGATCGCCTGGTGGTCGCGCGTCGCGCCCGCGATGGTCGTCAGCGTCCCGGCGTCGATCGTCGGCCCGAACGGTGCCAGCGTCGACGTGTGCGCGGTCAGCGCGCTGACCCGCCGCCGCAGCCTGGACGGCAGCACCTGTTCGAGCTTCGTCAGCGCCCGCACGGACGTCTCCTCGATGCCGGACACCGTCCCGTTCGCGGCGGTGCGCAGGCCGACGGCGACCGCCACCGCCTCGTCGTCGTCCAGCAGCAGCGGCGGCAGCTCGGCGCCCGCGCCCAGCTGGTAGCCGCCCGCGACGCCCGAGGTCGCGTTCACCGGGTACCCGAGGCTGCGCAGCTTGTCCACGTCGCGGCGCACCGTGCGCACGTCCACGCCGAGGCGGCTCGCGAGGTCGGCCCCGGTCCAGTCGCGGCGCACCTGCAACAGCGACAACAGGCGCAGCAGTCGAGCTGAGGTCTCCAGCATGGGACGAGTCTCGCACCCATCGCGGACAAGGACGGTCCGCGATGGGTGCGGACCTTGACCGGAAGCCCGGCGCTAATTACCGTCCATTCGGTCAGTAAACCGCGCGGAGAGGTGACCTCGTGACCACCACGCACAGCGGCGTGCCCCGGTCGAGGCGGCTCGGCGCCGCCCCGTCGCGGGACGAGCTGACGGCCGTCGAGCGGCTCGGCGTCGACGAGCTGCGCGCCCTCCAGCTCGACCGCCTCCGGTGGACGCTGCGGCACGCCTACGACAACGTCCCCTTCTACCGGGCCGCGTTCGACGCGGCGGGCGTGCACCCCGACGACTGCCGCGAGCTGGCGGACCTCGCGAAGTTCCCCGCCACCACCAAGCACGACCTGCGCGACAACTACCCGTTCGGCATGTTCGCCGTGCCGCAGCGCGACGTCCGGCGCATCCACGCGTCCAGCGGCACCACCGGCAAACCCACCGTCGTCGGCTACACCGAGCGCGACGTCGACACGTGGGCCACGGTCATGGCGCGGTCCATCTTCGCCGCGGGCGGACGGGCGGGGCACAAGGTCCACGTCGCCTACGGGTACGGGCTGTTCACCGGCGGGCTCGGCGCGCACTACGGCGCGGAGAAGCTGGGCGCGACCGTCATCCCGGCGTCGGGCGGCATGACGGCCCGCCAGGTGCAGATCATCACCGACTTCCAGCCGGAGGTCATCATGGTGACCCCCTCCTACATGCTGACGCTGCTGGACGAGTTCGAGCGCCAGGGCGTCGACCCGCGCACCAGTTCGCTCAAGACCGGCATCTTCGGCGCCGAGCCGTGGACCGAGCAGATGCGCCTGGAGATCGAGGAGCGCGCGGACCTCGACGCGGTCGACGTCTACGGCCTGTCCGAGGTCATGGGGCCGGGCGTCGCCCAGGAGTGCGCGGAGACCAAGGACGGGCTGCACGTGTGGGAGGACCACTTCCTGCCCGAGGTGATCGACCCGGAGACGGGGGAGTCCCGCCCCGACGGCGAGGACGGGGAGCTGCTGTTCACCTCGCTCACCAAGGAGGCGCTGCCGATCATCCGGTACCGCACCCGCGACCTCACGAAGCTGCTGCCCGGCACCGCGCGGCCCGCGTTCCGGCGGATGGAGAAGGTGACCGGCCGCACCGACGACATGATCATCCTGCGCGGGGTGAACGTGTTCCCCACCCAGATCGAGGAGATCGTCCTCCGGGTCGACGGGGTCGCGCCGCACTTCCAGATCCTGCTCACCCGCCGGGAGCGGCTCGACCGCCTCACCGTGCTGGTCGAGGCCCGCCCGGACACCACGGCCGACCGGCGCCGGTCCGCCGCCGACGAGATCCGTGCCGGGGTCAAGGACGGCGTCGGGGTCAGCGTCGAGGTGGACGTCGTCGACCCGGACACGCTGGAGCGCTCGGTGGGCAAGATGCGGCGCGTGATCGACCAGCGCCCGTGACCGGGGCGGCCCGCCGCGGCAGGCCGGGTCACGACCTGGAGTCGCTGCTGCGGGTCGCGGTCGGCCGGGCGCTCGACGGCCTGTTCGCGCTGGCCGCCGAGGTCGAGCGGCACGACGGCCGCGCGCTGGAACGGCTGGAGCACCTGGTGCGCGGCAGCGTCCTGCTGCTGGTCGACCGGCTGCCGTTCGTCACGCTGCCGCCGCGCGTGCGCGGCGACACCGACGCCGCCCCCGCCCGCCGCCGCTGGTTCGACGGCGCGGTCGCGGGCCTGGTCGCCCAGGCCGTCGACGACGATCCGCGGGCCGACGTCGACCCCGCCACCGCCGCCCGCCCGCTGTTCGGCGTGGTCGACTCGCCGGTCGAGTGGAACCGGCCGGGTCGGCGACGTCCGCGCCGCCGACCCGGCCGACGCCGTGGCGGCGACGGCGTCCACCGGTCTGCGCGTGCGCTAGCCGCGGGCGGCGCCCTCCGGCCACACCACGACCACCGGCACGCCGGACGCGCGGGCGTGCTCGACCACGTCGCCGGTGCCACCCCTGCCGCCCGCGGGCTGCCCGTCCCACACCGCCACGAGCAGCTCCACGCTGGCGAGCATCCGCTCGTTCGCCGCCACGTACGCCTGCCGCCCGGACAGCATGAACGGCAGGACGCTGACGATGTCCGCCCTCGCGATCAGCTCGTCGTAGGCGGCCACCCGTTCCGGCTTGAGCTTGGCGCGGTAGTCCATCGCGGGCAGCACGACCTCGACCTTGCCGCCCAGCTCCAGGACCACGCGCGCGAACAACTGGTCCGCGCCGGGGGCCAGGCAGGTCACCCCGATCAGGGATGACCCGCCCGCCTCCTCGACGAGCACCGCGCGGATCGCCGCGTGCACGGCGTCCACGCACTCCGGCACCAGATTCGTGTGCCCGGTGATGCCGACCCGCATTCAGGCCGTCCGCATGGCGCGGATGGCGTCGCGCGTGTCCTGGACACCGGGCAGGTTCCGGTGCCTCTCCGCCTCCTTCGAGAAGTCCTGCAACTTCCGCAGCACCCGGCCAGACGAGAGCCGTTCCACGGTCGGCAGCACGTCGCCGATCAGGTCGCACGCCTCCTCCGGTTCACCCGCGACCATCTTCGTGCGGGCCAACCCGATCACGTCGAACGCCCGGTTGCGCACCCGTGACGGGTCGCGCAGGTCGAGCGCCCGCCGGATGTGCAGCTCGGCCGACGGAGCCTGCCGGGGATCGTGCCCCGCCAGGTCCCTCGTCCGCGCGCCGATCACGCCCTCCAGCTCGGCCTCGTCGAAGCTGTGCAACCACCACGGCTCCGTGTCGGCCTCGCGCTGCGAGAAGCTGTCCTGCGCGAGCCCGACCACCCGGTCGAACTCCCGCACCTGACCCATCTGCGCGTACGCCCACGCCTCCCTCGTCAGCAACAGCGCCTGGAGGGTCGGCGTCGCCGTCCGCCTCGTGCCGTACTGGGCGAGCTGCACCAGCTCCAGCCCGTCCTCGGGACGCCCGAGGTCGAACATCTGCCTGGCCATCGCGGCCAGGCAGAGCGCGGCGAACGGGTCGTTGCGGCCCGCTTTCGCCATGCGGACACCGAGCACGTAGTAGCGCTGCGCGGCGTCGTGCAGCCCCGCGTCCCACGACATGCTCGCCGCCACCTTCGACAGCTCCGCACCGATGAAGAAGGCCCGTTCCGTCGTCGGGCCCGCCGGTGCGCGCGACAGCCTCTCGGCCAGCTCGTCGAGCTGACCGAGCACCGCCTTGCGGGCCAACCCGAACCCGCCCCGCCCGCCCCAACCGCGCAGTCCGTCCGCGACGCGCTGGAGCGCCGCCAACTCCTCCTCGCTGATCGCCGAACTCGACGACCACCTGGACATGGTCTGCAACGGATGTAGCCACCGCTGAAGCGGTTCGACCAGTGCGGGACCCACTGCCACAGCGGCCGCTCCCGCGAGCGCCGCTCGTCTGCTGATCGCCAAGTCGTTCCTCGCCGTCTCCTCGACCGATCGGGCAATGCTCGACGCGTCCCACGCCGCGCCGAGCACATCGGGCGGGGCAGCCGTTTCCGGGCCCGCCTGGCTCTGGATGCCGGACCGGTCGAACCACAACCGGTCGCCGGGAATGCCCAGCGTCTGCGCGAAGTGGCGCAGGCGGTCCATCCGGTCGATCGGGTTCTCACCGCTCTCGTACCGGGACAGTTGTGCTTGGCTGATGCCCAGCCAGGAGGCCATGCGGTCCTGGGTCACCCGGCTGACGTGCTGCGGGTGGCGGCGGTACGCGGCGAGGACCGCGCCCATGTCGCGTTCGGCCAGTGCCCCCGCGATCGTCAGGTGGTCCCAGAACTCGGCAGGCTGCTCGGGAGGCCCGAAGACGTCGGCTCGCGCGCTGCGCCTGCACCCGTGGCAGAGCCGGTCCGTGTTGTCGGCGGCGATCAACGCCCCGCACGGGCATGCGCGCCTGGAACTGGATGCCCTTGGGCTGTTCTGTGCCATGGCCTTCGCTCCCGTCACTGAGCGTGCACACAAGTGTATGCCGCGGTGATCGGGAGTCCATGCATTTCGTGCATAAAGCGCGGTCGACGTCGGGAAAGAGCCCCGGTGACGCCGAGTGGTGGATGCCGGCGATGCATCCGGTGCATGAGCCGCACCCGCCGGGCGTGTGGTGTCCGCGTCGCGGGACCAGCACCCTGCTCCCATCACCGTCAACGGGCCTGATCCCCGTGCCGGAGGAGATCAGCACGTGCCTGAGTGCGACCACCCGACCAGGGAGGACGACCACCCATGAGCATCACCGCCGCAACCACCTCCGAGACCGCCAAGCGACCGGGAGTCCCGCACAGCCGCGCCCACGAGCAGTTATTGGGCGAGGCCATCGCCGGGTACCGGCTCCTCGGGTGGCGGGTGTCCGTCACCGAGCAGGGGGTGTTCCTGCCCCTCGGCCCCTCCACGACCGCGCTCGCCATGCCCGCCAGGATCGGCTCCCGCGTGCTGGCCGACCTCAAGGCGCGCATGCTCGCGGGCCCGGTCACCGTCATCCCCGGCCCGCGCGAGCACTGGATCTTCCTGGCCGAACTGGTCGCCCTGCTGCCGACCCACCTCAAGGCCCCGCCGGAGGTGCAGTTCGTCAGGTCCCCGCAGCGCATCGCGCTCCCGCCGACCATGACCCGCTACGGCTCGCTCCGCTGGGCCAACCCGCCGTCGCACAGCAGGCACTGGTTCCCGCCGTTCACGGCGGTGCTGGCGCTGGCGCGGAGCGCGGCGAACGACCGCTGATTTCCGGTGGGCGCCCACGCGCCCACGTCGGAACACCCACCAGAAGTCCGGTGGGTGGACGTCTCCGCCTGTTCTCGGGGATCGAGCAGGGGAGACGGGGCCACAGGCCACCGCGGCGAACAGTCGCGGTGGAAGTGGGCCGCAACGCGAAGCACCTGGCCACGGCAACCCCGCGACCAGGTGCTCGGCTCACACCCAGGAGGGGCCACGCCCGACTCCGACGACCCGGCTCCGGACCCACCGCCGTCAGGCGTGACGACCCGTCCGGCCGCTGGAGTCGCTGCCATGGGACGTGATCGCTCCGTCCGGTCGTCGGGATACCGCGCTTGACGAGCCGCGATGACGGGTCGGGCCTGTTCGTGACGATCTGTCCGGCTGCCGGCGTGGCCTGCGGAGTCGCTGCCATCGGACGTGACCGCCCCGTCCGGCCGCCGCGACACCGCGTCCGGCGGGCCGCGATCACGCGCCGGACCCACCGCCGTCAGGCGTGACGACCCGTCCGGCCACCGGGGCACTGCCTCTGACCAGCCGCGATCACGTGCCGGACCCGCCGAGGGCAGGCGTGACCACCCCCGTCCGGCACCCGCGACCCAACCGCGGGGGCACACTGGCCGGGGTGAACCGCCGAACCCTCCTGTGCGGACTGGCCGCCCTCCCGCTCGCGGCCTGCGCCTCCACCCCCGGCAAGACCCCCGGCCCCGGCACCGCGAAACCGGGCGACCGCCTCGCCGCCCTCGCCGACGTCCCGGTGGGCGGCGGTGTCCTCGTGGACACCCCCGGCAACGGCCAGCTGCTCCTCACCCAGCCCGGGGCGGGCACGGTGAAGGCCTTCAACCCGGCCTGCCCGCACCAGGGCACCACGGTCGCCCCGCCCACCGCGGGCGAGATCACCTGCCCCACCCACCGGAGCGGCTTCGACCCCGCCACCGGCGCCGTCCTGACTGGTCCAGCGCCCAGGGGCCTGACCGAGGTGGCGGTGAGGATCACCCCGGAGGGTGTGGTCCTGGCCTGAAGACTCGCTGAATGTGGCGAACTGGTGAACCCTTGATCCGCCGAACGCGTAATTGTCCGGTGTAGCCCGAACCACCACCCCACCACTACGCGGAGGATCGGTTGACTTCCCTAGCCGAGAACGCAGGCCCGTTGACGTCCCGCCGCTCGATGCTGTGCGGGCTCGCGGTCGCGATGGTCGTGCCCGGCGGTCTGGCCGCGTGCAGCACGACGACGACCAACCCGAGCACGGGCACCGGCAACACCGGCGGCAGCACCGGGACCGGCAACACCACCGGCGGCAGCACCGGCAGCGCGGGCGCGGCCGGCCTGGCCGCGCTGGCGGACGTGCCCGACGGCGGCGGCCTGATCGTCGAGTCCGGCGGCAAGCCGCTGGTCCTCACCCGGACCGGTGACGTCGTCAAGGCGTTCGGCGCGGCCTGCCCGCACGCGGGGACGACGGTCAGCCCGCCCAAGGGCGGGATCATCACCTGCCCGAACCACGGCAGCCAGTTCGCCGCCACCGACGGCTCCCTGAAGAAGGGGCCCTCGACGAAGGGGCTCACCGAGGTGCCGGTGAAGGTCGACGGCGACCAGGTGGTCATGGCCTGAGGGCGCCGATGGGTCGGCCACGCGCAGAACTGTCGGTGGCCGCACGTAGGCTTGTCCCGTGGCCGACCCGTCGACCTACCGACCCTCGCCCGGCACCATCCCGGAAGCCCCCGGCGTCTACAAGTTCCGCGACGCCGGCGGTCGTGTGGTGTACGTGGGCAAGGCGAAAAGCCTCCGCTCCCGGCTGAACTCGTACTTCGCGGACCTCGCGGGCCTGCACGACCGCACGCGCCAGATGGTGACGACGGCCGCCAGTGTCGAGTGGACGATCGTCAGCACCGAGGTCGAGGCGCTCCAGCTGGAGTACAACTGGATCAAGGAGTTCGACCCGAGGTTCAACGTCCGGTACCGGGACGACAAGTCCTACCCGGTCCTCGCGGTCACGCTGCACGAGCAGTTCCCCCGGCTCTACGTCTACCGCGGCCCCCGCCGCAAGGGCGTCCGCTACTTCGGCCCGTACGCGCACGCGTGGGCGATCCGCGAGACGCTCGACCTGCTGCTGCGGGTGTTCCCCGCGCGCACCTGCTCGGCGGGCGTGTTCAAGCGGCACAACCAGATGGGCCGCCCCTGCCTGCTCGGCTACATCGACAAGTGCTCCGCCCCGTGCGTCGGCCGGGTCAGCGCAGCCGAGCACCGCGACATCGTGGACGACTTCTGCGACTTCCTCGCGGGCAAGACCGACGCGATGGTGCGCCGCGTCGAGAAGGAGATGCTGGCCGCCTCCGAGGAGCTGGAGTTCGAGCGCGCCGCCCGCCTGCGCGACGACCTCGGCGCGCTGCGCCGGGCGCTGGAGAAGCAGGCCGTGGTGCTCGGCGACGGCACGGACGCCGACGTGGTGGCGTTCGCCCAGGACGAGCTGGAGGCGTCGGTCCAGGTCTTCCACGTGCGCGGCGGCCGGGTGCGCGGCCAGCGCGGGTGGGTCGTCGACAAGGTCGAGGAGGTCGACGTCGCCGGGCTGGTCGACCAGTTCGTCACCCAGTTCTACGGCGAGCAGGTCGAGGGCGCCGAGTCCAGCGGCGTGGTCGCCATGGCCGTCCCGCGCGAGGTGCTCGTCCCCGAGCTGCCCGCGGACGCCGAGGTGCTGGAGCGCTGGCTCAGCGACCAGCGCGGCAGCAGGGTGCAGATCAGGGTCCCGCAGCGGGGCGACAAGCGGGCGCTGATGGAGACGGTCGCGCGCAACGCCCAGGAGCAGTTCCAGCTGCACAAGCTCAAGCGCGCGGGCGACCTGACGGCCCGGTCGGCGGCGTTGCAGGAGCTCCAGGAGCTGCTGGGCCTCGACACGGCACCGCTGCGCATCGAGTGCACGGACATCAGCCACGTCCAGGGCACGGACGTCGTCGCCTCGCTCGTGGTGTTCGAGGACGGGCTGGCGCGCAAGTCGGAGTACCGGCGCTTCGCGATCCGGGAGGCCGCGGACGAGGGCGACGTGGCCTCGATCGCGGAGGTCGTGCGGCGCCGGTTCCAGGCGTACCTGAGGGAGACGGCCAACGACGTGCCCGGCCAGGTGCCCGGCATCGACCCCGAGACGGGCAAGCCCCGCCGGTTCTCCTACGCGCCGAACCTGCTGGTGGTCGACGGCGCGGGCCCGCAGGCGCAGGCCGCCGCGGACGTGCTGGCCGAGCTGGGCATCACCGACGTGGCCGTGGTCGGCCTGGCCAAGCGCCTGGAGGAGGTGTGGGTGCCGGGCGAACCCGACCCGGTGATCCTGCCCCGCGCCAGCGAAGCCCTCTACCTGCTGCAACGCGTGCGCGACGAGGCGCACCGGTTCGCCATCGCGTACCACCGGCAGAAGCGGTCCAAGCGGATGACCACGTCCGAGCTGGACGAGGTGCCCGGTCTCGGGCAGACCCGCAAGGCCGCTCTCCTCAAGCACTTCGGCTCGCTGAAGAAGCTTCGCGAGGCGAGCGTCGACGAGATCAGCGGTGTGCCCGGCGTGGGCAGGCGCACCGCGGAAGCCGTGCACGCGTCCCTGACGACGGGGAGCGGCGCGGCGAGTACCGAAGGGGAGAAATCGTGAGCGCACCGGCCGGCGAGAAGTCCGGCATCGAAGTCGCGGTGGTGACCGGCCTGTCGGGAGCGGGCCGCAGCACCGCCGCGAAGTGCTTGGAGGACCTCGGCTGGTTCGTGGTCGACAACCTGCCGCCCGAGCTGATCGCGACCATGGTCGAGCTGGGCGCGCAGGCGCGCGGCGCGATCACCAGGGTCGCGGTCGTCATGGACGTGCGCAGCCGCGCGTTCACCGAGGACCTGGCCGCCATCATCAAGGACCTCGACGCCAGGGGCTACAAGCCGAAGGTGCTGTTCCTGGAGGCGACCGACGACGTGCTGATCCGCCGGTTCGAGGCGGTCCGGCGCGGCCACCCGATGCAGGGGGACGGGCGGCTCGCGGACGGCATCGAGTCCGAGCGGATCCTGCTGACCCCGCTGCGCGAGGAAGCGGACCTGGTGCTCGACACCTCGGCGCTGTCCATCCACCAGCTGCGCGCCAAGATCGAGGACACGTTCGGCACCGAGTCGGCGACCCGCACCCGCGTGACGGTGCTGTCGTTCGGCTACAAGTACGGCCTGCCGATGGACTCCGACCTGGTCATGGACGTCCGGTTCCTGCCGAACCCGTTCTGGATCCCGGAGCTGCGCGAGCAGACCGGCCTGGACGGCGAGGTGCGCAACTACGTGCTCAGCCAGGAGGGGGCCGAGGAGTTCCTCGACCGCTACCACGAGCTGCTGCGGCTCATCGGCGCGGGCTACCGGCGTGAGGGCAAGCGGTACCTGACCCTCGCGGTCGGCTGCACGGGCGGCAAGCACCGCAGCGTCGCGATCTCGGAGGAGCTGGCGTCGCGCCTGGCCACCGAGGACGGCATGGCCGTGAAGGTCGTCCACCGGGATCTGGGTCGCGAGTGACCCGTTCGTTGAAGGCGGTGGCGTTGGGTGGAGGTCACGGCCTCCACGCGACGCTGACCGCGCTCCGCCTGCTCACCGACGACGTGACCGCCGTGGTCACCGTCGCCGACGACGGCGGGTCGTCCGGTCGGCTGCGCCGCGAGCTGGGCCTGTTGCCGCCCGGAGACCTGCGCAAGGCCATGGCCGCCCTGGCGGGCACCGACGAGTCCAGCAAGCTCTGGACCAGCCTCTTCGGCCACCGCTTCGGCGGGACCGGCGCGCTGGCGGGCCACGCTGTCGGGAACCTGGTGCTCGCCGGGCTGCTGGAGCAGCTCGGCGACCCGGTCGCCGTGCTGGACGAGGCGTGCAAGCTGCTCGGCGTTCGAGGGCGGGTGCTGCCGATGAGCGTGCAGCCGCTCCAGATCGAGGCGGACGTGGTCGGCCTGGACGAGGACGCGGCGCAGGTGCGCCGCATCCGCGGGCAGGTCGCCGTCGCCACGACCCCCGGCCGGGTCGAGCGGATCCGGCTGCGCGGGCCCGGCGGTGAGCGGGCGCGAGGGTGCCCGCAGGCCGTCGAGGCGGTGCTCGGCGCGGACGTCGTGCTGCTCGGGCCGGGCTCGTGGTTCACCAGCGTGCTGCCGCACCTGCTCGTGCCGGAACTGCGCGAAGCGCTCGAAGCGACCGCGGCGAAGCGGGTCGTGGTGCTGAACCTCGTCCCCCAACCGGGCGAAACCGAAGGCTTCTCGCCGGAGCTGCACCTCGACGTCCTGTGGCAGCACGCGCCGGATTTGAAGGTCGACGCCGTCATCGCGGACGTCGACTCCGTGCCCGTCCCGGACCGCCTTCGCCGCGCCGCCGCTGCTCTGGGCGCTGCGGCGCACCTCTCGCGCGTCGCGGAACGGGGGGAACCGGAGCGCCACGACCCCGCCGCGTTGGCCGCCAGTCTCCACCGCGCGTTGGGTGGCCCCGGTGAAAGCGCCGGTCAGACGTCCAGTAGAACGCTCCACAGGAGTAGTCAGCACAGGGGAGGCGAGGAATCATGGCGATGACCTCGGCGGTCAAGGACGAGCTGAGCAGGCTCGCCGTCTCGAAGACCTGCTGCCGCCGTGCCGAGGTGTCCTCGCTGCTGCGGTTCGCCGGAGGCCTGCACATCGTGGCTGGCCGAGTGGTCGTGGAAGCAGAGGTTGACCTCGGGTCCACGGCGCGTCGGTTGCGTCGGGAGATCCACGAGCTGTACGGGCACCAGTCGGAGGTCTTCACGATCACCTCCAGCGGGTTGCGCAAGGGGACCCGGTACGTGGTGCGGGTCGTGAAGGACGGGGAGGGGCTGGCCCGGCAGACCGGGTTGCTGGATCCCCGAGGCCGCCCGGTCCGGGGCCTACCGGCACCCGTGGTGTCCGGCGGCGTCTGCGACGCCGAGGCCGCGTGGCGGGGAGCCTTCCTGGCGCACGGGTCGTTGACGGAGCCGGGGCGGTCGTCCTCGCTGGAGATCACCTGCCCCGGACCTGAGGCGGCGTTGGCGCTGGTCGGCGCCGCTCGTCGCATGGGTATCGCGTCGAAGTCCCGCGAGGTGCGGGGTGCTGAACGGGTCGTCATCCGCGACGGCGACGCCATCGGGGCGATGCTGACCCGCCTCGGCGCGCACGACAGCGTGCTGGCCTGGGAAGAACGCCGGATGCGGCGCGAGGTGCGGGCGACGGCCAACCGCCTGGCCAACTTCGACGACGCGAACCTGCGGCGCTCGGCCAGGGCCGCCGTCGCCGCCGCCGCTCGGGTGCAGAGGGCGTTGGAGATCCTGGGCGCGGAGGCCCCGGACCACCTGGCAGCCGCCGGCGCGTTGAGGTTGGCGCACCGACAGGCCTCGTTGGAAGAACTGGGGCAGCTGTCCGAACCCCAGATGACGAAGGACGCCGTCGCCGGCCGCATAAGGCGCCTGCTGGCCATGGCCGACAAGCGCGCGAAGGACCTCGGCATGGACGACACCGAGTCAGCGGTCACCGCCGACATGCTCGAAGCAGAGGTGTAGCAGCGGCTCAGCACAGGTGGGTCGGCTCGCTTGAGACCCGACCCACCACCTGAGCAGGACGGGGCCCTGGACCGTGGCCGGCTCCGCTCGGGGTTTTCGGCGCTGGCACTGGTCGGGCTCAGGGCGTTCAACCCCGCCCTTGTGGCCTGCCCAGCGCCACAAGAGGGGCCCCGAGTCGCATCGGCCACCCACGCTGGAAGCGGCGGACGGCCAGCGGTCGAACTGGAAGCGGCGACCATCGGCAACTCCACCATGCGGAATCTACTTTCTGTGATGTGGATTTCCCCTTCCTGGCGGTTGCCCCTCCACGCTCACCCCCGGACACTGGACAAGCTCACTCCTCGGGATTAACACCCCCGCAACCTGGATTTTCTTGCTCGATCAAGAGATCCTGTAGGTCCACGTGACCAGGGCCGCAGTGATGGGGATAGTCTGGCCGTGGCTGACTGAAAGCCCATCCGTACGCCCTGGCCCACCCGCCAGTCGAGCATCGAGGAGACGTACCGTGACGGTTCGCGTAGGTGTCAATGGTTTCGGCCGCATCGGTCGCAACTTCTGGCGCGCCGTTCAGGCCAGTGGGCACGACATCGAGATCGTCGCGTTCAACGACCTCGGTGACGTCAAGACCATGGCTCACCTGCTCAAGTACGACAGCGTCCTCGGTCGGCTGCCCAACGAGGTGACCGTGAACGACGAGGGCATCTCGGTCGACGGCAAGACCATCAAGGCGCTGGCCGAGCGCGACCCCGGCAAGCTGCCCTGGAAGGACCTGGGCGTCGACGTCGTCGTCGAGTCGACCGGTTTCTTCACCGACGCGACCGTCGCGCGCAAGCACGTCGACGAGGGCGGCGCGAAGAAGGTCATCATCTCCGCGCCCGCGAAGAACGAGGACCTCACGATCGTCCTCGGCGCGAACGAGGACCTCTACGACGGCTCTCAGACCGTCATCTCGAACGCCTCGTGCACGACCAACTGCCTCGCGCCGCTGGCGAAGGTCCTGCACGACAGCTTCACCATCGAGCGTGGCCTCATGACCACGATCCACGCGTACACGCAGGACCAGAACCTCCAGGACGCGCCGCACAGCGACCTCCGCCGCGCCCGCGCCGCCGCGCTGAACATCGTGCCGACCTCCACCGGCGCCGCGAAGGCCATCGGCCTGGTCCTGCCGGAGCTGAAGGGCAAGCTGGACGGCTACGCGCTGCGCGTGCCGATCCCCACCGGCTCCGCCACCGACCTGACCGTCACCCTGGGCCGCGAGACCACGGTGGAAGAGGTCAACGCCGCCTACAAGGCCGCCGCGGAAGGCCCGCTCAAGGGCTACCTGCGCTACAACACGGACCCGATCGTGTCCACGGACATCGTGACGGACCCGGCGTCGTGCATCTTCGACGCGCCGCTGACCAAGGTCATCGGCGACCAGGTCAAGGTCGTCGGCTGGTACGACAACGAGTGGGGCTACTCCAACCGCCTCGTGGACCTCGTCAACCTCGTCGCCTCCAAGCTCTGAGGAACACGTGAAGACTCTTAGCGACCTGCTCGCCGAGGGTGTGTCGGGTCGGCGCGTGCTGGTGCGCGCCGACCTGAACGTGCCGCTCGACGGCGACAAGATCACCGACGACGGCCGCGTGCGCGCGTCGGTGCCGACGCTGAAGGCGCTCACCGAGGCCGGTGCGCGCGTGCTCGTGGCCGCCCACCTCGGCCGCCCGAAGGGCGAGCCGGACCCGAAGTTCTCCCTCGCGCCGGTCGTGGCGCGGCTGGGTGAGCTGCTCGGGGCGCCGGTGGAGATCGGCACCGAGGCCGGTGCCGAGGGCACCGTGGTGCTGCTGGAGAACATCCGCTTCGACGCCCGCGAGACCAGCAAGGTCGACGCGGAGCGCGAGGCCCTCGCCGACGAGCTGGCCGCGAAGGCCGACGCGTTCGTCTCCGACGGCTTCGGCGTCGTGCACCGCAAGCAGGCGTCGGTCTACGACGTGGCGAAGAAGCTGCCGCACTACGCGGGCGGCCTCGTGCTGTCCGAGGTCCAGGTGCTGCACAAGCTCACCGAGGACCTGAAGCGCCCGTACGTCGTGGTGCTCGGCGGCGCGAAGGTCTCCGACAAGCTCGGCGTAATCAAGAACCTGCTGTCCAAGGTCGACCGGCTGCTCGTCGGCGGCGGCATGGCGTACACCTTCCTCAAGGCCCAGGGCCACGAGGTCGGCAACTCGCTGCTCCAGGCCGACCAGCTCGACCAGGTCCGCGGCTTCCTCGCCGAGGCGGAGGAGCGCGGCGTCGAACTCGTGCTGCCGGTCGACGTGCTGGCCGCGACGAAGTTCGCGCCCGACGCCGAGTTCGAGGTCGTCCCCGCGACCGAGATCCCGGCCGACCGCGAGGGCCTGGACATCGGCCCGAAGACCCGCGAGCTGTTCGCGTCCAAGCTGGCCGACGCGGCCACCGTGTTCTGGAACGGCCCGATGGGCGTGTTCGAGTTCGAGTCCTTCGCCGGTGGCACCCGTGCCGTCGCCGAGGCGCTCGTCGCGAGCGACGCGTTCACCGTGGTCGGCGGTGGCGACTCGGCCGCGGCCGTGCGCGCGCTCGGCCTGCCCGAGGACGGCTTCTCGCACATCTCCACCGGTGGTGGGGCCTCCCTGGAGTTCCTTGAGGGCAAGGAACTCCCCGGCGTTTCCGTTTTGGAGCAGTGATGGCCTCCCGTCTGCCGCTCATCGCGGGCAACTGGAAGATGAACCTCAACCACCTCGAGGCCATCTCCCTGACGCAGAAGATCGCGTTCTCGCTCCCGGAGAAGTACTACGCCAAGGTCGAGGTGGCGGTGCTCCCGCCGTTCACCGACATCCGCAGCGTGCAGACGCTGACGGACGGCGACAAGCTGCTCCTCAAGTACGGCGCGCAGGACATCTCCGCGTTCGACTCCGGTGCCTACACCGGTGAGGTCTCGGGCGCGATGCTCGCCAAGCTCGGCTGCACCTACGTCACCGTGGGCCACTCCGAGCGCCGCGAGTACCACAACGAGTCCGACGAGCTGGTCAACCGCAAGGTGAAGGCCGCGCTCAAGCACGGGATCACCCCCATCCTGTGCGTGGGCGAGCAGCTCGACGTGCGCGAGGCGGGCAACCACGTGGCGCACTGCAACACCCAGCTCGTCGAGGGCCTCAAGGACCTCACGGGTGAGCAGGTCGCCAAGGTCGTCGTCGCCTACGAGCCCGTGTGGGCCATCGGCACCGGCCGCGTCGCCAGCTCCACCGACGCGCAGGAGGTCTGCGCGGCGATCCGCGTCCAGCTCGCCGAGAAGTACGGCGAGGAGGTCGCGGCCGTCGTGCGGGTGCTCTACGGCGGTTCGGTGAAGTCCGGCAACATCGGCGAGCTCATCGCGCAGAAGGACATCGACGGCGCCCTCGTGGGCGGCGCGAGCCTCCAGGCGGACGAGTTCACCAAGCTGTGCGCGCTCGCCGCGGGCGGCCCACTACCCTGATCCCCAACATTCCCTTTTTCCACAGGGTGGGTCCACGTTCGGCAGTTGAACCGGTACTCTGTGGCGTCAACTGCCTGACAGCGAGGAAGAAATGATCCTGTTCCTTCAGATCCTTTTGATCGTCTCCAGCCTGCTGCTGATCCTGCTGGTGCTGCTTCACCGCGGCCGTGGCGGCGGTCTGTCCTCGCTGTTCGGTGGCGGCATGCAGTCGAGCCTGTCCGGCTCCAGCGTCGTGGAGAAGAACCTCGACCGCCTGACGCTGTTCGTCGGCGCGGTGTGGGTCATCGCCATCGTCGGGATCGGGCTGCTCATCAAGGTCGGCTGAGCACGGGTCTATCAGGCGCAGGACAACCACGTGGTGGGGGTGTAAGGGTCGATGGCTGGTGGTAACGCGATTCGCGGTACCCGCGTCGGCGCAGGTCCGATGGGTGAATCGGAGCGCGGGGAATCCGCGCCCCGGAATCGGGTCTCGTACTGGTGTGCGAACGGGCACGAGTCACGGCCGTCGTTCGCTATGGAGGCTGACATCCCCGAGGTCTGGGACTGCCCGCGGTGCGGGCTCCCGGCCGGGCGGGACGAGCAGGCCCCGCCTGCTCCTCCGCGGAACGAGCCGTACAAGACTCATCTGGCGTACGTGAAGGAACGGCGTTCCGACGCCGACGGCGAAGCGATCCTCCAGGAAGCGCTCACCAAGCTGCGCAAGCAGCGCGAAGTGCCGTAAATCGGACGACAGCGCGAAGGCCCGCACCTTTCGAGGTGCGGGCCTTCGTCGTGTACTAGGCCGAATGCGCGTGCATTCGCACGAGCGGCCCGGAATTCGATTCCACACCGAATTTCGGTGCGGAACCGCTCCGATCAGTTCTTGGTGGGCACGCGCAGGGCGCTGAACTGGCGGCGCAGCATCGTCGCCCCGATCAGGATGAAGAACACCAGCACCACGAGCGTCGACGACGTCCCGCTGGTGCCGCTCGTCAGCGACACGTCGACGTTGCCGACGAGCAGGATGTCGCACTGCGCCCGGATGACGTGGCGGCCGGGCTCGATCGTGCCGAACTCGACGGGGGAGCTGAACCTGCCCGCGCTGTCGGCCTTCGCCGTGCCGACGTTCTCGTCCTTCGAGCTGAGCTTCACCTCGGACCCCGGCGCACACCCCGTGCCGGAGGCGTTGAGCTGGTCGCCGGGCTGGATGTTGTCCTTGTCGAGCGTCAGCTCGCCGTCGGAGTCGATCGCGAGGGTCGTCGAGCCGCTGCTGCTCGGTGCGGACGAGGACGACGAGCTGGAGCCGGTGGTCGTGGTCGTCGTCGTGGTGACGGCGGTGGTCGTGGTCGTCACGACGGGGCGGGTCGTGGTCGTGACGACCGGAGGGGGCGGCGGGGTCGTCGTGGTGACCACCGGAGGAGGCGGGGTGGTCGTCGTCACGACCGGTGGCGGGATGATCACCGTGAAGTTGCCGGAGGCGGCGTTGCACGCACCTCGCGCGGTGACGCGGTGGCTGCCCGCGGTCGCACCGGTGGGTACGGTCGCGCCTGCCGACCCCGTGCCAACGCGGATGGGCATCGTGGCGGAGCCGACGGGCTGCTGTCCGTCCCACAGGATGGTGACGACCCGGTCCTTGCACGACGGGTCGAAGCCCGCCCACCCCACGGTGAACCCGCTGCCGGGGGCGCCCTGGTTCGGCTTGATCGACACCGTCGGTGGTTGCTGGGCCACGGCGGGTGTGACGGCGAGCACGGTAACGGAGAGCACCGCCAGACCGAGTACACCTAGTGTTCTGGTCGCCCGCATGGCCATCTCCCGAATGTGTCGCCGTCAGCGGCGCCGGAATGTAGCATCCGCCCGCAGAACGCCGTGCTGAACTAGAGGTGCATCGTGAGACGTTTGACCGGCGGTGCGGGTTTACTCCTGCTGTGCGGGATTTTCCTGGGATCGGTTCCGGTGGCGTCCGCGGCGCCCGGCGAGGTCACGGTCAACGCGACCGTCGACCGGCAACCGGTTGGCGGCTCCGAACAGCTGGTGCTCGACCCGACCCGGTCCATCCGCGTCGAGGTGACCGTCCACAACGGAACTGACGCGGATCGCAAGGTGAAGACCGTGCGGTTGTCCGGCACGGCGCTGGCGCTGACGTTCTTCGCCTACGACACCACGGTTCCGTTCGACGTCCCCGCGAAGGAGAGCGTCACCCGCGCCTTCCAGCTCGACCTCGCGGACCTCGGCGGCCAGGCGACCGGCCTGCTGCCGACGGAGATCGAGGTGCTCGACGAGAACCGGGCCGTGCTGGGCTCGGTGGAGACGACCGGCGACGTCGTCGGTTCGATGTGGTCGGTCTACGCGGTGTTCGGGCTCGGCGTGCTGCTGTTGACGGTCTTCTCCTGGGCAGGCGCGCTGTTCGCGCTCGCCCGCCGCAGGCTCCCGGTGAACCGGTGGCAGCGCGCGATGCGGTTCCTGCCCGCGGGCATCGGCACCGGGCTCGTCGCGGTCATCTCGCTGTCCGTGCTGACACTGGTGGCGCCCTCACCCGCCGCCGAGATCCCGTTCATCCTCGGGTCGGCGGCGGTCGCGCTGCTGCTCGGCTACCTGACCCCGCACCCCGGTGACGGCGACGCGCCCCGCCCGGTCGACGACGCCGACCGCGAGACCGACGCCTTCACCGCCACCTACGACGCGGTCCCGTTGACCGAGCGCACGACCCGTCCGCTGCCGCCCGGCGGTGCGGTGTGACCGTCGCCCCGAGCGTCGTCGCCGCGCTGCCGCAGTACCAGTTGGGTGAGCAGATCGGGCACGGAGGCATGGGCGTGGTGTACGCGGCCGTGCACCGGCCGCTCGGCCGTCCCGTCGCGATCAAGAGGCTCCCCGGCCTGTTGGCCGAGGACCAGGGGATGAGCGCCCGCTTCGAGCACGAGGCCCGGTTGCTCGCGCGGCTCGACCACCCGCACATCGTGCCGGTCTACGACTACGTGCAGAACAACGGCGAGCACCTCCTGGTGATGGAGAAGCTCGACGGCGGCACCGTGTGGTCGAAGTTCAGCGAGGAGGGCGTCACCGCGGGGCAGGCGTGCGCCATCGGCCTCGCGACCCTGTCCGGCCTGCACGCCGCCCACGTCGCGGGCGTGCTGCACCTGGACGTGAAGCCGAAGAACCTGCTGTTCACGTCGTCCGGTGTCCTGAAGGTCGCCGACTTCGGCATCTCGCAGGTCGTCAGCGAGGGCGCCACCCTCATGACGCACGCCGGTCAGGTGCTCGGCACACCCGCCTACATCGCGCCCGAACAGGCACTGGGCAACCCGCTGACGCCCGCCGCCGACGTCTACGGCACCGGCACCGTCCTCTACGAACTGCTCTCCGGCGCGCTGCCCTACGAGAGCGGCGGCGGTCCGCTCGCCATGATCCAGCGGCACGTCCACCAGGAACCCCGCCCGCTCGGCCCGTCCGTGCCCGCGCCGCTGGCCGAGGTCGTGATGCGCAGCCTGGCGCGCGAACCGCAGGCCCGCTACCGCAACGCGGAGACGTTCGCGATCGACCTGGCGGGCGCCGCGGCCCAGGTGTTCGGGCCCGACTGGCTGACCCGCCTCGGCGTCCGCGTCCACCTGTCGCCCGCCGTCGCGACCGGCAGCACCCGCCCGTCCCCGCACCCGACCCAGCCGCGCGAGACGCTGGCGCTGAACCGGGTGCGCGGCACGGCGGTGGACGCGCCCCCGGTCACCCAGATCGGCAGCCAGACCCTCATCCCGGCCAGCACCGTGCTCGCGGCGGGCCCGCCCGCCCGCAGGACGCCGCGCTGGTTCGCGCTGGCGGGAGCGCTGACCGCGATCCTCATGCTGGTGCTGCCGTTCACCGTCACCGGCCGCGACCTGCCCGTGCTGACCCGCGACCTCAGCCAACCGGTGGTGCTCGACCTCCCGTCCTCACCGCCGGTCACGCTGACCCTCACCGTCGCGGGCGTGCCCCTCGCCACCGTCACCGGCGACCCGACCGCGGGCCTGGTCCTGCCGGGCGTGACCCGCTGGATCGCGGGCGGCGCGGTCGTCGCCGAGGTGACGGGGGAGAGCAGGCAGGAGTACCTGCTCACGCCCCCGGCCAACCCGCTGCTGAGCATCATGGGCGTTGGCAGCGCGGTGGTGCTCCTGTTCACCCTGGCGTACCTGGAGTCGATCCTGCGCTCCCTGCGCCGCCGCCAGGCGGGCACCGGCGCGACCATCATGGCGGCCCCGCTCGGCTTCGGCCTCGGCGTCGCGGTCTGGCTGCTCCCGACCGTCCTGCTCCGCAACGAACCGGCCCTGCTCCCCACCCTGGTGTGCGGCGTGCTCGGCGCGATCTCCGCCGTGTGCGTCGCCGTCGCCACCCGACGGGCCGCACCGGCCTAGGGCCTGTCCTCAAAGCCAGAGGACGAGAGTCGCCAAGTCGATCACCGCCCGGTAGGACGGAGCCGTTTTGTCGTAACGGGTGGCGATGGCGCGGAACTGCTCGATCCGGTTGAGGCAGCGTTCGACCACGGTCCACGCGGTGCGCGGCGGAACCGACCTCGCCGCTACATCGACCAGTACCCGACCGCCCGACCGGCGCTGACGGTGCACAGCGCGAAGCAGCTCGACCTCCCGCCCGGCCTCGTGGCGGAGACCAGGACCGCGGACCCGGACGGGAGGGCCCGCCACCGGTACTCGGGTCTCCGGCCGCCGTCCTACGCCAACGACCGCTGGGTCGTGATCGTGGGCCGGGAACCCGGACGTCCACGGGTCACCGTCTCGCTGCTCACGGACTCCGGCGACATCCGCGTCGAGATCACGGGTCACCAGCGGGCCGAACCGGCTCGGCGGCCGGGCAGGCCCGGCCGCCGAGCGCTCGACTCACAACCAGGACGGCGGCCTGGTCGCGGACGTCTCACCCCTACCGCAGGGTCGGCAGGGTCATCCTCACGGCGAAACCGCCGTCGTCGGTGGCACCCGCCTCGAAGGTGCCGCTGAGCAGGTCCGCCCGTTCCCGCAGCCCCATCAGCCCGTGGCCACCGCTGGGCAGCGCGGGTGACGCCTGCGGGACGGGCGGCGGGCTGTTGCGGACCTCGACGCGCACCTCGTCGTCACCCAGGTCGACGCGCACGGTCACCAGCGACCCGTTGGCGTGCTTGCGGACGTTGGTCAGCGCCTCCTGCACCGTCCGGTACGCCGCGCCCGAGATGGACGCGGGCACCTCGGCCGACCCGATCACCGTCAGGTTCACGGGCATGCCGCACCCGGCGACCAACTGCGGCAGCTCCTCGACACCGGGCTGCGGCGAGTCGTCGCCGTTGGTCGTGCGCAGCACGCTGACCAGCTGCCGCAGCTCGTCCAGGGTTCTCGTGCTGAGCATCCGGATCGTGCCCGCGACCTGCTTCGCGTTCTGGTCGACGGCCGCCACCCGCAACGCGCCCGCCTGCATCGCGATGAGGCTGACCTGGTGCGACACGACGTCGTGCATCTCCCGAGCCAGCCGCGCTCGCTCGTCGGCCCTGATGGCGTGCGCGTGCAGCAAACGTTCGCGCTCGCGGCTCACGGCGAGTTCGGCGATGCGGCTCGACAGCTCCTCCCGCGCGTGCGCGAGCAGCGCGATGGCCAGCGGGAGCCCGGCGACCAGGCAGCCGTAGATGGCGTTGTGCACGTGCTGCTGCCACTCGGCGGCGAGGAACTTGTCCGGCGGCCACCAGAAGAACCGGGCCGCCCACACCAGCGCCGCCCCGACCAGCGTCTGCCAGCCGAGCGCCCTGCGCCGGGCGAGGGTGGCGAGCGCGATCATCGCGGCCAGCTCGGACCACCCGACGAAGAACCCCGGCACGGTCAGCAGCAGCGTGAGGAACGGGAACCGCCCGCGGAACACGAGCGCCGCCGCCGCGACCCCGGACAGCACGAGCGAGTACAGCTCCGCGTCGCGGTTCCAGCTGTACCCGAGCCACACGTCCGCGGCTCCGACCAGCACCGCGGCGATGTCCACCAGCGGTTGCCTGCGCTTCGCGAGCCAGCCCCACCGCCCGCGCACGACCTGCTCGACGGCCGCCGCCGCCACGGCGGGCACATCGACCCCAGGCCGTCTCCGCACAGCGTTGCCGACCAGGACCCGACCTCCAGAGTCACCCACTTGCCGATCCTCACCGTACTGCGCCGGTGTCACGGTTGGCATGGCCGCCCCTTCGCCCCGGCGCACCTGACGTGCCCCGTTACTGATGGAGACGAGTCGACCACAGGAACGGGACGCCGCACCCGGCAGAACATGACACAAATGTGCGGACGCACACGTCAAGCGCGCGAACAGCGCACGCGGGACTCCACGAACACCCGCACGGCCCCCCGCCGGTCGGCGGCGCGCCACAGCACCGCAGGCCACGAAGCACCGCAGATCCAGGAGCCGCACACCCACAACCGCACGTCACGACAACGGGTCCGGGACGTCAGCCGGCCCGCGACCGGGCATCGGGGCAGTGCTCCGGCCCGTCCCCGAGCGCGGCCCCTCCGCTGGGGTCGGAAGCCGGGTGGTCAAGGAGGGCTTGACGTCGGATGCCGTGCTGACCAGGCGGCAGGCGCTGGTGGGGGTGGCGGCGGCCGTCGGAACCGCTCTGGTGGGGGCACCGGGGCCTCCGCCGCCGCACCGGTGTTCACCCTCGGAGTGGCCGGCGGTGACCCGCTGCCCGACGGGGTGGTGCTTGTGGACCCGCGTGGTGGAGGCGGGCAGTACCGGGTGTGACGAGCCCCGGCAGGGTGGTTCGGCGCCCCGAGCGGGGCGCCGAACCACCGCTCACGCCAGTGGCGGGGTGAAGAGGTCGGGCACCTTCGACGCCGCCGTGGTGTCGAGCAGCCACAGGGTGCGGCGCTGGCCCGTCGCCCCGGCCGCGGGCAACTGCGCTTCGCCCGCGCCGGTCAACCCCATCGCGACCGCGGCGGCCTTCGCCTCACCGGTGGTCATCAGCCACACCTCCCGAGCCCGCCGAACGGCCGGGAGCGTCAGCGACACGCGCGTGGGCGGCGGCTTGGGGCAGTTCCGCACCGCCACCACCGACCGCTCCACCTCGTGCACCGCCGGGGACTCCGGGAAGATCGAGGCGACGTGCCCCTCCTCCCCGACACCCAGCAGGCACACGTCGAACGAGGGCACCGACCCGTGGTCCTCCGGCCGGGCCGCCTCGGCGAGCACGTCGGCGTAGGCCTCGGCGGCGGCGTCCGGGTCGTCGCCGAACCGACCGTCGGAGGCCTCCACCGCGTGCACCCGCGCCGGGTCCACCGGGATGTGGTCCAGCAGGGCGGCACGGGCCTGGGTCTCGTTGCGGTCCGGGTGGCCGGAGGGCAGGAACCGCTCGTCGCCCCAGTACAGGTCGACCCGGCTCCAGTCCACGGCGTGCAGCGCGGGCAGCGCCCGCAGGTGCTCCAGCACCGCCGTGCCGGTGCGGCCACCGGTGAGCACGAGCGACGCCGACCCGCGGGCCGCCTGGGCGTCCACCAACCGGGTCAGCAGGCGGGCGGCCGTGGCGGCGGCCAGCAGGTCGCCGTCACGGTGCACCACCACCTGGGGGCCGTTCACGAACTCGCCTTCGAAGCCGACGGCTTCGAGTCCTTGGACTTGGCCACGACGGCCTTGCCGCCCGAGGTCTTCGCCGCCGACACCTTCGCTGGCACCCCCTTGGCCGAGACCTTCTCCGCGGCCTTCGCCGAGTCGGCCTTGGCCGAGTCGGCCTTGGCCGAATCGGACTTCGGGGCCGCCTTGGCCGCGGGCTTGCGCGCCGCGGCGGGCTTCGCCGTGTGGGCCCGGCCGCGCACGACCTTCCCCAGCGACTTCAGCGCCAGCTCGTACACCTCGTCGGGGTCGAGGCGGCGCAGCTCCTCCGCGAGGCAGTCGCGGATCGACCGGCGCTGCAACGCCACCCTGCGCTCCGGCTGACCGGGCTGGAGCAGCGTGCCGACGCGCCCGTCCGGACGCGACAGCTCCACACCACCGGACTTCCGGTCGAGCGTCACGAGGCAGATGCCCTCGCCGCGCACGGCCTTGGTCCGCTTGACCGGGATCTTCAGCCCGGACGCCAGCCACGCCGCCAGCAGCTCGGTGGACGGGGAGTCCGCCTCGCCGCTGACCTCGGCGTCCACGACCCGCTCGAACGGCGGCAGGTCCAGCGCCGAGGCGAGCATGGCCCGCCACAGCGTGAGCCGCGTCCACGCGAGGTCGGTGTCGCCCGGCGTGTAGGCGCTCCTGCGCTGCTCCAACGCCTTGATCGGGTTCTTCTCGGCGGCGGCGTCGGTGATCCGCCGCTGGGCGAGCACGCCGATCGGGTCCTTCGCGGGCACCGCGGGGGCCTCGAAGGGCCACCACGCCACCACGGGGGTGTCCGGCAGCAGCAGCGGGACGACGCAGCTCGCGCCCTCGTCCGCCAGCTCGCCGTACAGGCGCAGCACGATGACCTCGCTGGCGCCCGCGTCACCACCCACGCGGATCTGGGCGTCCAACCGGGGCGACGCCTTGCGGGCGCCGCGCGCCACCACGATCACCCGGCACGGGTGCTCGCGGCTGGCGTCGTTGGCCGCTTCCACGGCCTCCTCGGTCTTCTCCCCGTCGTTGGTGACGATCACCAGCGTCAGGACGCGCCCGAGGGTGACGGCGCCACCCTCGTCGCGCAGCCGGACCAGCTTGCTGTTGATGCGTGAGGTGGTCGTCGACGGCAGGTCGATGATCACGGTCGCCTCCAGTTGCGCCCCGTGCGGGCGACCATCTCGTCGGCGGACGGTGGGCCCCACGTGCCCGCCTTGTACGGCTCCAGGGCGGGCTCGTCCTTCTTCGCCCAGTGCTCCAGGATCGGGTCCAGGATCTCCCAGGACAGCTCGACCTCGTCGTTCTTCGGGAACAGCGACGGTTCGCCGAGGAGCACGTCGAGCAGCAGCCGCTCGTACGCCTCGGGCGACGACTCGGTGAACGCGTGGCCGTAGCCGAAGTCCATCGTGACGTCGCGGACCTCCATCGTGTTGCCCGGCACCTTCGAGCCGAACCGGATGGTGACGCCCTCGTCCGGCTGCACGCGCACGACGAGCGCGTTCTGGCCCAGCTCCTCGGTCGCGGTGTCGTCGAACGGCAGGTGCGGCGCGCGCTTGAACACCACGGCCACCTCCGTCACGCGCCTGCCCAGCCGCTTGCCGGTGCGCAGGTAGAACGGCACACCCGCCCAGCGCCGCGTGTTGACGCCGACGGTGATGGCGCCGAACGTCTCCGTCTTCGACTCGGGCGAGAAGCCGCCCTCCTCCAGCAGACCGGGCACCTTCTGCCCGCCCTGCCAGCCGCCGGTGTACTGGCCGCGCGCGGACGTCTCGCCGTACGGCTGGATCGGCTTGGTCGCCGAGAGGACCTTCACCTTCTCCGCCCGCAGGTCCGCCGGGGCGAAGGAGACGGGCTCCTCCATCGCGGTCAGCGCCAGCAGCTGGAGCAGGTGGTTCTGGATCACGTCGCGGGTCGCGCCGATGCCGTCGTAGTACCCCGCGCGACCGCCGAGACCGATGTCCTCGGCCATGGTGATCTGCACGTGGTCGACGTAGTTCGCGTTCCAGATGGGTTCGTAGAGCTGGTTCGCGAAGCGCAGCGCCAGGATGTTCTGGACCGTCTCCTTGCCGAGGTAGTGGTCGATGCGGAACACCGACTCCTCGGGGAAGACGTCGTTCACGGTCTTGTTGAGCTGCTTCGCGCTCGTCAGGTCGTGGCCGAACGGCTTCTCGATGACCACGCGCCGCCACTGCGCCGGGTTGTCACCGGGCGGCTTCGCCAGACCGGCCCGCTTCAGCTGGTTGATCACCAGCGGGAACGCGCTCGGCGGCACCGACAGGTAGAACGCGTGGTTGCCGCCCGTGCCGCGCTCGCGGTCGAGGTCGGCCACCGTCGCGGCCAGGTTGTCGAACGCCTGGTCGTCGTCGAAGGTGCCCTGCACGAACCGGATGCCCTGGGCCAGCTGCTCCCACACGGCCTCCCGGAACGGGGTGCGCGCGTGCTCCTTCACGGCCTCGTGCACGACCTGCATGAAGTCCTGGTCGGCCCAGTCGCGGCGGGCGAAGCCGATGAGCGCGAAGCCCGGCGGCAGCAGGCCGCGGTTGGCCAGGTCGTAGATCGCGGGCATGAGTTTCTTGCGCGACAGGTCACCCGTCACGCCGAAGATCACCAGGCCGCACGGCCCCGCGATGCGGGGGAGCCGCTTGTCGCGGGGATCGCGCAACGGGTTGCGCCACTTGGTGCCGGAAGTCACGAACCATCCTCCTGAATGGCTTCGACCAGCTGCGCCAACCCGGCGACGCGGTCGGTGAGGTGCAGGCGCAGCACCGGTCGGCGGCCGGCGAGCACCTGGCCGTCACCGAGCGCCTGCGCGAGCTGGAGCACGCTGAGCGAGTACGGCCGCTCGGGGACCTCCAGGTCCACTTCGGACGCACCGGTGATCTGGAGGAAGACGCCGTTCTGGTGTCCGCCCTTGTGGTACTGCCCGGTGGAGTGCAGGAAGCGCGGACCCCAGCCGAACGTGGTCTGGAGGTGCGACTTGCGCGCGACCTCGGGGCGCAGCAGCGCGAACGACGCGTCGTCGAGCCGGTCGAGGTACGCCTGCACCGACACGTAGCCGTGGTCCGGCGCGGCGGCGATGAGCGCGGTGATCGCGTCCGCCACCGTCTTCACGTCCGTCGACAGCCACCCCTCGCTCGGGTACACCTCGACCGGGCCGTCCACGAACGCGGGCGTCGCGGGGGAGGAGGCCGGGGCGTCCAGCAGGGAGCGGGCGGCCTTCTTGGCGGCCTCCACGTCCGGCTGGTCGAACGGGTTGATGCCGAGCACGCGGCCGACGATCGCCGTCGCGTACTCCCACAGCAGGAACTGCGCGCCGAGCGAGCCCTCCACGGCCACCGACGAGGACCCGGTGGCCGGGCCGATCGCGACGGTCGTGGCGTCGGAGCGCGCGTCGACGAAACCGGGCGCGCCCGGTCCCTCGACGGCGACCGGCAGCAGGCCCGTGCCGTTCTTGCCGGTGGACTCGGCGATCAGCTGCTCCGCCCAGTCGGCGAAACCCCTGATGCCGGAGCCGCTGTCGGCGAAGACGACCTTCTCGGTGCCGTGCGCGTGCGCGGCGCCGAACGTGGCCGCCAGCACGATCGCGGGGTTCTCGGGGGAGTCGGTCGACAGGAGCTCGGCGGCGTCCGCCGCCTGGTCGAGCAGGCCGCCGATGTCGGCGCCCGCGAGACCGGACGGCACGAGGCCGAACGCGGTGAGCGCCGAGTAGCGCCCGCCCACGTTCGGGTCGGCCAGGAACACCTTGCGGTAGCCCAGTTCGCCCGACAGCGCCTCGAACGGCGAGCCGGGGTCGGTCACCACGACGATGCGCGACGCGGCGTCGATGCCCGCGTCGGCGAACGCCTTGGCGAAGATCCGCCGGTGGCTGTCGGTCTCGACGGTGCCGCCGGACTTCGACGACACCACGACCACGGTGCGCTGGAGGTCGCCCGCGAGCGCGTCGGCCACCTGCGCCGGGTCCGTGGTGTCCAGCACGACGAGCGGGACGCCCGCCGTGCCGGTGATCACCTCGGGGGCCAGCGAGGAGCCGCCCATGCCCGCGAGCACGACCCGGTCGACGCCCTCGGCGTGCAGTTCGCCGCGCAGCGCGAGGATCTCGTCCACCAGCGGGCGGGACGTCTCGTGCAGCGTCGTCCACGCCAGCCGGATCGCCGACTCGGACTCGGCCTCCGGACCCCACAGGGTGGCGTCCTTCGCGGTGAGCCTGCTCGCCACGCGGTCGGTGACCAGGTCGCCGACGATCGTGTCGACCTGGTCCTGGTTCGGCGTGCGGACGATCTCCACGGAGATCACGTCGGTCATGTGGAGGTTCAGCCCTTCGCCTTGTCGAGCTGGCCCGTCACGGTCTCCAGCAGCTCTTCCCAGGACTTCTCGAACTTCTCGACGCCCTCGGTCTCCAGCACGACGAACACGTCGTCGATGTCGATCCCGGCCCGCGCCAGCGAGTCGAAGACCTCCTGGGCCTCGTCGGCGCCACCGGTGACGGTGTCGCCCACGATGTTGCCGTGGTCGGCGACCGCGTCGAGGGTCTTCTCCGGCATGGTGTTGACGACGTTCTCGACGACGAGCTCGTCCACGTACCGGGTGTCCGAGTAGGACGGGTCCTTCACGCCGGTCGACGCCCACAGCGGACGCTGCGCCCGCGCGCCCGCGGCGACGAGGGCCTCCCAGCGCTCGCCGGCGAAGACCTCCTCGTAGGCGGCGTACGCGAGGCGCGCGTTGGCGATGGCGGCCTGGCCGCGCAGCGCCTGCGCCTCGGGCGTGCCCAGCTTCTCGATGCGCTTGTCGATCTCGCTGTCCACGCGGGACACGAAGAACGAGGCGACGGAGTGGATGGTGGACAGGTCGTGGCCGTTGGCCTTCGCCTGCTCCAGGCCCGCGATGAAGGCCTCCATCACGTGGCGGTAGCGCTCGGTGGAGAAGATCAGCGTCACGTTCACGCTGATGCCCTCGGCGAGCACCTTCGTGACGGCCGGGATGCCCTCGACGGTGGCGGGGATCTTCACCATCAGGTTGGGGCGGTCGACCGTCTTCCACAGGTCGAGCGCCTCGGCGATCGTGGCGTCGGTGTCGCCCGCCAGGCGCGGGTCGACCTCCAGCGACACGCGGCCGTCGACGCCGTCCGTCGACGCGTACACGTCGCGGAACAGGTCGCACGCCGTGCGCACGTCGGTGGTGGTGATCTCCTTGACGGTGGCCTCGGTGCTCGCGCCGCGCGCGGCCAGCTCCCGGACCTGCTCGTCGTAGGACTCGCCCTTCGCCAGGGCGCTCGCGAAGATCGTCGGGTTCGTGGTCACGCCGACCACGTTCTTGGTGGCGACCAGCTCGGCCAGGTTGCCGGACTTCAGCCGCTCGCGGGACAGGTCGTCCAGCCAGATGGAGACGCCCGCTTCGCTCAGGGCGACGAGGTTGGGGTTGCTCACTTGCTCTCCTTCACCTGCTGCAGCGAAGTGCGAGCCGCAGCAACTACGTTCTCGGTCGTGAAACCGAACTTCTCGAACAGGGTCTGGTAGTCGGCGGAAGCGCCGAAGTGCTCGATCGAGACGATCTCGCCCGCGTCGCCGACGTAGCGGTACCAGGACTGGGCGATGCCCGCCTCGACCGCGACCCGAGCCTTGACGGACGGCGGGATGACACCGTCCCGGTAGGACTTGTCCTGCGCGTCGAACCACTCGAAGCACGGCATGGACACCACGCGGGTGGGGACGCCGTCGGCCTCCAGGACCTTGGCCGCCTCCACGGCGATCTGGAGCTCGGAGCCCGTGCCGATCAGCACCAGCTCCGGGGTGCCGCTCGACGCCTCGACCAGCACGTACCCGCCCTTGGAGACGCCCTCGTACGAGGTGCCCTCCAGGGTCGGCACGTTCTGCCGGGTCAGCGCCAGGCCCGCGGGGGCGGCGTTCTCCAGGATCGTGCGCCACGCGAACGCGGTCTCGTTGGCGTCGCCGGGGCGGACCACGGCCAGGCCGGGGATCGCGCGCAGCGCGGAGAGGTGCTCGATCGGCTGGTGGGTCGGACCGTCCTCGCCGAGGCCGATGGAGTCGTGCGTCCACACGTAGGTGACCGACGCCTCCATGATCGCCGCGAGCCGCACGGCCGGGCGCATGTAGTCGGAGAACACCATGAACGTGCCGCCGTACGGGCGGGTCGGGCCGTGCAGCGCGATGCCGTTGAGGATCGAGCCCATCGCGTGCTCGCGGACGCCGAAGTGCAGCGTGCGGCCGTACGGGTCGGTCTTCCACATCTCCGTGGAGATGTTCGGCGGGCCGAAGGACTTCTCGCCCTTGATCGAGGTCAGGTTGCTCTCGGCGAGGTCGGCGGAACCGCCCCACAGCTCGGGCAGCACACCGGCGACCGCGTTGATGACCTCACCGGAGGCCTTGCGGGTCGAGGTGCCCTTCGCGTCGACCGGGTAGGTCGGCAGCGAGTCGGTCCAGCCCTCGGGCAGCTCCTTGGCCACGAGCCGGTCCAGCAGCGCCTTGCGCTCCGGGTTGGCCTGCGCCCACGCGTCGAAGCCCTTCTGCCACTCCGCCTTCGCGTGCTCGCCGCGCTTGCCGACCTCGCGGGCGTGCGCCAGGACCTCGTCGGAGACCTCGAAGGTCTGCTCCGGGTCGAAGCCCAGCGCCTCCTTGACGGCGCGGATCTCCTCGTCGCCCAGCGCGGCGCCGTGCGCGGCGCCGGTGTTCATCTTCTTGGGCGCGGGGTAGCCGATGATCGTGCGCAGCAGGATGAACGACGGGCGGTCCGTCTCCGCCTTGGCGGCCTTGAGCGCGGCTTCGAGGCCGGTGACGTTCTCGCCGCCCTCGACGACCTGCACGTGCCAGCCGTACGCCTCGTAGCGCTTCGCCGTGTCCTCGCCGAGCGCGATGGCGGTGTCGTCCTCGATGGAGATCTTGTTGTCGTCGTAGACCACCGTGAGGTTGCCCAGCTGCTGGGTGCCCGCGAGCGAGGAGGCCTCGGACGTCACGCCCTCCTCGATGTCGCCGTCGGAGGCGATCACGAAGATGTCGTGGTCGAACGGGCTCGTGCCGGGGGCGGCGTCCGGGTCGAACAGGCCGCGCTCGCGGCGGGCCGCCATCGCCATGCCCACGGCGGAGGCGAGGCCCTGGCCCAGCGGGCCGGTGGTGATCTCGACGCCGTTGGTGTGGCGGTACTCCGGGTGGCCGGGGGTCTTGGAGCCCCACGTCCGCAGGGCCTTGAGGTCGTCCAGCTCCAGGCCGTAGCCGGCGAGGAACAGCTGGATGTACAGCGTCAGGCTGGAGTGGCCCGCCGAGAGCACGAACCGGTCGCGCCCGATCCAGTCGGCGTCGGCCGGGTCGTGCCGCATGACGCGCTGGAACAGCGTGTAGGCGAGGGGGGCGAGGCTCATGGCGGTGCCGGGGTGGCCGTTGCCGACCTTCTGCACGGCGTCGGCCGCGAGGACCCTCACCGTGTCCACCGCTCGCTTGTCCAGCTCGGTCCAGTCTTCGGGCAGGTGCGCTTCGGTCAACCGGGTGATGTCGTCGCTCACGGACACGGACACAGCTCCACTCTCACGTTGGCGGAAACGGCCTTCTCCATCGATACAGTCGGCTCGTCCCCGCGGGTTCCCTCGTCCTCCTCTCAGCCTAGTCCTGAGGGTCCGCGTGTGTGATCTGAGCGCGAAACGACACGACTGTGTGTGTCGGCACAAGGGCATACGGAACAAACGGGTGTTCTGTTCAGGACCAAGGTCCCGGTCGGCCGGACACCCGGCCGGGTGGCGCCGGGTGCGCGCGGTTACGATTCCGGCATCCCCGACCTGGTAGAGGAGTGCGTCGCGATGAGTGCCGTCACCGAGGCCCCGGCGCGGTCGCCCCGACAGGTCGTGGGCGCCTACGTGGCGCTGACGAAGCCCCGCGTCATCGAATTGCTGCTGATCACGACCATCCCGGCGATGCTGCTCGCCGCGCGCGGCGTGCCGCCGCTGTGGCTGATCGCGTGCACGCTGACCGGCGGCACCCTCGCGGCGGGCAGCGCGAACGCGCTCAACTGCTACGTCGACGCCGACATCGACTCGGTGATGAAGCGCACCACGGCCCGGCCGCTGGCCCAGCAGACCATTCCACCCCGCAACGCCCTCATCTTCGGCGTCGTGCTCGGCGTGCTGTCGTTCGCGTTCCTCTGGATCACGACCAACTTGATGTCGGCCGTGTTCGCCGTCGCGACGATCCTCTTCTACATCTTCGTCTACACGCTGGTGCTCAAGCGCCGCACGTCGCAGAACATCATCTGGGGCGGCATGGCAGGCTGCATGCCGGTGATCATCGGCTGGTCGGCCGTCACCGGCACGGTGGACTGGCCCGCGATCGTCATGTTCGGCGTGATCTTCTTCTGGACGCCCCCGCACACCTGGGCGCTCGCGATGAAGTTCAAGGAGGACTACGCGCGAGCGGGTGTCCCGATGCTCCCCGTGGTCGCCACGGCACAGCAGGTGACCAGGCAGATCGTCATCTACTCCTGGATCACCGTCGTCTGCACCCTGCTGCTGGCCCCCGTCACGAGCTGGATCTACGTCTCGGTCGCCGCCGTCTCCGGCGTCTGGTTCGCCGTCTTCGCCCACAAGCTGCACAACGTGGTCCGCAAGGGCGGCTCGACCAACACGATGAAGTTCTTCCACATGTCGAACCTGTACCTGATGCTGGTGTTCTGCGGCCTCGCCGTGGACGCCGTCGTCGGCCTGCCCGTCCTCGGCCGGCCGTTCTAACTCCTTCGGGGGACTCCCCGTAGCGATCCCCGCGCCCTCCCGATAGTCCCGGTAGTCCGTCGTCGGGGTTCCGGGGGGTGAAGGCGCGTGGTCGGGTCAGCGGAGCTGGTGGTCGAGGCCCTGGTGGCGAGGGTCGTCGCACGGGAGGCGGGCAGGGCGTCGCCCGCCGTGGTGGACTCGTCCGCCGCGTTGAGGGCACTGGTGTGCAAGGCGCTGGGCGGGCGCGGGGCCGACCTGGTCGAGCACCCCGCCGAGCGGCGCGGTGAACTCCTCGACGCCCTCCGGGAGCCGTGCCCGGCCCTGGTGGCCACTGCGCGCGAGGTGCTGGCGTCGACGCGGGCCCGGTGAGCGGGCCGGGAACGCGGCTCGGCGAAGAGGGGCTGGCGGCCCCCACCGAGCCGCCCGACGCCCCGCACCCGAGCGCTAGGACACCGCCGCGAGCAGGTCGGTGACGCACGGGTCGTCGAGGGACTCGACGATGCACTGCCACAGCTCCAGGTTCGCCGTCGCCCACCTCGTGTAGGTCGCGGCGGCCTCCGGGTCGTAGAAGTAGTAGCCGTCGTCCTGCTTGCCCTGCTGCTCGCCGACGATCTTGTGCGCCAGTTCCTGGAGCGTGATCCCGTTCTCCAGCAGGTACTTGTGCGCCAGCACGACGGGTGTGACGGGGAGCGCCTTGAACAGCGTGTCCGCATCGGACAGCGCCTGCGCCTCCAGGCTGATGTCGCGGTGGCGGGTCCGCATCTCCGCCTCGTCGACGATCCGGTCCACCCACTCCGCCGTGTCGAGGTCCACTCCGGCTCCGGTGAGGATCTCCCGGCGGAGGCCGTCGCCCTCGGCCGCGGGCGAGTTGCGGCGCACCACGTAGTTCACGTCGTGGACCAGCGCGGCCACGTGCACCACGTCCACCTCGGAACCGTTGCGCTCGGCGAAGTGGACCGCCTTGTCCCGCACGAAGCTGACGTGGTGCCAGCCGTGGAACTGCAATCGGGGAGCGAGGCGCGTGCACAACTCCCACACGCGCCGCTCCACATCGGTCATGACATCGGTCGAAAGTGCGCTTCGGACACGCATCGGAGCCCTCCCATGCCGGGTGGGCCGATGGTAGGTCCCTCTGGAGATCCTTAGAGCTGGTTCGTCAGTTCCTCCAACCGGGACTCCACCGGGACGTGCCGGTGGCTGGCACCGGTGTCCGGGTCGAACGACAGGCTCCACGGGCTGATGGCGCGGGACTTGACCAGGAACGTCATGGTGTCGTCGCCCGCGCGTGGAATGCGGTGGAACTCGTGCGCGAGCATCGTCCCGGACGTCCCGGCCGGGCACTCGGTACCGCGCAGCAGCGTCGCCGACAGGATGGACCGCTCGCCGTCCCCGAGCCGCGCGGTGTAGCGCTCGTGCAGGTAGGAGCCGGTGAGGATGGTCGTGCTGAAGTGGTACCGGTGGTTGTGGACGGAGTCCGCGTACCCGTGCCGCCAGTCCCGCTGCGGCTTGTACTCGTGCAGCCAGAACGTGAACGGTTCGCCGGGTTCGTCGCGCAGGCACCAGGCGAAGTGGGTGGTCGTCTCGCGGGAGCGCGCGACGATCCGCCGCTCCTCCCGCGGGGTGAGGGTCCGCAGGTGCTCCCGCAGACCCTCCCGCAACCCCGGTTGGGACGCCCACCCCGCTACCAGCGGTCCGATGGACCACTGGTCGACGGCAGGGGGCCCGGCCGCGGTGATCCCGGAGGCTAGTTCGAGCAGGGTGGCCGTCCCGGCCAAGTCGGTGAGCACCGCTATCAGCTCCCCAGCTGAGCGAAGGCCGAGAATTCCCGGCGGAAGGAGTGGAACTTCTCTTCTAGAGAGTGGAAGCCGCTATCGGTCAACGGCACACCGGTGATCTTCTCGAACAGCGCGAAGAATTCCACGCGACTGGTGTTCGGTCGGATCACGAAGTGCTGACCCGCCCGTGAATTGCTGACCCGGAGGAATTCCGCTCTTTCCATCCCGTAGAGGAATGAGCCCTCCGTGAAGCGCAGGGTCCGCGGGTACAACCTGACCACGCCGGCGCTGGTGTTGCTGTAGAGCGTGAGCCAGGCGCTGTCGTCGAACAGTTCGAGCCGGTCGAGCGGTGGGTCGGAAATGATCGTCACGTCGATCCGGTTGCACCTGCTCCGCGCGAGGAACAGGCCGACCAGGCCGATGGCGATCTGCTCGCGCAGCCGGGCCTGGATGGTGTCGTAGTCGCCGTCGGCGCCCTCGTTGCGCAACAGGTACCGCGCCCGGCCGCTGATCGCGCTGCCGTCGCGCGGGTCCGCGAGCACGGCCCGCAGTTCGCACTCCGACCTCGACATCAGCAGGCGGCACGCCGCGTACCTGCCCGCGAAGCCGCGAAAGCAGTACAGCCTCGTGCGGTCCAGGTCCTGCATCATGAGCTGGTTGAACGCGGGGTCCGGTTTCGCGGTCGGCTCGAACACGTGGCTGGGGAAGAACTCGCGATCGAGCGCGCGGTACTCGGCGGTCAGCTCCTGGAGCGCCTTCCTGCTCTCCTCGACGACCGGGGTCACCAGCGAGCGGTGCGTCGCCGAACTGGTCAGCAACGTCTGCCCGAACCCGACCACCGCCGAGATCATGGTGCCGGTGCCGATGGACGTCAGGAAGTTCTTGAACGTTCCCGGATCCATTCCACTGGACACGGCCAGGCAGATTCCAGAAGTGACGACAAGGCTCAGCAGGAGCAAGCCTGTTCGGGTCCAGAACAATTCCTGCAACAGGTTGCTGCGGATGCCTCCGGCCTCCGCGGACACAGGGCCACCTCCTCGATCTGCACCCGAATGGAGGAATGCGTTCAGTATCCGAACGAGTGCGCGGAGTTACTGTACGCGCAGAGGTGACCGGGCGGTAGCCGCAATTCGTGGCGGTGTATTGGACGATAATGGTGATCTCCGACCGCGCACGGTGAACGGGTTGGGCCGGTGGTGGGTCCGGGCCTGGTTCCAACGGACGTTCGGCCGAATCCAGGCAACCATGAGTGCTCCCGGCCGAACGCCGGGACGTCCGTCCGTCGTCCTCGCGACCGGGTCCCCGTGCCCGTCGGAGGGTCGGGTCCCGGTGCCGGGACCGGGTGCCGCGGGCTCGGAACACCCCGTGCGACGGGCCGTCGCGCGCCGCCGGGGGAGGGCGGATCGTCGACCGGGCCTGCCGGCGGTCGGGTCGGGGGCTCCACCTAAGCTCCGGACCCATGCGTACTGTCGGCCGTACGGCCCTGACCCTCGCCGCCCTGGTGTCCGCAGGCCTCTCCCTCGCCGCGTGCACGCCCAGCGACCGGCCGTCCACCGCCACCGGCGGAGCCTCGACCCCCGCTGCCACGGCGCCGAGCGTGGACGACCGTCCCTCCGCCGTGTCGCCCGCGAGCGGCCCGCCCTGCACGCCGGAGCAGTTCCAGGTCGTGGGCGCGCTCGGCGCCAAGCCCACGGTCACCGTGCCCACGGGCTGCAAGCCGCAGGACGGCCTCGTGGTCAGGGACATCGAGGTCGGCACCGGCCCTGAGGTCAAGCAGGGCTCGACGGCGACGGTCCACTACGTGCTCAACACCTTCAGCGACCAGAAGTTCCGCGAGTCGTCCTGGGACGGCAACCGGCCGTTCCCGGTCGAGAACGTCGGCCAGGCCTCGGTCATCCAGGGCTGGAACGAGGGCCTCGTGGGTCTGAAGGAGGGTGGCCGCCGCCTGCTCGTCGTGCCGTCGGACAAGGGCTACCCGAACGGCCAGGGCGACATCCTGCCCGGCGAGACGCTGGTGTTCGTCATCGACGCCGTCAAGGTCGAGGGCTGAGCCGCACCGACCACCGGCAGCGGGGCCCGTCCGGAACACCGGACGGGCCCCGCTCCGCGTTCGGGGTCAGGGGATCAGCAGCAGCTTCGCCGTGGTCCGCCTGCCCTGGAGGTCCTCGTGGGCCCGGCGCGCCTCGGCCAGCGGGTAGCGCCCGCCGATCGCGACCGTGAGCGAGCCGTCGAGGACGGCCGCGAACAGCTCACCGGCCCGCCACTCCAGCTCCTCGCGGTCGGCCACGTAGTGCGCGAGCCGAGGCCGGGTGAGGAACACCGAGCCCGCCGCGTTGAGCCGCTGCGGGTCTACCGGCGGCACGGGGCCGCTGGACGCGCCGAACAGCACCAGGTAACCGCGGGGCTTGAGCACCGACAGGCTGCCGTCGAACGTGTCCTTGCCGACGCCGTCGTACACCGCGTTGACGCCCGCGCCGTCCGTGAGGCGCCGGACCTCCTCGACGAAGTCCGCCTCGGTGTACCGGATGACCTCGTCGGCCCCGGCCTCCCGTGCCAGCGCCTCCTTCTCGGCCGTCGACACGGTGCCGATCACCCGCGCGCCGCGCGACTTGGCCAGCTGCACGAGCAGCAGCCCGACCCCGCCCGCCGCGGCGTGCACCAGCACGGTGTCGCCCGCGTGGATCGGGTACGCCGACGCCGCCAGGTAGTGCGCGGTCAGGCCCTGGAGCAGGGTCGCGGCGGCCGTCTCCTCGTCCACGCCCTCCGGGACGCGCATCGCCTTCGCCGCCTCGACGACCGCTTCCTCGGCGTAGCTGCCCCGACCGTCGTGCCACGCCACCCGGTCGCCCACGGCGAACCCGGTCACGCCCTCGCCGACCGCGGTCACCGTGCCCGATCCCTCGCCGCCCAGCCTGATCGGCAGCTCCATCGGGTACAGGCCGGACCGGTGGTAGGTGTCGATGTAGTTGACGCCCGCGGCGGCCACCGCCACGACCAGCTCGCCCACCCCCGGCTCGCGGGGCTCGACGTCGGTGTACTCCAAGACCTCCGGCCCACCGGTCGAGCGCACCAGCACTGCCTTAGGCATTCGCTTCCCCATTCTCGTGTTCGTTCGTCCCGCCGAGGGCGACGCGGCGCGCCAACCCCAGCGGCAGCGCCCCCGAGCCCGCGATCGTGTCGTGGAACTCCCGCAGGGTGCCCCGGCCCGCCGCGAGGTAGTCGGCGCGGATGCTCTCGATCTCCAGCGCGCCGGTGAGGTACGACGGCGCCTGCGTCGGTGCCGCGCAGTAGCGGTTCACCTCGCCCTTGGCCGTGCCCGGCGTGAGCGAGGCCTTGGTGGTCATGAACTCCTCCGCCTCCTCCGGTGTCCGCTCGCCGCAGTGCAGCGCCGTGTCCACGATCATCCGCGCCGCGCGGAACAGCCGCGCCTCCAGGTGCGCCAGCTCGTGCGCGGGCTCGGTGAAGTAACCGTGCTCGCGCAGCAGGGATTCCGCGTACAGCGCCCAGCCCTCGGTGAAGTACGGCGTGCGCAGCACCTTGCGCACGGGCCGGTCCTGCGCGGCCAGCCACGACAGGTGCCAGTGGTGGCCGGGGTAGGTCTCGTGCACCGCGATCGTCGGGAGCTGCCCGCGGGTGTTGGTGCGCAGCCGCTGCACGACCTGGTCCGGCGTGAAGTCGTCCGGCGGGTACGGCACGAGGAAGTGGCCCGTGCGCCGGTCCGTGAGCGGCGGGGGAGACAGGTACGCGGCGACGGCGGACACCGGGCGCCGGAACTCCGGCGACGGGACGACCAGGCACTCCTCGCCCCCGGCGAACGTGACCAGCTCGTGCTCGGCGAGGAACGCCCGCGCCCGCGCGGTCTCGGCCTCGTACTCGGAGCGCATGTCCTCCACGGTCGGCGGGTGGTCGTCCTGCTGCGCCAGCATCACGTCGTGCCAGTGGCGCGGCGCGGTCAGCTCGTTCATCTCGGCTTCGAGCGCGTCGTAGGCGGCGATGCCCCGCTGGTGCAGCTCCGCCGCCCCGTAGCCCAGCAGCTCCTGCTCGACCAGGAGCGTCGAGTACAGCTCCTCGCCCATCCGCCAGTCGCCGGTGGCGCGCTCGGCGAAGCCGTCCAGGAAGGCGGCCAGCTCGTCGAACGCCACCGCGGCGGGCTCCGCGGCGGCGGCGAGCCTCGCCCGCAGGTCGGGGTCGGCCACCTCGGACGGCAGCGACCGGGTGAGGAACGACCGGCCCGAGCGCGCCTGCCCGACGGCCCGGCGGACGATCAGCGGCGACGCCAGCCCGGGGTCCAGGTTCGCGCGGCACGCGGCCAGCACCGACGGCACCTCGGCCAGGCGCGCCAGCACCGTGTCGACCAGCTCGGGCTCCGGCCGCAGCCGGTGCAGGAACGCCGTGAAGAGCGGGAACAGCACCGCGGACAGGTACAGCGCCGGGTCGCGGCGCCACGCGGGCCACGCCGCCGACGCCCGCACCCCGCGCAGCACGGACACGAGCAGGTCGCGGTCGACCGCCTCGTCCAGGCTCAGCCCGGTGTCGGGCACCGCCTCGAAGCGCTCCAGCCACCGGCCTGCCTCGCGCTCGTGCTCGGTGAAGCCCGCCGCGCTGAAGTCACCGAACGTCCGGTCGTGCGCCGGGGAGCCCAGCATCGCGGCCATGCTGGGGAACCGGTCGAGGTGCCAGGCGAGAACCCCGTCGACGAGACCGGGGAGTGTCGGATGATCGTTCACACGGCGGAAAGCTACTCGCAGCCGCCGCCCGCGGCTCGGGGCCGCCGTCGTGGGGGCGGTCACCACCCGGAAGTTACCCGCGGGTTCTAAGGTGGACGCGTGGCTGACGACGAGCAGGTAGCGGAGAAGAGGACCACCGTCCCCCCGAAGGCGGTGAAGTCGGCGACCGCGTTCGTCGCCAAGCACGGCAAGGGATCGCGCGCCGTCGTGGAGCCGATCGGCCGGGCGGGCGCGCGGGTCGTGCTCGTCGGGGCCGACGACGGCGCCCTCGGCGACGTGGTGCTGCCCGACGTGGCCACCGCCGAGGCCCTCGTCGAGCAGGTCGCCGACCTCGAACCGGCCGAGTGGGACCGCGAGACGACGTCCGCGCTGACCATCGGCCCCGCCCACCGCCACCGGATGGCGGGCAGGTGAAGGTCCTCCTCGTGTCCTGCGGGGACGTTCCCACCGGGGACGGGGACGACGACGCCCTCGTCGGCGCGCTCGACGACGTCGGCGTGCACGCCGAGTGGGCGCCGTGGGACTCCGGTGTGGACTTCGCCGCGGCCGACCTGGCCGTGCTGCGCTCGCCGTGGGACTACACCGACCGCCTGCCGGAGTTCCTGGCGTGGTGCGCGACCGTGCCGGGGCTGGCCAACCCGCTGCCGGTCGTGCGGTGGAACACCGACAAGGCCTACCTGGTCGAACTGGCCGCCGCGGGCGTGCCGGTCGTGCCCACCACGCTGCTGCACCCCGGCGACCGTCCACGGTGGCCGTCCGGTGGCTTCGTCGTGAAGCCCGCAGTCGGCGCGGGGTCGCGGGGTGCGCTGAAGGTCGCCGACGGCGACCACGCCGCGGCCGACGCGCACTGGGAGTCCCTCGGCGCCAAGGCGCTGCTCCAGCCGTACCAGTCCGCTGTGGACAGCCACGGCGAGACCGCCGTGGTCTACTTCGGGGGCCAGTACTCGCACGCGTTCACCAAGGGCGCGATGCTGACCGAGGACGCGGTGCTGGACCCGTCCGGCACCTTCATCGTCGAGCGCCTGTCCCCGGCCGTCCCGGACGCCGCCCGCAGGCGCGTCGCCGAGGACGTCCTGGACGCGGCGACGGGCCTGTTGGGCATCCGCCGCGCCGACCTGCTCTACGCGCGGGTGGACCTGGTGGCGGGCGAGGACGGCTCACCGCTGCTGCTGGAACTGGAGCTGGCGGAACCCTCGCTGGGCTTCCGCCAGACCGACGCCGCCGCGCCGCAGCGCTTCGCCTCGGCCGTCCGCGCCGCGCTGTCCGCCCGCTGACGCCGACGGCCCGCTCACGGTGGCGCTGGTCGACCCGGCGTCCACGCCCGAGCCGGTGCAGGGGCGGTGGGGCGACCTCGACGGGTGCTCGCCCGACCTCGACGGGATCGACGTGAGCCCGCTGTAGGGCGTCGAGCGGCTCAGTTCAGGCCGCTGCCGATGCCGGTCATGGACCTGACCTCCATCTCCGCCTGCTTCACCGGGTCCGCCTCGGTGCGGCTGAGCAGGGTGCCCAGCCAGCCGCAGAGGAACGACAGCGGGATCGACACGATGCCGGGGTTGCCCAGCGGGAACCAGTGGAAGTCGACGCCGGGGAAGATCGAGTTCGGCGCGCCGGACATGGCGGGGGAGAAGATGATCAGCACCACGCACGACGTCAGGCCGCCGTAGATGCTCCACAGCGTGCCCGCCGTGTTGAAGCGCCTCCAGAACAGCGAGAACAGCAGCGTCGGCAGGTTCGCCGACGCCGCCAGAGCCAGGGCCAGCGCCACCAGGAAGGCCACGTTCTGACCGCTGGCCGCGATGCCGCCGACGATGGACAGCAGGCCGACCACGATCGCGGTCAGCCGCGCCACCCTGATCTCCGAGCGGGGGTCGGCCGTGCCGCGCTTGATCACGTTGGCGTAGACGTCGTGGGCGAAGGAGGCCGACGCGGTGAGCGTCAGGCCCGCCACCACGGCGAGGATGGTGGCGAAGGCGACCGCCGCGACGACGCCCAGCAGGACCGCGCCGCCGACCTCGAACGCCAGCAGCGGGGCCGCCGAGTTCTCGCCGCCGGGCGCCGACGCGATCTTCTCCGAGCCGACCAGCGCCAGCGCGCCGAAGCCGATGACGAGCGTGCACAGGTAGAAGGTGGCCATCAGCAGCGTCGCCCAGACCACCGAGCGCCGGGCCTCGCGGGCGTTCGGCACGGTGTAGAAGCGCATCAGCACGTGGGGGAGGCTGGTCACGCCCAGCACCAGCGCGAGCGCGAGCGAGACGAAGTCGAGCTTCGACAGCTCGCTGCCGCCGTAGAGCGCGCCCGGGTCCAGCACCTTCGCGCCCAGCGGGGTGTTGCGGGAACCGGTCTCCATGATCGCCGAGAGGCTGAAGCCGAACTTGCCGAGCAGGAAGATGGTCAGGAAGCTGACGCACAGCAGGAGGAGCACGGCCTTGATGATCTGCACCCACGTGGTGCCCTTCATCCCGCCGACCAGCACGTAGACCACCATGACCACGCCGACCACGGCGATGACCACGGCCTGGCCCACCCGGTCCTGCACGTCGAGCAGCAGGGCCATCAGCGCACCCGCGCCCGCCATCTGCGCGATCATGTAGAACAGCGAGATCACCAGCGTCGCGTTCGCCGCCGCGGCCCGGACCGGGCGCTGCCGCATCCGGAACGAGAGGACGTCGCCGAGGGTGAACCGCCCGGTGTTGCGGAGGCGCTCCGCGATCAGCATCAGGCCCATCATCCAGGCGACGACCCAGCCGACGGAGTAGAGGAAGCCGTCGTAGCCGTGGACCGCGATGCCGCCGGAGATGCCCAGGAACGACGCCGCCGACAGGAAGTCGCCCGACAGCGCGATCCCGTTCTGCGGGCCGGTGAAGCTGCTGCCCGCCGCGTAGTAGTCCGCCGCCGTCGTGTTGCGCGTGCTCGCGCGGTACACGACGTAGAGGGTGATGAGGACGAACACGGCGAACACGCTGATGTTGATCGCCACGTTGCCGTCCGTGGCAGGTCCGTCCACCCGCACCGCTACTCCTCGACGATTCCGGCCAGGCCGCGGACCACGACCACCTGCGGGTCCAGCTTGCGCCTCGCGTAGCGCGCGTAGGTCAGGGTCAGGGCCACGGTGGTGACGAACTGCAACAGCCCGAGCAGGATGCCGACGTTGACCACGCCGAGCACGCGCGTGCTCATGAAATCGTGCGCGTACGCGGAGGCGACCACGTACGTGAGGTACCACGTGAGGAACAACGCGGTCATCGGGAAGATGAATACGAGAGCCCGCCTGCGCAGCGCCTTGAATTCCTCGCTCTGCTGGATGGCGACGAAGTCGGGATTGCCTTCCTCGTCCACCAACAACGGCTGCGCGGGTTCGTCGAATGTGGCGAACCCGCGACCGCGATTAGGTGTCAGCCGCGAATCGAGGGGGCGCGGCACGGCTTTCGTCATCGTGGTCCTCCACGGGGATTCCGGCGGGAGCGGTCGTCGCGACGACCGGTAGCCGGCGGCGCACAGCGTAGCTGGGGGAGCCGTGGAGTCAACCGGATGGCCCAGGTTGCGTTGCCCGATCGGCCAGGTCCGCACCGGCCGGTCCGCTCCCCGTTAGGCCATTCGGTGACAATCTTGCGCGTTGGTCGTTGTCGGGGACCTGACCCTCGCCTACCATCGTCCGACGACATCGCCGCCGTGAATCACGACCCACTGCTGAATGACAACAACGATTTCGAACGGCTAACCGCGCCCAACCCGCACGGTGATCGCCCGACTACCGACCTTGGGGTCCATCCGGTGACTGCGCAGAACCGTGTTCGATGGCGGTGGGCCACCGTCGTGGACTGGCGCAATTGGAGACTCCCCGTCAAGGTCGCGGCGGTGCTGCTGGTCCCGGTGGCGGTCGCCGTCGGCACCGGCGTCCTCCAGATCCGCGGCTACGTCGTGCGCGCCGACTCCTACGCCGCCATCGGCAAGCTGGTCACGCTGCGTTCCGCGCTGACCCCGCTGATCACCGCGGTCCAGGACGAGCGGGCCCACCAGGCAGGCCGCGTCGACGGCACGCCACCGGAGGCGAACGCCTTCCACGAGCGCGGCGCCGTCACGACCCGCGCGTTCGAGGTCGTCCGCGGGCTGGCCCAGGACCCCGCCACCTCGCTCGGCGACGTCGCGTCCTCCCGGTTCGCCGAGGTCACCACCCAGGTCAACGGGATGCCGCAGCTCCGGCAGTCCATCGACGCGGGCTCGGACGTGTCGGTCTCCGTGATCGCCTACACGACCGTCCTGCGCTCGATGCTCGACTTCGACCAGGCGCTGATCAACGAGTTCGGCGACGCGGCGCTCGCGAGCACCGGCGGCGCGCTGCACCACCTCCAGATGGCGGGCGAGCAGCTGTCGCTCCAGCACGCGGTGCTGCTCTCGGCCGTGAGCCGCGGCCGGGTCCTCGACTCCGAGGTCGTCGCGCTGGACCAGTCGCGGCTGCGCTACCTGGACCGGATCAGCGACTTCGCCGCGCTCGCGACGGCGGAGCAGCGGGACCTGCGGACGCAGACCGTGACCGGCCGCGACGTCCTGGCCCGCGACCGGATGGTGCAGGACGCCCTCACCACCGTCGCCACCGCGGACGAACCGGACCCGCCGTCGCTGGAGTCGAAGGTGCCCGCCGGGGAGTGGGTGACCGCCTCCCGCGCCACCGACGCGCTCGTGAACAAGGTGCTCGTCGGCCTGGAGGGCGAGCTGGCGGACACCGTCGCGACGCTCCAGGACGAGACGAGCGACCAGGCGGGCCTCATCTCGACGATCCTGCTGGCCTCGCTGCTGGCCGCCGTCGGCGTCGGCGTCGTCTTCGGCAACAACATGATCCGCTCGCTGCTGACCCTGCGCCGCACCGCGCTGCACGTCGCCCAGCACCAGCTCCCCGAGCTCGTCTCCGACCTGCGCGAGGAGGGCGCGAGCGAGGTCGTCATCGAGCCGGTGGCCGTGCACACGACCGAGGAGTTCGGCCAGCTCGCCCGCGCGTTCGACGCGGTGCACCAGCAGGCCGTCGGCTCCGCCGTCGAACAGGCCAGGCTGCGCGGCGGCCTGCGCAACACCTTCGTCAACCTGTCGCGCCGCAGCCAGGGCCTCGTCGAGCGGCAGCTGCGGCTGATGGAGGAGCTGGAGCGCAAGGAGGAGAACCCGCAGCAGCTCGCGAACCTCTTCAAGCTCGACCACCTCGCCACCCGGATGCGGCGCAACAACGAGAACCTGATGGTCCTCTCCGGCACGGACGTGACGCGCCGGTTCAGCAAGCCGATCCCGCTGGCCGACGTGCTGCGCGCGGCGGCGTCGGAGATCGAGCACTACCAGCGGGTCGTCGTGCAGACGACGCCGCAGGTCGAGGTCGTCGGCTACGCCGCGAGCGACCTCGTGCGGCTCATCGCGGAGCTGCTGGACAACGCCACCGCGTTCTCACCGCCCCGCAGCCACGTCATGATCGTCGGACGGCCGCGCAACGGCGGCGGCGTCGTGATCGACGTGATCGACGAGGGCGTCGGCATGTCGCCCGCCGACCTGGAGGCGGCGAACGTCCGCCTGCGCTCGGTCGACGCCGACGAGCTGCCCGCGACCCGGCAGATGGGCCACTTCGTCATCGCCAGGCTCGCCGCCCGGCACCAGATCGAGGTGACGCTGGCCGACCAGGGCCCGCACCGCGACGGGCTGCGCGCCGTCGTCGGCGTGCCACCGGACCTGGTCCGCACGCCCCGCGACGCCGCGCCCACCGTGGTCGACGCCCCACCCCCCGTCGAACGCCGGGCCCCGGTGGTCCCGTCCGCGCGGCCGAGGCCCGCCGGCAACGGGGTCGCGCCGGCCACCAACGGGGTCGCGCCGGCCACCAACGGGGTCGTGCCCGCCGGCAACGGGGTCCGGCCCGCGCCTGCCGCGAAGAACGACGACGGCGAGTGGTCCTCGTTCCGCGGCATGGCCGTCGACGACACCGACCCGGCGGCCACCACGAGGTCCGTCTGGTTCAAGGGCGAGCTGCCCACCGGCGAGGCACCGCGGCACCGCCTCGACGACCAGGCCGCTCCCGCTCCCCGGCCGGACGGCGTCGCGCCCGACGCGGCCCCGGCGGCGGGCTCCGAGGTCGAGTTGCCGAAGCGCCGGCCGAGGGGCAACCTCGTGGCCGGACGCCCTGGCCCCGAGGGCGTCGCACCCGTACGGCGGGATCCGAACGCGACACGCGGCTTCCTCTCGAGCTACCAGACCGGAATCCGGCAAGGTGTGAGGGATTCCGGCGATCACCGTCCCGCACAGGAGAACCCATGACCTCATCGCGGTCTCGCCAGGTGGACCAGTTCGGCTGGTTGATCACCAACTTCACCGAGCGCGTTCCGGGGGTCGCGCACGCCGTCGTGATCTCCGTGGACGGCTTGCTGCTCACGGCGTCCTCCGGCCTGCCGGGCCAGCGCGCCGACCAGCTCTGCGCCATCGCGGCGGGCGTCACCAGCCTCGCCCAGAGCGCGGCGAACTTCTTCGACGGCGGCGGGGTGCTCCGCTCGGTCGTCGAGATGCAGCACGGCATCATGCTGCTGATGTCGGTCCGCGACGGGTCGTGCCTCGCGGTGCTCGCCGCGCCGGACAGCGACGTCGGCCAGGTCGCCTACGAGATGACCGTCGTCGTCGACCAGGTAGGCCAGCTGCTCACGCCGGAACTCCGTGCGGAGCTGCACGGAGCGACGAGGATGTCCGCGTGATGCCGTTATGACCGGATCGGACTCGGACCAGACGTTCGCGGACCTGCTCAACGGGATCACGCTCGCGGGCGGCTCGCGCAAGGGCCGCAAGGGCAAGCGCGACCAGCCCGCCGCCCAGAAGATCAGCCTGCCGGTCCAGCCGGTGCAGGCGCCCGCGGACGAGGTGGAGGAGACCGCGGGGATCGTCCGGCCCTACTCCTGGACCGGCGGCCGCACGACGTCCGATTTCCAGCTGGAGATCGAGACCATGGTCAGCGTCGGCGAGGAGCTGTACGCGGGTCCGATCAAGGCCGAGTACCAGGACGTGATGGCCCTCTGCGAGGGGCCGCGCTCCGTCGCCGAGGTCGCCTCCCTGCTCGGCATCCCGCTCGGCGTGGCCAAGGTGCTGCTCGGCGACATGGCCGAACGCGGTCTGCTCGACGTCCACGCGACCGCCGCGGTCGACGGTGACATCCCCGACCTCGGCCTGATGGAACGCGTGCTCAGCGGCCTCCGCAAGCTCTGATCCCCACCGCGCCGCGGTGAACCCCCGTCGTCCTGACCCGGTCTCGTGCCGCCCTCCTTGACCTCTAACCCCACATGGGGGTATTCATGGGGTTACAGATTGAGGAGGGGTTCATGCCGAAGATCAACGTCTACCTGCCCGACGAGCTGGCCGAGGCGGTCAAGGAGTCCGGCGTGCCGGTGTCGGCGGTCTGCCAGCGGGCGCTGGAGGAGTCGGTGAAGCGGGTGACGGCCATCAGGGCCGCCGTCCTCGACGACGTGGCGTCCGGCGCGTCCGCGCTCCAGCTCTCGCGCTTCACCCAGCGCACCCGCGACGTCATCGGGCTCGCCGTCGAACGGGCGCGAACGCTGGGCGCCCCGCACGTCGGCACCGAGCACCTGCTGCACGGCGTGCTCGCCGAGGGCACGAACCTCGCCCTGCACGTGCTGCGCGCCGTCGAGGTCGCCCCGGACCGCGTGGCCCGCGAGCTGGCCCGCCGCGAGCCCACCGACGGCGGGAACGTCCCGGAGCGGTTCGGCGGCCACGCCGCGAACGCGCTGGAGCTGACCGTCACCGAGGCGCTCACCCTCGGCCACAACTACGTCGGCTGCGAGCACCTGCTGCTCGGCCTGCTCGCCGAACCCGACGGTGTCGGCGGCCAGGCCCTGCGGGCCGCGGGCGTCGACCTGCGGACCGCCCGCGCGGCCGTCGTCGCGGCGCTCGCGGGCTACGTCCACCTGCGGGCCCAGCCCGCGAGCGCGGGAGGTCCGCCCGACGTGGCCGCCGCCCTGCGCCGCGAACTCGCCCCGCTGATCGAGCGGCTCGACCGGGTGGAGCGCCATGTCGGGCTCGTCGACGAGAACTGACCTCGTGGTGGGGATCCTGATCGCGGTGCTGGTGGTGCTCGCCCTCGCGTGAGCCGTCAGCCGATGATCGCGGCCAACGCGGAGTACAGCGCGGCGGGATTGTCGACCATCGGGAAGTGGCCGGATTCGGGAATGGCCACCGTGGTCGATTCGTCGAGCAGCGGAACGGGGTGACGGGTCCGGTCGCCCAGCGCGCCGTAGAGGTAGGCCGCGCGCGGCAGGGCCCGGTACCAGTCGAGCAGCTTCCCGCTGTCCGACCACTCGACCAGCGACCGGGAGCTCTCGTGGACGGCGGCGGGCGCGCACGTCGCCGTCCACTCGCCCCACGCCCGCAGGTCGGCCTCGGGCGCCGTCCGCAGCGAGTCGACGAACCGGTGGAACTCGTTGACCGCGAAGTCCTCCAGGTCCAGCTCGGCGATCTGCCTGCTGACCAGGCCCGCGTCCTCGCCGACCAGGTTGCCCTCGACGCTGGTGTAGGTGACCAGGCTGGTGGCGCCCTGGGCCGCGATGAGCCCGACCGCGCCGCCCAGGCTGTGCCCGACCACGTGCAGCCTGCGCGGGGCCAGCCGGACGACGACGCGGCTGACCACGTCCGCGTAGGCCTCCAGGGTGTGCGCGCCCGACCGCAGCGGCGCGGTGCGCCCGTGGCCGGGCAGGTCGATCGCGCACGTCGTGAGGTGGGCCAGCGCGGGGGAGTCCGTGATGCCCGCGAAACTCTCCTTGGTGCAGCTCAGGCCGTGCAGCAGGAGGACGACGTCCGGTCCGGCGGGCCGGATGTCCGCGACGACGTCGACGACCGCTCCGCCGTGGTCGACGGGAATGGCCTGGTTGTGGAGGAGGTTCATCGTCCGGCTTCTGTCGTCGGTCGTGCTCGGGGCGTGGTCGGCTGTTCATCGGGATGTTGCGGCGCAACCTTGACCCGCATTCATTCTTTCGCGTGTTCAATCCCGGTGATTCAGTGAATTCTTCCGCAATTCTGCGGTTCTCTTGCCAGAATCCATAAATGGCCTACTATGGCTTCAGTGTCGACCGAAACCAAGGAGTCCTCGTGAGCGCCGGACGGGAAACCCGCCTCTCCGCCTGGGTCGAGCGGGTGGCGGCGCACTTCGCCGAGGAGGGCATCCCGCTCATCGGCGGCCGCATCCTCGGCTACCTGCTGGTGTGCGAACCCGTCGAGCGCACGGCCGCCGAACTCGCCCAGGAGCTGGAGGCCAGCAGCGGTTCGATCAGCACCAACCTCAAGTTCCTGGTCAACGCCGGGCTCGTCACCAAGCGCACCCGCAGGGGGCGGCAGGCCGCGGAGTACCGCGTCGACGAGAAGCGCTGGGCCGACATGGTGCAGCGCAGGCTGGACGCGCTGGTCAGCGTGCGCGACCTGACCGAGTCGGGGATGCGGCTGCTCAGCGGCGACCCGCAGCGCGCCCACCGGCTGCGCACCGTGGACCAGCTCTACACCTGGCTCGCCGACGAGCTGCCCCCGCTCTGGGAACGCCGCCCCGCGCCGCCCAGGTGACCGCCGCCCCCAGGCGGTTCGGCACGGCCTCGCAGTCCCGGCGCGGCGTCTCGGCGTCGTCGGCGCGCACCACGAACACCCCGAGCCGGTTCCGCGAACCACCCGACGGGTCGTAGTCGGGCACCGTCGCTCCCGAGGGCATCGCGAACGCCCCGACCTTCCGCACCGTGGTGCCGGGGGACAGGATCGAGGTCCGGTCGACGGCGTTCGGCAGCCACCGCGGGTTCGTCCCCCACGGCGTGCCGCCCGCGCCCGTCGGGATCACCGCCGGCGACGCCGCGGCGCGCCCGCCCTCCACGAGCACCGAGGGCGGGTGCTCGACCGGCTCGCCCAGCAGTTCCCGCACCAGCGCCGCGATCGGGTCGACGCCGAACACGGTCTCGATGGTCGCCACCGACCTGTCCGTGACGCTCGTGCGGGCGGCCGCTCGTCCACGGCGGTCGCCGGCAGCGGCGCGAGGGCGAGCACGTGCGGCTCCCCGCACCCGGCGACGCGCGGGAACACGCGCTCCAGCGGCGCCCCTGGCGCGCACGGAGACGATCTTCTTGGCCGGACCCATCAGCCGACCGTGGGTTCCACCCGCGAGCGGACAAACCCTAGAGTCCCCTAAACGGGCTGGTCAGACAGGCTTTCGAGGCGCTCGTGCGACGTCGGACCCACCTCGGTCGGCACCGGCCCGCGAGACCGGCTCGCGACCCACAGCGCCGCCGTCGCGACCACGACGGCCCCGGCGCCCAGCACGTGCACCGACACCAGCACCTCGGGCACACCGGTCCAGTACTGCACCATGCCCAGCACCCCCTGCGCGAGCGTGACGCCCACCAGCACCCAGTAGCGACGGCGCAGCACCGCGTCCCGCGAGAACGCGTGCACCGCGAACCCGAGAGCGGCCACCATGCCGAGGAACAGGAACAGCAGGTCCGCGTGCCCCTGGGCCAGCGCGTCCACCGGCAGGTCGAGCCGAGGGGTGTCCGCGTCACCCGCGTGCGGCCCGGCGGCGGTCACGAACGTGCCTGCCAGCAGCAGGAACCCCAGCACCGCGGCCTGCACGACCTGGAGGTGCAGCAAAGCCTTGGGCAGCAGCGGTTCCGACGGCTCATCACCCTCGGCCAGCGACCGGTGCAGCAGCACGGCCAACCACACGAGCCCCATGGACACCAGGAAGTGCACCGACACGGTCCACCACAGCAGTCCGGTGAGGACGGTGATCCCACCGATGACGGCCTGCAACGCGACCCCACCGAGCTGGATCAGCGCCAGCACCAGGACCCGCCGCCGCCGAGGCCGCCCCAACCAGGCAGCCACCACGATCAACCCGGCGATGATCCCGACCACGCCGGTCAACGTCCGGTTCCCGAACTCGACCCACTGGTGCAGCGGCCCGATCTCAGGGTGGGCGACAGGCGTCAGGCTCCCCGCCACGCACTGCGGCCACGTCGGACACCCCAGCCCGGAGCCGGTGACCCGCACGATCGACCCCGTGACGGCGATACCGCCCTGAGCGACGACCAGGGCAACGGCGATCGCGCGCTGGAGGGACAGGAGACGATCGGTGAACCAGCCGGGAACAGACACCCGTCGATGGTAGGACGCCGCACCTGAGAACCGAACAACCGGGCCACCAGCGCAAACACAGTGACCCCGGTCTCACGACCAGCAGGCGAAGGGCCGGTGGACCACGGGCCTGACCAGGTGGGACGCGACGCGCGGCCGGTTCCACCCGCGGGTTCGACCCCTACCGCGGACCCGAGCCGCACCCACGACGTCGGCGACCGCTCCCCGCGACTCAGTCCAGCTTGGTGGTCCGCGAAGCCACCCCGGCAGCGACGACCCCCCACACCACCAGCACCGCGACGGGCCCGACCCCCGGGCCGCTCCCGTCCACCACGGCGGCGTGCAACCCCTCCGCCAGCGCGGCCGACGGCAGCAACTGCACCACGGCCGCGACCCCGGAGGGCAACGACTCCACCCCCAACGCCACCCCACCGATCAGCAGCAGCAGGAACCACACGATGTTCGCCAGCGCCAACACGATCTCCGCCCGCAGCGCCCCACCGAGCAGCACACCCAGCGCGCCGAACGTCAACGTCCCCAGCACGATCAGCAGCACGGCCCACACCAGCCCGCCGACCGGTGGCCGCCACCCCAGCACCAGCGCGGTCCCACCCAGGATCACGACCTGCACGGCCACCACCGCCAGCGCCGCCGTCACCCGACCACCGACCAGCAGCCACCGCGGCAACGCCGACGCCAACCGCTTGAGCACCCCGTACCGCCGGTCGAACCCCAGCGCGATGGCCTGCCCCGTGAACGCCGACGAGAGGATCGCGAGCGCGAACACGCGCGAGACGGCCGAACCCACCCTGGGTTCCGGCAGCGGGATCGCGGTCATCAGCGAGAGGGCGACCAGCAGCGCCACCGGGATGATCACGGTGAGCAGGACCTGCTCGCCGTGCCGCAGCGTCAGCAGCATCTCCACGCGCGACTGGGCGAGGAACATCCTGCCCAGCTTCCCGCGCCCAGGGGCGGGGGTGAACGTGCCGGGGGTGAACCTGGCCGACGACGTCACCGTGTCTCCGATCGCGCTTGTCCGGGTCATGAGCGGAGTTCCCGGCCGGTCAGTTCGATGAACACGTCTTCGAGGCTGCGCTTCGCGACCATCAGCTCCTCGGCGAGCACACCCTGCTGGGCGCACCACGAGGTGACGGTCGAGACGACCTGAGGGTCGATGCGCCCCTCCACCACATAACTCCCACCTGTGGGTTCGCGCACCTTCAGACCCTCCGGCAGCGCGGCCATGAGCAGGGCGGTGTCGAGGCCGGCGCGGGTGCGGAAGCGGAGCTGCTGGTCGTCGGGTTCGTCGGCGGTCAGCTCGCGGGGGCTGCCCTGGGCGACGACGCGGCCGGAGTCGACGATCACGACGTGGTCGGCCAGTTCCTCGGCCTCGTCGATGAGGTGCGTGGTGAGCAGGACGCTCACGCCGTCGCGCCGCAGAGCGGAGATCAGCTCCCACACCAGCCGCCGCGCCTGCGGGTCCATGCCCGCCGTGGGCTCGTCGAGGAACACCAGCTCCGGACGGCCGACGAGCGCGCACGCGAGCGACAGGCGCTGCTGCTGGCCACCGGAGAGGCGCTTGTACGGGGTGCGCACCGCCCCGGTGAGCCCGAGGACGTCGAGCAGCCACGCCGGGTCGAGCGGGTTGGCCGAGCAGGTCGCGATGAGGTTCAGCAGCTCGTCGGCGCGGACGCCCGGATAGCCGCCGCCGCCCTGCGGCATCACGCCGATGCGGGGCCGCAGCCGGTCGCCCTGCGTCCTGGGGTCGAGGCCGAGCACGCGCACGGTGCCCCCGTCGGCGGTGCGGAAGCCCTCGCACACCTCGACGGTCGACGTCTTGCCCGCCCCGTTGGGGCCGAGCAGCGCCAGCACCGTCCCGGTCGGGAGCGTGAGGTCGAGCCCGTCCACCGCGAGCGTCGTGCCGTACCGCTTGACCAGTCCCGACACTTCGACGGCTGAGGTCACGGACTGGGTGGTCACGACCGGGAAGCCTAGGGCGTGCCACCCGTCACCCGGTGGTGGGGTCAGCCCCACCAAGGGCCTCGGGGTGGCGTCAGGGTCGCATCGGGGAATTCCCCCCTACCTGCCTAAACATTAATAGGCCAAGATTTCGACATGGCCGAGATTCAGGCAAAAGGGCGGGCGGTGCTCGCACCACTCGCTGTTGCGAGCCTCGTCCTGTCGTTGTTCCCGATTGTTTACCTGCACGTGGCGTCGGCGGGCCAGATTAGTCCCATCAGCCGCACGATCAGCGACTACATCTTCGTCGACAACGGGACCGGGCTGCTCGCGGTGACGGCGCTGTCGCTCGCCGCCGGTTCCGTCGTGCTGCTGATCGCCCTGTTCGGGGCGGGTCTGCCGCGTCGTGGGCCGATCACCGTGCTGGTGGGCCTGTGGGCGGCGGGCTTGACCGTGGCCACCGTGTTCCCGACCGACCCGACCGGAACCCCGACGACGATGTCCGGCGCCGTGCACCGATACGCGGGCGCGGTGATGTTCGTGAGCCTGCCGCTGGCGGGTTTGCTCATTTCCCGGAGATTCATCCCCAGTACCACCGTCCGTCGCCTTTCGTTGGCCAGTGGTATCACCAGCTTTCTATTCATGCTCAGCCACGTCCCGGTTGTTTTTCCGGGAGATGGCGCGGTGCTGCTGGGGTTGGCCGAACGAATCCTGTTCGCCGTCCTCTACGGCCTGCTGTTCGCACTCGCCGCCGCGCTCTGGCGGGACACCGCGCCGCGGGGGCGCACGGGGGAGGTGACCGCGTGACCGGCATCGCGATCCTGCTGGCCGTCGTGGGTGCCGCGTTCTTCGCCGTCGCCGCCCGCCTCCAGCACAGCGCCGTCGAGCAGGGCGGCGGCGGACCCCGGATCTCCGAGCTGCTGCGCCGTCCCCGCTGGCTCGGCGGGCTGCTCCTGCTCGTGGCGGGCGCCGGGGTGCACGCCGTGGCGCTCGGCATGGCACCGCTGACCGTCGTGCAGCCCGTCGGGGTGCTGGCGATCGGCATGACCGCGCTGCTGGACGGCCGCCGCGAGGCGCTGCCCGCGGTCGCGCTCACCACGTTCGGCGTCGGCGCGTTCGTGCTGCTCGCCGCGGGCAGCGCCACGGCGACGCAGGTCGCGCCCGAGGCCGAGCTGACCGCCGGGCTGCTCGTGCTCGGCCTGATGGCGCTACCCGCCCTGCTGGGCGTGCTCAGCGGACGCCCGCACCTGCGGGCGCTGTCCTTCGGCGTCGCGGGCGGCGTGGCCTACGGCTACGTGTCCGTGCTCATGCGGGCCGTCTCCCAGGACGTCCAGCAGGGCGCGTTCGACCTCGCGTCCGCGGGCTCCGTGCTCGGCATCGTCGTCTCGCTGCTCGTCGGCGGCTGGTTCATCCAGCACGCCTACGCGGGCGGCCCCGCCCACCTCACCGTCGCCTGCCTCACCGTCGTCGACCCGCTGGTCGCCGTCGGCATCGGGGCCGGGCTGCTGGGGGAGTCCGCCCGCACGACCGGGTGGACCGCCCTGGCCCAGATCGTGTGCGCCGCGCTCGCCGTCGGCGGCGTCTGCGTGCTCGCCCGTCGAGAAACACCACCCACCAGATCGGAGAAGCTCGTGAGCAACGGTCGCGCACAGCGGATCGTCATCGCGGCGGAAACCTTCCCCCCGGACGTCAACGGCGCCGCTCGCTTCGCCCACCGCCTGTCGGTCGGCCTCGCCGGGCGAGGGCACGACGTGCACGTCATCTGCGCCGACCCGGTGGGTCCGGCCAGGACCGAGATCGCCGACGGCATCACCGTGCACCGCCTGCGGTCGCGCCGCACACCGTTCTACCGGGGCTTCCGGGTGTGCCTGCCGTGGGAGGTGAAGGGCGACGTCAGCGACCTGCTCGACCAGCTCCGACCCGATCTCGTGCACGTCCAGGCGCACTTCGTGATCGGTCGCCAGGTGCTGCGCCAAGCCGCCGAGCGCGGCATCCCGACGGTGGCGACGAACCACTTCATGCCGGAGAACCTGTTCGGCCACGCCCACGTCCCCCGCCGGCTCCAGTCCGCCGCGTCGCGCTGGGCGTGGAAGGACCTGAGCAGGGTCTACTCGGTGGCCGACGCGGTGACCGCGCCGACGCCGCGCGCCGTGGAACTGCTGCACGAGAAGGGGTTCCCGAACAGCGCCGTGCCGGTGTCGTGCGGCATCGACATCGACCGCTACCGGTCGCGGGCGGCCACCCGCGCCGACGGCCACCAGACCGTGCTGTTCGTCGGCAGGCTCGACGAGGAGAAGCGGGTCGACGAGCTGCTGCGGGCGCTGGCGCTCGTGCCGAGGCTGCACGCCGAGATCGTCGGCGACGGCTCGTGCCGCGCCGAGTGGGAGCTGCTCACCGCCCACCTGGGCATCACCGACCGGGTGCGGTTCCGCGGGTTCGTCGACGAGGAGGCCCTCCTGGACGCCTACGCGAACGCCGACGTGTTCTGCATGCCCGGTGTCGCCGAACTCCAGAGCCTCGCGACGATGGAGGCGATGGCCGCGGGCAAGCCGGTCGTCGCGGCGGACGCGATGGCGCTGCCGCACCTGGTCCGCCCCGGCCGCAACGGCTGGCTGTTCCAGCCCGGCGACGTCCGCGGCCTGGCCGACCGGCTGCACGGCGTGCTGGCCGACCCGTCGGTCACCGCCCGCATGGGCGCGGCCAGCAGCGAGCTGATCGCGCGCCACGCCATCGGCGGCACGCTCGACAGGTTCGAGGGCATCTACGCCGGGGTGCTGGGGCTCCCGGCGCTCACGCCGCCGGTCGCCGAACTGGCGGCCTGAGCCGACCGCGTCGTCCGGGCCGCCTGGACCCGGATGGCGTCGACCACGCGCAGGGCGGCGGGCTTGAGCACCAGCCCGCCGTCCTCCCGCCGGTCCACCAGGAACCGGTACAGCAGCGCGTGGTTCTCCAGCTTCACCAGCAGCGCGTCCGCGACGTCCGTGCGGTCGCGGGCCGGGTCGGCCTGCCGCACCAGCGTCCGCACGATCGCGCGCCGGGCCCGCATCGGCACCCACCAGCTCGTCACCAGCACCAGGACCAGGCCGAACACCAGCGAGGTCGCGAGCACCGACTCCCAGCCGAGGAAGCGGATCCGGCCGAGCAGCAGCACCACGGCCACCAGCAGGAAGCAGATGCCGTAGACGACCGCCCAGCCCGCGGTCGCGGCGGCGGGCGCCTCGGCGTTCTCGGTGTCCCACCGGCCGTTCCGCTTGCGCCACCGCTGCAACGACCGGCCGCCGGTCGTCGCGCACGCGGCGCCGACGGCGACGGCCGCCGCGGCGACGACCACGACGAACGGCGACGTCAGCAGGGCCAGGTCGTACAGCTCGTAGCGGACCACGGCCCACACGGCCAGGCCGACGGCGGCCACGGCGGCCACCCGCCACACGACCTTGCCGATCCTCTTGTAGGTGCGCCGGTCCTTGAGCACGGCGAACGGCGTGCGGATGGGCGCGGGCAGGCTGCCGATCACCAGCAGCGCCAGCACGACCAGCGCCACACCGCCCACGGCGACCATGCCGGTGGCGGCCTCCTCGCCGGTCTCGCCGGAGTTCAGCGCCGCCCGCGTCCGGTCGATCGCGATGACCCCCAGCGGGATCACCGGTGAGAGCAGCACCAGCCCGTGCAGGAGCGTGCCGGACCGCAGCGCGGAGTACCCGAAGGCCGCCATCAGCGTGCCGCCGCCCAGCGCCGCGGCCGGCCCGACGGCCCAGTTCGGCAGCAGGTTGAACAGCGCCAGCACGAGCAGCGCGCCACCGACGGCGAACCCGAGCGACCCCAGGAACTGCGCCAGCTTCCCGCCCCTGGTGAGCCCGGTGATCGTCCAGTACGGCAGCAGCGCCGCCCCGCGCACGACCCTGGTCACCGGCTTCAGCGCGGCGAGCCCGGAGTTCTTGCTGTCCGCGACGGTCACCGCCACCGCCGCCGCGGTGGCGGCCGTGCGGATCATCTGGTCGCTGCCCGCCTCCTGCGAGATCGGCTCGCGCCCGATGCCCGCCTCGTCGAACGCGCGCAGCGCCCGGAGCCCGAGCGCGGTGCTGCGGGCCCGCGTGGACGGCGTGTCGAAGTCCACCGGCGCGCTCAGCCGCTCCAGCAGCGACGCCTGCTCCTCCAGGAACAGCTCGCCGCGCGACCGCGGGTCGCCGCCGTCCTTGCGGTCGGCCAGGATCGCCGCGCGCAGCGCGGGCAGCTCCTCGCAGATGATCCGCACGTGCAGGCCCCACGCCGCCAGCTCCGCGAGCGCGCCCGCCGTGGGCGGCAGGTCGCCCTCCCGGACGTCCTCGGCGTAGATCCCGGCGAGTTCCTCCTTCGCCGCGGCCACCGCGCGCGCCAACTCCGGCGTCGACCCGCCGAACAGCTCGTCCACCAGGTCGTCGACCTGGTCGTAGGCCCGCTGCCGCGCCCGCCCCGCGTCCCCGCGCCGGTCGGCCTCCGAGGCGGTCAGCAGGTCCATGCGGCGCAGCCGCTGCGGGTCGAAGATCACCTTGCAGAGCATCGTGGCGCCGTCGAGCCTGCCCCAGATCCAGTCGTTGACCCGCCAGGAGCGCTTGAGGAACCCGGAGAACCGGCTCAGCGACGCCCCGCCCGCCTTGTCGTCGGCGGTGGTGCTCCTGGTGGCGAACGCGTTGCGCGTCTGGAGGCTGATCTGCACCAGCTCCACGGCCTGGTCCACGCCGCCGCGCGAGTCGTCGGCCAGGCACGTCGTCGAGATCTCCAGCGCCATCAGCCGCGACAGCCACACCTCCGGGCCCGCGACCATCCCGGCCCGCGCCTCGCGCGGCGTCAGCTCGGTGGTCAGCAGCGCCCGCCACGGCGCCAGCCCGCCCAGCGCCACCCGGTCGGTGTCGTCGAGCAGCGTGAGGATCTTCTGCGCCTCGTCGACCAGCGTCCCGATCTCGATGACGGTCGCCCGCACGTCAGCACCGATCGACCCGGTCTCGCCGAACGTCATGCGCTGGTCGTACACGCCGAGCCGTTCGCTCCAGTACGCCTGGTCCAGCGTCCCGGAGTTCGCGCCCGTCCACGTCACGTCGACCTTCTCGCGGAGCTGCCGCAGCGTCGCCCGCACCCGGTGCAGCCGGGTCCGCGACTCCGCGACCAGCACGCACGCGCCGCGCAACGGCCCCTCGTGGGTGTCCGGCACGACCCAGACCATCCGCTTGAGCAGGTCCATCGCCGACGACGCCAGCGAGTCCGCCATCGTCACGCCCCACAGCCACCCGGTCGCGGCCAGCGTCGACGGGAGCTGCTGGGACGGCACGTAGGGCAGCGTCCCGTGCCGCGCGCGCCACTCCCGCTGCGCCGACTCGGCCGCCGCGCGCACCCGTTCGAACGACCAGCCCGCCGCGTTCGACCCCGTCACGGCGAACTGCCGGGTGGTGACGTCGCGCGCCGCCAGCCGGATCCGCACGTCCTCGTAGTGCTCGTGCAGCGTGCTCGCCAGCTCGTAGGCCTTCTCCGCGACGGTCGTCGGCGCCTTGTGGTTGTTCGCCAGCCCACCCGCGAGCCGCTCCAGCAGCGAGTTGCGGCCACCGCGCCGGGACGCCGCCAGCCGGTTGTGCTCCTCGATCTTCTCCACGTACGTCCGGCTGCCCTGCCCCGACCACGCGCCCTGCACCCGCACGGCGGTGCTGACCGTGCTCGGCACCTCCCGGCGCTGGTGCGCGGGCGGCTCGGCGCTCTCGGTCTCGGCGTGCGGGAACACCAGCAGCATCACCCGCCGCACCGGCCCGTTCGCGGGCATCCGGTCGATGGCCTCCAGCGCCTCGCGGGTCGGCGTGTTCACCAGGACACCGCCGTCCACGGCGAAGCGCGACCGGTCGGCGTCGCTGTGCTTCGCCCACGACGCCACGTCGCCCATGTCGGGCTTCGACGGGGTGCCCTGGCCGTTGACGGGGATGAACGAGGGCTCGAACGCGATCGGGAACGACGCGGACGACCGTGCCGCCAGCGCCATCTGGAGGACCCGTCGCGGCAGGTCCTCGGCGGCGAAGTCGTCGCGGCCCGTCGTCTCGTCCGACGGGGTCGCCCAGTCGTAGGCGTCGCGGCGGAAGGAGAAGCTGCCCTGGTCCGCGACCTGCACCAGGGGCTGGCCGAGGTCGTCGTAGGAGACCTTCGGGACGCCGCCCAGCAGCGTGGTCGTGATGCGCAGGTCGACCGGGCGGTCCTCGGGCCGGGTGGGGGAGAAGTCGGTGGTGAGCCGGTCGAGCATCTCCTGGAGGCGGGGCAGGAAGAACTCGTCGCCGCGCAGCAGCGACACCGGCTGGCCCTGGAAGGGCGTGCGGAGCAGTTGCTCCATGCGGCCTTGCTCGGCCCAGAGGTCCCGCAACCGGGTCAGGTCCGCGTTGTGGCTGACCTGCGACATCGCCAGGGCCGCACCGTTGATGCCGCCCGCGGAGGTCCCGGTGATGACATCGGCCCTCGCGGTGCAGCCCACCATCTGGAGGAGGTGCTGGTAGGTCGTGCCCCGCCGGGTGAGGCGGTCCAGTTCGAGCACCACGCCGCCCATCCAGACAGCGAGACTGACCCCACCGTTGAGCACCACGGCGAACCGGATCTGCTCCTGCGGCACCTCGGCCATGTGGAACTCCTCCATCGGACCACCACGACGGGGCGATCTTGCCGGCAAACGGGGAGCGGCGGATTGGAACCGGAAGATACGAACCGGGTGGCGGTTCGGGGGTTCCGAGACCGTCGGACCCCGCGCGGTTGGCGTGCCGGCGAACGACCAGGACCCGCTCAGCGCTCACTCCGCTCTGCTGCATCACATCCACGAATCCAGAATACTGTCTACGATGTCCATGACGATCTGCTGTGGAAGCGACCCGAGCAAGCAGCCCATCGCCGTGAAGTTCGGCCCAGCCCAAGCCGGCCACCACGGCTGAGCGGCCCGACACGAACCGACTGATCATCGCCGTGAGGACCGAGCTGAGCCGGTTGGCCGCTGCCGAGCGGAACGGCCTTGGCTGGTTGACCGCCACCAATCGGACCGGCCTAAACCGACCGCCCACCGTCAAAGCGCACCTGCACAAGCCGACCGGCCACAGCAAAAGCCGCCTGACCTGCCCCAAGCGGACCCGCGCAAGCCGTGTGGCCGTGACGACACTCGCGCACCGGGGGGACAGCCCCACGGTCCGGCGCACTCACAGGCCCAGCCCCAGCACTCGGTGTGCAGTACTCGACACTCAGCGGTAATCGTTGCCCGGCGGCAACGGATCCCGGCGCATCAGCGGGTACAGCTGCTTGCGAGCCACCAGCACGCACAGCACGAACGTCACCACCGCCCCCGTGACCGCCTGCGGCACCACATAGGCACGCCCGTCGAACGTCGACCCCGTGGGCGGCAGGATGATCGCGATGAACGCGCTCGTCGTCATCGCGAACGTCCGGAACCTCTTCGCCACCACCGCGGTGGCCAACGGCAGCGCCGCCCACAGGACGTACCACGGCTGGAGCACCGGCCCCAGCACGAGCACCGCGCCCAATCCCGCACCCAGCCCGTTGGCCGCCTTGATGCGCCCCCGGAAGCTCTTCCACAGCAGCGTGCCCACGATCGCCACCGACACGGCCTGCCCGAGGATCCTCGCCAGCGCGATGGTCGCCTCGGTGTGGTTGCCCAGCGACAGAGTGATGCCCAGTCCGCCCGCCAGGTAGCCGAGCGCGGTCGGCGGTGACATCCAGCTCTTCACCGTCGTGGCCACGTTGAGCGTGGACGTCCAGCCGAAGCCGTAGCCGGTGCCCAGGCAGACGAGCGCGGTGATCGCCGCCGCGATCACGGCCAGGATCGCGGCCGAGCGCACGAGGTCGCCGAACCGGCCGCCGAGCCTGCGCGCGAACATCACGCCGAGGAAGCCGAGCGCGAGCATCGCGGGGATCTTCACCATGGCGCCCATCACGATCATGGTCGCCCCGAGCGTGATCCACAGCAGTTCCTCGCGGGTCACGGGCGGGGGTGTCGCGCCGCGCGCCAGGACCGGCATCCTCCGCATCGCCAGCTCCAGGCCGACGAGCATGAGGCCGATCGCGAGGCCGTCGTTGTGGACGCCGATCACGATGTGGAAGAGCACCAGAGGGTTCAGGGCGCCCAGCCAGATCGCGCCCACCGGCGGCACGCCGAAGCGGCGGGCGAGCCTGGGCAGCGCCCACACGATCATCGCCAGGCCCACCAGCGCCAGCAGCCGGTGCAGGAACACGCCCGGCAGGACGTGGTCGCCGGTCATCATCGCGATGACCCGGCCCCCGGCCAGGAACAGCGGGCCGTACGGGGCGGGGGTCTCGCGCCAGATGTTCGGCACGTTCATCGTCAGCGGGTGTTCCACGCCCAGCGCCGTGGCGGGGCCGAACTCGTACGGGTCCTGGCCGCGCGCGGCGATCTCGCTCTGCGCCAGGTAGCTGTAGACGTCGCGGCTGAACATGGGGAGCGCGAACACCAGCGGCATCGTCCACATGAGCAGCGTGCGGTCGAGCTGGCTGCGCGTGGCGAGCCTGACCCGTCCGGGGCGGACGAACCTGCCCAGCCACAGCCACGCGGACACGATCATGAACACGCCGGTCCAGACCAGGCCGATCGCGACGCTGGGCATCCGCACGAACAGGCCGAGAACCGGGGTGCCGGGCAGGGGGCTGAAGACCGGGGCCGCTCCCGCGCCCAGCGAGCCGACGACCAGGAGCAGGGCGCCGACCGTCCCCCAGCGGCGGATCACGTCGAGCTGCCTGCGTTCGACCGCGTCGAGCGAGCCGGGTTCGGTCGCCGTCACGTCTGCACTCGTCCCCACTCCGCCTGCCGCCACGTCGAGAGGGTAGCGAGCAGCGAAGACGGGTGACTCGGGTCACCCGGCCGGGGCGGATCTTTGCGAGCGCCGACGAAATAAGCAACACTGGTGTTGTGAAATACGCCGGGACCGATTCGCCCGCCTCCACAGGCGGTGTCGAAGCACCCTTCGCGCCCCCCGGGCACGACGGGCGGACCAGGCGGGGCGTCGCCAGGCTGCTGCTGGAGCAGGGCCCGGTCACCGCGGCGGCTGTCGCCGAGGTGCTCGGACTCAGCCCCACGGCGGTGCGCAGGCACATCGACGCCCTCGTCGCCGACGGCGAGGCGACCAGCAGGGAAGCACCCCGGAGCGGCCAGCGCGGTCGTGGCCGCCCGGCGAAGCTCTTCCTGCTGACCGAGACGGGACGGGCCCGCTTCGGGCACGCCTACGACGACCTCGCCGTGGCCGCTCTGCGGTTCCTCGCCGAACAGGGCGGGGAAGAGGCGGTACGGGCCTTCGCGGAACGCCGGATGACCGCACTGGTCGACCGGCACCGCGCCGCGATCGTGTCGCTCCCCAGCCCGGTCGAGAGGGCCAAGGCCCTTGCGAGCGCGCTGAGCAGGGAGGGATACGCTGCCTCGACGCGCAACGTGGGCGCGGGTGAGCAGTTGTGCCAGCACCACTGCCCGGTCGCCCACGTGGCTGCCGAGTTCCCACAGCTGTGCGAGACCGAGACGGCGATGTTCGCCGACCTCCTCGGGTCCCACGTCCAGCGACTGGCGACGATCGCACGCGGCGACGCCGTGTGCACCACGCACATCCCGAACACCGCAAAGACCCCAGATGGAGGGGAGCCCGCATGACTGCCGCTGCCGAGCAGCGCACGCCCACCACGGTGCAGTCTGAGCCGCTCAGCCAGGAAGAGACCCTGGCGAGTATCGGCAACTACGAGTTCGGCTGGTCCGACTCAGACGCTGCTGGTACGAGCGCACGCCGAGGCCTGAACGAGGACGTCGTCAGGGACATCTCGGCGAAGAAGAGTGAGCCGGCGTGGATGCTGGAGCACCGCCTGAAGGGGCTGCGCCTGTTCGAGAAGAAGCCGATGCCGACGTGGGGTTCCGACCTCTCCGGCATCAACTTCGACTCGATCAAGTACTTCGTGCGCTCGACCGAGAAGCAGGCGACCTCCTGGGAGGACCTGCCCGAGGACATCAAGAACACGTACGACCGGCTGGGCATCCCCGAGGCGGAGAAGCAGCGCCTCGTGGCCGGTGTCGCCGCGCAGTACGAGTCCGAGGTCGTCTACCACCAGATCCGCGAGGACCTGGAAGCGCAGGGCGTCATCTTCAAGGACACCGACACCGCGCTCAAGGAGCACCCGGAGCTCTTCCAGGAGTACTTCGGCTCGGTCATCCCCTCGGGTGACAACAAGTTCTCCGCGCTGAACTCCGCGGTGTGGTCCGGCGGCTCGTTCATCTACGTCCCCAAGGGCGTCAAGGTGGACATCCCCCTCCAGGCCTACTTCCGGATCAACACGGAGAACATGGGCCAGTTCGAGCGGACGCTGATCATCGTCGACGAGGGTGCCTACGTGCACTACGTCGAGGGCTGCACGGCGCCGATCTACTCCTCGGACTCGCTGCACTCGGCCGTGGTCGAGATCATCGTGAAGAAGGGCGGCCGCTGCCGCTACACGACGATCCAGAACTGGTCGAACAACGTCTACAACCTGGTCACCAAGCGCGCCAAGGCCGAAGAGGGCGCGACCATGGAGTGGATCGACGGCAACATCGGTTCCAAGGTGACCATGAAGTACCCGGCGGTCTTCCTCATGGGCGAGCACGCCCACGGCGAGGTCCTGTCGATCGCGTTCGCGGGCGAGGGCCAGCACCAGGACGCCGGCGCGAAGATGGTCCACATGGCGCCGCACACCTCCTCGACGATCGTGTCGAAGTCGGTGGCGCGCGGCGGTGGCCGCACCTCCTACCGCGGCCTGGTGCAGATCAACAAGCGGGCGCACCACTCGAAGTCCACGGTGAAGTGCGACGCGCTGCTGGTCGACAACATCAGCCGCTCGGACACCTACCCCTACGTCGACGTCCGCGAGGACGACGTGCAGATGGGCCACGAGGCCACGGTCTCGAAGGTGTCCGCCGAGCAGCTGTTCTACCTGATGTCGCGCGGCCTCACCGAGGACGAGGCCATGGCCATGATCGTGCGCGGGTTCGTCGAGCCCATCGCGCGCGAGCTGCCCATGGAGTACGCGCTGGAGCTGAACCGCCTGATCGAACTTCAGATGGAAGGGGCCGTCGGCTGACATGGCCGTGTCAACAGAGGCCCAGCACGGCCTGTCCGACCACTCGCACGGCGCCGGGGCAGCGATCCCGGTGTCGTCGCGGGCGGACCACTTCTCCTCGTTCGACGTCGACGCCTTCGAGGTGCCCGGCGGTCGCGAGGAGATCTGGCGCTTCACCCCGATGAAGCGGCTCGCCAACCTGCACGACGGCGCCGCCGCGACGGGTTCCGCCACGGTCGAGGTCACGGCCGCCGAGGGCGTCACCGTCGAGACCGTCCTGCGCGGCGACGCGCGGCTCGGTGTCGCGGGCACCCCCAGCGACCGGATCGCCGCGCAGGCGTGGTCGTCGTTCACCGACGGCACGCTGCTCACCGTCGGCAAGAACGCGGAGATCGCCGACCCGACGCTGGTGACCGTGACCGGCGCCGGTGTCGGGCAGGTCGCCTACGGGCACCTCCAGATCCGCACGGAGCTGTTCTCCAAGGCCGTCGTGGTGATCGACCACCGCGGCTCGGGCGCGTACGCGGACAACATCGAGTTCGTGGTCGGCGACGGCTCGCACCTCACCGTCATCTCGGTCCAGGACTGGGCCGACGACGCGGTGCACGTCTCCTCGCACCACGCCTCGCTCGGCCGCGACGCGACCTTCCGGCACACGGCGATCACGCTGGGCGGCGACGTCGTCCGCCTCACCCCGACCGTGACGTACACGGGCAAGGGCGGCGACGCGGAGCTGAACGGCCTGTACTTCGCCGACCACGGCCAGCACCTCGAACACCGCACGTTCATCGACCACGCGGTGTCGAACTGCCGCAGCAACGTCGTCTACAAGGGCGCGTTGCAGGGCGAGGGCGCGCACACGGTGTGGATCGGCGACGTGCTGATCCGCGCGGCGGCCGAGGGCACCGAGACCTACGAGCTGAACCGGAACCTGGTCCTCACCGACGGCGCCCGCGCCGACTCGGTGCCGAACCTGGAGATCGAGACCGGCGAGATCGTCAGCGCGGGCCACGCGAGCGCCACGGGCCGCTTCGACGACGAGCAGCTGTTCTACTTGCAGGCCAGGGGAATCCCGGAGGACCAGGCCCGGCGCCTCGTCGTGCGCGGCTTCTTCCACGAGATCCTGCTGAAGATCACCGTCCCCGAGGTGCGCGAGCGCCTCGAAGCGGCGATCGAGGCCGAGTTGGAAGCAGTCGGCGCGTGATCAGGGTGTGTGCACTGTCCGAACTGGACGACCGCAAACCGCTCGCGGTCGACGCCGACGGCAACCCCGTCGTCGTCGTCCGCGACGGGGAGCGGGTGCACGCACTGCAGGACGTGTGCTCGCACGCGGCGGTGTCGCTGAGCGAGGGCGAGGTGACGAAGCAGGGGATCGAGTGCTGGCTGCACGGTTCCCGCTTCGACCTCGTCACCGGTGAGCCGTCCTCGCCGCCCGCCAGCGAGCCCGTCGACGTCTACTCCGTCGAAGTACGCGACGGCGACGTGTACGTCGCCGTCCCCCAAACCTGATCCACCACAGGAGAACAGCAGCATGGCCACGCTTGAGATCAAGGACCTGCACGTCACGGTCGTCACCGACGAAGCGCCCAAGGAGATCCTCAAGGGCGTCGACCTGACGATCAAGGCGGGCGAGACGCACGCCATCATGGGGCCCAACGGCTCCGGCAAGTCCACCCTGTCCTACGCCGTCGCGGGCCACCCCAAGTACACGGTGACCTCCGGTTCCGTGACGCTGGACGGCGAGGACGTGCTGGAGATGAGCGTCGACGAGCGGGCCCGCGCGGGTCTCTTCCTCGCGATGCAGTACCCGGTCGAGGTCCCCGGCGTCTCGATGTCGAACTTCCTCCGCACCGCCGCCACCGCCGTCCGCGGCGAGGCCCCGAACCTGCGCCACTGGGTCAAGGAGGTCAAGGGCGCGATGTCCGAACTGGACATCGACCCGGCCTTCGCCGAGCGCAGCGTCAACGAGGGCTTCTCCGGCGGCGAGAAGAAGCGCCACGAGATCCTCCAGCTGGGCCTGCTCCAGCCGAAGATCGCGATCCTGGACGAGACCGACTCGGGCCTGGACGTCGACGCGCTGCGCGTCGTGTCCGAGGGCGTCAACCGCTACAAGGCCTCCGGTGAGGTCGGCGTCATGCTGATCACGCACTACACCCGGATCCTCAAGTACATCTCGCCCGACTTCGTGCACGTGTTCGCGAACGGCCGCATCGTCGAGTCCGGCGGCCCTGAGCTGGCCGACGTGCTGGAGAACGAGGGTTACGTGAAGTACACCGGCAGCGCGGAAGCAGCCAAGGTCTGAGTTTGTTGCACCTGTAGGACCCGTATGAGAGGAGGCGTCGGACCAGTGACCACCACAGCCACTCCGCTGGACGTCGTCGCATTGCGCGAGGACTTCCCGATCCTGGCGCGTACCGTTCGTGAAGGCAAAAGGCTGGTCTACCTGGACTCCGGCGCCACCTCACAACGGCCTACCCAGGTGCTCGACGCCGAACGGCGTTTCCTGGAGACGTCGAACGCGGCCGTGCACCGCGGCGCGCACCAGCTCGCCGAGGAGGCGACGGACGCCTACGAGAGCGCCCGCGCCCGGATCGCCGACTTCGTCGGCGCGTCCGCCGACGAACTGGTGTTCACCAAGAACGCCACCGAGGGCATCAACCTCGTCGCCTACGCGATGGGCAACGCCGCGATCTCCGGCCCGGAGGCGCAGCGGTTCCTGCTCGGCCCCGGCGACGAGGTCGTCATCACCGAGATGGAGCACCACGCGAACCTGGTGCCGTGGCAGCAGCTCTGCCTGCGCACCGGTGCGACGCTCCGCTGGTTCGGCGTGACCCCGGAGGGCAGGCTCGACCTGTCCACCGTGGACGAACTGGTGAACCCGAGGACCAAGGTCGTCGCGTTCACCCACCAGTCCAACGTGCTCGGCACCGTCAACCCGGTGGCCGACCTCGTCGCGGCGGCTCGGAAGGTCGGCGCGCTCACCGTGCTGGACGCCTGCCAGTCCGTGCCGCACGGCCCGGTCGACTTCCACGCCCTCGGTGTGGACTTCGCCGTGTTCAGCGGCCACAAGATGCTGGCCCCGTCCGGGATCGGCGTCCTCTACGGCAAGCGCGAGCTGCTGGAGGCGCTGCCGCCGTTCCTCACCGGCGGCTCGATGATCGAGATGGTCCAGATGGCGAAGTCCACCTTCGCCCCGCCGCCCCAGCGGTTCGAGGCGGGCGTGCCGATGACCTCGCAGGCCGTCGGGCTCGGTGCCGCCGTCGACTACCTGCGCGAGGTCGGCATGGACCGGATCGCGCAGCACGAGCACGTCCTCACCGAGGCCGCCCTCCGCGGCCTGGGGGAGATCCCCGGCGTCACGATCGTCGGCCCGACGTCCACCGAGGACCGCGGCGGCGCGGTGTCGTTCGTGATCGACGGCGTCCACCCGCACGACGCGAGCCAGGTGCTGGACAGCCTGGGCATCGCCGTCCGCGTCGGCCACCACTGCGCGTGGCCGCTGCACCGAGCGCTGGGCGTGCAGGCCACGATCCGCGCGACCTTCTACCTCTACAACGACCTCGACGAGGTGACCGCGTTGCTGGACGGCGTCCGCGAGGCGCAGCGGTTCTTCGGGGTGGGATGAACCATGCAGCTCCAGCAGATGTACCAGGAGATCATCCTGGACCACTACAAGAACCCGCACGGTCGCGGTCTGCGCGACCCGTACGACGCCGAGTCGTTCCAGGTCAACCCGACCTGCGGTGACGAGGTGACGTTGCGGGTCAAGCTCGACGGCGAGACCGTCGCGGACGTGTCCTACGAGGGCCAGGGCTGTTCGATCAGCCAGGCCTCCACGTCGGTGCTGACGGACCTCGTCGTCGGCAAGACGGTGGGCGAGGCGTTCACGAAGTACGACGCGTTCGTCGAGCTGATGCAGAGTCGCGGCACGTTGGAACCCGACGAGGACGTCCTGGAGGACGGCATCGCGTTCGCGGGCGTTTCGAAGTACCCGGCGCGGGTGAAGTGCGCCCTCCTCGGGTGGATGGCATTCAAGGACGCGGTCGCCCGCAGTGAAGGAGCAAAGGCATGAGCGAGCAGGACACCGACGTGGTGCGCGGGGTCGAAGGACTGCCCGTACCGCCCGCTCCCAAGGCGGACCTCGCCGCGTACGACGACCTCGAAGAGGCCATGCGGGACGTGGTGGACCCCGAACTGGGGATCAACGTGGTCGACCTCGGGCTGGTGTACGACCTCCGGGTGGAGGAGGGCAACATCGCGATCATCGACATGACGTTGACGTCGGCCGCGTGCCCGCTGACGGACGTGATCGAGGACCAGACGCGTGCGGCGTTGACCGGTGGGCCCGGCGGCGGGTTGGTGGACGACTTCCGGATCAACTGGGTGTGGATGCCGCCGTGGGGTCCGGAGAAGATCACGGATGATGGGCGGGAGCAGTTGAGGGCTCTCGGTTTCACCGTGTGAGTTCTTGTGCGTGGGGCCCGCCTGGTTTTCAGGCGGGCCCTTTGCGTTTCGTTGGACCGGGTTGCTGGTCCTCGTTGGATCGGGCAGCTGTCAGTCCCGTCGGATCGGGTGGCTGCCGGTTCCAGCAGGGGTGGCCGATGTGACTCGGGGCCCCTCGATTCGCCCTTGGTCGGGCTACTTGTCATGGGTGCGCTGTTTGCCGCATGAGCAGTGTGACCACGTCCTTGAGGCTTCCTCGTTGTTGGAAGGCCCGTCTTTGGCGGGCTGCGCCTGAGCCGTCCAGGAGGATCCTGTCCGCCGCGT